>JBDHIS010000063.1:0-5831 GCA_039587315.1 Gemmatimonadota bacterium | reverse complement strand
AGCCGGCACGGTCGGCTGCACGACCGATCGCGCCACCAATCGCCCCACCGACAAGCGCGCCGAGCAGCCCATCGCCGCGCCGCGCGATCGCGGCGCCGGCGATGGCGCCCACGGTCGATCCCGCCGCGGCACCACGGCCGCTCGGACGGTCCTGGATAACGACGGCTTGTGCCGAGAGGACTTCACCATACTGTAGCCGCTGCATCACGTTCGACTGCGCGGTGACGGAATCGGCGGCCACGAGTCCAACGCCGAGCGTCATCGCGCACCCTAGCCATGCAGCGGACAGCTGGCCCGCAACGTGCCGCGACATGGCTATTGCCCCCCGATCTCGGGGAACGCCTCGGCCAGCGCCTCGTCCACGCGGGCCGCAAAGGCCGCCTCGTTCTCCGCCACGATCGCCTCGGCGGCATCCCCGAGCTTGCTCGTCAGCTCTTCCTGCAGCGACAGGAGCTTGCTGCCGGTGGACGTGCGGTAGAACCGGGCAAGATCATCCGGCTCCGCGACCGTCAGGTGTGCGGCGTACACCGCAGCCGATGCTTCCACCCAGGCCTCCGGCGTCAGGAACGCCGCCAGCGCAGTGCGGAAAATGCCGCGGACCTGCCCCCGCTCTTCGTCGGTCACTGGCCGGCCCAACTCCTCTTCCAGTGCATAGGCACTGGCGTTCCACGCGATGTCAGCGCCGAGCTCGAGCGCATCGGCGAGGGCTCCGCCGTCGACCTCGATCTGCGCCACCTCACGCGCCTGCTCGAGCCTCGCCTCCGGCGTGTCCGCCACCGGCGCCGCACATCCGCCGAGCACGAGTCCGGTGGCCAGCACGCCCATCCGCATACGCGTCATGCCGAGTACCTCCTCATTCCTCGTAACCCTCGTCACCTGCGGTATATCACACGCATGCACCCTCACCCTTCACTCTTCACCCCGCGTTCTGCACTCTTGACTCACGCAAAGCACCCGCTCACCCACTGTTCGGCGGGAAGTTCTCGAGCATCTTGTCGAGGATGCCATTCACGTCGGCCTGGGCTTGCTCCGGCGTCTGCTGCCGCTCGTCGATTTCCCCGCTCGCGGTGCTCGAGTAGACCATCTGCTTCTGCGCGACGTCGAACATCGCGACGATCAGCGTGCCCACTTCGTAGCGGCGCTCCGTGGTCGAGCTCGTCCGCATGCCGCCCATCGGCGGCCCGTACCAGTCGCCCCAGCCGTACCCGTACCCGCCCCAGCCCGTGCTTACCGTCTGGTACGACGACCGTTCTTCCGTGGTGAGCTGATAGCCGACGGCGACGTCGGCCTGCTCCGGGGACTCGACGCGTCGCCACCCCTTGGCCGTCAGCGTCCGCGCGATGGCGGTCTTGATTCGCGCATCCCAGAAACCGGGAGCGCTGGCGTCGCCTGCTTCCTCGAGCACGAAGAACGTCTCGTAGCGACTGAAGTCTGCCGAGGGGTCGAAGTCCGTCCGGACCTGCATGCCACCGCACGCGACGATGGTCGCCCCCACCACCGTCACGATCATCCCACTCAGGAATCGTGTGGTTCGCTTCATGATTGATCCTCCAGCGTTCATGTCTCTTGTGTCGACGGCAGCTCCCCCTGGACCGGATACAACCCAATGGCGAGCCTGCGGCCCATTCTCTCTGCGCGCATGCTCGGTACTCACGGGAATGCCGCCCGCGCTCCATGCACGAACAGCGAGCGCAGCTTGTCCCAGAACTCTCCTCCCAGCACGAACAGGCTGGAGAGGAGCATCACATCTCCCACCACGGCGTAGACCAGCTCGTTCGTCTCGTAGGAAGGGATGTGATGTCCCAGGTACGGTGCCGCCCAGGCGATCGCAATGGGCGCCAGAAACATCACGAGACCGATCCGGTACCGCGTGGCGCTCACCCGCTCGGCTGGGCCATACTGCTTGAAAAACGCCTTCAACCGCCGCTTGATGCCGCCGGTCAGGAACGCGAACCCGTCCTTCCCCAGGATGGCGACGGCGACCATCATACCCAGCTCCGGGATGCCCATCATGAGGAGTCCCGAAACGGTCGTCTTCCAACCCGCGGGAAGCTCGCTCGCGGCCACAACCGGCACGAGTAGCGGGGCGGCAAACCCGGCCACGAAGACCGTACCGCCAACGACCAGGCGGGCTCGCGGAGGGCGGGCAGCTGAGGGCATAAGGTCGCGCTCGCGCCGTCTCGTCGAGCTACCCGACCGGGATGCTGAACGACACGTTGAGCCGGATCTTGTTCTTGGCCGCCGCCCCCGGCCAGTCGTTCGTCGCAAAATCGGTCGCGTACTCGACGTAGAAGTTCCAGGTGTTCTTCGGGGTCACCATCACGTAACCCAGGCGGGCGCCAACCGGCAGCTTCCATCCTTTGAACTCCCAGCTGTATTGCGCCACCAAGTCGTTCGTGCCGAGGTAGAACCCCTTGCCGAGTTGGAGGTTGATGAACGGGTTGATGACAAGTGGGTTCGCCCCGGTCTCCGTGCTATCGGTCGGCACGGGTTGGTCCGGATCGATCACGTCACGCCGACCCCAGGTCTGCTGGACCAGCAGCCCGACCATCATCTTCTCGTTGAAGAACCGCTGAATCACCGCACCCGCCAGACCGTACGCCCACTCGTTGCTCCCCACCTTCGCGCTTCCTGGAATGACCAGGTCAGGGCCGATGCCAGCGCGTCCTGTGGACCACTGGAACGGAACGATGAGGGCGAACAGATCCGTAGGGGACAGGCCCCATTCGCCGTCCTTGTTCTCGGAGAGGCGCACGGTGAGGCGCGGCAGAATGGACACCTTGCCGAGCGGGATCGGCGCCACCATCCGGTACTGGAAGTAGCCCTTGTTGCCTTCCGGACGGGCCAACCCGTTGGCGAGGGTGTCCTGCCGGTAGTCCGTGTTCGCCTGGTAGGCGAACTGGAGCGACCACTGTGCGGCGGTATTGTCCAGCGCCATCGACTCGCGGCTCTGTTCCTGCGCCGCAATGGGCTGTGCGCCAACCATCAAGACCGCGAACGCGAGCGCCCCTGACACCGAGCTCTTCATGATTCACCACTCCCTTCACCGTGATTGTTCATGATCCGATCTTCCTTCCCGTTGTGACTCGGCACACCAGCCTTCACGTTCGCGGAGCACGCTGATGCTCCAGCTCGTCGCCAGTATGCGCAGAGCCCCTTTGAGCGCACGAAACCGCTCGCTCGCCAGATACGGCTGGTCCATCGAGTCGGCCTGTAGCCGGGCAGTGCCGCAGACGTGCCTGGGATCATCGATCCCCTCGTAGAACACGAAACCGGTGCCCGGTCCCAGGCTGCGAGCCGACAGAAGGAACTCCGCACGCTTCCCCTCGCGTACCCACGCGGTGAGCAATAAGGTGATCGCTCCCGACGTGTCTCGGCTCCGGTCGCCGAGCTTGTCTTCACTCGATTGGTGGGCCAACCCATCCTCCCTCCTGGAGCGTCTCCGCGATCGCGAGTTACGCGGCCGGGGTCGACCGGCGACCCGCGTTCCTCAGGTACGGCTCCTGCACTACTGCCGGGTCCAAATCAGCACGACTCCACACGGGTCGTAATACTCCCCCGGTACGAATGCGCCGACGTACACTTCCAGCGCCTCGACCCAGTCCACGGGATAGGTGTTGATGTCGAACCCGGGCGTGCGCATCCCGTCGATCCACACCGACAGCTCGCATCGTTCCCCGCGCGTGGAGCGCAGCACCCAGTCGCCGAAGGCATCCCGATCCGCTCGCACCGACGGGATGACGTCGAACAGCTGGGTCAGCTCGAACGGATTGCGCCGCTCGATGTCCGCACGCGTGAATTGACGGCCGCCGGCGGCTGACCGTGCGCGGCGATAGAACCCAGCCGCCTCGAGGTGCCGTGACCGCACGGTCACCACCATGGGCTCCAGCACGATCGGCTGCGCGGCCATCGAGATCGTCAGCTCCAGCGTGACCCCCGGAAACGCCGCGATCGTGTCGATCCGCGGCTCGTAGCCGACCCGGCGCAACTCGATCTGCAGGGCTCCCGAGGTGATATCCTCGATCTCGAACTGGCCCTGTGCATCGGCCGTCGCAGTCTGTTCCGTCGGGAACAGCCGGATCTCCACCCCATCCACCGGCCGACCAGACTCCTGATCCACCACCTGCCCCACCAGATTCCCGTTGCCGAGCGGCGCGTCCTGGTCTTCTTCCTCCAGGTCGACGATGAACTCCATCGGGCCCTCGAAATTCACCGCCTCGATAGCCATGTTGTAGCCGCGCTTGAGCGCGATGAACCGGTAGACGCCCTCCTGCACACCCTCCAGCTCAAACACGCCGGCCTCGTCTGACAGATCCCAGATCTCGAGCTCGGGAATGCCGACCACGGCGTACTGGAGCGGGATGTTCTGCTCCTGGTTCACTACCATACCACGCACCGTGAACGTCTCCTGAGCGGTCAGGAGCTGCGGGATGGCCGCCAGGGCGAGTAGCGACAGAGCAGTGCGAAGTCGCATGGTACCAGACCTCACTTGCACGAAGGATCGAGGGTCGCACCGCCGGGAGGCGGAGATCGATACCCGGGGGGGTGGCACGCACCGTGCCAACGGCGGCTCCCTACGCCCACGGCTGGAAGTCTATTGCCGATGGGCACTTGCGATTCCACTATGGACAGCGATGGCTCAGCCGCGGGCGTGACATGTCGCGCCGCGCGAGATGTCACGTCGGGGCACGACCGAGGCGACCGCAGAACGGCAACGGAGGTGTATCAGAGAATGCCGACAAACACACACACCCCGACCCCACCGACGTGAATCGGCCCTTCACAGCAGTTCGGTTACACAAAGACCACGGTGACCTGGAACGACCTGTCCAGGTCACCGTGGTTTGCCCAAGCTGTGGGCTGAGCTAGTTCTCCGGCGTATACCAGATCGGACTCGTGTACGCCCGCTCCTGCGTGATCATCGGTACGTCGGACGACATCGTAATCCCGAAGCGCTTGGCCTCGTAGGCGGTCCACCGCGGGGTCGGGATCTCGATGACCCGTGCGTAGTACACGGCCGGTTGGTCCGGATCGAAGTCCGGATCGGTCCACACCGTGAGCAGCTCAGGTGCTCCGATCGTGTTGGTCCAGGTGGCGTTGGCAATGTCTACCGTGTTGCCGACGGAAGTACGACAGCGTCCGTCAGAGCCGATGGAGCGGCCGTCGGACACGGCCACGTCGTAGACCCGCTCCTGCCGCGCTCCGCCGGCATCGAGCCAGCCCTTGACGATCTGGATCCGGTCCAGGTTGCCCGAGAGGGGATCCTTGAGGGCCCCGACGAGGAACGTGGGTGAGCGGCCGTCCGGACGGTTCGTCAGGTCACCGCCCATCGGGACACCCTTGGTGTACCCGACGTCCGCGGGCAACCGGTTCATGGCGTCATCCTCGGTGAACTCCCAGCCACCGAAGAACCGTACGAGCATCCTCGAGCCGGTCGTCGCATAGGTTTCCTTGCGCCGCATCGCCTCGAACAGCGCCTCGCGCGTGTTCTCCCGCGCCCACACGGCAGCCAGGCCCGACCCCACCATGGACCACCCCTCGTACTTCTTGTCACCCACCTGGGCCATCGGGTGCTCCCACCGCTCCGGGCTCGGCTCCGCACCGGAGTGCTTGCCGAAGAAGTTGTCTTCTTGGGCGGTGGCGAGGCCGGTGTGTGAGTCGGTGGAGCCGATCATACCGAACTTGTACGGGTTCACACCCAGCTCCTGCTCGAGCTGCAGCCCGATCTGCAGTGCGGAGCGGGCGTACTCGTACTGCAGCATGTCGTTGTCTTTGGACACGCTCAGATCGAGATTGCCCTGATCCCATGTCTCGTAGTCGGCGAACTCGTC
>JBDHIS010000062.1:0-6078 GCA_039587315.1 Gemmatimonadota bacterium | reverse complement strand
AACGTGCCGCGCACGCCGGCGCGCGAGAGAATCGTCGCGCCGAAGCCTGCCGTGGCGAGCATCCAGGTCGTGACGCCGGCCGTGATGGTAGCGATGTTGCCGGCCACCGGCACGCCACCCAACACGACGGCCGGGAGCCAGATGGCCATGAGGCCGGTCAGGCCGTACACGATGTAGCGGAACGACCCCCAGGTAGCCACCGACTCGCCGCGAGCCATCTTGCGCCGCAGGTAGATCTCCCCGATGGTGCGCGCCACGGCGACGTATCCGGATATCGCTGCCAGCACGAGTGCCGCCGCGAACGCCACGATGGCGAAGGGGATCACCACGATCCCTACCACGGTGAGTGCGAGCCCGACGATCATCATCCCGAACGCCGGCAGCACCAGCGGCTGCGCGAACAGGCCGGCCAGGAACGAGCGCCAGAACGAGTGCCACACCGTATCGGCGACGGTCTCCAGCTGGCGCGGCGCGAAGAAGATGAGGCCGAGGCCCATGAACGCGAGGCCGAAGAACGTGGCCAGCAGGCTCAACGTGCCGGCAGCGATGCCGCCGACGAGCGAGCCCGCCGTGGGAGCCAGGTGGGTTGCGGGAGTGACCACCGTAACCTGCGGCGCGACCGCCTTGGTATCCTCGAAGCCGCTGATCGTGACGCCCGCGCCCTCGGCCGCCGCAACCGCTGCGGCAACAGCTGCCTCGACTGCCGCGCCGATCTCCGCATCCACGTCGGCGTCACCGATCGAGATGGTGATGTTCTCGCCGGTCCCGGCGTAGCCCGTGTCCTCGAGGCCCTCGAGCACGGTTGCTACCGCGGCGATGCCCTCGATCTCGGACTGCCTCAGCTCGGATACCTCCAGTGACTGGAGCGCCGCGAGCAGTGTGCCCGTATCCTCGGCTCCCATCTCTTCCAGCGCATCGCGCCAGGACTGCTCGAACTCGCCGCCCTCGTGGTACGTACCGACCATCGAGCCGTTGATGAGGACCGCGCCGTCCTCCAGCGAGATAGTGAGGGCGTCGCCGTTCGACAGGTCCAGGATCAGCCTGGCTGCATCATCCGACCGCTCGACCGAGTGACCCAAGACGTCCTGCGCGCGAGCCTCGGGCGTACCGGTGATGAGCGCCGTCAGGGCCAGCCCCACGGCCAGCCACCAGGTTTTCTGAATTGCGCTTCTCATCGCGAATGCCTCATGGCGCCACGCGGGTTCATGGTCCGGTACAGGCCGAATGTGCACCCGGCCAGCACCAGCACGGATCCAATGGCTGCGGCCATCAGGGCGGTGCTGCTCGGGAAGAGGGCAGTAATGAATGTGTTCACGGTTGAAACAACCTCTGCGAAATAAGCGCGGGCCATCCCCCAGACGAACGGAATTCCCACGCGCGCCAGCCAGCCCAAGAACGAGCCGATCTGAGTGGAGAACGTGGCCACCAGCCCGATCCCCACTCCGAGGGGGATCAGGGCTCCTACAGCCAATGCACCGAGGGGGCCGTAGACCCGCCCCGAGTCCACATAATCTCTCCAGGCGAGCACGAGCTCCCTCAGCTTCGGGGGCAGCGGCTGCCAGACGCGCGACATCACCCGGTTCTCAAACACGGGACCCGGGGCGAACGCCGGTAGCGTTGCCAGGGCCCTGTGGACTGCCGGGTCTTCCTCGGCGGGTGTCGGTTCGTTCAGGAATCGGTCTTCCATCTCACTCTCCACTACGGAGTCACCCCATTGGGGTTTCACTCTCTGAGGCCGCCGAGAGACTCCCTCAATTCGGCTCTTGCGCGGTGGATATAGGTCTTCACGGTGCCGAGCGGCAGGTCGAGAACGTCGGCGATTTCGTCGTACGGCCGGCCCTCGACATGTCTCATGATGATACAGGAGCGATACTCGGGTCTCAGGGCGCCGATGGCCCGCTCGATCTGCGTCCCCAGCTCCCTGGCCTCGAGTTCCTCCAACTGCGACTCACCGGCGTCACCCAGCTGGAGCGAAGTAGCCTGGACCTGGTCCGGGGTCGTCGCGTCCGGTCCGCCATCCAGCGACAGCGTGTCCAGCTCGCGGCGCCGCAGATGATCGATTGCAGCGTTGTTTGCGATCTTGAAGATCCAGGAGGAGAACTTGTACTCGGGCCGGTAACGGTCTATGGCGTTGAGGACCTTTACGAACGTCTCCTGGGTGAGGTCCTCCGCCAGCTCCCGATCCCGCACCATGCGGTAGATGAGGGAGAAGACCGGACGCTGATAGCGCCGGACCAGCTCCCGGTAAGCCGCCTCGCTCCCGGCGCCGGCCCGCTCCACCACCTCCTGGTCGGTGATCCCTGTGAGGTCGGGGGGGGCGTGCATCTGCCTTATCTACGCTCGAGGTCCGAAAACGGTTTCACATTGAACCATTCTTGCGGCAAGTTCAAGTGCGCCAGTACCTTTCGCGCCTATGAATCTGACCCCCCCGGACGTCAGGTCGCCGGGCGGCGAACCGAAGCGGTCGTACGTGCGGGACATGTTCACGGCCATCGCGCCGCGCTACGATCTCCTGAACCACGTGCTCAGCCTCAACATCGATCGCCGCTGGCGCCGCCGCGCGGTGCGGCGTCTGGGCTGGGAAGCGTCCCCGAGCGGCATCTATCTGGACCTCTGCGGCGGAACGCTGGACCTGGCGGCCGAGCTGGCCGGGCAGGACGGCTTCACCGGGCGCGTTGTCGGGGCCGACTTCGTAGTCCCGATGCTCGAGCTCGGAGTGGGCAAGGCGGATGGGCTGCGCGGAGTGGGCGCGGACGCGCTGGAGCTCCCGTTTCCCGACGCTACCTTCCACGGAATCACGATAGGGTTCGGGATCCGGAACCTGACGGACGTCGATGCGGGATTGGCGGAGATGGCCAGAGTGCTCACGCCCGGTGGTCGGTTGGTGATACTGGAGTTCGCGACTCCCACCGCGTGGCCGATCCGCCCACTCTACCGCTTCTACTTCCGGCGCGTGCTACCGCAGATCGGTCGGTTCGTTTCGAAACATACGAGCGCCTACAGCTACCTGCCAGCATCGGTGGACGAGTTCCCGGTGCCGGATGAGCTGGCTGGAAAGATGAGAGACGCAGGGTTCGGTGACGTAGGACAGCAGTCGCTCTCGCTCGGTATCGCCTGGCTTCACTGGGGAACGAGGCAATGACGGTGGACAACCTCAGGGACTTCCTCGCCGCGCTCGAGGGCGCGGGCGAGCTGACGCGAATCGCGCGCCCGGTGGCCGCGCGCCTGGAGATAAGCGAGATCACAGACCGCTGCTCCAAGAGCGCAGGCGGTGGTCCCGCGCTCCTGTTCGAGCGCCCGGTGCTCGACGACGGCCGGGAGAGTGACATCCCGGTGGGCATCAACCTGTTCGGCTCCATGCGCCGCATGGCGCTGGCGCTCGGGGTGGACGACCTCAACGACATTGGGGCGCGCATCGAGGAGCTGATCAAGCTCAAGGTGCCCGAGGGCTGGCGCGAGAAGCTGGCCATGCTGCCCAAGATCGCGGAGATCGCCAAGTACCCGCCGCGTACCGTGTCGGGCAAGCCGCCTTGTCAGGAGGTGGTGTGGCGCGAGAGCGAGATAGACCTCGGCCGACTTCCCATCATCACGTGCTGGCCCGACGACGGAGGGCCCTACATCACCCTGCCGCAGGTCATCACGCGCGATCCCAAGACGGGAGTGCGCAACGTCGGCATGTACCGGGTGCAGGTGCTGGAGCGGGACGTGCTGGCAATGCACTGGCAGCGGCACAAGGTGGGCGCCGCCCACTGGCGCGAGATGGCTGCGCGCGGCGAGCAGATGCCGGTGGCCATAGCACTGGGTGGCGACCCGCCCTCCATCTACAGCGCTTCGGCGCCGCTCCCCCCCAACGTGGACGAGTACATCTTCGCGGGCTTCCTGCGCCGCAAGCCGGTTACGCTCACTCGCGCGGCGAGCAACGACCTCTTGGTGCCGGCCGAGGCGGAGATCGTGATAGAGGGCTACATAGACCCGGCGGAAGCGCTCGTGACGGAGGGCCCGTTCGGAGACCACACGGGCTTCTACTCGCTGGCCGACTACTACCCGGCGGTGCACGTGACGGCCGTGACGATGCGGCGCTCGCCGGTCTTCCCCGCGACCATCGTGGGCCGCCCTCCGATGGAGGACTATTACCTCGGTCACGCCACCGAGCGGATCTTCCTGCCGCTGCTCCAGATGAACGTGCCGGAGATCGTGGATTACCACATGCCGGCAGAGGGCATCTTCCACAACCTGGTGTTCGTCAGCATCGACAAGAAGTACCCGGGCCAGGCATGGAAGGTGATCAACGGCCTGTGGGGCATGGGTCTGATGTCGCTGGCCAAGCTCATCGTGGTCGTCGACAAGGACGTGAACGTGCAGGACCCCGAGGAAGCCTGGTGGGTGGCGCTCAACCACATAGACCCCGAGCGCGACGTGCGCTTCACCATGGGGCCGATAGACGTGCTCGACCACGCGTCGCGCGCGTTCACCTACGGCTCCAAGATGGGGATCGACGCCACCACGAAGTGGAAGGAAGAGGGGTTCGACCGGGAGTGGCCCGAGCGCATCGAGATGGACGCGGAGACTAGGGCGCGGGTGGACGCCATGTGGGACGAGCTGGGGATCAGTCTGAAGCCGCGCCGCCACAAGTGAACGAAGGGCAGAGGGAAGGGCAGACGTTCGCGGGGGAATCGCTCCTCCTCAGGTACGTCAACTTCGTGAAGCTCCCCCACACCGTATTCGCGCTCCCGTTCGCGTTTCTCGGCGTGGTGTATGCGTCCTTCTACGCGCCGGTGACCGTGCGCCAGGGAGTGCTGGTGCTGGTCGCGTTTACGGCCGCTCGGTTCGCGGCGATGGGTTTCAACCGCATCGTGGATCGGCACTACGACGCGCTGAACCCGCGCACGCGGTTCCGCGAGCTTCCTGCCGGCAAGCTGACGCTCGGTCAGGCCGTCGTGTCGGTCGTCGTGGCTTCGGCGGCGTTCATTGCGGCCGCCGCGCTGCTCAACCGGCTGTGTCTGATCCTGAGCCCCGCGGCTCTGGCCTGGATCCTGTTCTACAGCTACACAAAACGCGTGACGCCGCTCAGTCACCTGTGGCTGGGAATGGGGCTGGGGATCGCGCCGGCGGCGGGTTACTTGGCGGTTACGGGGAGCTGGAGCGAGCCGTGGTGGACGTTGCCCGTCATCGCGCTGGGCGTGCTCACGTGGGTCGGCGGGTTCGACATCTTCTATGCGCTCCCCGACGAGTCGTTCGACAGGGAGCACGGGCTCAAGAGCGCGGTCGTGCTGCTGGGGCAGCGAAACGGGATTCTGCTGGCGAAGCTCATGCACGCGGTCACGATCGCGTGCCTCGTCCTGTTCGGCTTCGCGACGCCGTTCGGGACGTGGTACTTCGTTGGAGTGCTGGTTGCGGCGCTGATACTGACCTGGGAGCACCAGCTGGTGAAGCCGGGCGATTTGAGCCGGCTCGATGCCGCGTTCTTCCGCATGAACGGAATCATGAGCATCGTTGTGCTTGGGTTTGCGCTGGGAGACAGGCTGGCATGAGACCGCGAGGGAAGAAGGCGACGGCGGGGAAGCACAAGCCGAAGCGGCGCGGCGGGGGGAAGGGCCCCAAGGCGCCTCCTCCGGCCGGTCCGCTGCGCCACCCGCACAAGACGCCTACACCGAACAGGAGGGGCCAGTGAGCGCACCGTGGGTACTCGGCATCACCGGAGCATCGGGCGGCCCGTACGCAGTGCGGCTGCTCGAGGTGCTGGCGCGCGAGCAGGTGCCGCTGATGCTCATCGTGTCGAGCCACGGCTGGCGGCTGCTCGAGACCGAGACGGGCGTTTCCTCGGAAGCGGAGCTCAAGAAGGCCACGGGCGGCGATTGGTCCAGTATCACCGTGTACGACAACGGCGACCGCGGCGCGCGGCCCGCGTCGGGCTCTGCACCGTCGGCCGGAATGGTCGTGTGCCCCTGCTCGATGGGCACCATGTCGGCGATCGCCCACGGCAGCAGCCGCTCGCTCGTCGAGCGCGCAGCCGACGTCACGCTCAAGGAGAGGCGTCCGCTGATACTGGTGCCGCGCGAGACACCCTTCTCTCTCGTG
>JBDHIS010000034.1:0-27678 GCA_039587315.1 Gemmatimonadota bacterium | reverse complement strand
AGCCGTCGCCAAATCGAAATCCTTGTTCGGGTATTCGAGCAGGTTGTCGCGCACTGCGCCCCCCACGCACCACGTTTCGAACCCCGCCTCCTCCAGCGTCCTCGCAATCGCGAGAACCTGTTCGGGGATCTTCAGCTCCTCCGGGAAGGTCATTCTCACCACCCCTCGGGAAGCGCGAAACGGGAGACACCCACTGTGACCATGGGCCCAAATATAGGGGCGTGAGCCCCGTGAGGGCGGTCCGAGACGCCCCAAGTGGGTCACGGCGGCCCAAGCCCCTTATCTTCCCAGACGGCCGACTCACGGTGAAGCGGCAACTTCAAGCACCCAGTTGGGACGATGCGCCCCAATTCCAACACAGTATCGGAACGGGCAGCCGCTCCGGAATGGGCGACGAAGAACCGCGCCGGAATCCGGCCCAACCGTTAGGGCGGTGTGAGTGACGCATAACGCGTGCCGTAGGTCACAGAGGGTCAGGTCCCGTAGAGGTAAGTTGCATTCGAACAAACACTTAACGGTGTAGAGACTGTGTCAGGCGGATACCTTCGACCGCGCCCGCCAGAGGCGCTGATAATCGACAACAAGGACTGGTCGGCGCGCTCCCTCGAGAGCGTTTTGACGCCGGCCGGTTACGAGGTCGTGCGCGTGACGACCGGCATGAAGGGTGTCGAGCGCGCGCGGGTTCGTCCGCCCGACGTCGTCCTCATCAACTTCAATCTGCCCGACGGCAACGGCGTGGGACTGTGCCACATCCTGCGCGCCGAGCAGCGCTTCGGGTCCAGCGTACCGATCATCGTCCTGAGCACCGGTCACGCCACCAGGCAGCAGCGCCTGGCCGCGCTGGAGGCCGGCGCCTGGGAGTTCCTGACATATCCGTTCGACGCCCAGGAGCTACTGCTCCGGCTCGACCAGTACATCACCGCCAAGTTCGAGATCGACCGCGTGAAGCAGGACAGCATGGTGGACGAGCCCACCGAGCTCTACTCAACGCGCGGCCTCGAACGGCGTGCCAACGAGTTGCGCGCCCTGGCCTTCCGCCAGGGACAGCCGATGGCATGTGTGGTCATCGCCCCCTCCTTCGAGGCGGACGAGGCTCCCAGTTCGGGAACCGACGTGGAGGCGATCGAGGCTGCCGTCGAGCAGATGGCGCAGGCCCTGAGAGCCGCGGGACGCGAGTCCGACGCGATCGGTAAGGTCGGGAGAACCGAGTTTGCCATCGTGGCCCCGGCGACGGACGCCGAAGGAGCCATGGGCCTGGCGCGCCGTCTGGCGCGGGCGATCGAGGAAGAAAACGGCCGCAAGACGGGTCGGCCACACTTCAGCGTGCGCGCCGGTTACGAGGCCGTGAAGAACGTCCGGGAGGAGCAGATCGAGGCCCACGACCTCCTGGAGCGGGCCGCAATCGCCATGCGGCGCACGAAGCCGAACGGTGAGGATGGGTGGATTCAGCCCTTCGACCAGGGAGAGCCCTTCCTCCACTGACCCGCAGGCGCTTTCGACAATTCATGAGTGGGGAGTCAGCCGGGCGACGTCGGTTCAGTCTCATCCTTGCAACCTGCCCGGGAGCTTGGCCGGCACTAGTCTGAGCGGGCTCCCTGCTCGCCAAATAGAAGACGGGACGCGTGGCTCAGGCCGCGCGTCCCGTTTCGTCTCCGTGCGCTCCGTCGTTCAACCGCAGAGCACGCTGCCTCCGTTCACGTTGACCACTTCGCCCACCACGCTGCCCGCCAGCCCCGAGCAGAGGAACACGATAGGCCCCGCGATCTCCTCGGCCGTGGCTACGCGGCCCAGCGGAATCGTGGCCTCGATCTCGCGCTTCCCGGCCCCGCCGCCCTGCTCGAACGGCTCTTTGGACATCTCCGTGTCCACCCAGCCGGGAGCCACGCAGTTGACCCCGATCCCCGCCGCGGCCGCCTCCACCCCGACGGACTTCACGAACGAGATCAGAGCCCCCTTGGTGGCCGCGTAATCGGCGTGAAACGCCTCTCCACGCTGTCCGGCGGTGCTGGAGACTATGACCACCCGCCCGCCGCCTTCCATGGCCTGTAGGGCTGCCCTGGTGCCGTAGAAGACCGAGTCCAGGTTCACGGCGAGAGTGCGCTTCCAGCGCTCGTCGCTCATCTCCGCCACGCCCTCCTCCTGGGCGGGCCATATGGCCGCGTTGGCGACGAAGACGTCGAGCCGACCGAACGACTCCACGGTTTCCTCGACGGCGCGCTCGCAGGCTTCCGGTTCCGCCAGGTCCGCCTGGAACGGCACCCAGCGCCGCCCCATCTCCGCCGCTCCCAAGACCACGTGTTCGGCATCGTGCTTTCGCGTGTGATACGTGAACACGCCCTCCGCCCCCGACCGGGCGAGCAGCTGCACCGTCGCAGCGCCGATCCCGCGCGACCCGCCGGTCACGAGCGCGACCTTGCCGGATAGATCTATCAAACTCATTTCAGGACCTCCAAGAGCTAGCTGGCGGCAGGCTGAGGTCTGGGTTCCACCGGAGCGAACGTCAGAGCGCTCGCGGGGACGAGCGAGCGACGTGAGGCTCTGCAGTTCGCGGAGGTGGAACACAGAGCGAAGAACCGACGCCAGCTCACTCGAACACCCGCTTGATACGCGACAGCATCCCTTCCTCGATCTTGATCGCCGGCACATCCACCATCTCCACGTCCTCCAGCACCGCACGCGGGTTCTCGAGCGAGAGTCGCTCGGCCACGGTCTCGTACCCCAGCTGCGTCAGGTAGTCATGCCCGGTAGCCACCGTGCGGCGTCCGCCGTGGTTATCCGACGCGATGACATCTGCGAAGCCCGCCTCGAGCAGCTCGCGCGCCCGGCGCCCGCGTGTACCCGGCCGCGTGAGCGTGGTGCCGTCCACCTGGATCTTCGCCCCGGCCTCACGCCAGGCAGTCACCGTCGGCACGCTGCAGGCGTCGTATCGCTCTACGTGCGCAACCAGCGGCACCGCTCCGGAGCGCGCGATCTGATTCAGCACTGTCGTGGCGAAATCGGCCACCACCCCGAGGGAGAACTCGACCAGATAGTAGCGAGACCCCGCGAGAGAGAGGCGGCGGTCGCCCATCGCGATAGTGGGCATCGGCTGATCCAGCATCACCTCGAAGCCGATGTGAAGCTGGGGGGTCGGTGGGGCATACGCCCGAAGCTCCTCGTAGGAGCGTTGGCGCAGCCTCAGGGGCTCCTCGGGATCGGCGTCGAGCTGGCTCGCGGAGACGTGCGGCGTGAGCAGGACAGCGGTCACGCCGTGCTGCGCCATCCGCGTCAGCACCTTCACCGACTCTTCGGTCGAATCGGAGCCATCGTCTATGCCCGGGAGGAGATGGGTGTGGAGATCGATCACGTGAGTTCCACCAAGCCGCGCGGGTCGGACTCTCCGGCAGCCTCACATGCGAACGTGATCAGCGCGTCTGCGGCGAGGAGGGTGAGGGCGGTGTCGCGGGTAGGGGGACCGGATTTGGCCCGCTCGAGGAGCTGCTCGGCAGCCGTGCGCAGCAGTGTCGAATGCTTCGTGGGCGAGGCCACGGGCCCGCGAACGGCTTCGAGCACGCGAGCCCGCAGCGACGCCGGCGCTTCCCTCAGGCGCGGCTCGAGCCAGGCCTCCAGGTCCGCCAGCTACGCCCCCCCGCCCAGCGCCGTGGCCACGATCGTCGGGGTCTCCTCACGCGCCTGGGCCAGCTTGGCGGCATCGCCCGCCCCGGCCGATGCGAAATGCGGCCGGCCACCACCACGACCGCCACTCACCGCCGCGATGCGGTTCACGAGGTCGCCAGCCTTCACGCCGCGCGAGATGAGATCGTCGGTCACGCCAACGTGGACGCCCGGGCGCTCGCCGCTCACGAACAACACTTGAACGGCGTTCTTGTGCTCGGAGCGGAACGAATCCATCAGGAGTCCGATCTGGCCGCGGTCGGCGACGGGGGCTTCGCCGACCCACAGCTCGGACCCGCCGACCTCGAAGCGGTCGAACGCGTCGCGCTGGCCGCCGCTCCCTTCCCGAAGCAGATCCTCGACCTGCCTCTCGAGCCGCTTCTTCTCCTCGAGCAGCGCCTCGATCTTGCGTCCCACGTGCTCCGGGTTGGTGCGCAGCGTGCCCGCCGCCTCCTCGATGCGCTCGCCCAGGCTCTTGACCAGCGTGTAGGCCACGGGCCCCGTCAGGGCCTCTATGCGGCGCACCCCAGCGGCCACGCCCGTCTCACTCGCGAAGTGGAACAGGCCTATCTGCCCCGTGGAGCGCACGTGCGTGCCGCCGCACAGTTCGGTCGAGATGCCCGGCACGTCCACCATCCGCACCGTGTCGCCGTACTTCTCTCCAAAGAACGCTATCGCGCCCCTCTCCAGCGCTTCCTTGTACGGCAACACGTGCGTGTCCACGCCCGCGTTGGCCCAGATGCTCTCGTTGACCTCCTCCTCGATCGCATCCAGCTGCTCCGGCGTGACCGGCGCGTGGTGCGAGAAATCGAACCGAAGCCGGTCGGGCGCGACGACCGAGCCAGCCTGCCGCACGTGCGCGCCAAGCTGGTTGCGCAGCGCGGCGTGCACGAGATGGGTCGCGGTGTGGTTCCGCTCGATGTTGCGGCGCCGATCCTCGGCCACCGTTGCCTCTACGTCGGTGGGCTCGAAGTCGCCCTCGTACGGCCCCACCACCACCTGCTTGTTGTCGACCTTGAGCACATCCTCCACCGGGAGACTCCACCCGTCACCCTTCACGACGCCGGTGTCGGACACCTGCCCGCCCGACTCGGAGTAGAACGGGTTCTCCTTGAGGACGAGCTCCAGCTGATCGCCGCCCTGCCGGAACGCGATGATCTCGGTCGCTGCCTCGGTCGTCTCGTAGCCCACGAACTTCTGGCGTATCCGCGGCTTCACTCGGGTGAACTTCCCCTTGCCGGCCGTGCGCTTCACCGAGGGAGCGCCAACACCACGTGCATCCGCCGTCTCCCGCTTCCCGGCCGAACGGGAGCGCTCTTGCTGCTGCGACAGCTCCGACTCGAACCCCGCCTGATCCACCCGCCAACCGCGCTCGGCGGCTATCACCTGTGTGAGATCAACCGGGAACCCGTATGTGTCGTACAGCTTGAAGACGTCGGCGCCGGCGATCGTCCCGGGACTCCCGCTGGTGAGCTCGTCGAGCCGCCCGAGCCCGCCCTCGATCGTCTCCAGGAAACGCTCTTCCTCTGCCCGGGTCACGCTCTCGATGTGCCCTGCCTTTTCGCTCAGCTCGGGATAGCACCCCGACATCGTGTCGATCACGACTTTGGCCAGCTCCGCCAGCGTGGGCTCGCGGCGACCCAGCCTGTACGCGTGTCGCACGGCGCGCCTCAGGATACGGCGCAGCACGTAGCCGCGGCCGTCGTTCGACGGGTAGACACCATCTGCCAGCAGGAAGGAGACCGCCCGTGCGTGATCGGCCAGCACCCGGTAACCGATTCCGTCCGGACCCCGGTCGTACGGCTTGCCGATGACCTCCTCCGCACGCCGGATGATCGGCATGAAGAGATCGGTGTCGTAATTGGAGGGCTCGTTCTGCATCACCGCCGCGATGCGTTCCAGCCCGGCCCCCGTGTCCACCGAAGGAGCCGGCAGCGGCTGCCGTGCCCCACCGGCCTGCTGATCGAACTGCATGAACACGAGGTTCCAGATCTCGAACAGGAGTCCCGCTTCCGCCAGCTCCTCAAACTGCTCGGTGGTGGGCGCGCCGCTCCACTCCGACGGCGTGCGCAGATCCACGTACATCTCGGAGCACGGACCGCACGGCCCCGTGTCACCCATCTGCCAGAAGTTGTCCTTGTCCCCCAGACCGTAGATCCGCTCGTCCGCGATGCCCGCCACGTCGCGCCACAGCCTGCGGGCTTCGTCGTCGGTGTAGTGGACGCTGATGAAGATCCGCGCCGGATCTATGCCGAGGTAACGCTCGCTCGCCACCCACTCCCAGGCGTACTCGATTGCCTTCTGCTTGAAGTAGTCGCCGAACGAGAAGTTGCCGAGCATCTCGAAGAAGGTGTGATGCCGGGCCGTGACGCCCACCTGCTCCAGGTCGTTGTGCTTGCCGCCCGCGCGCACGCACTTCTGCGCCGTGACGGCGCGGCTGTAATCGCGGTGCTCGAGCCCCTGGAAGACTCCCTTGAACTGCACCATTCCGGCATTGGTGAACAGCAGGGTGGGATCCCCGTGGGGGACGAGGGAGGAGGACGGGACGTGGGCGTGCTCCCGGTCCCCGAAGTAGTCAACGAATGACTGGCGAATCTCGTCGGCGCGCATCGTACTAAACTAACAGCCGACCGGGCGGTGGGGCAGCGACGCGCCCTAGCCTTCCCCGTTCCCCCTGGCCCCCTCCGCGATCAGCTCGTCCACGAGCTCCGTGACCTCATACCCCCGGAAGCCGCGGCGGCCCAGGTAGCTCAGCACCCGCCGCCGCAGCGCGTCGGGCGCGAGGTCTCCGAGCTGCCCCAGGCGCTTCTGGGCCAGGCCGCGTGCCTGCTCATTGGCGTCCACGCCCTCGGCGTCCAGCACCGTGTCGATCGCGCGCTCGGCGAGCCGACGCTCGACGCCGCGCGCCAGCAGGTCGGTGAGAAGCCGCGGCGCTCCATGGCCCCGTGCGGAGCGCACGCGGGCGAAGTGGCGCGCGAACTCCTCGTCGTCGAGCAGTCCCTTGGCCTCGAGCCGCCCCACGGCCTCAGCTGCGGCCGAAGGGTTGTGACCGCGGTCGCGCAGCCGCCGCAGCACCTCGTTCACAGCGCGGGGACGGTTCGCAAGCATCCGAATGGCCACGCGATAGGAGGCCTCCACATCGGCCACGTGGGAGAGCCGGTCCACCTGCTCCTGGTCCAGATCGGTGCCGCGCTCCAGCCCGAGCCCCTGCACCACCTCGGCGGGGAGGGAGGCAAACCGGGTCCCGTCCACCTCGACCACGAGGCAGCCTGGGACCCGGTTGTCGGGACGTAGTGCAGTGACTCTCATGGGGAGTGAGTCGAACGGGCGTTGGCGCCGCGAGGCAAGGACACCGCCGAAGCGAACGTCAGCGCACCCGCCTGGGAGCCGGCCGAATCTCGATGCCCGTAGCCGTGCGGTGCAGTTCGCGGAGGCGGTATCCTGGCCGAGTCGGCGCGCCAACGAGGCCAAGGAGTTCGCGGAGGCGGTGTACGGGTCGAGCCGGCGCTCCGACCAACCCCGCGTGCAGTTCGCGGAGGCGGTGTCCCGGTCGAGCCGGCGCGAAGCGCAGTTCGCGGAGGCGGTATACGGGACGAGCCGCTCTAGCCGTCACTGCTGGGCTGAGTTTCGGGCTGAGCCTCAGGCTGAGCCTCAGGCTCGGGAGCCGTGATCCCCAGCACCACCTTCACCTTCTCCTCGATCTCCAGCATCACGTCCTCGTGATCCTTGAGGTAGAGCTTCGCGTTCTCGCGGCCCTGACCGATGCGCTCCTTGCCGTACGAGTACCACGCACCGCTCCTGTCGATGATGCCGGACTCGGCGCCGATGTCTACGAGCAGCGACGTGTGGCTGATGCCCTCGCTGAACATGATGTCGAACTCGGCCTGTCTGAACGGCGGGGCGACCTTGTTCTTGACGACCTTCACGCGGACCTTGCTCCCGGTGATCTCGTCGCGCTCCTTCACCGGCCCGATGCGGCGCACGTCGAGACGCACCGAGGAGTAGAACTTGAGCGCCCGGCCCCCGGTCGTGGTCTCGGGATTGCCGAACATGACACCGATCTTCTCGCGCAGCTGGTTGATGAACACCACCGAGGTGCGCGAACGGTTGATGCTGCCGGCGAGCTTTCTCAGCGCCTGCGACATCAAACGAGCCTGGAGACCCATGTGCGAGTCGCCCATGTCGCCCTCGATCTCCGCCTTGGGAACCAGGGCGGCAACCGAGTCCACCACGATCAAGTCCACGGCGCCCGAGCGCACCAGTATCTCCGCTATCTCCAGCGCCTCCTCGCCCGTGTCCGGCTGCGAGACGAGCAGGTTCTCAATGTCCACGCCCAGCTTGCGCGCGTACTCGACGTCCAGCGCGTGCTCCGCGTCGATGAACGCAGCCACGCCGCCCGTAGTCTGCGCATTGGCCGCGATGTGGAGCGCCAGTGTGGTCTTGCCGGAGGACTCCGGCCCGTAGATCTCGGTGATTCGACCGCGCGGGATGCCGCCCACACCAATTGCCGCGTCCAGGTTTATCGCTCCCGTGGAGATGGCGCCCACGTTGACGCGTGGTCTGTCCTGGCCCATTCGCATGATCGAGCCCCTGCCGATCTGCTTTTCGATCTGGGCGATCGCGAGATTGAGCGCCTTCTTCTTCTCGTCGGCGACCTTGGCTTCCTGCTTCTGATCAGTCTTCGGGGGCATGGCTACCTCGTGGGGCTCGCTGGGAGCGTGGATACCGTTTGAGAGGGGTTTCTGACGTTACCGAATATATACCGAAAGCCGCCTTCACCGCCACCCCACCCTGAACGCATCCTCCACGTGCCGAATCCGGTGGGGCCCGGTGCCTGAGAGCGTAACTCCAATCACATCAAAGCGATACGTGTAATCCTCCCGGCCGTGCCGGTCGATCCAGGCCTGCGCCACCCGGGCTATGTCCCGCCGCTTGGACCAGGTCACCGCCTCGATCGGACGCCCGAAAGCCGAGCCCCAGCGCGTCTTCACCTCCACAAACGCCACGGTCCGTTTGCGCCGGGCAACCACGTCGATCTCCAGCCGGCCCATGCGGAAGCGGTGGTCGGTAATCGCCCACCCCGCAAAGCTGAGGTAGCGGATCGCCACCTGCTCGCCATACAGCCCGCGCACGTGGCGCGGATCGGTCCAGGTCTTGGGATCGGACTTGAGCGGCACCCGCGCAATGTGCGCGGGGGATTGTGGGAAGCTTAATCGGATGGACGCGGCGCGTACCACGGGACCGCGCCGAGATTGGAATTGGAGAGCGACGAGGTGCTGCACGTGAGAGGTGTGGCGGGGGAGGCCCAAGTGGTGAGGGGGAAGTCGCAGGTCGGGCGGTGGGGACGCCTAAGGGGCGAGGGGGGTCCTCGTAAGGAAGGGCTTCCGGGTGCGGCTGGGTGGGCGGAATGGGAGGGGGCTGGCGGTGGGCGGCTGCGTCGGAAGCTCTTCCCGAGAGGACCTCCCTCGCCCCGCAATCAGAGCCCCACCCGAGAGACTCCCCATTCACCCCGCAATCAGAGCCCCGAAGCCAGAGGATTACGTGTAGCTGTCCAGCTCCCCAATCCCGATCAACACGTCGCGGGGCTTGGACCCATCGGGCGGCCCCAGTATCCCCGCCTCGTGCAACTGGTCTATGATCCGCGCCGCGCGGCCGTAGCCGATGCGCAGCTTGCGCTGAAGCAGCGACGTGGAGCCCAGCTGGTTGCTGATGCAGACCTGGGCGGCCTCGCGGAACAGGGCGTCGCGATCTTCACCGCCACCCGCGGCCGCGCCGGTTCCCGACTCCTCCTCGGCCTCCAGCTGCTCGACCACCTCCAGGATGTCGACTTCCTCGGCCGCCTCCACGCCCTCGCGCTCGAGCTCGGCTTCCTTCTCGGCGGCGAGGTCGGCGTACCACTTGGTGAGCTCTTCGGTCTCCTCGGTGGAGATGAACGAGCCCTGAACCCTCAACGGCTCGCTCTTCCCCGGCGGCAGAAACAGCCCGTCGCCGTTCCCGAGCAGCGTCTCGGCGCCGTTCTGGTCGAGGATGGTGCGGCTGTCCACCTTGGACGCCACCCTGAAGGCGATCCGGCAGGGGAAGTTCGCCTTGATGAGGCCGGTGATCACGTTCACGCTCGGCCGCTGCGTAGCGAGCACGAGGTGGATCCCGGTAGCGCGCGCCTTCTGCGCCAGGATCGCGAGCGGCTTCTCGACCTCGCCCTGCACCGTCATCATCAGATCGGCGAGCTCGTCTATGATCAGCACTATGTAGGGGAGCGGGCCTTCGTCGTAGCGCGGCGGCCCTTCCTCGACCTCATCCGGTTCCCGCTTCGCGCCCGCCGCTTCGCGCTCTACGCCGATCAGTTCGCGCCCCTCTGCCACGTAGCGGTTGAAATCCCTAACCTGACGCGCCCCGTTCGCGTGGAACAGCTCGTAGCGCCGCTCCATCTCCACCATTATCCACTTGAGAGCCTGGGCCGCGTGCTTGTTATTGGTCACCACCGGGTGCCGCAGGTGAGGCAGCGCGTTGTACAGCGAGAGCTCGACCATCTTGGGGTCGATCATGATCATGCGGAGCTCGCGCGGCGTGTAGCGGTAACACAGGCTCGTGATGATCGTGTTGATGCAGATCGACTTTCCCGATCCCGTGGCTCCCGCGATGAGCAGGTGCGGCATCTTGTCGAGGTCGGCGATCACCGGCTTGCCCTCGAGGTCGCGCCCCAGGGCTATCGGAAGCACGCCCCGAGCGCGGTCCCACTCCTCCGTCTCGAGTAGCTCGCGCAGCGTTACGATGCGCGGCGTGGGGTTCGGTACCTCGACGCCCACCGCGCCGCGTCCGGGTATCGGCGCCACGATGCGGATCGACTGCGCCCGCATGGCGAGAGCGAGGTCGTCGGCGAGCGAGGCGATGCGTCCCACCTTCACGCCGGGCGCGGGCGCCACCTCGTACTGTGTCACGACCGGCCCGGTGGTACGCCCCACGATGCTCCCCTCCACGCGAAACGTCGCCAGCGTCTCGATCAGCACCTCTCCCTGGCGCTCGATCTCCGACTCCCAACCGTTGGACTGCTCCGAGCCAGCCGCGCTCAAGAGGTCGAGCGGCGGGAGTTCGTCGGGCGACTCCTCGGGACGGCGGCGCCGGCGGCCCGTGAACTTGCGCAGGATCGCTCCGGCCGAGGCGAGCTTCTCGCCGCCTTCCGGTTGCTCTTCCTCCTCGCGCTTGGGCTCGGGAGCGGACCACGCCTCCTGCGGCTCTACCGCCTTGCGGTGGCGCGCCACTCCAGCCTGCAGTCTCCTGAAGGGGTGCCAATCCAGCGCGTACATCGTGAGTCCCGACACGCTGAGGAGGCCGACGATCACAGCCCCGGCCGTGCCGGTCAGGTTCGTGACGCCGACGGCTATCGCGGCGGGTCCGATCCCGGTGAGGCGCTGCGCCGTGCTCCAATCCAGATACGACGCCGGGAAGTCTCCCACACCGGTCGCGCCGGTCACGACGGCGATGGCGTACGGCACGACCACGACCATCCCGCCCAGCAGCACGGCTATGCGCGAGAGGTCGATCGACAGGCGCCCGAACGCCGCCAGGCTCAACCCCACCGCGAACACGGGCAGGAAGGCGGCGCCCGCGCCGAGCGAGATCCACAGGAACCGGCCGATGACTCGGCCGACGACACCAGTGATGTCTATGGGGAGCAGAGTGAGGCCGACGAAGACGCCCACCAGCAAGGAGACTATCGCGAGGAGCTCCCGTCGGTGTCGTGGCGCCAGGGCCATCTCAGCCTCCGTTCGGGAGGGTCACCAGTCGGCCTGAGTACTCGGGCACGATGGTCTGCGTGTCCACTTCGGTGGCTGCCGCTACGTCCGCCTTGTACCCGGCCTGCTTCAGCGCCTTGGCAGCCGCGCTGGCGGTGACGGCGGTCTTCCACTTGTCGCCGTAGCGCCGCGTGAGCTCGAGGGCGGCCAGCGCGGCGTCGTTGAACTCCGCCTTGCGCCGCACCTTGCTCGGCACCAGCGCCTGGGTGAAGCGGCCCGCCACGTACGCGTCTTCCAGCGCGAACGCGCGCTCGCGCCCACTGCACAAGATGACGATCTCGCCGTGCTCCGCAAACGCTTCCTTCGCCCGCTCGGCGGCGGCCGAGAAGTTCGTGATCGCGCCCACGAGCACCGGGCGTCCCGGCTCGGCCGTCACCAGCGCCGCGGTGCCGTTCGTGGTGGCCATCACGATGGTCTTGCCGCGCACCGTCTCCTCGACCATCTCGCTCGGCGAGTTGCCCAGCGCGAACCCCTCGATGGGATCCATGCCGCGCTCGCCCGCCAGCAGCACCGTGTCCCGCTCGAGGTTTGTCGCGAGGCGCAGGGCATCGTCGGCCGTCGCTGCGGGCAACACGGCCTTGGCCCCGTTGGCGAGAGCGGACACGATGGTCGTCGTGGCCCGCAGCACGTCCACTACGAGCACGGGCTTGCCCGTTATCGCGTTGGGAGTGACGCCGAGGGGCGTGAAGTAGACCGTGAGCTTCATGCCGGCGGCTCGAACAGGGCCGTCTCGCGCTCCAGGAACTTGGTATCGACATTCCCGGCGGCGAAGTCGGGGTGTTCGATCACCCGCCGCAGGAATGGGATCGTGGTGGTCACGCCCTCGATGATGAACGAGTCGAGCGCGTGCCGCATGCGAGCCAGGGTATCTTCGCGCGTGTTGTCGTGCACGATCAGCTTGGCGATCAGCGAGTCGTAGTACGGCGGCACCGTGTAACCGGCGTAGATGTGAGTGTCCACACGCACTCCCGGTCCGCCCGGCGGATGGTACGCCGTGATCGTGCCGGGCGACGGCTGGAAGTTGCGGTATGGGTCCTCGGCGTTCACCCGGCACTCGATCGAGTGTCCCCGCAGCCGGTTGCCCCTCATATTGAGCGTGAGCTTGTCGCCCGCCGCCACGCGGATCTGCTCCTTGACCAGGTCGAAGTTGGTCACCATCTCGGTGACCGGGTGCTCAACCTGGATCCGCGTGTTCATCTCCATGAAATAGAAGTGGCCGGACTCGTCGAGCAGGAACTCCACGGTACCGGCCCCCACGTACCCGATGTTCTCCACCATCCTGACCGCGCACGCGCCCATCTTCTCGCGCAGCTCCTGGTCAACGACAGGACTCGGCGCCTGCTCGATCAGCTTCTGATGCCGACGCTGCACCGAACAGTCGCGCTCGCACAGGTGGCGCACGTTGCCGTGGCGGTCTCCCATCACCTGGATCTCGACGTGGCGTGGCCGCTCCAGGAACTTCTCGACATAGACCTCGGCCGAGCCGAACGCGGCCAGCGCCTCGTTGCGCGCGAGCTGGAACGCCTGCGCGAACTCCGTGGCGTCGTTGGCGACCCGCATTCCCTTTCCGCCCCCACCGGCGGCGGCCTTGATGATCACCGGGAAGCCGATCTCCCCGGCGACTACCAGCGCCTCCTCGGGATCCTCGATGGCCCCCTCCGAGCCGGGCACGACGGGGATATCCAGGCTCGCCACCAGCTTCCTGGCGGCCGCCTTGTCACCCATCAACCGGATCTGCTCGGCCGTGGGGCCGATAAACGTGATGTTGGAGGCTTCGCAGGTTTCCGCAAACATCGGGCTCTCGGCGAGGAACCCGTACCCCGGGTGGATCGCGTCGGCTCCGGTCAGCTCGGCTGCTGCGATGATGTTGGGAATGCGGAGGTAGGAGAGACGGCTGGGGGGCGGGCCTATGCAGACATCGTCGTTGGCGAACCGCACGTGAAGGCACTCGCGATCGGCCTCGCTGTAGACCGCCACTGCCTCAACGTCCAGCTCGTGGCACGCTCGAATGACCCGTAGGGCAATCTCCCCGCGGTTGGCTATCAGGACTTTCTTGAACACGGCGCTGTGGCTAGAAGCGCTCGAGATCCATGTCGTCCGATCCGGACACCGACTCCTCGGCGAACGTCCGGTCGGATGTCCCCTCGATCCCGCTCACGCGCAGCGCGAACTCGTTCGGGTTGCTCGAGTGGAACAGAGCGGCCTCGTAGGAGACCGTCCCCTTCTGGTACCACGTCATCAGGGACTGGTCGAACGACTGCATCCCGTACTGCACCGTCCCTTCCTTGATGAGATCGGGGATGGCGAGGGCCTTTTCCTGATCCCTGATGTTGTCGCGCACCGACGCCGTGTTGATCAGCACCTCCGTGGCGGGCACGCGGCTCTTCCCGTCCTTGGTGGGCACCAGCCGCAGCGATACCACGGCCTCGAGTGCGGTGGCCAGTAGGCTCCGCACCGCGTTGTGCTCGTGCGGCGGGAAGAACGAGATGATCCGGTTGATTGTCTGTGTGGCGTCGGTGGTGTGCAGCGTCGAGAAGACCAGGTGTCCCGTGTCGGCCGCCTTCATCGCCGTGTCCAGCGTGACACGGTCACGAATCTCACCGATGAGGATCACGTCGGGGTCCTGCCGCAGCACGTGACGCAGCGCAGCCTCGAACGAGAGCGTGTCGCTGCCCACCTCGCGTTGCGAGATGTTCGCCTCGCCGTCGCGGTGCAGGAACTCGATCGGGTCCTCGATCGTGATGATGTTGCACTTGCGGTACTGGTTCACGTGGTCGATCATCGCCGCCAGGCAGGTGGACTTCCCTGACCCCGTCACTCCGGTCACGAGCACCAGTCCACGCGGCTTCAGCGACACCTTCTCCAGCACCGCCGGCAGGTTGAGCTCCCGGACCGTCTTCACTTCATAGGGGATCGCCCGGAACACGAACGCCAGCGTGCCGCGCTGTTGGAACACGTTGGTCCGGAAGCGGCCCACACCCGGCACGCCGATCGCGAAGTCCGCCTCCTTGTGCTCGGCGAACTCCTTGACCTGACGCGGCGTCATGATCTGCTCGGCGAGCGCCTTCAGCTCATCGGGCTTGAGTAACGCCTGATTGAGCTGAGCCAACTCGCCCGCCACGCGGATCGTCGGCGGCCGCCCCACCTTGAGATGCAGGTCCGAGCCGTTGCGCTGGACCATCTCGGTGATGGCTGCCTTGAAGTTGAACGGAGGTACGTTTTGGGACTCAGCCATTTGGATCCACCCTGAACAGCACTTGTCCGAATTCGACCGGCTGCGCGTCCTGAACCACGATCTCCTTGATGACTCCGCCCACTTCGGCGTCGATCGGGTTCATGATCTTCATCGCCTCGATGATACAGACCGTCTGCCCGACCTTCACACGGCCGCCGACCGTCACATACGGCTCGGCGCCAGGCTCGGGTTGGGCATAGAACGTCCCTACCATCGGCGACTTGACGTCGACCAGGTTGCTCGCCGGTTCGGCGGCGGGCTCGGCCTGCGCGGCGGCAGGCGCCGGATTGCCGGCGGGCGCGGCTGCGCCATCCTGCGTGGCCGCCACCTGATACGTCACGGGGCCGGAATTGGGAAACGCATTCTTGGATACTCTGATCTTCGTGCCGAAGAAACTCTTGCGCACTTCGATCGCTCCCGCACCGGACTGGTTCAGGAGATCGAGCATCCTCTCGAGAAGTTGTAAGTCTTTCATACGCGCTCGAGGTACTTGTCTTCGCGCCGATCGACGCGAATCATCTGTCCCTGCTCGATGAACAGGGGAACCTGGACCACGGCGCCGGTCTCGAGCTTCGCGGGCTTCGTACCACCCTGCGCGGTGTCGCCGCGGACTCCCGGATCGGTCTCGGACACCGCGAGCTCGATGAAGAACGGCAGCTCTATCGAGAGCACCTTGCCGTCGTGCAGCAGCCCGCTGCACTCCATCGTCTCTTTGAGGTACCTGAGCTGATCCTCGCCGATCACGTCGCCGTTGATCGGGATGTCCTCGTACGTCTCCATGTCCATGAAGTGGTACAGGTGCCCGTCGTGATACGAGTACTGAACGGGACGCCGCTCCAGCCGCACCTCATCGACACGCTCACCCGCATTCCACGTGCGCTCTATGACTGCGCCGGTCAAGACGTTCTTGACCTTGCTCCGGACGAAGGCACCGCCCTTGCCCGGCTTGACATGCTGGAAATAGACGATCTGGAACAGCTGGCCGTCAATCTTGAGGACCATTCCGTTCCGGAAATCAGAGGTCGTCGCCATATGTGAAGTTCACGTCATCTCTCTGAGTTTGGTCTCGCCGTCGGTCAGAAGCTCGACACCGGCGGCCGTCAGGCGCACATCGTCCTCGATGCGCACCCCGCCCCACCCGGGAACGTACACACCCGGCTCCACTGTGACTACCGCTCCCTCGGGCAGCGGCTCCTCGTTGAGCCTGCTCACGCGCGGGGCCTCGTGCACCTCGAGACCCAACCCGTGTCCCAGGGAATGCCCGAACGCGTCGCCGAAGCCGCGCGCCTCTATCACCGTACGCGCCAGCGCATCGGCCTGCCGGCCGGTCATCCCGGCGCGCATGCCCTCGCGCGCCGCGAGCTGCGCCTCTCGCACCAGGTCGTAAATCGCGCGCTGCCGCTCGTCCGCGACCCCTCCCACGACCACCGTACGGGTGATGTCCGCGCAGTATCCGTCCACCTGGGCCCCGAAGTCAAGCACGACGAGGTCCCCGGCCGAGAGCTCCTTTTCGGTCGCCCCCGCGTGGGGGAGCGCGCCCTGTGCCCCCGAGGCCACGGTCGTGTGAAAGGGGTGCCATTCGCTTCCCCTTCGGCGCAGCTCGTGCTCCAGCCGAGCCGCCACCTCGACCTCCCTCTGCCCCGCGCGCACCGTGCCCAGGGTCGCCTCCAGGGCCTCATGGGCGAGCCGTGCGGCCTCTCGAATGGAGTCCACCTCCTCGGGTGACTTGCTGACCCTGAGGCGCTCCACCAACTCCTTCACGGGCTGCAGCGTGACCCGTCCGGAGACCTTTTCCAGCCGCTCCGACTCGGCCACGCTGACGGCGTGGGACTCGAACCCCAGAATCCCCACGCCGGCGTACTCGCCGAGCACGCGCTCGACCCGCTCCCAGACGTCCGACTGCGCGATCTCGATCCGCGCCGTCTCGCCCACCTCGCTCGCCGCCTGGACCTCGTAGCGGAAGTCGGAGAAGAACAGCGTCTCCTCGCGCAGCACCACGGCGACCCCCGCCGTTCCGCTGAAGCCGGTCAGGTAGCGGACGTTGGGTAGCGCCGTGACAATCAGCCCGTCGAGACCCTGCTCCGTGAGGAGGGCGAGCAGCGCAGCGCGGCGCTCCACGCGCCGGTCAGGACTCACTCCGCTCCAGGTGCCGAACGATGGCTTCCAGCGCCCACACGTAACCGCGGGAGCCGAACCCAGCCACTATCCCGACCGCGAGGTCAGCGAGCAGCGAGTGCCGCCGCTCCTCCTCGCGCGCGAAGATGTTGCTGAGGTGGACCTCCACGAAGGGGACGCGCACCGCCAGGAAGGCGTCCCTGACGGCGAGTGACGTGTGCGTCAGCGCGGCCGCGTTCACGATCGCCCCGTCCGCCGCGGCGGGGAGCGACTGGATCAGATCCACGAACTCGCCCTCGTGGTTGGTCTGGCGCCACTCGATCTCCGCACCCAGCTCCGCGGCCCGCTCGCGCACGGCACCTTCGATATCCTCGAGCCGCTCCGTGCCGTACAGCTCGGGTTCGCGCGATCCTAGGAGATTGAGATTGGGACCGTTGAGGACGGCGACGCGCACTTACGTATTCAGGCTCTTGAGCCAGTTGCGAAACTCGTCGTCCGTTTCCTCGTCCTCGGCTCGGCGCGTCGTCGGCTCGGCGCCCGCCTCGGGGGCCGCTTTCTCACCGCCGAAGAACTCGTCGAAGCCCGGTGCGGCCGGGGCGTCCTCGGCAGGCTCTGCCGTGGGCTCGTCGGCCACCGGCTCAGCGGGAGGCTCCTCGGTGGCGACCGGCGCCTCCGGAGCCGCCATCGGGGCTGCGGGCTCCGCGCCGAGCACCTCGGCGAACATCACGCGGACCGAAACGCCGCCCGTCTGCGCGGCGGAGAATCGAGCCTCCGGCGCCGGCGCCTTGGGCACCTTCGTGGCAGTCGCCTTCTGCTTCATCTCGGCCAGCTTGGACTGGAGGCCGGCGTCGTCCGGCCGCGCCGTCAGCAGCTGCTCGTAGATGCCGTAGGCCTCAACGAACAGCCCCTGCTGGGCGTAGAGCTCCGCCATCGTCTCGGTTACGACCGGCACCGGCTCCGCGACCGGCTCCTCCTCGGCGGCAGTCTCCTCGGGGATAATGAGCTCGAGCGCCTCTTCGGCGGCGGGCTCCTCCGGCGCCGGAGCGGCTGCGGGGACTTCGGCCGCTGCTGGGGCCGCTGGGGCCTCCTCGACGAACTCGGGTTCGGGCTCGGGCTCGGCAGCCGCTTCCTTCACCGTTGGCTCCAGCCCCTCCACGGGCTCCGCCTGTGTGTCCGACTCCTCCGGCGGCGCCTCAAAGCCCTCCACACGCGGGGCCTCGCGCTCCTCGACACCTACGTGGGGAACCTCCTCGTCCTCGATGCCCGGCAGCAGATGGGCCGCCTCGTCCAGGCTGTTCTCGTGTGCCTCCAGGGCCTCCTTGATGTCATCCGAGGAGATCTGGTGGGAAGTCCTCTCCCCGGCGTCCCAGGCCAGCTCATCGTCGAAGGAGCTTACCTCGAGCCCGTCCAGGGCAGGGTGCGCCTCGCCCTCGGGGGTCTCCTCGTCGTCGGCCGCCGCTTCAGGCGGGCTCACCTCACCGGTGACCAACCCGTCCACGGAGCCCTCGTCTGTCTCGCCCGTGTCTTCCTCGGCCCCATCGCTCAACTCGGGTTGCCCGAACGCGATGTCGACGTCGGACGCCGAGGGAGCTTCGGCGGGAGCCTCCGGTTCCGGCACCGCCACCGGCGGGACGATCGGCTCGATGGGAATCGATGATTCGGCGGGCTCGGCGGGCGCCAGGGGCGCTGCCGGTTCGGCGGGCTCCATCTCGAGCGTGATCTCCTCGAGCACCGCCTCGGGAACCGCCTCGGGAACCGCCTCAGCCGGCTCCTCCGCCGGGTCGGTCTTCATCTCGCCCGCGATGGCCATCGGGTCGAATGGCGCCGCCGACCCTTCCGGCTGCGGCGGGGTGACCGCCTCCGCTACCAGCGCCTCGTCGGGAGCGACCTCCGGCTCGGTCCCCTCGCCGCGCAGAGCGGCCAGCATCTCGTGGGCCTCCTCGTTCATCGGGTCCACGTCCAGCAGCCGCTCGAGCCAGTGCTCGGCTCCCGCCGGGTCAGCCCTCCTCTGCGCGATCTCGGCCAGCGCCCTGATGGCGATGATGTTCTCGGGATCCAGTCCGAGCACACCCTCGAACGCCTTCATCGCCTCGTCCAGAACCTCCTTGTCGAGCAAACAGCGTCCCAACACGATATGACCGCTCGTGTAGTTGGGCCGCTTCTCTATCCAGGTGTTGAGGAGGTCCAGCGCCATGTCGAGCTCACCCGCCTTGCGGTACGCGTCCGCGAGCGCCGCGAACCACTGTTCGGGCTTCTCACCAAAGCGTTGCTCGAGCTTCTCTATTTCACTCTGATATGCCATGGGCTTGGCGCAGAAGGGGAGTGTGTAGCCTCGCCCCGAAACTAAGGTACTTTGACCGCCTGTCAACCTGATATGCCTTGAGATTCCGCCTTGTCACGCTTAGACTTAGCGGCTCTCAGGACCGCCCGAGTAGGAGTTTTTCACATGATGCGAACGATGCGCGCGATCGCGCCCTGGATCATGGTCATCGTAGCCGTGAGCTTCGTCGGCTGGATGGTGTTCGAGTGGGGCATGGACGCCACCGGCCAGCGGACCGGCGGGGTCAGCGATGAAGTTGCGCGCGTGAACGGCCAGAAGATCGATTTCCAGACGCTTTCCGCAGCGGTGCGCAACGTCTCCGAACAGCAGCGGCAGGCGGGGGCTCCCACGCCGACCACACTCGAAGAACAGCGTACTCTGGAGGACGAAGTGCTGGAGCAATTGATCCAGCAGATCCTGCTCCAGGGTGAGTACGAGCGGCGCGGCATCACCGTCACGGACAACGAGATCCGGCAGCTGATGCTGAACGCGCCCTTCCCCGAGATTCGCAACATCCCGGAGTTCCAGACGGAAGGCGAGTTCGACATCACCAAGTACCAGCGCTACCTGGGCTCGGGTGCCGATCCCAACTTTGCGCTGGCATTGGAGGCGCGCTACCGGGACGAGCTGCCGCGCATCAAGCTGATGGAGCAGCTGACGGAGGACGTGTACGTCTCCGACGCAAAGCTGTGGCAGCTGTATCGCGACCAGCACGATTCGGTAACCGCGAAGGTCGTCGCGATTCTGCCGCAGATGGTTGTGAGCGGACCCGGCGCCCAGCTGGGCGAGGAGGAGATCGAGCGCTACTACAGCGAGAACAGAGACGAATTCGAGCGGCCGGAACAGGCGTTCCTGAGCCTCGTAGCCATCTCGCGGCAGGCGCTGGCATCCGACTCGGCGGCAATCCTCGAGCGCGCCCAATCGATCAGACAGGAGATCGTCGACGGCACCCCGTTCGACGCCGTGGCGGCGCGGGAGTCCGCCGACTCGTCCAACCGCTCGGTCGGGGGTGACCTGGGCGAGGTCCAGTGGGGCGCATTCGTACCTCCGTTCGAGGCGGCCGTCCGCGGTCTGCGGGCCGGCCAGCTGTCCGAGCCCGTTCTGACGCGGTTCGGCTATCACCTGATCCAGCTCGAATCGAAGTCCGACAGCGGCTTCCACGCCAAACACATCCTGCTCGCGATCGAGCTGATCGGGGAGCATCTGGAGGCGGTGGATCGCCGCGCCGATTCGCTGGACGTGTTGGCCGCCGACCAGGACGACCCGACCGTTCTGGACACCGTAGCGGCGCGTCTGAACCTGCGGCTGGTCCAGGCAACCCCCGTGTACAAGGGCAACCGCCTGGAGCTCGCGGCGGGTCGATACCTGCTTGGCGACGCGTCGGTCTGGGCGTTCGACGCCGCCCCGGGGCAGACCTCTCCGGTGATCGAGACGGAGTGGGCCTACTACGTGTTCAGGCTCGACAGCATCATCCCGTCCGGAGTGCCACCGTTGGAAGAGATCCGCACGGAGGTGGCGGCCCGCGCCCAGCGCGAGGTGATGTGGGACGCGGCTCGCGCCATGGCGGGCTCAGTGCTGGCGGCGACGGCCCGCGGCGTGTCTCTCGAGGAGGCCACGCAGGGCATGCGGTCGACACCGCAGACGGTGGGGCCGTTCCCCCGGGTGACACCCAGCCCCGTGCTGCGCAACTCGCCGGAAGCGGTGGGAGCCGCCTTCGGGCTTCCGCTCGGCGAGGTGGGTGGACCGTTCGAGAATGACGTGGGAATTCTGCTCGTGCAGCCGCTGAGCCGGCAGGCCGCCGACACGGCAGCGTTCGCGGCGCAGGTCGATCAGCTGCGGGCAGAGGCGGTGCAACAGGCCCGGCAGACCCGGGCTCAGATCATCTTCACGTCGCTGCGGCAAGACGCCGACGTGGTGGACCGCCGCGAGGAGTTCAGGCGCGCGCAGCAGCAGGCTCCGCAGCTGCCGTTCCCCGGAGGGGGATTCGGGTTCTAGCACCACCGTCGCGTCCGGAGAAGAGAAACGCCGCGGGAGCACCCGCGGCGTTTTTCGTTCCAGACCCGGAGAGCCGTCGCTACTCAGACAGCTTGTTGTCGGAGAGCTTCTTGGGCTCGCCCCCGCGCAGCGCGTCGCTGGGCGCGTCGATCTGGTGCGACGACGAAACCCCATCGTCGGTCTCGTCGATGCTGTTCTTCACCTCGCTAATGCTCTTCTTGAACTCGCGGATCCCCTTCCCCATCGAAGACCCGATCTCCGGCAGCCGCTTGGCGCCGAACACGAGCAACAGGATGAGCATGATGACCAGAAGTTCGGTAACGCCCAAATTGAATGGCATAACGCCCTCGCAATTCTAGAACAGCGATCTCGCCAGCAGATACGCCAACACGATCCCCACCAGCCCCAACAGCGACACCTGCAGGGCGAGCGGCCCTACCGTCAAACTGAAGATAATCAGGTCCAAGTGCAACGGACCGACCGAGGGAGTTACCGTCCAGGTGAAGAACTCCTTCGCCGGCCCGTCCGGCAGAAACCGCCGCAGCAGTGCCGAGAGGAACCCGCCCAGAACGAACCCCAGGGCGAGCACCGAGACGTAGAACAAGGGTCGGCGCGGTCCGATTGCCATCGCTCAGCTCTGCCGTTCAACTACGTAGGAGATGCAGTCGCGCAGCGCGTCACGCGCGCGACCGGCGGGAAGCGCCTCGAGCTCGGCCTCCGCGAGGGCGGAGAACTCCTCGGCCCGCGCCTGCGCCGCCTCGATGCCCCCGCGCTCAGCGGTGAGCGCGATTACCTCGGCGATGCTCTCGTCGGAGGGCAAGGGATCCTCCATCAGCGCACTCACCGCTGCACGCTCGCGGTCGTCCATCGCGGGGAGCGCCGCAATCAGCGGCAGCGTGATCTTGTGCTCGCGCAGATCGAGTCCCGCCGGCTTCCCGGTCACGTCCTCGCTGCTCGTGTAGTCCAACAGATCGTCCACGATCTGGAACGCCATCCCCAGGCTGCGACCGAAGCGCAGCATCGGCTCGCGATAGAGTGGGTCCGCTCCGAGGGTTCCCACCTCGCAGGCGCCTGACATCAGCGAAGCGGTCTTGGCGTCAATCAACTGGTCGTAGTCGTCCTGCGAGAAGTCCAGCACGTCGTGGGCGGTGATCTCCCGCATCTCACCCACCGTCATCTCGTTGGTCACCCGGCTCATCACCCTGAGCGGCTCCAGGTCGTCCAACCCGACCAGCTCGATGATCGCGCGTGAGTAGAGGTAGTCACCCATGATCACCGCGACCTGGTGACTGAACAGCGCGTTCACCGTGGGCTGACCTCGCCGCAGCACGGAGTGGTCCACTGAGTCGTCGTGGATGAGCGTCGCCAGGTGAATCAGCTCCACCACGGCGGCCAGAGTCGAGCGCCGCGGCTGCGTGTTACCCGTCGCCTGCGCCGTGAGCAGCAGCAGCGTCGGGCGGAACATCTTCCCACGCAGGTGGAGGAGATGCCGGTTCACCGTGTCTATGAGGGGGAACTCGGCCGCGATGATGCGACCCAGCTCCGTAAAGACTCGATCCAGCTCCCCGCGGACCGGCTCCTGAATGGACGCGAGCGACACAGGCGCCAACTGCGGCCCCACGCTCAGCCCCCCGCCTTGGCGAGCTGCTTTACGCGATCGCTAACGTCCTGGAAGTTGATGTCGATGGCGAACACGCGCTGGTAGTGGGCCAACGCTTCGGAAACGCGCGACTGCTCCTCCTCACACCGACCCAGCCAGTACAGCAGCCCGATCATGCCGTCGTCGCCACTGCGCCCGGTCTCGACCGCCCTGCGCAGCACGGTGGCCGCCACCGAGAACTGCCCCTTCTCGAAGAAGCACAGGCCGAGTGCCTCCGCCGCACGCAACCGTCCCTCGGCCGAGCGCAGCGCCTTCTGGAACGACGAGATCGCCTCGTCCAGCAGCCCCATCTCCTTGAACGCGATCCCGAGATCGTAGTGCGCCTGCCAGTCCTCTTCGTCCACGTTCTGCTCGATGCCCTTCTTGAACTGGCCCAGCATCTCCTCGAAGTCCTTCTGTTCGTCCCCGGTCGGCTCCTCTTCCTCGATGCGCATCCGGGTGTCCCTGACCGGGACCGCCACGTCTTCGTCCAGCACCAGGGCGCCGAGATCCACGAAGTCGGAGCCCGGTGCTGCCGCGGCCGGCTCCTCGGCCACCTCGGCGGCTGGTGCGGCAGGCACCGGCGCTTCCTCCACCGCGGGCTCGAGCGTCTGCAGACCGAGCAGAGCACGCTCGTTGCCGGGGTCGTGCTCGAGCACCCTCTGGTAGACGGCACGCGCGCGCTCCGCGGCGCCGGTCCGGAACAGCCCGTCGGCCAGACCGAGATAGGCTTCGGCCAACCGGTCTTTGTCGCCGCGCCGGAAGGCGAACTCCACCAGGTTCTGATGGTGACGCACGCTGTTGGGCTCGATGCGGAGGATCTCCTCCGCGAGGCCCTCGGCCGCGCGCCAGTCCTCGTTCATCTGGTAGATCTCGAGCGCGATGTCCAACTCCTCCACGCCGCGCTCGCGCTCGCCCTGCTCCAGCAGCATCTCGCCGAGGCTGCGGTGCAGGTCCGGGTTGTTGGGATCGTCCGCCACCTGGTCCAGGATTTGGTCCAGGCCCGGAGGAGCCGCGGGGGCGGGCGGCTCGGCGACCGGCTCCGCGACCGCTTCCTGCGTGTCGAGGGATTCGGCTCCCGGGAGCGGCGTATCCCACGCGCTCATGTCGAGCGTGCGAACCTGCGGGCTGTGGAACCCCGGGTCGCCGGTAGAGCGCGGCGGCTGCGCCGCCTCGGTCGCCGTGGCAGCGGCTTCCTCGTCGGACATGTGGCCGCTCAGGTCCAGGTCCGGCACCTCCAGCTCGCCGTCGCCTTCGGCCACCGGAGCAACGGGTTCGGGCTCGGGCTTGGGCTTGGGCTTGCGCCTGGGCTCGGGCCTGGGCCCGCGCTCGGGCTTGGGCGCGGCAGCGATCTCGGGCTCGACCACCTCGGCCGGAGGCTCGATCATCGCGTCCGGCGGCACGAAGCCCTCCGAGACGCGCTCGTCTTCCTCCTCGGCGACCTCCGGTTCCACGGCTGCGGGGGCCAAGTCCTCGAGCGGGGGTTCGATCATGGCGTCGGGGGGCACGAAGCCCTCCGAGGTGCGCTCCATGTCCTCAGTGGCGACCTCGGCGGGCGCCCCGTCCAGGGGCCCGGCCAGATCCGTGGGCTCGATCTCGAGTTCGGCCACTTCGTCCGGCGCCGGCGCCTCGAACTGGTCCCCTACCTCGAGCCCCGACATCGCCTCCACCGGCTCTTCCATGGCAAGGTAGTCGGCCGAGCCGCGCTCCAGCTCGATCGGCTCCACCGGTTGGGGCGGCTCCGGTTCCTCGACCACTGCGGTGGGCTCTATGTCCAGCGCCTCAACCGGCTCCTCTGGGGCGGGCTCGGGCGGCGGCGCGACTGCCTCGGCGACCGGGGCCGCGGGCTCCTCGACCGGCGGGACCGTTTCGTCCAGATCGAGGAAGACGAGCTCGCTCGTGGACACCGCCTCCTTGACCTCCGGCTTGGGCGCAGCAGCCCCCGCGTCGAAGTCAGGATTTATCGCCTTGATCTTGTCCAGCGTGTCTCTACTGCGCTTGCTGTCGCCCTTGGCCTCGAGCTCGTGGTACAGAGCAGCCAGCTGCTCCTGGGCCTCGTCGGTGCGGGCGGCAGCCTTGAGCTGCTCCGCCAGCAGCAGGCGAATCTCCTCGTTCTCGGGCGAGAGGTCGGCGAACTCCTTCAGGGCATTGAAGGCATCGTCCACCTGCCCCGCCTTCTGCATCCGCTCCGCGTACTCCAGCAGGTTCTGCTTCGCCTCCGCGACGAAGCCGCGCTGGACCATCAGCTTGGCGAGCCTGAGATAGACCGGTGTGCGCCCCGGGGCGTTGCGCAGGATCTTGTTGCAGAGGGCGATGGCGTTGTTGTGGAGCCCGCCCTCTTCGTAGATGGCTACGGCGCGCTCGTAGGTCTCGACCGCCGCCTGCACCTTGCCGGTCCTGAGGTAGAGGTCGCCCACCTTGTTGAACAACGAAAGCTCCTTCTCGAGGTGCGGCGTGCCGTCCAGCTCGCGAAGGACCTTGTTGTATTGATCGAGCGCCTTGTCGTACTGATCCTTGGCCTCGAACTTGCGGGCTTTTTCTTTGGCCTTTTCGATGTTCAGGGTGGACCTCTACCGGCTGTGGTTGGGAGGCAACTCGTTCAAACTAACAAATTTACGGGCGCCTGTCGCGGGTGACAAGCCAAACCGGCCATCCACACCTCCGCGATGAGCCCCGTGCCGTACCAATACACCAGCTCACGCCAGTCGTGCACCAGCGCCAGGGCCAGGTCGGCCCGGAATCCGGGGGCTATCTGGCCCCTCGAATGGGCCTCCCCCACGGCGGCCGCTCCGTTCACGGTGATCGCGGTGATCGTCTCCGCGGGCACCATGCCGCACTGCGAGGCTGCCAGGGTGGTCATCAGCGGCAGGCTCATCCCGGGGGAGCTCCCCGGGTTGAAGTCGGTGGCGAGCGCGACTGCCGCTCCCGTGTCGATCAACCGGCGTCCGGGCGCCTGTGTGCGCCGGCCCAGATACATCATGGTGCCCGGCAGCAGGACCGCAACCGTGTCGCTGCCCGCGAGGGCCTCAATGCCAGCGTCCGACACCGCCGCAAGGTGGTCGGCGCTGGCCGCACCCAACTCGACGGCGAGCTCGGCGCCCCCCGAGGGATCCAGCTCGTCGGCGTGTAGCTTCGGCGCGAGTCCGTGGCGTGCCGCAGATTCCAGCACGCGCCGCGATTGCTCGACCGTGAACACGCCCGGCTCGCAGAACACGTCGCAGAAGCGAGCCACACCCTGCCGCTCCACCGCCGGCAGCATGTCGTTGATCACGACGTCCACGTACTCGTCAGCCCGTGGGCGGTACTCCTCGGGCACCTCGTGCGCACCGAGAAACGTGGGCACGATGGCGGGACCACCGTCCGCCGCCACCGTCGCGATCACGTCCAGCTGCTTGAGCTCTGCATCGAGCTCGAGCCCGTAGCCCGACTTCACTTCCACCGTCGTGGTCCCGTTGGCCACCAGGTGGGCGAGCCGGCGCCGCGTCAGGTCGGTCAGCTCTTCCGCGCCGCGCTCGCGCACGTCGCGCACCGACGAGAGGATGCCGCCGCCTGCGGCCGCGATCTCCTTGTAGCCCTCTCCGCGCGCGCGGCGCTCGTGGTCGGCGAGGCGCGCCATCCCGAACACCGCGTGCGTGTGGCAGTCCACGAAGCCGGGAAACAGCACTCCGTCCACCTCGGTCACGACGGCACCCTTCGCCTGGCCCTTGAGCTCGGCGTAACTCCCGACGGCCGCGATGTCGCCGCCGTCCCCGATCAGGACCGCTGCGTCATCCAGCACCTGGAGGTCGGCCATCTCGGCGCCGCGGCGCGCCCGGGCAGGCCCGCGGCAGGTGACAACCTGCTTCGCTCCGACGAGGAGGGTACTCAGTCTCCCACCTCCTGCATCGGGATCTTGATCCCGTGCTGTTTCGCCGTGGCAACCGCCTCGGGGTAGCCGGCGTCCGCATGCCGCGCTACCCCGATGCCGGGATCGTTGTTGAGCACGCGCTCGAGGCGCTGCGCCGCAGCATCGGTCCCCTCGGCCACGATCACCTGACCGGCATGCAGGCTGTTGCCGATGCCCACTCCGCCGCCGTGGTGGAACGACACCCACGACGCGCCCGACACCGCGTTGAGGAGCGCATTGAGGATCGGCCAGTCGGCAATCGCATCGGAGCCGTCCTTCATACCCTCCGTCTCGCGGAATGGTGAGGCCACTGATCCGGTGTCGAGATGGTCCCGCCCGATGACGATCGGAGCCGAGATCTCACCCTTCTGCACCAGCTCGTTGAGCGCGAGGCCGAACTTCGCGCGCTCGCCCATCCCGAGCCAACAGATGCGGGCAGGCAGTCCCTGGAACGCGACCTGCTCTCGCGCCTTCCGAATCCAGCGCACGAGGTGCTCCTTCTCCGGGAAGAGATCCAGCACCAACTCGTCGGTGCGGTAGAGGTCCTTGGGGTCTCCCGACAGCGCCGCCCAACGGAACGGCCCCTGCCCCTCGCAGAACAGCGGCCGGATGTACTCCGGCACGAAGCCGGGGATCTCGAAGGCGTCCTCCACGCCCGCGTCCTTCGCCTCGGTGCGAATGTTGTTGCCGTAGTCGAATGTGATGGCGCCCTTGTCCTGCAGGTCGCGCATCGCGCGCACGTGCACGGCGATGGACTCCTGCGCCCGCCTCACGTACTCCGCGGGGTCACTCTCCCTGAGCTCCAGCGCCTGCTCCAGCGTGATCCCGGCCGGCACGTATCCGTTCAGCGTGTCGTGCGCCGAGGTCTGGTCGGTGAGCACGTCCGGCACCCAACCGCGCCGCACCATCTCGGGCAGCACTTCGGCGCAGTTCCCGACGAGTCCGATCGAGAGCGGCTTACCCTTGTCGCGGGCCTCGTTCGCCTGGGCCCACGCGTCCTCCAGCGACTCCGTCATCACATCGAGGTACTTCGTCTCGAGC
>JBDHIS010000061.1:0-6200 GCA_039587315.1 Gemmatimonadota bacterium | reverse complement strand
AGCCAGCAAGCATCTGGTTGGAAAGATCCGGGGAAGGGCTCTCGAACACGGCGGCCAGCCAGCGTCGCGCATGCATCAACTGTGGCGCGCGACGCGAGAGCATGGACAGCACGCCGCCCACACCCTGTGTCGCACGAAGGAAATGCGCTATCGCGTGGGCGCGTTGCACGAACTCGTAGGCGCGCACACCCGGCTCGTCGTACAGCAGTGAGCCCTCGTACGGATCGGCCGGAGGCGCATCCATTCGGGGACCCATGTAGACGAAGCGCCGCCGGCCGTCGACCCGGCGCTCGACCATGGCCGCGGCGGCCTCGCCGCTCAGACGTGCGGCGTGCACCAGGTCGGTATCGTTCAAAATGCCGACCGCAACCGTCCACTCGAGCGCGGCCAGCGCGTTGTGGAGCGGGCATCCCAGATCGGGGTCGTACGCGATCACACGGGGCGCCTCTCCAGCTTGCTGGAAGAAATGCCCCAGAGCAGCTCCCCGATCGGGCCACGTATGTGTAGATCTCAGAATTGCCGGCACTGTCATGGGTCAGACAAGATAACCTACCCCAAACCTCGCCAATAGTGCGCAGCACGGGCGCAGCAGTGGGTTTTGATGTAGAATGTCTCTCTGGCCAACGAGCACAGCCCGGAGCGCACCCCGGAGACCATGCGCACACTCGCCGTTCTCTGCACGCTGATCGTCCTCATGGCCGCCGCACCGGGCCAGGAGGAGGAGTCTCGACTGCTCCGGCGCTGGGTCGGCACCCACTACAATCGCCCGCTGCACCTCGATTTCTACGGCGACACAATGCTGGTCGTGAACGACATGTACGCCGTGGACTACTACGTGGTAGACGACTCGATCGTGGCCTACGGGGACACGTCGTTTTCCGTCAGCTATTGGTTCTCCAGAGACAGGCTGCTGCTGCAGACGGAGGAGGGGCGCATCGTCACGTTCTCGGAGCAGTTGAAGCTGGCGCGCCCACTTCACGGTGGGCGCTGGCGCGGGGGGGAGATCGGCGCCGAGGACGATATGGAGCTCGTCCTGATACGCGGCGGCATTGCGCGGTGGCGCACGTACCCCGGCCCGGGAGAGTGGAGCGACGGCGAGTGGGACCGGTCCACACGGATCATCACCTTCACGTGGTTTCCCGACACCGCCGTCGTGGACGAGGTGGACGAGGAAGTGCCCGACTCGGTGCAGTGGGTGGCTCAGTACGACCCGGAGGGCTCCGCGCTGCTCTTCCCCGAGACGATTCCCGACAAGGGTACGGTGGTGCTGCGGCGGATTCTGCGCTGGTAGGCCGCTACGGTCAGATCACCGCCACGGGGTTCAGCGCCTCCCGTGCCATCTCGAAATCCCGCTCGGCCAAATCCAGCGCCTCCGCGACCTCCGGCGCCGCCAGATCCCCGTACTTGGCATTGGGCTCCAGCCGCCCCGTCAGCCGCCGCACCATTACCAGGGCGCGAGTGACCTCGCAGAGCTCCGGGAGATGATTGGTGTGCCCGGCCGTGAGTAACCCGCGGAAGAACTCCAGCGTGTCTGGCTCACCCAGCACGTAGAGGGACTCGAGAATCCGAGGGCTGAGGAATTCCCGTAGAAGAAGGTCGCCGCGTGCAGCCTCGAACAGCCTCATTAGGAGCGCCGAAGGGGAATGCTCGGGATAGAACCGTGTCGCCTCTGCCGCGGTCCCCACGAACGCATGGTGCGCGCCGGGGGTCAGGTAGCGCGCGAACAGCGACCAGTCGGCCTCGCGGTGCCGCTCCGCCAGGGCGTGGAACGCAAAGTAGCGCCGCGCCACGGGAGCGTCCTCGTCGGCCACCACGGCCCGCAGCCCGGCCGCGCCGAATCGCTGCGCCACGAGCGCGGCGGCGGTGGCGTGCTGCAGCCGCTCCAGTTCGGGCACCCGAAACGTGCGCACGTGCACCGCGTCTGCATCGGCGGTAGCCGCCAGGACGGGAAGCCGGTCGAGCAGGCGCAGCAGCAGTCCGTCCACCTCATCCAGCGCCTGCTCCCACTGGCGCACGTCGCGCCTCCAGGCGTGCCTCAACGCCTCCCAACCGAGCCTGTCGACGCCCGATTGGACCCAGCCGCCCTCGACGCCGCGCGGGGTGCGGGCGTCCAGGAGCTCACGCAGTGCTTCAGCGAAGCGGTAGACGGGTTCCGGCATGTTCTACAATGCAATGTAGCCGTTGCGTCCGCGCGGCGGCGGATATAAGGTTTGCCCGGAATGCGTAACCGCCGGAACGTACTGCCACTCCTTCTCGCCGCCGCCGTGAGCGGCTGCGGCTCCAGCGACGGTCCGATCCTGATCGGACTCGCCGGTCCGTTCTCCGAGCAGCGCGGTGCCTCGATGCAACTCGGCGCGGAGTTGGCGGTGGCCGAGGTCAACGACGGTGGCGGTGTTCGCGGCCGCCCGCTCCAGTTGGTCATCCTGGACGACAGCGCTTCGGCCGAGACCGCGGTGCGCGTGGCGCGAGAGCTGTACGAGAGCCCCGGATTGGTGGCCGTCGTCGGACATCTCACCAGCGGGACCACGATCGCGGCGGCGCCGATCTACAACGGCGGCTCTCGCTCCGTGGTGCAGCTCTCACCGTCGGCGTCGAGCCCGCAGCTCTCGGGGGTGGGACCGTACACGTTCCGCGTCTGCCCCAGCGACCTGGTACACGGAGCACGACTCGCCGAATGGGCCTGGCAGGAGTTGGGCGCGCGCACGGCCGCGGTCCTGTACCAGAACGACGCATATGGCCGCGGTGTGCGGACGACGTTCCAGCAGAGCTTCGAGGACTTGGGCGGCGCCGTCGTGAGCGAGGACCCCTTCGCGGCAGCGCTTCCCACCTTCGAGCCCTACTTGCGCAGGCTGGCCCAGCGGGGAGGCGCCGACGTCGTGATGATCGCCGGCACCCGCGCGGGTGCGGAGCGCATCATCGCTACGCTCGACTCACTCGGTTACTCGTACCCGGTGGTGGGGGGTGACGGGCTCTCCGGCATCGAAGCCGCCGACGTGGACGCTACCGGCATGTTGATCTCCTCGGCGTATCTCCCCGACCGCGTCAGCCCGCGCAACGAGGTATTCGTGGCTGCCTACCAGGCCGCATTCGGCGACGTGCTGCCGGATCACCGCGGGGCGGGAGCTTACGATGCGGTGCACCTGTTGGCGCGCGTCATCGAGGAAGTGGGGCCAGACCGGCGCCGCATCCAGGAGTATTTGGCGACCGTAGGATCCGAGTCGGCGCCCTATCAGGGTGTGACCGGGGTGATCGCGTTCGATGAGAACGGAGACGTCCCCGACAAGGAGGTCGTGATCGGTGTCGTCCGCGACGGTCGTGTCGTGACTGCGATCCGCCGATGAGGTTCGCAGTCCGGCTCAACACGCTCAAGGCGCGGATCGTCGCTGCGCTCGGCGTTCTGATTGCGGGGATCGTGGCGATAGCCCTGATCGGAGTAGCTGCGCTCCGCACGCTGGACCAGACGGTGAGCCGCGAGCTGGACGGTCTGACTCAGGCCGCCGAGATCACCAACGGCCTGGTCGTCACCCTGTTCGATGGGCTCCGTACCGGAGAGCAGTTTCTCACGGACCGCGCAGCGACGACACGCCAGGCCTTCCATGACGCCGGCGAGCGCGCCTACGGATACCAGAGCCGCCTGAGCGCGCTACCCGACCTGCGCGAGACCGACCGCCTGATGATCGCCCGAATCGCCGAACTGCAGGCCGAAGTCGAGGTGTGGTACAGCCTGGCGCATGCGCAGGTGGACCTCGGCCGGCGCACGGCCGCGGAGAACACCGTCACGCAGGTGCGTGCACCCACCGAGGAGCTGCTTCGCCTGGTCCAGGACTTCTCCGCCCTGCAGCGCAACCGGGCCGGCATCGTGGCGCAGTCGCTGCAGCGGAGCAGCAACGACGGGCGGATGATGGTTTGGACAGTACTGGCCGCATCGGTGCTCCTGGGGATCGTCGTTGGGATCGCGACGGTGCGCGCCGTGGAGCGGCCGCTCAGCCGGCTCGAAGCGGTCGCAAAGCGTTTTGCTGAGGGTGACCTCAGGCCGGTTACGCTCGGTGGAATGCCGGAGGAGCTGGCGTCGCTCGCCGATGCAATGACGCGCATCAGCACCAAGCTGAGGACCCTCGTCGCGTCGCTGATCGGCGAGAGCGAGCGCATCGCGGCCTCGGCAAACGACTTCTCCGCCATCAGCGAGCAACTGGCGGCGTCTGCCGGCGAGATCTCGACCGCCATGATCGACGTCTCAGGTGGGGCGGGACTACAGGTGTCCGGTCTGCACGAGAGCGCCTCTGCCATCGAGCAGTTGCGCACGGCCACCGAGCGGAACGGCAAGATGGCCGAACGGCTCGCCGAGTTGGGAGAGGAGATCCACCGCCTCGCGGCCAAGTATCAAAAGGACGTGTCGGTCTCGGCGACGACGCTGCTGGAGTTGGGGGATGTGGTGCAAACCAGCGCCGGTCAGGTCGAGGAGCTGGATCGACTCTCCGAAGCGGTGTACGACTTCGTCGAACTCATCAAGACTATCTCGACCCAGACCAACCTGCTGGCTCTGAACGCGGCCATCGAGGCGGCGCGAGCCGGGGAGCGAGGCATCGGCTTCGCGGTAGTGGCGGACGAGGTGCGCCAACTCGCCGACTCCAGCGGCGCGGCAGCCGAGGAGGTCACCCAGACGTTGAGCGCCGTGCGAACACAGGTGGGGGAGGTTTCATCCACGATGGCTGCCGGCCGCGCCAAGGTTCGCGGAGTCGAGACCATCGCGCAGGGCGCGGCGGAGGCGCTGGACGAGATCAGGCGGGCGATCGAGGAGGTGGAAGAGGGGGCAAAGCGAGTGAAGAGCGACGCAGCGGGGAACCTCGACTCAGCTCACCGGATTCTGCAGGAGATCCGAAAAGCGTCCGAAGCGGCGAGCTCACACGCGTCTGCCAGCGAAGAGGTCGCGGCGGCCGCCGAGCAGCAGGGCGCGTCCACTCAAGAAATGGCCGCTCAAGCCACCCAACTGAACGAGGCGGCCGAGCGGCTTCGCACGCTCGTCAAGGGATTTCGCGTCTAGCGCTTCCGGCGCAGCGCGGGCTTTCCCTTCCCGGGCTTCTTCGCCGGGTTCTTCCCCGCCTTCTTCGCCGAGTTCTTCGCCGAGTTCTTCTTCGCCGCCTTCTTCTTGGCCGGCTTCACGCTCTTCGTCGCCGTCTTCTTTGCGGGCTTCGCCTTCCTGGCTCCGCCCTTGGCTTTCTTCCCCGCAGTTTTCCGCTTCCGAGCCCTTCGCTCCTTCGCCACCGCCTTCACTTCGGCCATCAACTCATCGCCCTCGTCGGCATTGATGAGGCCGCGGCGCACCGAGTACTGCACCAACTCCTTGGCGGAATCGAGACGGAACTCCTCCAGACCGGCGCCGGCGCGAATCATCTGGACCAGCGCGTCGGCTACCGGGCTGCGCAACACGCTCCGGATGCCCGGAACCGACTCGAGGAGTGCTGATATCTGCGATCCGCCTAGCTCACGCGCCATCTGTGCTCCTACCGAGGTTTTTTCGTGGGCGGCAAGCTAGCCTGTGTGGGGGCGGGAGTCAAGCGGGGGTGTTAACGTGATAAGAACGCTCAAGTCATTGTTTACCAACGACTTGAGCGCCATCATCTCAGCCAGGGATCCGCTGTCAGGCGTTCTTCTTTCGCGCCGGATCGGGACGCGTGGGCCGCTTGAAGGGCTGCGGGGCACGGCGCAGTATTCGCCAGTCCGACTGCGCCAGGAGCTCACCCAGTACCGCCCGCGTCCGCTGGTCTATGGGCATCTCGAGCACCATTTCCAGCCTGTAGTCGGCGCGGTCGTGCCCCCGACCGGTCAGCACGAAGCCCGTCCGGCCCGGCTGGACGGCGTCGATCTCCACGTCGGCCACGCTTACGTAGCCTTTGTCCGCCTTTTCCTCGGGGGACATGAAAGTCGCTCCGATAATGCCTTTGGAATTGAGTCTGGACCCTAAACCACTGTCCGTCAAGGCCTTCCCGGCCCGTTTGCCGAGGCCCTCGGGGCGAGGTACATTTAGCGCCCTAGCTTTCGGGAGTGGATGCCGTGGGACGCAGAGGGATCAAGGAATACAGGGCGGCGGAGGCGCTTCAACTCATCCTGGCCGATCGTGACCGGGAGACTCTGGCTTGCCCTTCCTGTGGGCACAAGACCATAGACCGTACCCCCAGACGTCGGCTGCCCAAGAGCCGGCT
>JBDHIS010000060.1:0-13016 GCA_039587315.1 Gemmatimonadota bacterium | reverse complement strand
CACACCGACTTCGAGAGAATGCTCGGGATCGTGCTCGCGGCAGGCTATGACGGCCATGTGGGTATCGAGTACGAGGGCACCGAGCTGAGCGAGCCCGACGGGATTCGTGCGACCAAGGCACTGCTGGTGCGCACACGGAACCAACTAACGGAGAGTTGATGCAAGACGCTGCACGCATTGCTCGCAAACTCGCCGCGCTGGAGGGATTGGGTCTCGAGCGCGTCGACCGCTCACCGTCCACTACGGAAGCCACGCGCATAGACCGAAAGACGTATCAGGTGACCAGCAGCAAACCCGCTATGGGAACGCTGGTCTCGGTCACGGCGATCGGGCGTACGCGGGACGAGGCGGAGGAGGCCATAGGCCGCGGCTTCGAGGAGATGGACCGGCTGATCCCGATCCTCAGCCGCTACGAGGCTTCTTCGGCAGTCACGTGCCTCAACGACTCGGGGAGGCTCAGCGGCGCGCCGCCCGAGTTCTCCCGAGTGCTCTCACGGTCGCTGTACTACCACTGGCTCAGCGGGGGGACCTTCGACATCTCGGTCGAGCCGCTCGTGAACCTGTTCCGGGAGCGCCTGGACGGGACCACTCCCACGGAGCCGAGCCGCGCGGAAGTCGCGGAGGCGCTCGGGCTCGTCGGGTCGCAGAACATCGTGGTGGGCTCGCGGTCGGCCCACTTCGCCCGGTCCGGAATGGGTATCACGCTCGACGGCATCGCCAAGGGCTACATCGTGGATGCGATCGCGGGCGAGCTGGAGCGCTCCGGCATCGGGAGCTATCTGATCAACGCAGGCGGAGACATCCGCACCGCCGGCTCGAAGCCGGGGCAGAAGCCGTGGACCGTCGCCGTACAGGACCCGTCCAAGCGCGGGTCCTTCCCCGACACGGTGCACCTGACGGACGGGGCGGTGGCCACGTCGGGCAGCTACGAGATCTACTTCGATCGCGACAGACTGTTTCACCACGTCGTGGACTCGAAGTCGGGCAGATCACCCGACTTGAGCCAGAGCGTATCGGTGCAGGCGCCGACCGCGATGGCGGCCGATGCCTTGGCGACCGGCGTCTTCGTGATGGAGCCGCGCAAGGGGGTCGAGTTCATCGACTCCCTACCGGGCTGTGAGTGCCTGGTCATAGACAACGAGGGACGACAGCTGCGATCCAGGAGCTGGAAGAGCGCAGCTCTGTAGGACACAGAAACGGAGGAGATGTGATGCGGGTATCCGTGCAATCGTACTCGAGCTTTCAGGTCACCGCGTTGGTGGCCCTGCGAGTCCTTATCGGGTGGCACTTCTTCTACGAGGGTCTTGCCAAGCTCGCGAATCCGTACTGGACTTCGGCCGGATACCTGGCCGAGTCGAAATGGTGGTTCAGCGGGTTGTTCTATTCGCTCGCGACGAGCCCGTCCCTGCTGGGGGCCGTGGACTTCATCAACTCGTGGGGATTGGTGCTCATCGGGCTCGGGCTGATGCTGGGCTGCCTGACGCGCGCCGCCACGATTGGGGGAATCGCGCTCCTCTTCCTCTACTACATCGCTGCGCCGCCGTTCGCGGGCTACACGTACGCGATGCCGGCCGAGGGGAGCTACCTCGTCGTGAACAAGGTGCTGATCGAGCTATCGGCCATGGTCGTGCTGTTGGCCTTCCCGACTGGCACACTGTTCGGACTGGACCGCCTGATCTTCTGGAAGCGCACTCCGGAGTACCAGGCCCTGAATCAGGCCCACGCCTGAGGGGAGTCCCACGATGAGCGATAACGAAATCAAGACTGGTGGGAAGAGCCCGGACTCCGAGCACTGGACCCAGATGAGCCGGCGCGGGCTCTTCAAGGCGCTGTTCTCGATCCCGATCCTCGGAGTCTTCTTCTACAACTTCTTCAAGAAGAAGGCCGCGGACGACGTGCGGCGCGAGGCGGTAATGTCCGAGCTGCGCGTAACCGAGACCGGGCCGGCGGTCATTCCGGACGCGATCTCGAGACCGCCCAGCGAGCACGTCAGGGTGGGCATCATCGGGTTCGGCGGAGAGGGCGAGTCGCTGGTCCGCAACGCCGGCTTCGCGCACCCCGACTGGGTGGAGAGCGCAACGGAGGCGAATCGGGAGGACCGCGCCAACAAGCGGCTCGAGACCTACATGAACCAGGAGGACCTCAACATCTCGATCACGGCTGTGTGCGACGTGTTCGACGTCCGCGCGGAGAGGGCGATGGCCGCGTCCGCGGTGGAGCAGCGTCCCGGAGCCGGTGGCGCGAACCCCCGCGCCAAGCGGTATCGCCGCTACCAGGAACTGCTCGACTCCGGCGACGTGGACGCCGTGATCATCGCGACGCCCGATCACTGGCACTCACGCATGACGATCGATGCCGTGAACCGCGGCATCAACGTCTACTGCGAGAAGTGCATGACACGGACCGAGCAGGAGGCGCACGACGTGCGCGCCGCAGTGAAGGCCTCGGATGCCGTGTTCCAGCTGGGCCATCAGAACCGCCAGTCGGAGAGCCATATCAAGGCGCGCGAGATCATCGAAGCCGACATTCTCGGACCGATCACGCTCGTCGAGGGCACAACCAACCGCAACGACCCGTGGGGCGCGTGGGTGTGGGACATCCACGAGGAGGGGAGCCCGGAGACGATAGACTGGGAGCAGTTCCAGGGACCGGCCCCGAACAAGGTGCCGTTCAGCCTGGAGCGCTTCTTCCGTTGGCGTTGTTGGTACGACTACGGAACCGGCCTCTCGGGCGACCTGCTCTCGCACGAGTACGACGGGGTCAACCAGATCCTCAAGGTGGGCATCCCGAAGTCGGCGGTCGCGTCGGGAGGCATCTACTTCTTCAAGGACGGGCGTGACGTGCCCGACGTGTTCCAGGCCGTGTACGAGTATCCCGACAGGGACCTCACGGTCATGTACAGCGCGACGCTGGCCAACGGCGCCTATCGCGGCCTCACGTTCATGGGCCACGACGCCACGATGAAGGTGAGCGGTTCGCTCAGCGTTACCGCCGACCACAGCTCTACCCGGTTCGGGGAGAAGATAAGCGAGGGGATCATCGATCCGTCCCGGCCGATGTTCACCTACCGTCCCGGATTCAAGGGGATAGACGCGGTGACGTCGGCGACCGAGCAGTACTTCGCCAGCAGAGGGTTGCTCTATACGTATCGGGGTGGTCGCCGCGTGTCCGCGTACCACTTGCTCATCAAGGACTGGTTGGACGTGATCCGCGACGGTGGCGTGCCGAGCTGCAACATAGACGTCGCCTTCGAGGAAGCCATCACCTGCCACATGGCGACGCGAGCGTTCCAGGAGAGCCGCAAGGTGGAGTGGGACCCGGTGCGCCGCAGGATCGTGTAATGGAGATACCAGGTCTGATCACCAAGGGCGCAATGAGCACCAAGACGCGTCTCGGGATCATGATGTTCCTGCAGTACGCCATCTGGGGGGCGTGGGCTCCCGTGCTGTCCGCGTACCTGATCCGCGAGCTCGGATTCAGCGGCGCGCAGGTGGGCTGGATCTACGCGCTGCTGCCGCTGGCGACCATCATATCGCCGTTCATCGGCGGACAGCTTGCCGACCGCTACTTCTCCTCGGAGAAGGTGATCGGGTTCCTCGCGTTCACGGGCGGCATCCTGCTGCTGGTCGTGTCACGGACGACGGACTTCACCGTAATGTTCTGGCTGATGTTGGCGTACTGCCTTCTCTACGCGCCGACACTCGCCCTCACGAACTCGATCGCGATGATCAACCTGGACGACTCCGAGAAGGAGTTCGGAGGGATCCGGGTGTGGGGGACGTTGGGCTGGATCGCAGCCGGCTGGCTGCTCACCGGGTGGCGTAGCCTGGCGGAGGATTCGGTGGCCCCCGTCGTGCAGGGCGACACGCTGGTCCTCGCGGGCATTGCGTCCATCGTGATGGGCCTGCAGTCGTTCACGCTGCCGCACACGCCTCCGAAGAAGGAGGGGGTCAAGCCGTGGGCGTTCCTCGAGTCGGTGAAGATGCTCAAGGTGAAGGACTTCGCGATTTTCGTCGGCATCACGTTCGTGGTCGCGACCGAGCTCGAGTTCTACTACATCCTCACCGCGCCCTTCCTGGAGTCCGACAAGATCGGCGTGTCGAGCATCAACGTGCCCGCGGTCATGACGATAGCGCAGGTGGCGGAGATCTTCGTAATGGCGTTCCTGCTGTCGTACTTCCTAAAGAAGTACGGCATGCGCAATACACTCGCAATCGGGGTCATCGCCTGGCCCATACGCTACATCATCTTCGCCGTGGGGTCTCCGGTCTGGCTCGTGATCGCATCGATGGCGCTGCACGGGTTCTGCTATGTGTTCTTCTTCGTCGCGGCGTTCATCTACGTGGACAAGGTGGCGCCGCCCGACATCCGGGCGTCGGCGCAGAGCCTGATAGCGATCGTAGCGCTCGGGCTGGGGCGGTTCCTGGGGAGCCTATTTGCGGGGAAGATCAGGGACGTGTTCACCGTCGGCACGGATACCAACTGGACGCTCGTGTTCCTGGTGCCGTGTGTGCTGACCGTGCTGTGCGCAGCGGCGTTCCTGCTGTTCTTCCGGGAGAAGGCTACCTCCGTGGAGGCCGAGGCATAGCATGACGAGCAGAAGACTTGGTGTCGGAATCGTCGGAGGGGGATTCGTCGGCAGGTTTCACATTCGTTCGTGGGTGGGTGTGCGGGACTCCGACATCCTGGGGGTGACGAGCCGCCGGCGGGAGACGGCCGAGGCGGCGGCCGCGCTGGTGGACGACCTCGGTGTGGGGCACGCGAGCACGTTCAAGTCGGTCAGCGACATGGTGGCCGACCCGCACATAGACGCTCTGTGGATTTGCGCGCCGAACTACACTCGTATCGAAGTCATGGAGGAGATTGCGCACGCGGTAGAGTCCGGCAAGGGCGAGCTCATGGGCGTAGCCTGTGAGAAGCCGCTGGGCAGGAACGCGGCCGAGGCCCGCAAGATGCTGGAGCTGGTGAAGAAGGCCGGCCTGCTCGACGGGTACCTGGAGAACCAACTGTTCTCACCGGGCGTCGTGAGAGGCAAGGACATCCTGTGGAGCCGCGGCGCCGCGCTTACGGGAGCGCCCTACCTGGCCAGGGCGGCGGAGGAGCACAGCGGTCCCCACATGCCGTGGTTCTGGGAGGGGGAGCTGCAGGGCGGCGGCGTGCTCAACGACATGATGTGCCACTCGGTGGAGGTAGCGCGCTTCCTGCTCACCGCACCGGGTGCCGAGCGCGACACGCTCACGCCGGTGAAGGTCACTGCGCACACGTCCTGCCTGAAGTGGCAGCAGCCCCACTATGCGGGCATCCTGGCCGACAAGAGTGGCGGAAAGACCGACTACGCCAACCGGCCGGCCGAGGACTTCGCGCGAGCGCTGGTCGAGTATCGTGACGTGGACGGTAACGAACGGATCGTCGAGGCTACCACCTCCTGGTGCTATGTGGGAGCGGGATTGCGGCTGAGCATGGAGCTGCTGGGACCCGAGTACTCCATGTCGGTGAACTCGCTCGATGCCGGGCCCAAGCTGTTCTTCAGCAGGGAGGTGAAGGGGAAGGCGGGCGAGGATTTGGTCGAGAAGCAGAACGCCGAGATGGGCCTCATGCCGGTCGTCGCCGACGAGGAGGCCGAGTACGGCTACGTCGGCGAGAACCGGCACATGGTCGAGTCGTTCTTGGCGGGCAAGCGCCCCGACGAGAACTTCAGCGACGGCGTCGCGGTGACGGATCTGTTGATGGCCGCCTACATGAGTGCGGAACAGGAGAAGACGATTGCATTCCCGCCGCCGGATCTGGAGTCGTTCGTTCCGGCCGTTGCGAAGGGCGAGTGGAATCCGCGGGAGGGACGATGAATCGGGTTGCAGTGTTCTTTGTGGGCCTTGCAGCGCTCTCGATCGGCGCGTGCGAGATCCAGCAGGTGGAGATGGCTCGGGAGGAGGCGGCCGACATCGGTGAGCGCGTGCAGATCCTCCGCTCACATGACGGCCGCTACTCCAAGCACGGCTGGAACCATTACGGGCCGGGCTACTTCGAGCTGGATGCCGAGGCGGGGATACTGAAGTCACACGGCGGCATGGGGCTGTTCTGGTATGCGGCGAGGGAGTACGGCGACTTCGTGCTGGAACTGGAGTTCATGTCGAGCGACGGGGCGACGAACTCGGGAGTCTTCGTGCGAGTCCCGCCACAGCTTCGAGATCCAGATAGACGAAGCCGGAGAGGGAATCCACCAGACCGGTGCGGTCTACGACGCCGAGGCTCCCACCGAGCAAACGTCCAACCCGCCCGGTGAGTGGAATCAGCTGAAGATGACGATGCAGGGCAACCACATCGTTGTGGAGCTGAACGGGACCCTGGTAGTGGACTGGGAGATGGAGCCACGCGGCAGACGACCGCAGCCCGGTGTACTTCAGGAACATCTACGCGACTGCGTTGAACTGAGTCTGAGCTCGTCTGGCGGGTCGAGCTGAACGCGATGTTCCAGAAGGGGCGGGTGCGAGAGGGGTCCGGCGGGTTCGACCTCGACGAGTTCATACTGAGGCTGAGGTTGTTCTACAGTTTCAATTGAGGCCACTCTCGGTGTGAGCGTTGTCGCTCTCTCCCAATTGCGATCAGTTATCTCCCAATCCCGGCATTGCATGCTCGCGCCGCACTGGTCGCTTCCCTATCTTAGCGCTCAATGCCCGAACACTTTGATCACCTCAAGGCGGCCCTCGCCGACCGCTATACCTTGGAGCGCGAGCTCGGTCGGGGCGGGATGGCGGTCGTGTACGAGGCGCTGGATGTCAGGCACGACCGTACGGTCGCCATCAAGGTGCTGCGTCCAGAGCTCGCCGCTTCTCTCGGCGCCGAACGCTTCCTGCGCGAGATCCAGATAGCCGCGAAGCTCACCCATCCCAACATCCTGCCGCTGCACGACTCGGGCGAGGCCGACGGCACGCTGTTCTACGTGATGCCGTACATCGAGGGCGAGTCGCTGCGCGATCTGCTGAGCCGTGAGAAGCAGCTCTCGATAGACGACGCTCTCCAGATCACCCGCGAGGTGGGCGACGCGCTGAGCTACGCGCACTCGCTGGGCGTGGTACACCGCGACATAAAGCCGGAGAACATCCTGTTCCAGGCGGGGCACGCGGTGGTGGCCGACTTCGGTATAGCGCGCGCCGTGAGCGAGGCCGGTGGTGAGAGCCTGACCGAGACGGGACTGGCGGTGGGGACCCCCGCGTACATGAGCCCGGAGCAAGCGACTGCCACCAAGGAGATCGACGCCCGCACCGACGTCTACAGTCTTGGCTGCGTGCTGTACGAGATGCTGAGCGGCGAGACGCCGTACTCGGCGCCCACGCCGATGGCCATGATGGCCAAGAAACTGAGCGGTGGTTAGGGAGGCGGTTCCGCCGGGCGTGGAGGCGGCACTCAGCAAGTCACTCGCCAGGACACCGGCTGACCGCTACCGAACGGCCGCGGAGTTCGTTGCCGCGCTGGAGCGACCGGTGGCGCCCTGGGTGCCCCGGAAGCGGAGCGTTCGGCTGGCGATCGTGGCTGCCCTAGTGACGGTGGTGCTGGTGGTGGGTGGGTTCGTTGTGCGGAATCTGACGCGGCCGTTCACCGTGACCGCGTCCAACCCGCGGCAGGTGACTTTCGATCCCCGCGGCGAGGACCAGCCCGCGATCTCACCGGATGGGAGCGAGGTGGCGTACGCTGCGGACGGGAGTCTCTATCTCCAGAGCCTCGCGGGAGGCACGCCTCTGCGCATTGCCGATGACGCCGGTGGCCCACGCTGGAGCCCAGAGGGCGACCGCATCTTCTTCGGCGGTTGGACCGGAGGGGCGACGATGTTCGCCCTCAAGGAAGTGGGCAAGCTGGGAGGCCCGGTTCGCATCCTGGAGCGCCCGAACGGGTACACCCCTTCGCTCTCGCCGGATGGCACTCGGCTCGTCTACTGGTGGGGCCACGAGGGAGAAAGGGACAGCATCTACGTTCAAAGCGTCGGCGGAGGAACAGAACGGGGGGAACCCATTGCCGGCGTGGAGAAAGGGAAGAAGCACAGCTTCAGTTGGTCGCCCGACGGCCAGAGGATCGCCTGGGTCCATTCAACGTGGTGGGCCGAGCCGGGTTCCGGTCGTGGGCTGATCGCGAACGAGCTGGCCACCTCAGCGATTTGGGTGGTACACGAGGGCGAACAGCCGGTGCAGCTGACCGATTACGATCACCGCAACTTCAGTCCGGTCTGGCTGCCGGATAACCGGCACCTTCTCTTCGTGTCGGACCGCGACGGTCCGCGCGACATCTACGTGGTGGACGCAGACGCACCCGGAGAGCCGAAGCGCGTCACCACTGGCGGCGAGGATCCGGGCCACATGTCCGTGTCCGCAGACGGCAAGCGATTGGCGTACTCGAAACTCCGATTCCGTCGCAACATATGGGCAGTACCGATCCCGGCCCGCGGCGAAGTCTCGATCAGCGAGGGCCGTCCCGTGACGTCCGTGAGCTGGAATCAGCTCGTGATGGACCATGATCTTTCGCCCGGTGGTGACTCGATCGTCTACGACTTCCAATCGGATCCGAGTGGCGAGTTTCACATCTACAAGATGGCGCTGGAAGGCGGAACTCCGGTCCAGCTCACCGCTGCCTCAGGGGGTGATTACGGTCCGGTGTGGTCTCCCGACGGGCGCGAGATCGCTTTCGTACGGGGGGACGGGATCGGGCACCTCTGGGTCATGGATGCCGACGGAGGCAACCAACGCCGTGTAGCAGACAATCTGGGTGGGTGGGGGTTCTACGACTGGTCATCGGATGGTCTCAAGCTGATATACGAGCGGGGAAGGGAGGGCCTCTGGGCGGTGTCGCGCGACAGCCTGCGGCAGGGGTTTGACATGCCCGTGGAGTTCGGAGAGCCGGAACAATGGCATGAGGATGCCTGTCAGCTTCCGCGGCGGGTCCGGAATGGCTCGGGCATCGTCTGTAACGTCTTCCACGAACAGTGGCCCGGCGAGTGGTTCAAGAGCCTCCTCTGGCTCTCGTCGGACGGTGCCGCCGAGAGACGGTTCGACGCGACCAGTTTTGACGAGGCCCGGCGCGTGTGGAACGCCGTGATTCGTGGCGAACCGTCAGACCAATCGATTCTCTGGTGGATCAGGTATCCGCGTTACTCCCCCGATGGGTCGACGCTCTATTTCTTCGGCAATCCCGGTGGTACCGTCTATGTGATGTCGATGCCGGCCGAAGGCGGCGATCCCAGGCGGGTCGTGCAGTTCGACGATCGTTCCGCTATAGAGTGGGCGCCAATGAACAACGGTGGTGGGTTTGCCGCTCTCTCAGTCGGCGAGGAGCACCTCTACCTCTCAGTGGGAGACTTCGAGAGCGACATCTGGGTGATGGATCTGGACTGGTGAGCTGATCGGCGAGCCTAGCCTGAACCTGTCAGCGGTACCTCAGCGGAAATCGAAGTTCCAGGTCAGGAAGATCTGCAGTCGGTGGAAGTTCCCGGCGGGCTTGGAGTTGTATAGGTAACCCAACTGCAGGTTTGCCAGTGGCGTGAACTGATACCCCCCGGCAGCGTACAAGCGATTCTGATCGAGGCTCAGCGTGCTCGCGATGTTGATGAAGATCTCGTCGTACACGTTGACGAACAGTGCGCCGCGCTCCATGGACGCTTTGTTCAGCGGCACGGTCACCTGGAGCCGGTAGCGGGTTCGGTTCTTGTAGTCCGTCTCGCCGGCCTTCTGGATCCAGCGCTGCTCCAGCCTGTACCTGTGCTCGAAGCCGGCCCGCCCCCACCGGTGCCTCAGGGTGAGCTGCTCGTAGATGCGGTTCTCGGTGGAGTTCTCGTCCTCGCTCGCGTCCTCCTCGAATGGCCACCCGACTATGTAGCTGTAACCGAGGCCCGCCATTGCATTGGGTGTGAAGTCGTACTGCCCGGCAGCCCGGACGAAGGCCTCCTGTGGGTTGGACGCGAACTCGTACAGGCGCAGTTGTGCCTCGGTGAACACCGTCCACCGATTGGTGAAGCGAAGGGTGCCGTTGTATATGAGCCAGTTGCCCCACTCGTCGCTGGCGGTTTGAGCGCGCGCAGTGGCAGGTGCCAGCGCGAGCGTCATCAACGCCGCAACGATGAAAGGTCTCATTTCAGCCCCAACGCGCCCAGCACCGTGTCACGCTCCATCCCCTCGATCGCCACCCGCTTGCGCCGGCCCGTAGCGCCACCGACGACCGTTACGGCGGCACGCGGCACTTTCAAGCGCTCGGCTAGAAACCGCACGAGCGCCTCGTTCGCCGCACTGTCCACGGGTAGCGCCGCCACCCTGATCTTGATGGCATCGCCGTGCCAGCCGACGACCTCGGTCGTCTTTGCTCTGGGTTGGACGTGGATGTCGATGAGCGTGCGCGTCGGGTCGGCCGTCATATCAGACTGATCACCCATCCCCTGAGCAGCAACAGCAGAAACCACGCGACGAGCGGTGTGATGTCCACGATGCCGAGCGGCGGGATGATGCGTCTCAGTGGCTCCACGATCCAGTCGGTGAGCACGTACATTGGCCGCATCCATCTGTTGTAGCGTCCCACTCCGAACCAGGAGCCGATCACTCGCGCGAGCAAGGCGAACAGGATCAACTGCGTCGCGTAATAGACCACGAGGCGGGTGATGCCGCGGGGACCTGCTTCCGCAGCGCTGGCACCGCGCAAGAGTTGAACGATGATCCACTGCGCGGTGGTGATCACCAGAACTCCACCGACGATACTGATTCCAAGAAGCCACCAACCCGCGTTCTGCGGATTGCCGCCACGCTTGAGCAGCCATGTCTCGATGGGGTCCAGAATGGGATCGGTCAGCTTGCGGATCGTCTTGCCCGAGCGGCGGAAGGGGCTGATGCGCTGCGTGCGCACCGCCCAGGAGCCCAGGGCAACTGCCCCGCTCAGCACGAAGACAGCGAGGACCGCTATCCGAACGACGTCGTAAGCGAGCACTAGAGCTCTATCACCCTGTTCTCACCCGGCATGATCTGGTGAATCTGATCGCGTACGCGAACCTTGATCGGGGTCGCGGCGGTAGACGGCAGGGAGTTGAGCTCCATCCGCTCCGGCGTCATGTCGACCTTGAGGCAGTGTCCGCGGTAGCACACACGGAGCTGCAGGTCCTTTAGCTCTTTGGGTAGACGCGGGTTGAGCCACAGAGTGTCACCGCGGGTCTCGAGGCCTGTGAAGCAGCGCTGAACCAGATCCACCGTGCCTGCCATCGCCCCGAGGTGGATTCCCTCGGCCGTCGTTCCGCCCTGGATATCCTCTACGTCGCTGTCCAACGCCTGGACGAACGGGCCCCAGGAACCGGGTCGGTTGGCGCGGGCCCTGACCCAGGCGCTCACGATTCGGCTCAGCGTGGAGCCGTGCGACGTGCGCGTATCGTAGTACTCGATGTTCCTGGGGATCAGGGAGCGGTCGAAGTCGTAACCCAGTCGCTCGAACAGCTCCCCCAGCTCCTCGGCCGAGAACAGGTAGAACAGCATCAGCACGTCGGCCTGTTTGGAGAGCTTGTAGCGGTTGGGCGTGTCGCCCTCCGCCTCGAGGATCCGGTCGAGTCGGTGGATGTTGTCGTACTTCTTGCGGTAACCATCCCAGTCGAACTCCTCCAGATCGCCGTAGCCCTCGAACTGGCTGATGATGCCGTCGTCGTGGAAGCAGACGCGCATCTTGGTGCTGATGTCCTCCCAGTGTTCGATCTCGTCGTGCCGCAGTATGAGCTTCTCGCAGAGCTCGTCGCGCTTATCGAGCGGCAGAGCGTAGAAGATGTCCAGTGCACGCCACAGCACCCACGCCGCCATCAGATTCGTGTAGGCATTGTTGTCGAGGCCGGGCTTCTCTCGGTCGGGGTACCCGTCGTGGTACTCGTCGGGTCCCATAACCCCGAGGGTCTCGTACCGGTCCAGCCCCTCGTTGTAGCTGGCGAGGCAGGCCCAGAACCGCGCGATCTCGATCAGCATCTCGGCGCCGAAGAACGCCATGAACTGGAGATCGCCGGTAGCCTGGTAGTACTGCCACACGTTGTAGGCGATCGCGGCGTTCACGTGGCGCTGCAGATGGCTGTTGTCGGGCAGCCAGCGGCCGGATTTTGGATTGAGATGGACCTTCTGCGTCTCTTCCCGCCCATTGCTCCCGCTCTGCCACGGGAACATCGCACCGAGGCAACCCGCCTCGCGTGCCGCCGCGCGCGCTTCCGGCAAGCGCCGGTATCGGTAGCGCAGCAGGGCGCGTGTGATCTCGGGCTGGCGCAGGTTGAGGAACGGGAAGATGTAGAGCTCGTCCCAGAAGATGTGGCCGCGATAGGCTTCTCCGTGCAGGCCGCGAGCCGGCACTCCCACGTCCAGCTCGGTGCTGTTGAGCGACACTGTCTGAAGCAGATGCAGCACGTGCACCCGGAGGACCATGGCCGCGTGCTCAGCGTGCCGGTTGGGCAGCTCGGCCGTGATCCGCGCTGAAGCTGCCGCAGTGTTGGATCCGGTCGCGCGCCTCGAGGCCGCACTCCGCGATAGCCTGGTCGCGCGACGTGTAGAGGGTGACCACCTTCTCCACGCTCAGCGGAACGCCCTGCTCTGCATCGAGCGAGAACTCGTGCGCGATGTACCCCGGTTCCTCGATCACTCTGCGATCGACTTCGGTTCGCTTCCCGTCGACGAAGACACGGGTGCGTGCCGCCTGGGCTATCCGGATCTTCGATTGGCTGGTCTGGACCTTGAGGTAGATCGTATCGTCATCGACGGACTCGGTCTCGATCGGCTCGAGATGGTTGCTGGCGAGCTTCCTGTAGCGCGGCACGCCGCTGTTGATCACGGTCCCGTCCAGTGCGGAGCGGAACTCGATTTCACCGGACCAGTTCTCCGGGGTGAGCGTGCTCTCCAGCGCGCACACGTGTGGCTCGGACATGTGGACCACCCGGCGATGCTCCAGGGTGGACTCGCGTCCGTCGGCGTCGCGAAACCGAACCGCTCTCAGAAGGATTCCCTGCTTTAGGTGCAGCACCTGCTGGTACGAGAGTA
>JBDHIS010000033.1:0-28502 GCA_039587315.1 Gemmatimonadota bacterium | reverse complement strand
CCGCTCTACTATTACCGCGAGTTACAGAACCTCAGGGACCCCCTTCATTTTCGCGCCACGGAGAAAGCACCATGAAGCGAGTGAACCGCCGCTCGTGCCGTGCGCCACCGGAGAGTCCCCTTACGAACCTCCTTTGCGGGCGCATCGCCCACCGGCGCAAGTGAACCGTTCGCGGCTGATACTGGATCGCGCCGGGATGGTGCCGGACGGCGGTCCACCACGCTGTAGGGGATGCGACCTGCGTTTGCAGTTCGGCACCGACCGCAATGGCCGGGCAACGGAATCCTGCGTCTGCGGATACTACGCGTACGTGAAGACGCGGTGTGGGCGCGTGGATTTGCGTCAGGGCGCGCCAGTGGGCGGGCACCCGTCAGAGGTGTTCACCGCCCTACTCACGGCAGCCGCAACGCGACGCTGACGCGGACCGCAATCGCGAACAATGGGAGCGGTCGCGGCCTCGTGAGACGCAGGACAACAGGCCGTCATGCCGCCCCATGGGCTCAATACTCTGGCGTGCCCGATGGCTCGGAGTAATTGCCAGACGTACACTTCACGCACTCCTGACGTTGATCAGCGTTCGCCCCCATGAAATCCCTGTTATGGCAGGTGTCACACAGCCCATATGAAACAGGGCCGAAGGTGAACTTCCGCTCGCACCACGTGGCGTTGGTACAGCCACTGCCGTTGTGACATTTCCTGCAGAGCAGCATCATGTCCACCGCCGCGGTACTAGAGACACGGCACCCGGCCAGCCGACAGAGCGCCTTCCGCGTCCACGAAGACCAACTGGCAAACTCCGGAGGAGGGACTCGAACCCCCGACCCGACGGTTAACAGCCGTCTGCTCTACCAACTGAGCTACTCCGGAAGGGTGCTGCGCCCGGGAGTCTAATGGCGCCCGGGCGCCCACGCAAGCGACCTACTTGCTCACCGTCACGATGAACGTCGCGGTCGTCACAGCCAGAGTGAGGAGCTGGATCAGGATGAACCAATCCTCCCGGGCAAAGGCCTTTCGCGGCACCATTATCTCGTCACCCGATCGCACCCCGATCTCCCCCAGAGTGGCGCGCCTGACGGCGGCGTCCTCGTAGCTCACGACAGCCGTCGTGTCGGAGCGGAAGACCCTGATCTTGTCGAGGTTCCCTGCCGAGCGTGCCCCGCCCGCCAGCGCCACGAGGTCGAGTATGCTGAGCGTCGGGTCCACCGTGTAGAGCCCCGGCGAGTTGACGTGGCCGAGCACCGCAACCCGGAACATCGGGGTGATGGTGACGAAGGGGTTGGCGAACAGCTCCCCCAGGCCGGCGCGCAGGGTGTCGCGCAGCTGAGCCACATTGATGTCGCGCGTGTCGATCGCGCCGATGACGGGGTAGTAGAGCATCCCCTCTTCGTCGACCTGGAACTGTCCGGAGTACTCCTCGCGGCCCCAGACGGAGATGCGTACGAAGTCGCCCGGAGCAAGGGTGTAGCGGCTACCAGCCGGGACGACCTGATCCTGTGCGGAAAGCGTACTCGCCACCGCCCCTACCACCAGTAGGACACATAGTGCGGTTCGCATGGCCTACAAGATTGGGGCACTTCGACTTGCGGTCAACCGGAGGGGCGAGCCTCGAGGGCCGGGGCCGCCTCGGGCTGCTCCAGTGCGACACGCAGGAACCGGGCGGTGTGTGAGTCCGCGCCGGCGACGTCCTCCGGTGTTCCGGCCGCCACCACCTGCCCGCCGCTTGCGCCGCCCTCCGGCCCCAGGTCGATCACCCAGTCCGCCCGCTTGATGATGTCCAGGTGGTGCTCGATGACCAGCACGGTGTGGCCCGCGTCGACCAACCTGTCGAGCACCTTGATCAACGTGCGGACGTCGTCCAGGTGGAGACCAGTAGTCGGCTCGTCCAGGATGTAGAGGCGGCGGACCTTCTTTCGCACTGCGGTGGCGAGCTGGCGCGCGATCTTGAGCCGCTGCGCCTCCCCGCCGGACAGGGTCGTGGCTGGTTGGCCGAGTCGCAGGTACCCGAGCCCCACCTGCTGCAGGTGCCATAGCGATCGGCCGAGGCGCTCCTGGTGCCGGAACCGGTTGATGGCCTGCTCGACCGTGAGGTTCAGGACGTCGTGGATGGAGAGGCCCTTGATCTTCACGTCCAGCACCTCGGGCTGGAAGCGCGTGCCGCCGCAAGCATCGCAGGGCACGAATACGTCGGCCATGAACACCATCTCCACCTGCACGTGCCCGGCGCCATCGCACACGTCGCAGCGGCCGCCGTCAGTTGCGTTGAAGCTGAACGTCGTGGGGGTGTAGCCGCGGGCCCCGGCCAGCGGTTGAGCTGCAAACAGCGAGCGGATCTCGTCGAACGCCCTGACATATGTGATCGGGTTGGAGCGAGGCGTGCGGCCAATGGGCGATTGATCGACCAGCACCACGTCCTCGAGCCCCTGCCAGCCGGTGAGGGACTCGATCTCGCCGACCCGCTCCCCGAGGTGCTCCTTGGCCCCGTGCGCTCCCTTGAGCCGGACGGCCAGGTTGCGGTAGAGCACGTCGTGAACCAGGGTGGACTTGCCCGACCCCGACACACCGGTCACCGCAGTCAGCACGCCCAGCGGTATGGCGACCTCGACTCCCCGGAGGTTGTGGAGCCGCGCCCCCTTCAAGGTGAGCCAGCGGGGACCCACTGACCGCCTCATGCTCGGAACGGCGATGCGCTTGGTGCCGCTCAGGTAATCGCCTGTGAGGGTCCCGGCCGATTCGGCGCCATCCACCGGTCCCGAGTAGACCACCTCGCCCCCGTGCTCGCCGCTCCCCGGCCCCAATTCGACCATGTAGTCGGCTGCGCGGATCGTAGCCGGGTCGTGCTCCACGATCACGACCGTGTTGCCGGCGCTGCGGAGGCGGCCCAACAGCTCGAGCAGCCGGTGAATGTCGCGCGCGTGGAGTCCGATGGAGGGCTCGTCGAGCACGTACAGTGTGTCTACCAGGTGCGATCCCATCGCATTGGCCAGGCCGATTCGTTGTGCCTCGCCGCCCGACAGGGTGCGGGTCTGCCGGTCCAGGGTCAGGTAGCCGAGTCCCACGTCCAGCAGGAAGCCCACCCGGTCGGTGAGCTCGCGCAGGATGGTGGCGGCGATACCGCGCTCGAACTCCGTGAGCTCCAGTGCGACGAGCCACTCGGCCAGTGCCTCCGCGGTCAGCGCCGCGACCTCGCCGATCGAGCGTTCGCCCAGCTTCACCGCCAATGCCTCGGGACGCAGCCGCTGGCTGCCGCAGGCGGGGCACGGGTTGGCCAGTTGGTACTGCCGCAGGAACACCCGGATGTACTGCTTGTAGCGCTTGCGCTCCAGTCCTCTCAGGAAGGGGAACACGCCGCGGTAGCGCCCAGATTTGTTGTGCAGCAGGAAGCTGCGGTGGGCCTTCTTCAGCTTGCGCCACGGGACGTCCAGCGGGATTCCCTCGGCCTCCGCGGTTTGGCGCAGCAGGCTTCGCCGCCGCGTGTAGCGCGGCTTCGACCACGGGTCCAGCGCGCCGTCGGTGAGCGCGACGTCGGGGTCGGGGACGATCAGCGATTCGTCGTACTCCAGCACCGCCCCGAATCCGTTGCACTCCTGGCAGGCGCCGCGCGGGTTGTTGAAGGAGAACAGGCCCGGCGAGAGCGGCAGTGTGGGCGTGTCGCACTCGACGCAGCGGGGGTGCTGCGAGAACCGCAGCATCTCACCATCGCCCTGGATCTCGGCCAGCCCCTCGCCCTCGGCGAACGCGAGCGCAAGTGAGTCGGCCAGCCGGGCGCGGTTCGCCGCGGTGACGCGCACGCGGTCGACTACGACCATCACAGGTACCGCGTCCAACTTGAGTGCCGAAGGCAGCTCGTCCAGCCGGCAAATCTCGTCCTCCACCATCACGCGTACGAAGCCCATGGCGCGGAGGTTCTCGACGATGCCGTCGTGCCCGATTCGCGCCACCACCGGCAACGGGAACGCGACGAGTATCGTCCGGCCGCCGAACGCCTCCAACACACGATCCGCCCCGGTCGTAGGCGAGTCCATCGTCACCGGGGCGCCGCAGAGATGGCAGCGGGGCCGGCCCGCCCGCGCCCACAACAGGCGCAGGTAATCGTAGATCTCGGTCGCGGTGCCCACCGTGGAGCGGCTCGACGTGGTGGGGTTCTTCTGCTCTATCGCGACAGCCGGCGAGACGCCGTCCAGCCGGTCCACCAACGGCTTGGGCATGCGCTCCAGGAACTGCTTCGCGTACGTGGAGAGCGATTCGATGTAGCGGCGCTGCCCCTCGGCGTACAGCGTGTCGAAGGCAAGCGTACTCTTGCCGGATCCGGAGGGCCCCGTGATCACCGTGAGCGCGCGGCGGGGGATCTCGAGCGAGATGCCCTTCAGGTTGTGCTGCCGCGCACCCTCCACGACGATCCGGTCGGACGACATGGGGGAAGCATAGTGGAACGCCGCCGTTGACGGGAGCGCCGCCAGGGCGGTACGTTGCCCGGCCATGGCAGCCCGCTTCCCCATCAAGCTGCTGCGCCGCGGACTCGAGGCGTTTGCACTCATCTCGGTGATCGTCTTCGCCGCGGTGCTCTTCTACGGCAACAACTTCGAGCTCTTCATCAACGCCATGGTCTCGGTCCGGTGGCAGTGGCTGCTGCTCGGTCTGGTTCTGGCATCGATGGATTGGATCGGCGGCGGGCTCCGGCTGTACGTGCTGGGGAAGCACGTCTATCCGCAGACATCGCTCAAAGGATGTATCCTCTCGGGCGGCCTGAACGCGTGGGCCACCATGATCACCCCATCCCAGGCGGGCGGGGGACCGGTAGGGATCCTGGTCCTGAAGCGCTACGGCATGCCGCTGCCCGTCGCGATGGTGGTCACGTTCATGAGCTTCGTGGCCACGATCCTGTTCTTCGGCGTGGCGGGGCCGCTCACGATCGTGTTCGGTGCGGGTGAGTCGCTGCAGCAGCACGGGGTGCTGGGCGTCCTGAGTCTGAGGGAGCTCTATTTCCTCAGCCTGGGCGGGTTCATCACGGTCGGGGCCGTGATGCTCTTCCTCATAATATTCCCCGGCGTGGCGCGGCGGCTGGCCCGGCGCATGGTAGCCTGGCTCGAGCGACGTGGCAGCGCCAAGCTGGCCCACCGGGTCTCGGCTCTGAATGACGGCATCGACCGGGCGCACGAGTCGATGGTCGCGTTCTTCAAGGGCCGTGGCTGGCTGTCTCTCGCGGCAGCGGTAGTGCTGACCGCGGTCGCGCTCTCCAACAAGCTGGTCTCGGGCTACGTCGTGCTACGGGCGCTGGGTATCGAAGCCCAGTTCGTGGATGTGGTCCTGCTGCAGACGTTGATAATCTTCCTGCTCTATTTCGCGCCGACTCCCGGCGGGTCCGGCCTGGCCGAGGTGCTCTCGGCGGCCGTGATGTCGATCTACGTTCCGCGTGAGCTGACGCCGTCGTACATCCTGCTGTGGCGCATTCTGATTAGCTATCTGACGGTTGCGGTCGGCTCGATCATCTTCTGGCGCTGGCTCAAACTGGCGACGGAGGATCCGGAGGATGCGGACGGGGAGGTCGCCGAACCCGTTCAGGAGGACCGAGTTGCACGGCCTGAATTGGGCAGGTAGCTTTGCTCACTAGCCTCCAATCCTGAGGACACCTTCGGATGACGCACCTTCAGGTCGGCGGCCATCGCCACGCCATCTCGGTGGGTGACGTGACCATTGGCTCCGACCCATCGTCTCAGATCGTTCTGAGCGGTGACGGCATTGCCGCCAGCCACGCGATCGTGCAGGGCCTGGCGAACGGCCAGGTGGCCATTCGGCTGGCCGCCGAGGACGTCGAGGTCCACGTGAACGGCGTGCGGCTGGGGCCGAATCCCCACCCGCTGTTGCACGGCGACAAGGTCGAGATCGCTGGCCAGGAGCTGCTGTTCGTGGACGAACGCCGCAGCGGCAGTACGCAGTACGTCCAGGCCGTGGATCCGGGCGTGATGGCCGAGGCTGCTAAGCCCTCGGCCAAGTCGGTTGCCACCTCTGCCACCGGCGGCCGCCTTGTGTCGCTCACCGACGGGCGGGAGTACGCGATCACCGGTAGCTCCGTGACGATCGGGCGCGACGCGAGTTGTGATGTGGTAGTGACGAGCAAGAACGTCTCGCGGCGGCACGCAGAGGTGCTCGCGTCGCCCAAGGGATACATCGTCGTTGACAGCAGCACGAACGGCACATTTGTGAACGGGACCCGGATCGAGGGGCAGCGCCTCCTAGCGCGCGGTGATCTGATCGAGTGCGGCGAATCCGAGCTGCGGTTCTATGCAGACGTGGTGAACGAGCAGGCGCTCGCGGGTGCCGCCGCGGTCTCTGAGGGTCCGGCCACGCCGCCCCCCGGCGCGGACTACCGGTTGAGCAACACGCTGCACGGTGTGCCCGGGATTCGCGTATCGCGACCCGGAGCGGTGCCCAAGGAGGCCAAGGCGAAGCCGCCTGCCAAGAGCGCCCAGCCAAAGGCGGCGGAGCCAGCCCCGGCGGCCGCACTAGCCAATCTGGTGGTGCGAAGTGGCGACCTCAAAGGCCAGCGTTTTCCGATCCGCGTTCCGGTAGTGAACGTGGGCCGCGCCGAGTACAACGACATCGCCATTGCGGAGGACAGTGTTTCGACCACGCACGCAAAGTTGCAGCGGCGCGAGGGGATTTGGATGCTGGTGGACCTGGACTCGACCAACGGAACGATGGTTGACGGCGAGGCGGTCGAGGGTGAGGTGCCGCTGGCCCCGGGGGCGCTGATCCGGTTTGGGGACGTCCAGACGATCTTCGAGCCCACCGATGACAGCGTCGATGCCAAGAAGGGAACCTCGACCAAGGTCATAGAGGCGATCCAGGAGGTGCACGCGGTATCGGGCGCGCAGCCGGCTCCGGCCGCTGCCACTGACCGGCCCACGACGCCGGCACCCGGAGTGGACGCCGAGCCACCGACGGCACAGCCGCCGGGGTCGAGCCAACCGACCTCGGCGCCGGCCACCAAGCCGGCCGAGCGATCCGCGGGCCTCCCCTGGTGGCTGTTCTTCCTGATCCTCGTCGGGATCGCAGTCGTGACCTTCCTGGTCCTGGGTGCTAGCTAGAGTGCCGCATACCGTTCGTTTCACCTGCGCGGGGCGGACCGACGTCGGAGTGGTCCGTTCGGGGAATGAGGATGCCTACCTCATGGTCCCGGACAACGGCGTCTTCATCGTTGCCGACGGGATGGGCGGACACGCGGCCGGCGAAGTGGCCAGCGACATGGCGGTGCGCATTGTGGGGCAGGCGCTCGAGGGAGTGGCCGGCCGGCCCGACACGGACGCGGCCGAGATCATCAAGCAGTCGATCGTCGAAGCGAACGGAGCCATCTTCCAGCGCACCCTGGTTGAGCAGGACAAGCGGGGAATGGGGACCACGGCGACCGCAATGGTGATCAACGGGCCCCGCTACCTCATCGGTCAGGTGGGTGACAGCAGGGCCTATGTCCTGCGCGACAGCAGGCTGTTCCAGATTACGAAAGACCATTCCTACGTGCAGGAGCAGGTGGACGCCGGCTACCTCACACCGGATCAGGCGCGCACGCACCCGTACAGCAACGTCATCACCCGCTGCGTCGGCGCTAACAGCCACGTGGCGCCCGACATCTATGTGGGAGCGCTCAGGTCGGACGACATCTTCCTGCTCGCTTCGGACGGACTGACGGGAATGCTCGAGGACAACGACCTGCAGTCCTTGATGGCCGGTGCCAAGTCGCCGGCGGAGCTGGTGGACTCGCTGGTCGCCGAAGCCAACCGGCGCGGCGGGCTGGACAACGTCACGGTGATCATCGTCCGCATAGACAGCGTCGAGAACTCCCGCGAGCCCGTGGAAGCAAACGCCGGCGCGGCGTGAGCGAAGGACCGAATCCCGCTGCGCTCGGCCCCCTCGTTGCCGAGCACCTGCCACCAATTCTCTACGCTCTGGAAGTCTGTGCCCTGCAGATGGAGGGTGTCGGCCGCAGCGAAGAAGCAGACTACTATCGCGCCCTCGCCCGCCGGCTGTCCGAGGCGAGCGCGACGCCGAGAGAAGAAGCCGACTAGCTGGCGGACAGCAGTGTAGAGCCGGATTCCAACTCTGTCGCCAATTCCCCCGTGTCACGCTCCAACAGCCCGAGCAGCGCCGCTTGGTCCAAGGCGACATCCTTGGCAACGAACACGCGCAGGCGCCGCGCGCTAGTGTGGAGTTCGTCCGCTACTTGCTGTATCCCCAGCCAGTCGGCGCCGCCCTCGCGGCCCAAAGCGGCGGTTCCGCCCCCGTGCCGCAGCAGCGGAAGGTCGACCTCGAGCATCGCCGGTTTGGCCGGGAAGTCCAACAGCAGCTCGCCGCAATCGAGACCAAGCTCAGCTGCGAGGCGGTCCTCGACACGCTCGACGAGTCCGGGGTCACGCGAGATCCAATCGCCCCCGCCGCGCGGCACCTCGGCGGCACGCACGTCGAGCGCGCGCTTGAACAGCTGCCGGCTCCGCAGCCGGGCCGCCAGGCTCGTATCGCGGACGTTCCGCACGGCCTCCATGAGGCCCTCGTCGGTGCTGCGTGCGATCCAGTCGGGCTCGAGGTCACCGCGGGCGACCGCCGTACGCACCAGGCGCTTGAACATGGATGTCGCGCTGCGGACGGCGTGATGCCAGTAGACGTTGCGGTACATCTGGTACTTCGCGAACAGCAGTGACTCCAGGGCGCTCACGCCTTTCTCGTGTACCCCCACGCTGCGAGTACCGTCGCCGTGTGTGACCAGGGTGATCGAATGGATCAGGCGGTCCACGTCTACGGTCCCATAGGGAACGCCGCACATGCGCGCGTCGCGAGTCAGGTACTCGATCTTGTCCAGATCCAGCGACCCGGAGATCAGCCCCTGCAGCGGGCTGGCGCTGGTGCCGCGGATGAGCTCCTCGACTCGCTGCTCCACTGACTCGATTCCGAACGCGGCTAGGGCCGCCTGCAGCTCGGGATCGCGGAACTGTTCTCTCGCGAGGGCTTCGTGCGACGGGAGCCCGGCCTCTTCGAGCGCGTGTGAGAACGGATAATGGCCGATATCGTGCAGCAGCGCCGCCAGCCGCACGAGCACGACCTCCTCCTCCGGAATCCCGTCCAGTTCGCGACGTTCGGCCAGCAGCGCCAGCGTGCGACGCGCGAGGTGATGAGTCCCCAACGCGTGCTCGAAGCGTGTGTGCGTGGCACCCGGATAGACCAGATAGGCATGTCCGAGCTGCCGCACGTAGCGTAGCCGCTGGAAGGGCGCGCTGTCCACTACGTGCAGCGCCGCCGAGTCCACCCGGATGTTGTTCCAGAGAGGATCCCGGATCACTTCGAAGTCGCCGGCTACCGCCATGGCTCTAGTCGGTTAGCCGCGCGGGCCGGCCTCACGCACCGCCGAATCCACGCCTTCGGAGTAATGCGTGAAGTTCTCGCGGAACATCGCTGCGAGCCGGGCAGCCTGCTCGTCGTACCTGTCCTGATCGGACCAGGTGCTCCTGGGATCCAGCAGCCTCGGCGGTATCCCCGGTACCGACGTGGGCACCTCCAATCCGAATACCGGGTCCGTTCGGGTGGGACCGTTGTCGAGGCTGCCGTCCAACACCGCCCGGACCATCGTTCTGGTGTAGGGCAGGTTGATGCGGTGGCCCTCGCCATACGGGCCTCCGGTCCAGCCGGTGTTTACCATCCAGCAGCGCACGCCGTAGCGATCTATGCGCTCGCCGAGCATCGTCGCGTACACCCCAGGGTGCAGGGGGAGGAACGGCGCACCGAAGCAGGCGCTGAAAGTGGCCTGTGGCTCGGTGACCCCCCGCTCCGTGCCCGCCACCTTGGCGGTGTACCCGGACAGGAAATGGTACATCGCTTGTTCCGGCGTCAGCCTGGCCACGGGTGGCATCACGCCAAACGCGTCAGCGGTGAGGAACAGGATGTTCTCGGGATGACCACCGCGGCCCGAGGCGACGTGGTTCGGGATGAAGTAGATGGGATACGACGCCCGAGTGTTCTCCGTAATGGAGTCGTCGTCCAGGTTGATCTGGTGTGTTCGCGGATCGAGCACGACGTTTTCCAGGATCGTGCCGAACATGTGCGTGGTGGCGTGGATGTCGGGCTCGCCCTCTTCCGAGAGCCTGATCACCTTCGCATAGCAGCCGCCCTCGAAGTTGAAGACACCCTCGTCGCTCCAGCCGTGCTCGTCGTCTCCGATCAGGCCACGGGTGGGGTCGGTGGAGAGTGTGGTCTTGCCGGTACCCGAGAGCCCGAAGAAGACCGCCGTATCGCCCCCATCTCCGATGTTGGCCGAGCAGTGCATCGAGAGGATGCCCTGCTTGGGATATATGTAGTTCAGGATCGTGAACATCGACTTCTTGAGCTCGCCGGCGTAGCGGGTCCCGCCGATCAACACGGTTCGCGTGGCGAAGTCGACGACCACGAACGTGCCGGTGCGTGTGCCGTGGCGATCCGGGTCCGCCTGCATTTCAGGGGCGTGAAGCACCGTGAATTGCGGCTCGAACGACTCCAGATACTCGGCGTCCGGGCGCAGGAACATGTTGTAGACGAACATCGCGTGCCACGCGTTCGTCGTCACGAACCGCACCGGGACGTGACGCTCGGGGTCCGCTCCGGCGAAGACGTCGCGTACGAACAGCTCCGGCTCCCGGGCCAGAAACTCGCGAACGTCGGACAGCAGCTGCTCGTACTGCGCCTGTTCGAGTGGCTGGTTTACCTTGCCCCACCAGATGTCGGCCTCGGAACCGGATTCGCGCACCACGAACTTGTCGCCCGGTGAGCGGCCGGTGTGCGGAGCCGTGATCGCGATGAAGGACCCCCCTGACACGATGTGCCCTTCGGAACGTCGCACGGCCGTCTCGTACAGGGCGGCAGGCGGGAGATTCCAATGAACGGTGCCGGAGGCGTCGAGCCCCGGTGCGACGGTCGAGGTGCGTGTCATCATGAATTCTGGGAGTGGGAAGAAAGTAACACCGCAGTGTGCCGTACGTTACCCTGTTCGCGCCGTCCGGTGGCGCGGTCGCGCCGCGGGCCTACTGCTCGAACGGCAGGATGTCCGTCGGGATGTGGTATAGGGTCTGGATGGTGGATGCGTCGCGAGCCGTGGGTTGGCGCGCCGTGACCGGGATCGCCATCAGGTCGCTCGGGACGGAGCTGTGGTTGAAGATCCCCATCGCATGGCCGATCTCGTGCGCCGTCACGCGTGCGAGGCAGTTCGCGACGTCGGACGGCTCCCCGGAGAACCACCCCATCTCGATATCGATGCGCGCTTCAAAGCGCAGCTGACCCGATCCATCGTCCCCGTAGTCCGGGATGTGTGCGACGCCGTCGCAGGTCTGCTGCGGCGGGTCGTCGGTGAGCGGGGCGTCCGGAGGTGGTGGACCCGGCATCCGCACGATGATGTCGGCCTGAAGCGAGTCGTCGACGAGCACTCCCCAGAACTCACCGTAGAGGAACTGGGCAGCCCACATCTCCATTCCGAGCTCCACGTACTCCGGGAGTGCACCCTTGGGCTCGGCCCAGAACCGTACTGGCAGCTGCGAGCTGGGGAAGTGGAATATCGGGTCCGTCGGTGAGGCGCGGAATTCGTACGGCTCGGGCCGGTTGGGGGACTCGACCGACTGGCAGCCGGCGAGTCCCAGAGCGACGGCGAACGCAAACGCCCTAGCGCGTCGTTTCAGCATTGCTCCACCTCAGGGTGGCGCCCAGGAAGACGCGGTTCACCCCGCGGTACCCGAAGCCGACCTCGTCCAGCGCCTGGGTTCGGAAGCGATGGAATCCCCACTCGAGGTCCAGCGCGACCAGAAAGTGTTGACCCAACGGGTGATCCACCCGGACTCCGAGCCCAACTGTAGGCTCGAGCGGCTGATCGCTGCGGAACATCGTCGCCTCCCGGCCCTCTTCGGCGGCGGAGTACTTCACTGCGCCGACGGAGGCCTGCGCCGATACCCAGGGCATGAACTGCCAGCGCAGGTCCAGTGTCCCCGTCCACACGGTGAGTGGGATTATGTCCCTCGATCCTTCGGCTTGCTTCTGCACCAGGTCGCTGTGAGCCCAACTGATCCCAATGGCGACCTCGTACTTGGACCCGACCGGCGTGCCGATGGCCAACCCGAGCGTGGGCGCGATTGCCGGCTGCGCGGTGAAGCCGTCCACTATCGTATCGCGCACGAGGATGGAGCTCCACGTGGCTCCGGCCCCGAACTCTGCAAAGACCTGCGCGTGGACGGCCGTCACCGGGGCTGCGGCAATGGCAGCGCCCAGGGCGATCGCGAGCCTCCTCAACCCGTCAGCCATCGGTGTGCACTTCGCCCGTTGCGGCCGGCAGATGATCCCAGGTCTCTCCCGCCCGCTCGTCGCGCAGCGTGTCGCCGAGCACCCGCCTCACCGCGAAGGCCACGACGAGTGCGAGGGCGAAGGCGCATACCACGACGGGGCCCGTGGGCATGTCGGTGGCGTACGAGGCGTAGAGCCCAACCACCGTGGCTGCAATGCCGGAGGCCCACGCGATAGCGAGCAGGTAGCTCGTCCGGGACGTGAACAGGAACGCAATCACGGCAGGAATCACGAGGAAGCTGAAGACCACCAACACGCCCGCAATGGCAACCGACAACGTAACCGTGACGCCGAACAGAGCGTAGAAGACGAAGTCCCACCACCGTATCCTCCACCCAAGTTCCGCGGCCTCGTGCGGCCTGAGGGAGATCGTCAGGAACCGCACCCTGAGGAGCCAATGGGCGATTCCGATGACGATGTATGCGATCGCCGTCTTCCATATCTCGGGCCAGGTGACCCACAACAGGCTGCCCGTCAGGAGATGCTCCACGTGTTCCGAACCCCGCGGGGCCTGCGCTGCGAGAAGGATGGTACCAGCGGTGGCAACCACGTACACGATCCCGATGATCGCCTCCTGCGGCACGTAGGCGTGCTTCATCCGGCTGACGCTGAACAGCGCCGCCGCGACCAGAGTCGCAGCGAGACCCACGAAGTACCCTGCGGTTGCCTCCGAGACACCCAGCAGTTGCCCGAGGTCGTGTCCCAACCCCAATCCGGCCGCGGCCCAGCCCAGAGCCGCCACCTGGGCGAGCGCCAGGTCCACGAAGATCACGCCGCGGGCAATTATGTGGATGCCCAGATAGGCGTGCAGACCCACGAGAATGAGCGCGGCCACGAGGGCCGGCAGCATCAGTTCGAGCATCGTCCCGCCAGTCTCGTCATCGTGTCACGAGTGCCTGTCTCAGGGATGGGCGCTCCTCTCGGTGAAGCTCTGTGCGAGGCGGCGCACCCAGGTGTCGACGAGGGTGAAGTAATCATCTACTCCCTCCTCACCTGCGACGTGCTCCGGCACCATCAGGGCTGCCGCGCCGGTCCGAGAGGCGACCCGCTCCACCTGCCGCTGGCTGAAGTAGTTCGCCGCAAACAGCACACGGATGTTCTCCCGGTCAATGAACTCCATGACGTCCTCGACGTGGCCGGGTGCTGCCGGTATGCCGGGCTTTGGCTCCACGTACATGGCGCACGCTATCTGGAACCGGTCGCTGAAATACGCCCAGTTCTTGTGATAGCACACCATGCGGCGTCCGCGAAAGGGCGCCGCCTCGGCCAGCCACCCGCCGAGGTACTCGACGAGCGGCTTTCCCTGGAAGCTCTGGCTCGTGAGGAAGTCCCAGAACTGGTCCCCTCGGGCGAGGTTGAGCAACGTCTCCTCGCCCAGCAGTCCGATGATCTCCTCGCCGAACAGCCTCAGCATCAGGCGAGCCTCGAAGTCCGCGAGGTTGGCGTCGTACTCCGCAGCGTGCTCGGGATCCACACGCTTGAGCCCGGCGGCGATGTTGCGCGCTATGAGAATTCCGTTGATCGGGTCGGTGTGGATGTGTGGGTTCCCGAATACGTGGACGTCGCCGCCGGAGCGGGAGACGTTCTCGGGGACCTGCAGCAGCCGGACGCCGGCGTAGGCCACGACGTTGCCGATTGCTCCGGGCTGCACTCTCGCGTTGTTGGCGCGGTCCAGAATGGCCGGGACCCACAGCTCCAGGTCCAGTCCAGTGACGACGAAGAGGTCGGCTTCCTGCACTGCGGCGGCGAAGCTCGGCCGCGGGTTCACGAAGTGCGGGTCCTGGTCGCCCCGAGCGATCCCCCGAACATCAGCCAGGTCGCCAGCTACTTCCTTGGCGATGGCCGCGTATGTCGGAAGCGTAGTCACGACCTTGACCTGTTGCGCTCGTGCCGGGCCGGCGATCGCGAGTACCGTGCCGACGAGCGCGCCCAGGCGACGCGCAGCCCTTTGTGAGTTCATCCGAGTCATATCGTGGCCGGTCCTCAGTAGTTCTCGTGTCGGTGCGGGCCTATCGCAAACACAAGCTGCAGGAACAGAGTGTGGTTGCCGCCGCCATTCTCCGGTTTCAGGTAGTTGTACTGCGCCCGCAAGTACACCCACTCGCTCTGCCACCACGTGATGCTGGGTACTACCTGCAGGTAGGCGGGATCGATCCCCACTGCGGCAAGGTAGTCGGCTCGCGTCCCGAACACCCAGCGGCGCCCTGCCCGGTAGTTGGCCTGGACGTAGCCGCCCTGTTGCCAGGGTCCCGCTCCGGTGACCTCCTGTTTCACCCAGTACCACTCGCCCTTGAGTTGGAGCGATTGGTACAGAGCCCGCGCCGGTGGCGTCCAGCGGAAGGCGAAGTCGAGGCTCCACAGCGTCGTCTCCAGCGAGTCCGCGCTGTTCTGTCCCCAAAGGCCGTTGCCGCCGAACTGGACGTAGGTGCTGGGGCCGAGATCCCAGAAGCTCTGCAGGCGACCCAGGTAACTGGGCTCCGCGCCGTCCCCAAACAGTGCGTCGTTCGTGCCGGCCGTGAACTCGAATGTCGCCGTGTTGGTGGAAGGCCCCACGGCGAGGGCCGGCGAGACGAGGCTGAGCCCCGTCTGGATCAGCCCGTCGTCACCCAGAAAGACGATCGTAGGCATCGGACGATCCACCTCATACAGGGCGTGCGTGTGCCAACGATTGTAGTTGCCGATTTCCTGGCGGAACTTGCCGATCTTGAGTCCGAGACTGCCCGGCAGCCCAACCCAGTAGAGGTAGCCCTCCTCCAGCTTGAACCCTCCGTGCTCCTCCTCTCCCTCTTCCTCGGGGAATCCCGCGATGCGGAGTTCCTCCTCATACCCAAAGAAGATCTTGGCCCTGGTGTACGGGTCGACCGCCGCCTGGAACGAGAACTCGAACTCCCGGGGCACTGCGCTGACCCTGCTGTCCGCACCATCCGGAGCCAGGTAGTAGCCGACCACGTCCCCCGTGACGCTGATCTCGGGGTTCAGGATGCTGAGCTTGGCGGTCTGGCTCTGTTGCTGCACAGTGGTGTCCTGCGGTGGCTCGCCGGCGGCCTGGGCCGCCGCGCGCAGGGCTGCCAGCTCGTCGGACACCTTGGACGTGTCCTGGCCCTGCTGAATGAGCTGCCTGAGCAGCGCCTCGAGTGAGTCCAGCCGAGCCTTCAGCTGGCGCACCTCCCGCTCGAGGGAGTCCGCCCGCTCGGTTTGCTGTGCGAAAGCGGGCGCAGCCGCGCCGCACGCACAGAAGATCACCAGCAGTGCTGCCGATATCCGCATCCAGGTCCTTTGCACTTGTCCAACATAGGCACCATTGCGCGCGGCTCTCGAGGCCGCGGCGCGGGGTCCAGGTCCAACCCGGTCTTTCGGTTGGCTATCGGGCCGGCGGAGCGCGCACGCGCCTTGGACCACGGACCGGAGTTCCTGCAGTTGCGAAAGGTGACGGCGTCGACACTCCGTCCACGACGGCGGGGGCCACCCGGATATCGAGGGTGGCCGGGCTCGCCAGCGGTAGAGCGGTGCCGGCGCTGCAAAGCGCATCGGTGTGAAGGGTGGGGCAGTTGCTGGAATGCTTGGGCTCCACGGCGCCGCCGGCTCCGAATAACTCCGCCTCGGCGTGCGCGAGAGGCGCCCACGCCAGGACTACGACGTAGACTGTTGCGGCGATGGCGGCGCCGAGACGCCGGCTGACGGAGCGGCAGGACGTGTTCATGAGCGCGCAAATATAACACCGGAGCGGAGTTCCGGTTCCCGGATCAGCGCCGCACGGCCTCCAGCAGGAGCTCGCCCACCCGGGAGTTGTCGAGGACCGCGCCGAAGGCCTCCGCACCGGGCCCGCCGGCGAATACCGGTAGCAGCGCTGCGGTGTGCCCGGTGGTCGTGTATCGGGCGTCCGGGTGGCCGGCGCGGTCGGTCACGATGGAGAGGCCGCCAGTCTCGTGATCGCCCACCACGACGATCAGCGTCTCGGGGTGACGGCGCTGGTACTCGAGGCCGATGCGGATCGCGTCGTCGAAGGCCTGCACCTCGGGCGCGAGGACCTCGAACGGCTCGTTCCTGTGGGTCTGTGTGTCGGTCTCCTCATTCTCTACCAGGAGAAAGAAGCCCTCGTCGTCGCGGCCCAGCATCTCGAGCGCGAAGCTGGTCATCTCGGCCAACGTAGGCTCGCGCTGCGGCGCCAGGGCCACGTCGCCGCGCGCGAAGAGCCCGAGCAGCGCGGTGACGGTGTCCGGGTCCAGCGCATGAAAGGCGGGCGCCGAGTCGACGTACGTGTAGCGCTCCTTCATCCGGTTCAGCAGGCTCACCGAATCCGCGTCGACGACGCGCTCGAACCAGCCGCGGCCGCCGCCCAGCAAGAGCGTTACTCCGGCCTCGGCCATCTGCCTGGCGACCTCGGCGTGATCCCGGCTCGTGTAGTGCGCGCAGAACGCAGCCGGCGTTGCGTCGGTGATGAGCGTGGTGGTGATCAGACCCGTGGCCATGCCGCGGTCGCGTGCGACCTCGAGCACTGTCGTCAGTGGTGTGGAGTCCGGACCCACGGCAAGGCCGCCCTCGAACGTCCTCACCCCGGTCGAATAGGCCGTCGCCGTTGCGGCGCTCTCGCTCACCGTGTGCTCCGAGCCCCGGGTATCGACCAGGCCGATGACCGGGAGTTGCTCGAACGCCGGGTCATCGATGGTGAGTCGCCCAATGGTCCAGATCCCGGCGCCCGCGCCGTCGGGCACGAACAGGATCACGCGGGTAGGCACTTCCTGCGCCGTCGTGCACGCGGCCGGCAGCGCTGCCAGGAACACTGTGGCCAGGGAGATGTATCGCAACGAGAGGGGGCAGAGGTTCACGCGGTTGCCTCGGGGCGACAAATGGGCATCTTCTGCTAGTGATGCTGCCTCTGGATGTTCCGATCGCGCAGAAGCATAACCTGGGAAGGCTGACAATGCGACGACTTCTCGTGAGCCTCATACTCTTGGCGCTGGTGCTACCGTGGCACCGTGATGCGGCCGCGCAGCAGGCGGGGCAGCGGCCATTCACGATCCTGGTCACCAACGACGACAGCTACAACGCGCCCGGCATCCGGGCGCTCGTCGATTCGCTGGTTTCGATCGCTACGGTCGTAGTGGCGGCGCCGGAGGATCAGCAGAGCGGGGTGTCGCACGGCATTCGGCTGGCCAACCCGATCGAGGTCGATGAGTTCGCCAACAGTCACGGCATCAAGTGGTATGCGATCGAAGCTAGGCCGGCAACCGCGATGCGGCTGGCGCTCGACGCCTTGGTCGACACTCTGCCCGACCTCGTTGTATCCGGCATCAACACTGGGGACAACGTGGGCCTCACGTCGTGGCTGTCAGGCACGGTGGCTGGAGCGAGAGAGGCGGCGTTCCACGGGGTGCCCGCGATCGCTGTGTCTATGGGTGCCGGAACGTTCGAGGACTACGAAGCCGCGGCGGGCTATGTGAAGAGCCTGGTGCAGCAGCTGAGGGAGATAGGTGCCTTGGAGCCCGGAATGTTTCTCAACGTGAATGTTCCCGCTCCCAGCTCGCGCCCGCTCGCGGGTATTCGCGTCGTGCGGCAGAGCGTCGCGCCCAACACCGCCAACTACGAGCCACGCACTTCACCTCGCGGCCGCCTCTATTTCTGGGATTACTGGCAGCCGGCGTTCGACGACGTGGAGGGCACCGACCTCTACGGGTTCAACCGCGGCTACATCGTCATCACGCCGTTCAAGATCGACCAGACCGACATGCGGGCACTGGAAACCCTGAAGCCGTTGCTGGAGATGGATGTACCGCAGGAGGAAGGTGGCTGAGCTCTAGCCTTTGCCGGGCGAGCGCCGGTACCCCTCGAGGCGGCGCAGCATACGGCGGTCCGTCTTGGCTCCGTCGTCTCCCTTTGGTGTCTCGATGATCTTGATGACGCCGTCGAAACGCGGGTCCCGCATCGCGCGGCGGAACGGCTCGGGGCCGAGCGTGCCCTCTGCGATCAGCTCGTGACGATCGCGCCGGGAGCCGAGTGGCGTCTTCGAGTCGTTGAGATGGAGGCACGCGAGCGACTCCGGACCGATTGCCTCATCCCACGCGCGCCACACGCCGTCCCAATCCCCCACCAGATCGTAACCGGCGGCATACAGATGGCATGTGTCGGCGCAGAAGCCAATCCGCCCGCGCAGCTCCGGCCGCACTCGCTCGCGTAGCTCGGCCAGCTCTTCGAAGGTCGAACCGAGGGCCGTTCCCGATCCCGCCGTCGTCTCGATGAGGATGCGCGGTCCGCCGACCGCGGCCAGACACTCCTCGTAAGCCGCCGCGTTGCGTCTGATGCCGGCTTCCCGTTCATCCATGAAGTTCCCGGGGTGCGTCACGATGTAGGGCACGCCGAGCGCGTCGCAGCGCGCGATCTCTGCTTTGAAGCTGATAATGGAGCGGGCACGGAGCGCGGGAACCGGAGAGGCGAGATTGATGAGGTAGGAGTCGTGCGAGACCACGGCGCGGATGCCGGACCGCTCCAGCTCTCTGCGAAACTCCGCCACGTCCTCCTTCACCAGTTTGGGTTCGCGCCACTGGTTGGGTGTCTTGGTGAAGATCTGGATGGCGGTCGCGCCGATCTCGGTGCCGCGGGCTGGCGCGCTCGCCACTCCGCCGGCTGTGGAGACGTGAGCTCCGAGCAGAGGCGCGTAGCTCAGGAAAAGGCCTCGCTCGATACCAGCGGGACGAACCGGCACGCGCCGGCCTGGTGGTGGCGGAAGCCCGCAGCAGTGCGCTCGACCACGGTCAGCTCCTGGAGCGCGCGGTCGCCGAGCGGGATGACGAGCCGGCCCCGCACGGCGAGTTGCTCGAGCAGGGCGGGGGGCGGCTCGGGCGCGGCCGCAGCCACAACGATGGCATCGTAGGGGGCTGCCTCCCCGTGCCCCAGCGCCCCGTCGCCGATCAGGGACGTGACGTTGCGGACGCCTAGATTGGCGAGCCGCGTCTCGGCATCGCGTGCCAGCTCGGCGATTCGCTCGATGGTCCAAACGTGCCTGGCAATCCTGGCCAGTATCGCGGTCTGGTAGCCGGTTCCAGTGCCCACGTCCAAGACCCTGGCATGCCGATCGAGTCTCGCCTCCTGGGTCATCAGGGCCACGATGTAGGGTTGGGAGATCGTCTGATCGTGGCCCACGGGGAGTGGTGCGTCGGCATAGGCCTGATCGCGCAGGTGGGGGGGCACGAAGCACTCGCGCGGGACAGCTGCCATCGTAGCGAGCACGCGTCGGTCGTCGATGTCACGCGCCGCGAGTTGGCGGCGCACCATCTGGCGTATCCGGGGATCCTCTGCGCGTCCCACGGAGGCGGGCGACGGCTACTCGCCGCCCTCCTTCTCGCCCTCGGGGCGGGGTCGGAACCGGTTGAAGACCGAACGTGCCCTGGATCCCCCCTCGTCGTTCAGTTGCGCCTCCGCTTCGGCCGCGCGCCGCTCGATGTCCAGCTTCGACTTCCGAAGGCGCTCGACCAACTCGCGCTCGTGGGTGAGCTCCTGGCGCAGCTCATCCAACTGGCGCTCGATCCCGGAGGTGTCTATGGGTGCGGCTACCGGGGTGGCCGCAGGAGGCTCAGGAACGGGTGCGGACTCGGGACGCGGCGGAGGCAGCGTCCGATCCGCCTGCTGCGCCAGCTGCTCCGCCAGCTCGCCCACCATCAGCTGGGTCCGCTCCACCGTTTCACCCAACCGAGCAAGCTCCCGCACCACCTGCCACATCAACTCCGGGCGCTCGGGTTCTCCGTCGGGAATCTGGTTGTATGCCGGCTCGGGATCGGCGTGGACGGTGTGAGGGCGAGCACGCATGGCGTCGGCGCCGCCGAAGAGCTGGGCGTCGATCTCGTCGCGGGTGCGCCCCTGGGCGTATGCGTCGGCTATCAGCTTCAGCGTGGCGACGGCCTCCTCGGGGTAGCGCCGCCGCCGCCCCATCCCCACGGTGGCGATGTGCGCGGCGAAGGCGTCCCGGTAGTAGCGAACCGTCGACTCCGGGAGGTCGAGCTGGCTGGCTATCTGGCGCAGCGTGTAGAGCGGCGTGTCGCTCATAGGCCCCAACAGGAGGTTCGGGTAACAAGATAGCAGATTCGGTTCCCGGAAACACAGGATCGCAACCCGTGACTGCGATTCAGCGGCGGCAGCCAGCGCGCGCGCCCCGTGAGGCCGTGCAACCGTTCGGCGGGGCTCCGGGTATATTGAAAGCTTATCCACCAGCCTGGAGGCACCTCCTTGAAGCTGTCCGACACCGCAATTCGCCGGCCGGTACTCACCAGCATGGTGAGCGCGGCATTGGTCCTGTTCGGCACGATCGGGTTCCTGCGACTCCCGGTCCGCGAGTACCCCGACGTGGACTCCCCGATCGTCTCGGTCTCGACGTTCCTGCGCGGCGCCAACCCGCGGGTGATCGAGTCCACGGTGACCGACATCCTCGAGGAGGAGTTGAGCACGATCCCGGGTCTGAGGACCCTCACCAGCTCGAGCGTCGAGCAGTTCAGCAACGTGACGCTCGAGTTCACACTCGATCGGGACCTGGAGGCCGCCGCGCAGGACGTACGCGACAAGGTCTCCCGCGTGCGCGGTCGGCTGCCCCAAGACATCGAGGAGCCTGTAGTCACCAAGCAGGATTCCGACGCACAGCCGTTCTTCTGGCTCGCGCTCTCCGGCGATAACTACGACCTGCTGCAACTGTCGGATATCGCGGATCGCGAGGTCAAGACGCGCTTGCAGACGCTGACGGGGGTGGGGCGAGCGCAGGTGTTCGGTGAGCGCCGCTACTCGATGCGCATCTGGCTGTCGCCCAGCCGGCTGGCGGCTCAGGGCCTCACGGTGCAGGACATCCAGGCGGCGGTGCGGAGCCGGAACGTGGAGATCCCGGCGGGACGGATCGAGTCCTCGCGGCGCGAGTTCACGGTGCGCTCCCTGGGCGAGCTCAAGACACCGGACGAGTTTGGTGACCTAACAGTGGCCAACCAGAACGGGCAGCTCGTGAAGCTCAGGGACGTGGCCCGGGTGGAGTTGGGACCCGAGAACGACCGCTCCGTGCTCCGCTTCAAGGGCAACTCGGCGGTGGCTATCGGGGTGGTCCGCCAATCCAAGGCCAATCTGATCCAGGTATCCGACGCGATCCGGGCTGAGCTCCCCCTCATACAGGAGGGGCTGCCGCCGGGGATCCGCATCGACGTGGGATTCGACGGTGCCCGCTTCGTGCGACAGTCGATCCGCGAGGCGGAAGACACGCTCATCCTCGCCGGCATCCTGGTCGTCATCATCATCTTCATCTTCCTGCGCAACCCGCGTGCGACGGTCATCCCGGGCCTCGCGATCCCGGTCTCCATTGTGGCGGCCTTCGGCGTGATGTACTTCCTCGGCTTCACGATCAACAACTTCACGCTTCTGGCGCTCATTCTCGCCATCGGGATCGTGGTTGACGACGCGATCATCGTGATGGAGAACGCGTATCGCCACCAGGAAGAACTGGGCGAGACCCCGGTTGATGCTGCCAGGAAGGGCACGAGCGAAATAGCGTTCGCCGTGATCGCGACGACCGTGGCGCTGGTGGCGGTGTTCTCGCCGCTGGCGTTCCTGCAGGGGACTACCGGAAGGCTGTTCAACGAGTTCGGCATCACACTCGCCGTCGCGGTCGTCATATCGAGTTGGATCGCGCTCACCCTGTCGCCGATGCTGTGCGCCAGAGTGCTCAAGGTGCCGAAGACGCACGGCCGCATGTTCCAGATGTTCGAGCGGGCCTTTCTGCGGGTCGCGGATACGTACCAGATCGCTCTGAGGGCGGCGCTGCGGCATCGCTGGTTCGTGATCGGCGGCGCTGTGGCTGCGGTCGCCGTTGCGGCGGGCGTGTTCCAGTCACTCAAGCGGGAGTTCGTGCCGCCGGAGGACCGTGGGTTCTTCATAACAATCACGGTCGCGCCCGAGGGCGCCTCGCTAGGCTACACGGACGGGTACCAGCAACAGGTCGAGGAGATCCTGGGCCGTACGGAGGGCATCGACGCCTACTTCAGCATTGTGGGCTGGGGCGGTGCCGTGAACAGCGGGATCGGGTTCGTGCGGCTCGCCGAATGGGACGTCCGCGACCGCTCTGTACAGGAGATCGTGGGCGAGGTGCAGATGCAGTTGTTTGGCCTCCCCGGCGTGTTCGCCTTTGCAAACCAGCCGCCGGCGTTCGGCTTCGGCAGCCCGGTGCAGTTCGTGGTGCGCCACCCCAACTTCGACTCGCTCGGAGCGGGGATGGCCCGGTTGGTGCCGAGGGCCCGACAGATCAATGGGCTGGTGAACGTGGACACCGATCTTCGCGTGAACAAGCCGGAGCTCGTCGTGCGCTACGACCGCGACCGGGCTGAGGACCTGGGTGTGTCCATCCGCGACGTCTCATCGACGCTCCAGACGATGTTGGGAGGGCAACGGATCAGCACCTTCACGCGTGCCAACAAGCTGTACGACGTGATCGCGCAGCTCGAGCCCGAAGAGCGCTCTACTCCCAGCGACATGACGGGGCTCTACGTCAGGGGGCGGGACCGCGCTCTCGTGCAACTCGACGCAGTGGCGATGGTCGAGGAGGGTGTGGGGCCGCGCCAGCTCAACCACTTCAACCGGGTGCGCTCTTTCACGATGTCGGGCAACCTGGCACCCGGCTTCACTCTGGGCGAGGCGCTCGACTCGCTGAAGGCGGTCGCTCGGGAGGTCCTCCCGCGCGGCAGCAGCGTGGCACTGGCTGGAGAGTCGCGTGAGCTGGAGGAGAGTGGGACCGCGCTGTACTTCGCGTTCATGCTGGCCCTGGTAGCCGTGTACATGGTGCTGGCGGCACAGTTCGAGTCTCTCCTGCACCCGTTCACGGTCCTGCTTGCCGTGCCATTGGCGGTGACGGGCGCGCTGGTTACGCTGCTGCTCGCCGGCTCCACGCTGAATCTCTTCAGCCAGATCGGGATGATCCTGCTCATAGGCATCGTGACCAAGAACTCGATCCTGCTGGTGGAGTACGCCAACCAACTGAAAGCGAGAGGCATGAACGCCGCAGAGGCAATGCTCGAGGCCGGCAGGATCCGACTGCGTCCCATCGTGATGACGTCCATGGCCACGATCTCGGCGACGATGCCCATCGCGCTGGGTCTTGGCGCGGGCGCGGCCAGCCGTCGCCCGCTCGGCTACGCCATCGTGGGCGGGCTGCTGTTTTCTACGATGCTCACGGTCTTCCTGGTACCGGTGGTGTACGTGCTGCTGGACGGCCTCGAGCTCCGTGTCAGACGGCGAGCTCCCGAGCTGGAACCTGCGGAGGCGCGATGATCGCGGCCCTATTGACCGTGCTGCAGCTGGCAGCTCCAGCAGCCTCGCCTGCTGCGAGCGTGCCTCAGGGTCCCGACTCGCTCACGGTCGTGACACTCGCCGAGGCGCTGCGGCGCGCGGCCAACGTGGATCCCAACTACGTTGCGGCGCTGCGGGATATCGCGAACGTACAGTGGGTGCGACGCGCAGCATATGCCGCATTCATCGTCCCCGCAACGACGGTGTCGGTTACGCAGACACGCTCTGACCAACAGGTCTTCAACTTCGGAACCGGTGACTTCGCCAACCGCCTCACCCAAGCCCAGGTTGACATGCGGCTCAACCTGTTCCGTGGGCTTGGCAAGTTCTTCGACGCCGGCGAGGCCGAAGCACTGGCGGACCAGGCCGACGCGAACGAGTTGGAAGCCCGTTTTCAGACGGCGCTGGGCACCGAGTCGGACTACTACGCGGTGCTTGCGGAGAAGGAGCTCAGGAGGGTGATGGAGGAGCGGGTGCGGCGGGCCCTAGAGCAGCTCGCGATAGCACGTGCGCGCGTGGTGGGAGGTGCAGCGGTGCAGACTGATTCGCTGCAACTCCTGTTGGAGCTCACCCGTGCCCAGGTGGATCTCCTGAGGCAGCGAGCGCTCCTTCGCGGCGCCCGTATCCAGTTGGGACGCCGCATCGGTGTCAACGTACCGGTAGATGCAGCGCCGCTCGAGCCGTTGCCCGAGGGCCCGCTTCCCATCAGCGAACAACAGGCAGTGCAAGAGGCTCTGGAGCAGGGACCCGACTATCGGGCAGCGCAGGCTGGGGCCAGGGCGGCCGCCAAGGCCTATAACTCCGTCATGGGCCAATACCTGCCTCGCATTGATCTTTTTGCAACCTATCAGGCCTTCGGCGACGAGTTCTTCGTGCCTGACGATTCGCGCCGCTGGATCTACGGGTTCTCCGTCAACTTCCCGATCTGGAACAATGCGCAGCGGGAGATTCAACTCTCCGTGGCCAAGTCCAATCGGGAGATCGCGCGCGCTGCGCGCGACGATACCGAACGTGGAGTGCGGCGCGACGTGGTAGTCGCCTTCGAGTTCTTCGAGTTCGCTCGTCAAAGTGCGGATCTAGCCCAGACCGCGGTGGTGGTAGCCCGGGAGAATCTGCGAGTGAATCAGGAGAGGTACCGCGTGGGTGCGACTACGATTCTGGACCTGCTCTCCTCTCAGGTGTCGATGGTCGAGGCCGAGGCGGGCGTGGTGCAGGCGCGACAACAGGAACGCCTGGCGCTGGCTGCGCTCGAAGCGTTGCTTGGACGACGGATATACGGGATATGAATTGCATGAAAGCGAATCAGACATTGTTGGCCGTGCTTTGCGGCATTGCTCTTGCCGGCTGCAGCAGCGCGGAGTCGGATGATGGTGGCGGCGCTGGAGGCGGACGTCCCCCCACGCCGGTCGAGGTTGCGACCGCATTCTCCGATACCGTCCTCGACGAGATCCGTGCGACGGGCGAGATCGAGGCCGTTCAATCCATAGATGTGCAGCCCGAGACCACGGGCCGTCTCGTGAGCATACTGGCGCGGGAGGGAACCGAGGTTGCGCGCGGCACCCCGCTCTTCAAGGTCGACGACGCTGAGCTCAAGGCAGAGGTGGCGCAACTCGAGGCGGAGAGAGATCTAGCACACCAGGCGCTCGCGCGCACGCGGGAACTGATCGAACAGAACGCGTCGTCCGAGGCGGACCTGGAGCAGGCCGAAGCCAACGCGCGCAGCGCCGAAGCGCGGCTCGAGCTGCAGCAGGTGCGGCTGGAGCGTACGGTGGTCCGCGCGCCGTTCGCAGGGGCCGTGGGCCAACGGTATGTGAGCGTGGGAGACTACGTCACGAACTCCGACCGGCTCACGACGTTGCAGACGGTCGACCCGCAGCGGGCGGTGTTCCGCGTGCCGGAGCGCTACGCGGAGCGACTGCGCCGCAACCAGGAGATCACATTCCGCGTGGCTGCCGTGCCGGACCAGGTGCTCACCGGAGTGGTGGACTTCATAGACCCCATTGTGGAGCTGCCGGCGCGCACGATTACTGTGAAGGCGCGGGTTCCCAACAACGAGCGCGTGCTCAAGCCGGGGATGTTCATAGAGGTGCGGCTCACTACAGAGGTGCGGCCCAACGCGGTGGTCGTGCCCGAGGACGCGATCCTGCCGCTACAGGGCGCCGACTACGTGTGGGTCATCGCCGAAGACCAGGCGACACGACGCGAGGTGGAGCTCGGCATCCGCACGCCGGGTTTCGTGGAGATCCTCGGCGGCGTGGACGTAGGCGAGCAGGTGGTGGTGGGAGGCTTGGAGCGTCTTACCGAGGGTGCGCCGGTCGCACCGATTCCCGTGGACCGCACGGCGCCGGAGAGCGGCGACTGAGGCTCACTGGCCGACGGTCTTGGGGAACCGCATCACCGCTAGCCGCAGCACGCCCACGGCCATCAGGGCGAGGGCCAGGTACTGCGGCCACAGGGCAACTATCCCCTCTCCCTTGAGGAAGATCCCTCGCACGATCTCCAGGAAGTGGCGCACCGGGTTCAACAGGGTAATCCACTGGAATACCTCGGGCATGCTGGTGATTGGGTAGAAGAAGCCGGACAGGATGATGGCGGGCTGGAAGAACAGGAACATCGTCATGAACGCTTCCTGTTGCGTCCGCGAAATCGTCGATATCAGCAATCCCACTGCCAGGCCTGAGAGGATGTATAGCAGGGCGGCCGCCAACAGCGCCGGCGGCGACCCGCGCATCGGTATGTCGAACCAGAGGATCGCGGTTACCGAGATCAGGACCAGGTCGAACACCGCGATTACCGCCACCGGCAGCGTCTTGCTCAACATCAGTTCTTCGGGCGTGAGCGGGCTCACCATGAGTTGATCCAGGGTGCCGATCTCCCGCTCACGCACGACCGCCAGGGCGGTGAGCAGAAGGCACATCAGCATTATCAGCACGCCCACGACCGCAGGTACGTTGTACACGCGGCTCTCGAGCGTCGGGTTGTACCACGCGCGGACCTGCAGCTGTACGCCGCCGCCGGGCAGTGTTCCCGTGGACGCGGCTCGGTCCAGGGCGAAGCGCTGCACGATGCGCTGGGCATATCCCTGTGCCACCGTCGCGCTGTTGGACTCGGTGCCGTCCACGATGACCTGGACCGTAGCGCCGGTCGATGGCAGGTCTCGAGCGAAGCCGCGCGGGATCTCCAGGGCCAAGAGGGCCTCGCCGTGGTCCAGGGCACTCACGATGTCCTGGGAGCGCTGCGATTGCCCGACGATCTCGAAGTAGCCGGTCGCGCGAAACGCATCGACCAGGCGCCGCGACTCGCTGGTCTGGTCGTGGTCGACCACGAAGGTGGCCGTGTCACGGATGTCGGTGTTCACGGCGTACCCGAACATCAGGAGCTGGATCACGGGCGCTACGAAGACCACGCCACGGGTGCGCGGGTCGCGCAGGAGTTGTCTGAACTCCTTCTTGATCATCTCGCGCAGGCGCGGCAGCGAAACGCGGCTCACGCGATTTCCTTCCTGAAGACTCCGATGGCCAGCGCCAGCCCCGCCGTAGCGAAAACCACCATCGCAATCGCGTCCCCCCAGAGCACCTCCAGACCTACGCCTTTGAGGAAGATCCCCTTCGTCACGGTCACGTAGTACCGCGCCGGGACGGTGTAGCTGACGGCGCGCAGCGCGAGTGGCATCGTGGCGATGGCGAAGATGAAGCCGGAGAGCAAGAGCGCCGGAAGGAACGTGGCCGTCATGGCCACTTGGGTCGCGAGCATCTGCGACCGCAAGGCGGCGGAGATGAAGATGCCCAACCCGAAGGCGCCGACGAGAAAGAGCAGAGTGAGCGTGCCGAGCAACAGGAGGTCCCCGCGCAGCGGTACCCCAAAAACCGTGACGCCGACGGCGCATGCGAGAGCCACGTCGAACATCCCGATCGCCGCGTACGGCAGCAACTTTCCTATCACGACTTCGAGGCGGTGAACCGGCGTCGCCGCGAGCTGCTCCATGGTGCCGCGCTCCCACTCGCGGGCGATGGTGAGTGCGGTGAGCATCGACGCGATGATCGACATGATCACGGCCACCAAGCCGGGCACGATCATGTTGCGGCTCTCGAGCGTCTCGTTGTACCAAACGCGGCTCTCCATTGTCGCGGGCAGGGCGACCCGGCGGCCTCTCAACACGACGTCGGCGGAGTACCCCGCGACGATCGCGTCGGCGTAGTTCTGTGCGATCGTTGCCGTGTTGGCGTCACTGCCGTCCAGCAGCATCTGGACCTGCGCGCCGCGGCCGGACGCCAAGTCGCGCGCGTAGGAAGGGGGAATCACGAGCACCAGGTTCGCTCTGCCTCTACTGAGAACGGCGTCGGCGTCGGCCCGACGACCCACGTGCTCGGCGACACTGAAGTAGCCCGATGCCTCGAAGGCCTCTATCAACCGACGGCTTTCCTGTGTGCGGCTCTCGTCGAGCACGGCTATCTCGATGTTCCGGATGTCGAACGAGATGGCGTAGCCGAACAGGAGCAGCAGCACCAACGGCAAGATGAACGCGAGGTACAGGCTACGGGGATCCCGTTTGAGCTGCAGCATCTCCAAGATGAACGCGAGGTACAGGCTACGGGGATCCCGTTTGAGCTGCAGCATCTCCTTGCGCGCGATCGCCCACAACCTGGTGGTGTTCATGCGTCCGCCACCCCTTCCTCACGCAACACAAGGCCTACGAAGACATCCTCCAGGGAGGGCGGGACTTCCTCGAGCGATTCGCAGGTGAGGCTCTGCCCGGCCAGCACGCCGGGCACGGAGGCGATTGCCGCGGCCGCGTCCTCGACCATCACGTGGACGGCGCGGCCGAACAGTGCTGCGGTCACCACTCCCGGCGTTGCCTGCAG
>JBDHIS010000010.1:90931-182114 GCA_039587315.1 Gemmatimonadota bacterium | reverse complement strand
TTCCGGGTGCTGCTCGTGTCGGGGCTCCTGGCCATCGGTCTCCGGCTGAAGTGGCGTCGCCCGGTGGCTATCGGTGTGGCGGTCGTCTTGAGCGCGCTGATCTTCTCGGCGTTCCACTACGTAGGCCCCTATGGCGATCCGCTCACGCTCGGCTCGTTCACCTTCCGCGCCATAGCGGGTGGACCCACGCCCTGTACGACGTGGGGCTGGCGCTGTTCGGGTAGGGAGCAGAGAGCTGCGGACGAGCGATTAGGCGGCGCTGACGGGAACGAATGTGAGGAACTGTTGGGAAGAACGGCGAGGTTGGGGTCCCACCGGAGCGAACGTCAGTGAGCCGCGCAAGCTGAGCCTGATGTCAAGAGGAGTCCGTCGCGCGCGAACTGCAGTTCGCAGAGGCGGGACCCCGAGCGAGCCGAGTGGGCCTCCGAAGCGCGCTACTGCCCCTGAGTCTTCGCGGCATACAGCGAGTCCAGCAGCGGCCTCCAAGCCTCGATCGGCGCGATACCCGGAACCAGAATCCCCTCCACCACGAACGACGGCGTGCTGCTGATGCCCGAGCGGAAGTTCATCTCGACTTCCTGCTGCACTATTCCGCGCACCGCCCCCGTGTTGAAGCAGTCACGCAACTCGCCCGCGGCGAGACCGGCCGAGTCGCCCAGGCCCATGAAGTAGGGTCCTGGGTCCGAGAGCGGCGACCACTGATCCTGATACTGGTAGAGCAGGTCGTGCACCGGCCAGAACCGGTCCTGGAGCGCGGCGCACATCGCGAACTCGTGTGCTGCGGCTGCGTTGGGATGGATCTGGGTCAGGGGCAGGTTCACGAACACGAGCTTCAGCTTGCCCGAGTCGATGTACTCGCGCTCCATCACCGGCAGCGTCTCTTCCCAGAACACGCGGCAGTAGGGGCACTGGAAGTCACTGATCTCGAATATGGTGAGGGGAGCCTGGGAGTCACCCTTGGTGCGCTCGGCGAGCATCCCCGTCTGCTGCTGCTGTGACGGTGCCGCTGCGTCGCTCGCGGGCGTGAGCACCTCGTCAGGTGTCCGGCCGCTCAACGACCACGCCGCTACGATCAGTATGGCCGTAGCCGCGACGCCGATGAACCCGATCAGCTTACGGTGTTGCACCTTGCCTCGCTTCCTCGATCTCTAACTAATGTCGCCAGCGCCGCACGGTGTTCCGCTCGGACAGCGGCACACCGACCGGCAGCCAGCCTACGGTGAGGGGGACGTTCCAATAGTACTCCTGGAACGGGTTCTCGGGGTCTGCCAGGCGCGCCACGATCCACCACTCGCCCGGTGGGAGCTCGAGATGGAGGGTCCCGTCCTCGGCCGCGGTCGCCCGCACGAATTCCACGCCCCTGCGATCCAGCGCCTCGGCGGCGATCTGAGGGTAGGCGCTGTAGGCGTCCCGCTCCCATGTCCGCAGCTCCTCGGAGGCTGCCTGGGCCCGCCTGGCCAGCGTTACGTCCTCTCCTCTGAGCTCCTCGAGGGCTCGGTCTCGTTCCGTGGCCCGCTGCTGCAGCCTGGCGTAGAGCTGCCTGAAGCGGGCGTACATCCGCGCGTACGTCGCTCCCCTGCGGTCCATTCCATTCAGGGAGTCGGCCAGCCGGGAGACGCTGTCGTGAAGCGCCAACCACGGGATGCTGGCCTCGGCCAGGCGGTCGTCCTCGGGGCTACGGTACGCGGCCAACTCGGCCTCGAGTGCGCGAAACGTGGGCCTGGGAGTCGGGGCCGCGTCCGCGAGCGAATCGAGGACCGCCTCGGCGTCGAAGGGCAGGGCGGTGATCTCGAGGCCGGTGACAGGCTCGCCGTGCCCCAGGCTGGCCCTGACCAACACGGGGGAGGCATCCCTGCCGCAGCCCGTCGCCATGAGGCCCGCGAGGAGCCAAAAAACGAGCGGCGCGCCCGCTGAGCGGGGCGCCGCTGGAATGGTCTTCAAAGCGGGCTCTACGGCTATCCTAGTCGACGACCTTGGCTGGCAGGATATAGGTACGCGGGTCCACCGCGCGGCCGTTCACGATCACCTCGTAGTGAAGGTGCGGACCCGTAGCGATGCCGGTGCTTCCCACTTCTGCGACCTTGTCGCTGCGGTTCACGCGCTGACCCACTCTGACCAGCACCTTGGAGCAGTGAGCGTAGAAGGTAACCACGCCGTAGCCGTGGTCGATCGTGACCGTCTTGCCGTAGCCGGTTTTGGTCCTGACGTCCACGACCCGCCCGTCCGCCGGGGCCAGGATCGGAGTGCCCTCCGGTGCCGACACGTCGATACCCTCATGGGGACGGGCCTCGTGGAAGATCGGATGGATGCGGGAACTAGAGAAAGTGCTGGTGAGCCAACCCTCGGTGGGCAGAATGGACGGCCGACGCTGCGTGCGGTCCTGGTGCGTCTCGAGGCTCGAGATCGCCTCGCTGTAGGAGCCCGAAAGTAGGTTGGCGCGCCGAATCAGGTTGTCCAGATCGGCCCGCACTGACAGCGCCTGCATTCCGGTGGGTCCCTCGGAGAGGATCTGCTCACGCTCTGTCCAGGGACCTACCGGACCACCGATACCGGCCATCTGCACGGACGGGTCGGTGGGCTCGAGTCCCGCAAGCAGGCGGACCAGCTCGTCGCGCTGCGCGATCGCTGTGATGGTGTCCCCGATGCTGCGGATGAGCGTCTCGGCCTGCCCCAGCTCCTGGGCGAGGAGCTCGTTGCGGCGCTCCAGGCGGTCCAGGCGGGAGAGGTCGATGGCGCGTGTGATGGTGGCATAGCCGAACGCAACCGACGAAACGGCCACGACCGCCAACACGGTCACCAGGATTCTGAATGCCCGCAGCGATACCACCACGGACCGGGACCCACCCGATCCATGTGGCACCAGCACAACCGTCCATTGCCGATCAGCCATTTGCCCAAGTCCTCATAGGACGAACTGTTCTACGGGAATTTCTTCCAGATGCCGGGCGAAGTCCGTGCCCAACGTCACAGGGCACGAAGCCAAATTTGGGTGCTGGTACAGATTGTGTCAACTGCCCCGTTCGCCTATGTAACACGTTGTATGTCACGGAGTTACAGCACCCTTCGATTCCTTCGGAAACAGGGGAGAGAGCCGCTCGACTTGGCGTCCCTCGGTGGACGGGCTCTCGAGGTCCCCCCACCCGGCTGCGGAAGCCTGGCCGGGCAGCCCCAGGGCCGCCCAAACCTCCTGGGTCTTGCCGGGCATGAAGGGAGCCGCCATCAGCGTGACCCGGGCGATCGCGCGCGCCAGGGCTCCCAGTGTCTCTTCCAGCTCGGTGCTCTGGCCCTGCTTGGCCAGGCTCCAGGGGGCCCGCTCCTCGATGAACCCGTTGGCGCGGTCGACCAGGCGCCAGGCGTGCTCGGCGCCCGTATGCAGCAGATGGGCGTCCATGGCTTCACGGTAGGCCGCGATGCACTCGTCGCCGAAGGTGTCCAGCGGAGTCGGGCCTGCACTCTGAGGCACCGTCCCGCCCAGGTACTTGATCATCATCGCCACCACGCGGCTCACGAGGTTGCCGTAGCCGTCCGCCAGCTCCGACGTGTAGCGCGCGTCGAACCGCTCCCACGTGAAGTTGCCGTCCGAGTTCCACGGTATCTCCCGCAGTACGAAGTAACGCAGGGCGTCCATTCCGTGGCGATCGATGAGATTGCGCAGCGTGACGGCCACCCCCGCCGACTTGGAGAACCTGGCCCCGCCGGTGTTCACCCAGCCGTGGCTCCAGACCAGTTTCGGGACCTCGACACCGGCGGCCATCAGCATGGCGGGCCACATGGCCGCATGGAATCGCACGATGTCGGGCCCGATTATGTGCACATCGGCGGGCCAGGTCGTATCGTAATCCCCGTCCGGGAAACCCGTGACCGAGAGGTAGTTGATCAGCGCCTCGAACCAGACGTACACGACGTGGGTGTCGTCGTCGGGCCACGGAATGCCCCACGGGACCCGGGCCCGGCTCACCGAGATCTTCTGGTCCTCGGTCCACTCGTCCACGACGTTGTAGATCTCGTTGTACTTCGGCTTGGGTTGGATGAAACCGGGCTGGGTCTGGTACAGGTCGAGCAGCTTCTGTCTGAACTTGCCGACCTCGAAGAAGTAGTTGGGCTCCTCGACCCATTTGATCTCGCGGGTGGGATGCGTCGGACACTTCCCGTCCACGAGGTCCTTCTCCGACTTGAACGCTTCACAGCCCACGCAGTAGTAACCCGAGTACACCCCCTCCGAGACGTACCCGCCCTGCTGGACGCGGCGGAACAGCTCCTTCACGGCTCGCTCGTGCCGGGGCTCGGTTGTGCGTATGAAGACGTCGTGACTGATGGCGAGCTCCTCCCAGGCCGCCTCGAACGCGGCGGCGATCCCGTCCACCCACGTCTGGGGGTCCTGTCCCGCCTCCTCGGCCGCCTGGGCCACCTTTTGCCCGTGTTCGTCCATCCCGATCGAGAAGTAGACGTCCTCACCGCGCAGCCTCCGGTACCGCGCCACACAGTCAGCGCCGATCTTCTCGAAAGCGTGCCCCAGGTGGGGCTCGCCGTTCGAGTAGTCGATTGCGGTGGTGATGAAGTACTTACTTGCCACTCTTGTCGTCCCCGCCCTCGGGTCGGTCGTCGTTGTCACGTTGCCTGCCGCGCTGGCGTCCCCGCTTGCCCCTACGCCGGCGCCGCCGTTTGCGCGGCGTGACTGCTTCAACGGCGTCCTGGGTCGTCACCTTTGCGTCGGTTGCCTTGTCCTGCGGCTCGGGCGGCTTTGGCTCCGGCTTGGTAGCCGCCGGCGCTGCGTCAGGGCTCGCCACCTCGCTCTTGAGGTCCGGCAGCGATATCGCGCGCTGCGATCCGTCCTCCGCCTTGAGAACCACGCGATCCCGGAAGATATCCACCGCGTCTACCATCTCCGAGCCTCTCGAAGTACGCAGCACGCGCCCCAGCTTGGGGAACCGCTTGCGGGAGGCGACGTAGAACTCGTGTTCGTAGCGCAGGCAACACAGCAGCCTCCCGCACCCACCCGATATCTGCGAGGGGTTGAGCGAGAGTCGCTGGTCCTTGGCGAGGGAGAGGCTGACCGGCCTCAGCTCGGGCAGCCACGAGGAGCAGCAGAACTGGCGGCCGCAGCGGCCGACCCCGTCGAGCCGCTTGGACTCGTCACGGGCGCCGATCTGTCTGAGCTCGATGCGGGTGCGGAACAGGCTTGCCAGGTCGCGTACGAGCGCACGGAAGTCCACGCGCTTCTCGGCGGTGAAGTAGACCGTGAGCTTCTTGCGGTCCCATTGCCACTCGGCATCCGAGACCTTCATGCCGAGCTCGTGGGCCTTCGCCCGCTCCATGACCTTGCGGCGCACGTCCGCCTCGGCCTTGCGCAGCTCGTCGCCCAGGTAAGAGTCCTCGGTGGACGCCTGGCGCAGCACTCGGCCGGTCGGCTCGGTCGGTTCGCCTGCGGGGCAACCGTCGCAGCCCACGCCGCACTTGCGCGCAGCGACGTCGCCGACCGCGGAGACGTGTCCCAGGTCTTCGCCCCGCTCCACCGAAACGACCACGGGCGCGCCCAGGGCGAGCGATGCATCGTTCTCCCAGGTGAAGAACGCGCGCCGGTTACCCTTGAACCGGACTTCGATCAGCTCGGGCAACCTATCCCTCTGTGAACTGACCGATCTTGCGGTACTTGTCGGCTCGCTGCTGGACGCGTTCGTCGGGTTGGAGCGCGGCGAGCTCGGCGAGGTGACTCTCGAGAGCGGTGCCCAGAGATGCGGCAGCCCCGTCTGGGTCGGTGTGCGCTCCACCCGGAGGCTCGGGGATGATCTGGTCGATCACTCCGAGATCGTAGAGGTCCTGTGCCGTGAGCTTGAGCGCCTCGGCGGCCCGCTCCTTTTGTCCCGCGTCGTTCCACAGGATGGCGGCGCAGCCCTCGGGTGAGATCACCGAGTAGATGGAGTTCTCGAGCATCAGGAGCCTGTCGGCTACCCCGAGTGCCAGCGCGCCCCCGGAGCCGCCCTCGCCTATGACGACGGCGATGAACGGGACCTTGAGCGCGGCCATCTCCTCCAGATTGTGCGCAATCGCCTCGGCCTGCCCGCGCTCCTCGGCTCCGAGCCCCGGGTAGGCGCCGGGCGTGTCTATCAGCGTGACCACGGGTGCGCCGAACCGCTCCGCCATGTGCATCAGGCGCATCGCCTTGCGGTAGCCCTCGGGGTGCGGCATGCCGAAGTTGCGCCGCAGGTTCTCCTTCGTGTCGCGCCCCTTCTGGTGGCCGATCACCATTATCGGACGACCCTTGAGCCGCGCCCAGCCACCGACGATCGCGGGGTCGTCGCGGTACAGCCGGTCGCCCTTGAGCTCCACGAAGTCTGTGAAAACCCGCTCGATGTAGTCTCCCGTGAACGGCCGCTTGGGGTGCCGCGCGACCTGCACACGCTGCAGCGGAGTCAGGTCCCTGTAGATCTCCCGCCTCAGCTCGCCGAGCTTGCGCTCGAGTGGCTCGATCTCGCCCTGTACGTCGAGCTCGCGGTCGTCGGCCAGCCGCTTGAGGTGCTCGATCTGGCGCTCGAGCTCCATGATCGGTTTTTCAAAGTCGAGACTGAAGGCTTTCGCCACGCTCACTCCTACCGCGCTTTGACCAGACGCACCCGCTCGCTCCCAACGAGCTCACGCAGGGCGCTCAGGAAATCGTCGTCAAGTGCCACCTGGGTGCGGCGTGCCCTCAGGCGCGCCGTGCTCCCGTTGCCGTCGTTCCATTCCACGAACACTGGTGCCGGTCCGGGATGGGCCGCGCACAGCGCCTTGAGCGCCCGTGCCGCCTGGGAGTCCGGGCCGCCTCCCGCGCACCACTCAAGAGTAACTCCCATGGCGCCGGATTCCCTCAGGTCCGTCAGCGACTGCGCGCTCTCCACTATGAACGGCGCGCGGTCCTCGCCCCTGTCCCTGGTGCTGTAGCCCCCCGTCAGGAGAAGCGCGGCGTCCGGCGTTATCGCCTCGGACAGGCGGCTCCAGGCGTCCGGGAACACGATCGCCTCGGCGGTCCCATGAAAATCCTCGAGCGTGAGCCGCGCGTACTCGGCGCCGGTCTTCTTGCTGATGCGGCGCTTTACGAGCGTCACGACCACGGCTGCCGTCACCTGGTGCTCGCTCCACGCTCCCAGCGTGGCCGTAGTGCGAGTGCCGAACAGCTGGACCTCCTCCCGGAACCGCTCCAGGGGATGTCCCGAGATGAAGAATCCAACTACTTCCTTCTCTTTCGCAAGTCGCTCGGCCTCGCTCCACGCCGGCACGTCGGGGAGCGGGGGCGGCTGGGCTGACGCGGCAGCCTTCGCATCGCCGAACAGGGAGACCTGCCCGGAGGCACGATCGGCCTGTCTCAGCTGGGCCTCGTGCAGCGCGTGGTCCAGGGCGGCGATGAGCTGCGCGCGGTTATCGCCGAGCTGGTCCAGCGCACCTGCGGCGATGAGCGATTCGTTGACCCGCTTGTTGCAGAGCCGGAGGTCCACGCGTTCGCAGAAGTCGGTTAGCGACGTGTAGGGTCCGGACTCGCGTCCCTCTATGATCGACTCGATGGCGCCGCGCCCCACGTTGCGTACGGCGCCGAGGCCGAACCTGATCTGGTCGTCGCCGATCACGGTGAACTTCCAACCCGACTCGTTTACCGACGGCGGAAGCACTTCGAGCCTCAGCTCACGGGCCTCGTTGATGTACGACACCACTCTGTCGGTGTCCCCGATCTCCGAGGAGAGCAAGGCGGCCATGAACTCGGCCGGGTAATGGGCCTTGAGCCACGCCGTCTGGAATGAGATGATGCTGTAGGCGACCGAGTGGGACTTGTTGAACCCGTAGCGCCCGAAGGTCTGAATCTGTCCCGCGATGTCCTCGACCAGCATCCGCTTGTAGCCGCGCTGAACCGAACGCTCCACGAACCGATCCAGCTCCTCCTCGATCAGCTCCTGGATCTTCTTCCCCACCGCCTTGCGGAGCACGTCGGCTTCGGCCAGCGTGTAGCCCGCGAGCACGTTCGCGATCCGCATCACCTGTTCCTGATAGATGATCACGCCGTGGGTGGGCTCGAGCAGCTCCCTCAGGTCGGGGTGAGGGTAGCGGACCTCCTCCTCGCCTCGCTTTCGCCGCGTGTACACCTGGTGCATGCCGGAGTCGAGCGGCCCCGGCCGGACCAGCGCGTTGGTGGCTACCAGGTCGTCGAACCGGTCCACGCGCATCTGGTACAGCATCTCGGTGGCGAGCGGAGACTCGAACTGGAACACCCCACCGGTGCGCCCCTCGCGCAGCATCTCGTAGACCGCGGGATCGTCCAGGTCCACCGCGTCCATGTCGAGCTCGACGCCGTGCCGCTCCTTGATCATCTCGACGGCGTCGTGGATCACGGTGAGGGTTCTGAGCCCCAGGAAATCCATCTTGAGCATGCCGACCTTCTCGAGCGCGACCATGTCGAACTGCGTGATGATCGCCTCTTCCCCTCCGTTGCTGCGCTGCTGCGGAGGCGTGCACACCGGCACGTACTCGTCCAGCGGACCGGGTGCGATCACGATGCCGGCGGCGTGCACCGAGGCGTGGCGCGCCAGACCCTCGATCCGTTGTGCCAGGTTGGCTAACCGCTCGATGGTGGCGTCCTCGCGCACGAGGTGGGTGAGCTCTGGTACCCGCTTGACCGCGTCGGCAACGGACAGCTGGTAGCCCGGGCCGGACGGGATGAGCTTCGCGATGCGATCGGTGTCGGCGGGGCTGACGCGCAGCACGCGGGCTATGTCGCGCACCGCCGCGCGCGCCTTGAGCGTTCCGAACGTGATGATCTGGCCGACGCTCGCGGCGCCGTAGCGCTGCCGCACGTACTCGATCACCTCGCCGCGCCGCTCGAAGCAGAAGTCGACGTCGATGTCCGGCATCGAGATGCGCTCGGGGTTCAGGAACCGCTCGAACAGCAGGTCGAAGCGAAGCGGGTCGACATTGGTGATGCCGAGACTGTAGGACACGATCGAGCCGGCCGCCGAACCGCGACCGGGACCCACCGGAATGCCGCGCTCCTTCGCCGCCTGGATGAAGTCGTGAACGATCAGGAAGTAGCCCGCGTACCCCGTCTTGGTGATGACGTCCAGCTCGTATTCGAGTCGCTGCCGTACCTCGGCCGGCAAGTCGTCGCCGTAGCGTCCCTTCGCGCCGGCAGTCGCGAGTTCGACCAGCAGGTCGTTCTCGGTGGAGAACTCCTTGGGCAGCGGGAACTCGGGCAGGAAGTAGCGCTTCTCGAAGTCGAACTCGCACAGCTCGGCCACGCGAGCGGTGTTCTCCAACACGTCCGCCCGTCCCGGGAACAGCTCGGCCATCTCCGCTTCCGACTTGACGTAGCTCTCCTGGCCGTAGAAGCGGAAGCGGTTGGGGTCGTCCAGGTCCTTGCCGGTCCCGATGGCGAGCAGGCAGTCGTGCGCCTCGTGGTCGGCCCGCTCGAGGTAGTGCGCGTCGTTGGTGGCCACTACGGGGAGCCCCAGGTCGTCGGCCAGTTTGAACATCCCCTCCTTCACGACGTTCTCGTCCGGGATACCGTGGTCCTGGACCTCGAGCCAGAACCCGTCGGGGCCGAGCACACGCGCGAACCACTCCGCCGACTGCCTGGCCTGCTCGTAATTACCCTGGCGCAACCACAGCGCGACCTCTCCAGAGAGGCACGCGGCGAGCCCGACGATCCCCTCTCGATGCTGCTCCAGCACCTCCTTGTCGATGCGCGGCCGCCGGTAGTAGCCCTCGAGGTACCCCACGGAGGAGAGCTTGATCAGGTTGCGGTAGCCGGTCCGATTCCTAGCGAGCAGCACCAGGTGGGAGTACTGGGCCGGTGCCCCCGCCGGTTTCTCCCGGGCATGGCGCGATCCGAAGGCAACGTAGGCCTCGAACCCCAGGATCGGCCGGATTCCGGCCTCTTTGGCGTGCTCGTAGAACGACCAGGCCGCGTGGAGGTTGCCGTGGTCGGTGATCGCGAGGGAGTCCATCCCCAACTCCGAAACTTTGGCGACGAGATCGGGTATTCGATTCGCGCCGTCCAACAGGGAGTACTCAGAGTGGGTATGGAGGTGTACGAAGCTCATCAAGGAGCTTATTCAGGCGCTCCTGCGTTGTCAAAACCGCCTCGGTCCGGGTATTTTGCTCCCGTTATGGAGCTCATGAAACAACAGAGAGTCGGCCGTCATGCACTCGGAATCGCCGCGATTGCGATGTTCGCGGGCGCCTGTGGCGGGAGCGACGTGGACCTGCCCGTGCCCGCGGCTATCGAGATCGTGGACGGCTCGGACGAGCAGACCGGGTTCGCCGGCGCTCCGCTCCCGGTGCCGCTGGCGGCCCTGGTGACCGACGCTTCCGGCGTGCCGGTGCCGCGGGGCGAGGTGCGCTGGAGCACGACAGGCGGCGCCGGCCTCTCTGATACGGTGACCCAGGCCGACGCCGCCGGGTTGGCGATCGCGTGGCTCACCCTGGGCACCGTCACCGGACCCTACACGGTCAGGGCCGAGCTCGTGAACGATCGCAACACGTTCGTGCTGTTCAGCGCGACGGCGACCCCGGCCCCGACGCTGACCAGCCTATTACCGGGCACGTTTACCGGGGGTGACACCGTCACGCTTCAGGGCACCCTGCTTGCCGACTCGTTGTTGGTCGAGATCGGGGGCGAGTTGGCTCGCGTACTCAGCACTACCCCGGCGGGCGATGGGATGGATGTGGTGGCGCCCCGCTGTCTGGTCCCGGGCTCGGTGAGCGTGGCGATCCAGTATGCGGGCGCGCAGCTGGATGCTGTGGCGGGTACCTACCAAGCGGCCGGACAGCCGCTGCAGCTGGAGGTGGGCGAGTACTCCCCGCTGGATCCGCTCACGCTCAATGGGTGCGCCACGTTCCCGGTGGCCGGGCCCAGCGGCGCTGAGTACCTGTTCACTCCCCAGTCGGCCACCTCCATTCCGGGACTGACCGCCGATTACCGCTTCAGCGGCAACCTGGCGGCTCCTCCGGCAGTTCGTCGGCAGCGCCCCGAGCCGGAAGAGCTCCCCTACGCGGTCCGGTTCCACGACTTCATCCGTGAGAGGGAAGCGGAGGTCGCCCGAGTGCCCAAGCCGGCGCGCCGACTCGACGCGCTGGGGCCGCTGGTGACGGCCGCCATCGAGGTGGGCGATACGCGCGACTTCAACGTGTGCGGGGCCCTGCCTTGCGGCACCGAGGACTTCGTGGATGTGAGTGCCGAGGCGCGCTATGTGGGGTCGCGCACAGCGATCTACGAGGACGTGCTCGCGCCGGGCAGCTTCACCGACGCCGACTTCGCGGCGTTCGGCGAGTTGTTCGACGAGCAGCTCTACGGCGTAGCGTCCAGCGCCTTCGGGGCGGAGTCCGACGTGGACCTCAACGGACTCGTGATGATTCTGATGACGCCGGTGGTGAACGGTTTCACGCCGGAGGAGCTGTGTGGCGAGTCGATCATCACGGGCTTCTTTTTCGCGGTGGACATCGACCCCGCGTTCGAGGACGATCCCCGCTCGAACCAGGGCGAGGTGTTCTTCTCGCTGACGCCGGACCCCCAGGGGGTCGTCGGCTGTCCGGTGAGCAACACGCTGGTCGGCCTCCTGGTGCCGGGCACGTTCGTGCACGAGTTCCAGCACATGATCAGCTACAACCAACACGTGCTGGTGCGGGGTGGCGACTCGGAAGATCTGTGGCTGAATGAAGGGATGTCACACCTTGCTGAAGAGCTCGCGGGAGAGCACCTGGCGGGCCAGGGCGAAGACTTGCTGGCGTCGCAGTTCGTGCTGGCGAACTTGTTCAACGGGTTCGAGTTCCTCGACGATCCGGGATCGACGTACATGCTGTTCTCCGCGGAAGGCACGGGCACGCTGGCCGAGCGGGGGGGAACGTGGCTCTTCCTGCGCTGGCTTGTGGATCAGTTTGGCGACGGCGTTATGCGTCGCCTGGTGGAGACTGCCGTCTATGGGGCCGAGAACGTCGAGAACGCGGTGGGCGAGCCGTTCTCGCGCCTCGTGTCGGAGTGGTTCCTGGCGAACTACGTGTCCGATCTCCCGGGGCTCACTGTGCCCGCACGGCTCACGTACACGTCGTGGGACTTCCGCGAGACCTACGACTTGCTCAACCAGCAGTTCCCGTCCCAGTTCCCGCGCCCGTTTCCCATCGTGCCTCAGCGCTTCTCGGGCGGGGCGTTCAACACGTCGGGACAGCTGCACTCCGGCTCGGGCGACTACTACATCGTCGAGCAGACAGCCGGAGAGAGCGGGTTCACTGTGGAGTTGGTGAATTTGACCGGTGGTCCGCTGCCGGCCACCGTCGTGCCGAGCCTCAACGTGATCCGCATTCGGTAGTTCGTGAGCACCAGGGGCGGTGTGCGTCGAGCGCAGCCGGCCCGCAGGGGTAGAGCGTGGTGCGCTCTACCCGTCGGCATCGCGGCGCTCACGCTCGCTCCCGCGAATCTCCCAGCGCAAACCCAGGACACCGTCTACGTGACCCGTGCGGCCGCATCGGTGCGCTCGGTCGGCTTCAACGGTGCCGGCGTGGCGCTGATGGGAGATGCGGCTGCCGTATTCCTGAACCCCACGGGCCTCGCGACGCTCAGAAACGTGGGTCTCGAGGGCTCCTACCGTGGCGCTCCCGGCGGCGCGTACGTGTTCACGGGCGCGCTGGGCTGGCGCATTAAGCAGTTCGACATCGGAATCGGTGGCCAGCGCTTCGACTTCGGAGGCAACCCTCACGACTACCTGGGCGGCGGGATTCCCGCGGGCACGAATGCGCGCGAGATACTGGGCGTGGCCTCGGTGGTGTACCGTTTCGGGATGATCGCTCTAGGCGTAAGCGGCAAGTACGCGAGCCGTCGGATCGACGACGTGTGGACTTACGGTGTGAGCGGCGACGCCGGTGCGGCCATCGCGTTCTTCGACATCATGGCGATCGCGTTCTCGGTACAGAACATCAGCGGCAACTGGCGTGACGCCTCGCCGTTGGTGATGCCGCGGCTCACCAGGTTCGGGTTCACGATGAACTACGTGGATCCGCAGGAGTCGTTCCGGCTGCTCTCCACGCTCGAAGTCCAGTGGCGCGAGGGCGAGAAGTCGCGCGGCGTGATCGGGGGCGAGGCCGGCATCGTGCTGGGTGGGGTGGGGGTAATCGGGCGTGCCGGCTTCAGCGGCCGGCCCGACGCGCTGGCGAGCTCGGAGTTCACTTTCGGCGGCTCGGTCCAGTTCAGGGCGCTCCTGCTCGACTATGCGTATCGGGGCGAAGACATCTTCGACGAACCCACCCACTACGTCGGCCTCAGGTTCACGCTGTGACCGCCTGGAGCCTCCCGCCGCGGCCGACGATATGGCGCATCGCGCGTGTCACGGGCTCCCTGCTCGTCGCTGGGTTCGCGTTGGCGGTTCTGCTGAGCGCGGATGTTCGCTTCGTGCTGCGCGCCGCTTGGGAGGAAGGGCGGATCCTGTTGCGGCGGCAGTCGTTGACGGAGCTGGTCGCTCACCCCGACACGCCGGAACTGCGGCGCGCCCAGTTCGAGCTCGTGCTGGAGGTGCGCGCGTTCGCCGCCGACTCGCTGGGGCTCGCCTCGGGCGAGACGTATACGACGTACACCGATGTGGGCCGCGACACTCTGCTTCTCGTGCTCACCGCGAGCCCGCGCGACCGGTTCGCCGCGTACAGCTGGCGCTACCCGATCGTGGGGACGGTGCCGTACAAGGGTTACTTCGATTTCGAAGTAGCACGTGCCAAGGCGTTCAGCCTGGATGAGCGCGGCTTCGACACTCACCTGCGTCCGGCGGGCGCGTTCTCCACCCTGGGGTGGTTCAACGATCCGCTGCTCTCGACCGCGCTTGGGCGAGAGCCGGTGCTGCTGGCCACGCTCGTGTTCCACGAGATCGCGCACAACACGCTCTACGTGCCCGGCGAGACGCCGTTCGATGAGAGCTTCGCTCTCTGGGTGGGTTACCGGGCGGCGGAGGCGTTCTTCAACAGCCGCGGGGAGCCGGTCGCTGCAGAGCGAGCGGCCGCCGTCTGGCGCGACCAGCTCAGGTTGGGTGACTTCTACCGCGACCTACTGGAGGAGCTGGAGGAACTGTACGGATCCGAGCTCTCCTCCGACGAGAAGGTCGAGCAGCGCGAAGCGGTCTTTGAGAGAGCGAGGGCCCGCCTGCGGGGCCCGCTCGGGCAGGAACTCGAGGCCTACAGTGGCGAGAGGCTTGCGGAAGGCCCGCTCAACAATGCCAGCCTGTTGGGGCAGCGCATCTACAGGTCGAGCCTCGGGTTGTTCGACCGGCTGCTCGAGCGGGAGGGTGGGGACGTGCGGCGCGCGGTAGCGGTGCTGGGGGAGGCGATCGACGAGACGGGGGACGAGACGCCGTTCGAGGTGCTCGAGCGTCTCGTAACGGAGTAGCGCGCGGCAGCGCGCCCGCCGGACCGCGGAGTATATTTGGGCACGGCCCGTCACGGAGGCCGGTGCAGGATCGAGGATGCAGGGAGGGGCCGCGGAGTACTCGACCCGCAGTATCCGCTCGTATGGAATCCACGGACCACTGAAGGAATCGAACAGCCATGTCTGATCTCAAGTCCTACGTCGCCAAGCACCGCGACCGCATGATGGAGGAGCTCAAGGAGCTGCTCCGCATCCCCAGTATTTCAACCACCCCCGCGAACGCCACCGATTGCCGCTCCGCCGCCGACTGGGTAGCCGGCCACCTGCGCGGACTGGGTTGTCAGAAGGTGGAGCTGCTCGGCAGCGACACGCACCCGACGGTGGTAGCGGAGGGCCCCAGGGTGCCGGGCAAGCCAACCGTGCTCGCCTACGGCCACTACGACGTGCAGCCGCCCGATCCATTGGACGAGTGGGATTCAGGGCCGTTCGATCCGACGATTCGAGACGGCAACCTCTACGCGCGCGGTGCCACCGACGACAAGGGGCAGGTGTTCGCGATAATCAAGGCGTTCGAGGCGGCGAGCAAGGGCGGCAAGCCGCCCGTGAACATGCGGTTCATCATCGAGGGCCAGGAGGAGACGGGCAGCGAAGTTCTGACCGAGCTGCTCGAGGAGCGGCCCGAGCTGGTGAAGGGTGACGCGGCGGTGGTGGCTGATACGCAGTACTACGCCCCCGGCTGGCCGGCGATCGAGGTTGGCCTGCGCGGCATCGTGTACGGCGAGATAAAGGTGCGCACAGCGACCACCGACTTGCACTCCGGGCTGTACGGCGGCGCTGCGCCCAACGCGCACGAGACTCTGGTGCACCTCCTGGCAAAGCTCAAGACCGAGAAGGGGCGCGTCCGGATTCCGGGATTGTACGAGGCAGTGAAGCGCCCACCCAAGGCACAGCGCGACGACTGGGAGAAGTTGCCCTTCAACGAGCGCAAGTTCATGCGCGAAGAGGTCGGCTCGAAGGCACTGACCGGCCTCACGCAGTACTCGGTGTTCGAGCGCCTGTGGGCGCTCCCCACCTTCGAGATCCACGGCATCCGTGGCGGCTTCACCGGAGAGGGCGCCAAGACCGTGATCCCGGCCGAAGCGACCGCGAAGTTCAGCCTGCGTCTCGTGCCGAATCAGAAGCAGAGCCAGGTCGAGAAGCAGGTCGTACGTGCCGTGAAGCAACTCGCGCCCAAGTGGGCCGACGTCTCGGTCTCGTTCATCCACGGCGCCGACCCCGTACTCGTGAAAGCCGACTCCAGGCCGTTCGAGCTCATCGACCAGGCGTTCAAGGAGGTGGAAGGGCGCAACGTGGTGCTCACACGCTCCGGTGGCTCGATCCCGATCGTGTCGGAGCTTGGCAGGGAAGGGGCTCCCGTGCTGCTCGCCGGAATCGGCCTCCCCGACGATCGCCTCCACGCGCCCAACGAGAAGCTGGGCGTGGAGCAGTTCTACAACGGGGTGCAGGTGTTCGGGCGGTTCCTGGAGTTGATGGGCAAGTAGAAGCTCGGCCCATCTCAAGAGAACGGGCAGGGGTGGCCGGCGCCGCTCCTGCCCTTCTTGTCTCAGTCCATGCCCCCTGAGGCTACCGACGAAGCTATTTCGTCCAGCAGACGCTCGCGCTCCGCGCGGTCGAACACCCGCCCGCCGGCAATCACAGCGTCGATCTGCCGCGTGTTTGTAACGTCGGCAAGTGGATCCGCGTCGAGCAGAACCAGGTCTGCGCGCTTGCCGACTTCGATCGTGCCCACTTCAGCATCCAACCCCATGAAGGTTGCCGGCAGGGCGGTTGCGCTCCGCAGCGCATCCATCGGTGTCATCCCGTAGGTCTCGACCAACAACGCGAGCTCGTCGTGGAGGCTGAATCCCAGAAAGGTGCCTGTGGTCGGGACGTCGGTGCCCGCCAGCATCTTGACGCCAGCCCGCCGAGCCTCGCTCAGGAACTGATTGCTGCCGGCGATCATCTGCTCGATGACCTCCGGTGGGGGGCGCTCTTCGTCGGCAGCGTTCATCTCCACCGTCTCGATCCAGCCTTCCCGAATTGCCCTCGACACGTAGCGGTTGCGTGCGTCCAGGTCCCCCTCGGCATCCGCCACGACCGCGCGAACCTGGTCGAAAGACGCTGTTTGAGTTGCGTTCGTAACCAGAGTGGGCACGAGATATGTGTCGTTGCGGACCAGAGCCTCGAAGATCTCGCGCTTCTGCTCGGGAGTTCTCTGATTGAAGCTCGGCAGGATGTTGTGCTCGATGCTGCGCTGCCCGCCGTCGGCGCTCTGCTCCAGGCTCAGGATCCACACGTAATGGCCTGCGAGGTGCGTGCCGGCGTTCGCCGCCGCCGCGGCAACCGCGGCGAACACTTCGGGCGACTCGGCGTGCCGGATCTTGATGAAGTCCGCACCGAGCGCGACGAGCGAGTCGACAACCTGGCCTGCCTCCTGCGGGCTCCCTACCGTGACCCTGGTCCGCAGGAACTCATCGACAGCCTCCTCATCGGCGCCCTGCTCGCGCATCAGATCCACGTATTGCGCGAGCCAGCTCGCGCTCTCCACCATCATGCCCGAGGTCTTGATACGCGGGCCAACGAGATCACCGGACTCGATCTGAGTTCTCATCGCCGCCGTCTTCTGGAGCTCGCTTCCCATGTCACGTACGGTTGTAACGCCGTTGACGATGAACAGGGGGAGGGTCCCGTCGAGGTCTCGCAGGTGCACGTGCATGTCCCACAGGCCCGGTATGAGGTACTTGCCGGTGCCATCGACGACGTCAGCCGACGCGGGATGGCGCACCGAGTCCACCGGGCCGATCGCGCCGATCCGATCCCGCTCGATAACCACTGTCATGGCGGAATGCGGGCCGGAGCCCGTCCCGTCGATGACGGTCACGTTGCGGACGACCACGATTTCCTTCTGCGGAGCGCATCCGAGGGCAAGCGAGGATCCCAGCACTACAGCCAAGGCAGTGGCGACCTTCACGCAAACCTCCCCTGAAGCAGACTTACTCTCCGAATCCCGAGCCACCCGCTCGGAGTGTCGTAGGGTTTGACGGTTGGTGTATCGCAATGGTTGACCTACGGCCGGACTGGGCGCTGTCGTCACGCGCGATGTGAAGCGACCGGGGCTACCTCTCCACCGTCAGCCTGACCGCACCGGAGAGAGAGTCTACGCGCCCGAAGATGTCGCCGATTTCCTCGTACCGTCCGGCGTACGGCCGCCGAGCGTCGAAGAAACGAATCGTCGTGTTCTCGAGCAGCGGGTAATACCCGATGCGCACGTCTCTGCTGTTCGGCGGGATGACGCAGTTGCAGCGTAGCTCTCTGGGCGTACCAGGGTTGATCAGCGCCACGAGCTCGCCGCGCGTGCCGTTCGTGATCAGCGGCGCGAACATTGCCCGGTCCGGAGTGACACCCGAGATCACTGAACGCACGTCCTCGCCCCGCCGCCGTCCGCTCGAGAGCACCTCCCAGAACTCCTCGCCCATCGGTTGGCTGCCGGCCTGCAGCGGCCGCATCAACCGCCATGACACCTCGATCGGCCTGTCCCTGGGCAGGACCATCGAATCCTGCTGGCGGGGTTCGAGGGTCTGGACCACTTGCCCGTCCACCTGAATCTCAACCGGTTCGATCAGCGTGTTTCTGATGAACTGCCAGTGCAGGTTGGGGGGGCCGAAGAAGAGGGCCTTCACAGCCAGCCAGAAGAGGATCACACCGACGCCGCCGCCGATGTAGTACCACGTCACGCGTTTTCGCGCCATTCGTACGAACAGCTCCGGGCCGTAGTCGTACGATTTGGTCAGCGCGCGCAAGACCGGTTCCCACTTGGAAACGGGCGGCAGCGGTATCGGCGCCAGACTCTCTTCGGCGGGCGCTCGCGGTTCGACGGCACCGTCTTCTGCGGCGACGACCTCTGCCGGCTCCGCACTCTTCTCCCCAGGCTCGGGTACGGCGGCGGCCGGTGGCGACTCTTCCCCGGCGGCCTCGGTGTCACGCTGTTCCACGTGCTGCTCGGGCGCCGACTCAGCCGGGGCAGCCATCTGACTCATGTCCATCCACGCCCCGGGGACGATGTCGCCGCCGGTGCCGCTCGGCTCCGGTTGCGGGGGTGCGCCCGGCGTAACCTCTGCGTCAGACGAGGGAGATGGGGGTGGAGGCTTCGGCGTAGCGGCGCCGAGATCGTAGACGGGCTGCGGCGGAGGCTTCACGTCGGGCGCCACGTCTTCGTCGAAGTCCCATCCGGCTCCCTGCACGATCTTGCCGACTCCGAGGTCCTCCAGCTCCGATTCCTCGGTACCTGATTCCAGCGACGCACCTCCGATTTGTAGAGCCTTGAGCACTTCGGTGGCGGTCTTGGGCCGGTCCTCGGGCGTCTTTCCCATGCAACGTACGATCAGATCTGACATCCACTCCGGAACCGTCGGCTCTACTTCCCGGGGCTCGCGCACCTGATTCGCGACGTGTTGCGTGACGACATCCCGCGCCTTTTCTCCTTCGAACGGCTTCTCTCCAGTCACCATCTCGAACAGCATGGCTCCGAAGGAGTACAGGTCGGATCGCTCATCCACCTCATCACCGAGCGCCTGCTCCGGGCTCATGTAGTACGGCTTGTCCGGCGAAAGCGCCCTCTCGGTGAGCTGCTCCCCCGCTGCCTTCCGCACAGCCCTGGCGACGCCGAAATCGGCCAGCAGCCACTGGCCTTCCCGCAGCAGGATGTTCTCGGGCCTGATGTCGCGGTGCACGATCCCCTTGCGGTGCGCGTGGTCCAGCGCCATTGCTATCTGGCTGCCGATTTCCACTGCCTCCTTGGGAGGGATCCTGGCCTCGCGGTCCAGTCGATCGCGCAACGACTCGCCTTCCACGAACGGCGTCACGTAGAAGAGCAGCCCACCCGTCCGTCCACCCGATGAAGGAGTGCCGATATTGGGATGAGTCAGCCGCGCCGCCCGGATCTCCTTGAAGAGCTGCTCGGCATCGAGTGAGGCCGCCAGATCGGGGCGGATGACCTTGAGGACAACGGGACGGTCTAGCTGCTGATCGTGGGCGAGATACCCCACTGCCATCCCGCCGCCGGCCAACTCATGCTCGATGCGGTAGCGGTCTGCAAATGCGGCCTTGATGCGATCCAGAAGGTCGGTCATCGAGTGGGCTCGGGTGGGTCCAATTCAAAGTAGGGGATGGGGGGCGGGGTGGCCAGACGGGGCGAAGGGCCGTGTCCCGGGCGTTGACACGTCCGATCCGGCCGGTATCCTCTCTCCAATGCCGCGCCCGTTTCTCGTTGCCGTCTCGATCCTGGCCGTGCTGGCTTCGTGTTCCCGAAAGGACCCGGCGCTGACCGCCATCGACGATCTTCTTGCCCCGTTCAGCGGTGACTCCGTGCCCGGCGCCAGCGTGCTCGTGGTGCAGGACGGACGCGTGACACTCGCCAGGGCCTTCGGCATGGCGGATCTCGAGAGCGGCGTTCCCGCCACGACGGCCACCAATTACCGTTTGGCTTCGCTCACCAAGCAGTTCACGGCGAGCGCGGTGCTGCTGCTAGTGCGGGATGGGAAGCTCGCGCTCGAAACTCCACTGAAGGAAGCGCTGCCGGAATTTCCCGAAGACGGGCGCTCGATTACGCTGCGGCACCTGCTCACGCACACATCCGGGGTTCCCGACTATGAGCCGTTCGTCCCCGACACGCAGAGCTGGCAGGTCAGAGATCGTGACGTCCTCGAGATCCTCACGCACACCAACGGGACCGACTTCCCGCCCGGCAGCGCCTACAGCTACAGCAACTCGGGCTATGCACTACTCGCCATGGTAGTCGAACGCGTGTCGGGGCAGTCGTTCGCCGCCTTTCTCCACGACCGCATGTTCGAGCCGCTGGGGATGGGCGGGACCGTCGCGTTCGAGGAGGGTATCTCCACGGTCTCGAACCGGGCGTTCGGTTACACCATTGCTGACGGGAGCGGCGAGCGCACCGACCAGAGCACCACGAGCGCCGTGCTCGGCGACGGCGGCGTCTACTCGTCGGTGGACGATCTTGCGAAGTGGGATGATGCGCTCGCGCGCGGACTCGTGCTGGACAGTGCTGAGTGGCGCGAAGCCACGACGCCGGCCCGGCTCACGAACGGGTCTGCGACCGAGTATGGGTTCGGTTGGTTCGTCGACAGCTACCGCGGGCGTCTGCGTCACCGGCATGGAGGCGACACGCGCGGCTTCAACAACGTGATAATGCGATTTCCCGACGATCGACTCACGATCGTCGTCCTGACCAATCGCGACGAATCCGGGTTGACGGATATTGGCGAGCGAATCGCGGATCTGTTCCTGCCGTAGACGTCCAGCGCCCTAAGGTCTATCATCGCAGGTGGCATGACTACCGACGACAACGCCGCTGCTGCTCTGACGGGACGGACCGAACAGCACTTGCGGTCCGCGGCCGATGCGGGGCCGATAGGCGTTCGCGTTCATTGTGACGTAGTTGACCCACTCCTGCAGCTGAAGGACGATGCCGGAGGCGCGGGGTTCGACCTGCAATGTCTGAGTGGGTTCAGGGGCTTCGAGCAGCAACTATCGATCTGGAACCGCAAGGCGCTGGGGAAGCTCGCGGTGCTCGACAGCAACGCGGTTCCCCTCGACATCGAGGAGCTGAGCGAGAAGGAGCTCGTCTTTGCGATCCTGCGCTGGTCGGCTCTTCCGGGGGCCTCGCGGCACCATTGGGGTACGGATCTGGACGTCTACGACGCGGCCGCACGACCCGACGGGTACGAGATCGAGCTCATCCCGGAGGAAGTGGACCCCGGCGGGATGTTTGGTCCGCTGCACGAGTGGTTGGATCAGCGAATCGCCGACGGCACCGCGTTCGGTTTCTTCCGGCCCTATGACAAGGACCGCGGCGGTGTGGCTCCGGAGCGGTGGCACTTGAGCCACGCTCCCACCGCGGAAGGGTACGAGCGGCAACTCACCAGCGAACTGTTGAGGGAGACCGTACAGGGCGCGGACATCGAGCTCAAGCAATCCGTGATCGAGAACCTGGACGAGATCTACGAGCGCTTCGTTATGAACGTTAACAGGCCTTTTGCATGAACCTCCGTCCTCGGCAGGAAATCGGCACCATTTCCTGGGACCCCGACATCTACGGGCGCTCTTCCCTGGGCGTCCCGCTGGAGGTGTGGCGTCCCGCCGGCTCCTGCGGGCTCCTGATGTTCGCCGCGATTCACGGTGAAGAGGCTGAGACCACGTTTGCGCTCTCCCGCGCGCTGCGCTTGCTGACTGACCGCTCTCCCCACTGCGCGGTGGTCCTGGCGGCCAACCCGGACGGTCTCGTACGCGGGACACGCGGCAACGCTCGCGGTGTCGAGTTGAACCGCAACTTCCCGACCGCGGACTGGCAGCCGGACCCCGTGCCGCACCGCTCCACTCTGGACGAACCCAGAGATGTGCTGCTGAGTCCGGGCGCCAGTCCGGGCTCCGAGCCGGAGACGCAGGCGCTGATCGGCCTCGTCCACGAGCTGAAGCCCGAAGCGGTGATTGCCTTGCACGCCCCGCTGGCTTGCATCGACGACGCAAACATGAGCCCGCTCGGCGAGTGGTTGGCTGCGAGCACCGGCCTGCCGCTGGTGAAGGACGTCGGCTATCCCACGCCTGGTTCCTTCGGGACGTGGGGCGCCGAGAACGGCGTCGCCGTGGTCACCTACGAGTTTCCGTTGGCGACCACGGACGCATTGGCCCGTGATCACGTGCCTGTCCTGGTGGAGCTACTCACGCGCAGTGAGCATCCATGGTCCTGAACTACATCTGGATCGCGTTCTTCCTGATCGCCCTGGTCGTGGGGCTCTTCCGCCTGATCTTCCTCCACGACACCGAGATTTTCACGACCATCGTCAACAGCACGTTCGAGATGGCCAGGGTTGGGTTCGAGATCTCACTGGGCCTGACCGGGGTGCTGACGCTGTGGCTGGGCCTGATGAAGGTCGGGGAAGCCGGAGGTGCTGTCGCGATCCTGGCGAAGGTGGTGCGGCCGTTCTTCAACAAGCTGTTTCCCGAGGTTCCGAAGGACCATCCGGTTCATGGCTCGATGATCATGAATTTCGCGGCCAACATGCTCGGCCTCGACAACGCCGCGACGCCGCTCGGTCTCAAGGCGATGCAGGAGCTGCAGGAGCTGAACCCCCAGAAGGACACGGCATCAAACGCCCAGATAATGTTCCTCGTGCTCAACACGTCCGGTCTGACGCTGATTCCCATCAGCATCATGGTCTACCGCGCCCAACAGGGAGCCGCTAATCCGTCGGACGTCTTCATTCCCATTCTGCTCACGACGTTCTTCTCCACTCTCGTCGGTCTGGTAGCTGTGGCGCTGGTTCAGCGGATCAACCTTCTCGACAAGGTAGTGCTGGCTTATCTCGTCGGTCTGACGAGTCTGGTCGGGGCCGTGATCATCTACTTCACCAGGTTGCCGCAGGAGCAGATCGAGACGGTGTCGAATGTGGCCGCCAACGTGATCCTATTCGGGATCATCGGCGGCTTCATCGCGCTGGCCATGTTCCGCAGGGTCAATGTGTACGAGACCTTCATCGAGGGGGCCAAGGAGGGATTCCCGGTCGTCATCAGGATCATTCCGTATCTCGTGGCCATCCTCGTGGCGATCGGCGTGTTCCGCGCGTCCGGTGCGATGGAGTTTCTCGTAGTGGTGGCGCGCGAGGGTTTCGGCTTCCTGGGCGTGAACACCGACTTCGTGGAAGCACTTCCCACGGCGCTGATGAAACCGCTCAGCGGCAGCGGCGCGCGGGGCATGATGGTGGACGCAATGCAGACCTATGGAGCTGATTCGTTCGTCGGCCGGTTGGCCTCCACCTTCCAGGGCTCAACGGACACCACCTTCTACATCATCGCTCTCTACTTTGGCTCGGTGGGCGTGCGCAAGACGCGGCATGCCGTGCCTTGTGGGTTGCTCGCGGACTTCGCCGCGGTCGTGGCTGCGATCTTCATAGCGTATCTGTTCTGGCACTAGCCATCCTCCGGCCCACCAGAGGGGAGGCTGCTCCGCGCGCACAGACCCGCTCCCCAGGCTTGCCATTCGGACCGGCTTATCCTATAGGTTGGCACCTTCCAATTGTGCGTCCTACTCCCGACTGAGGCCCCTCCCATGAACTACGGTTCAGCCGCAGCAGCACTCGTCGTCTGTCTTCTCGCCGCCTGTGCACCGCAGGAGTCTTCCGGTCCGAACGTAGTCACAGTCGTCGCAAGCGACTTCGGCTACGACCTACCTGACCAGATCCCAGCCGGAGTCACCACCGTGCGCATGGTGAACGAAGGTTCCGAACCCCACCATGCCGTCATCGCCAAGATCGAAGCCGGCAAAACGGTAGAGGAGTTGGTGGAGCAGTACGAGGCCCAGAACTACTGGCCGGATTATGTCGAATACGTCGGCGGGCCGGGCGAGACGGACCCGGGTGACACGGCCCAAGTGACGCTCGCGCTCGAGCCGGGACAATACGTGTTGGTCTGCTTCGTCCCGTCGCCGGACGGCGTGCCACACCTGATGAAGGGCATGACGCGGCTGGTAGAGGTGATCGCTTCCGATGCCGAGGACGCGTCGGAACCAACGCCCGATGTCACGGTGCAGCTGGCGGACTTCGCGTTCGGGTTCTCGGGTCCCATAACCAGCGGTGAAGTCACCTTCCGCGTCGAGAACGCCGGGCCGCAGGTCCACGACATGGTGATCCTGCGGCTCGAGCCCGGGAAGACCGTGGCCGACTTCCTCGAGTGGTTGGAGGGCGGAGCGCAGGGAGCTCCGGCGGGCCGCATCGTCGCTTCGATTACCGGTATGAACGCGGGGCGGCACGTCAGCTTCACGGCGTTTCTAGAGCCGGGAGACTACTCCGCGATCTGTTGGGTGCCGGACCGAGCAGACCTTCGGCCCCACTTCATGCATGGGATGGTGCAGGATTTCACTGTGAGCTGATCCGCGGTACGGTACGGGCCTGAATCAAGAGAGTCTTGGGTCGAGCCCTGGTGGGCAGTGCGAAGACAGCCAACCGGCCAGGTTGGCTGTCTTCGCTTTTCTGGATCCCCTCGGAGCCTCGCGGCGCGCCGCCACGCGTCAGTTCGGCTGTCCCTCGCCCTCTCGAATCCGGGAGATCATGGCTGTCGCGTTCGAGTTGTTCGGGTTGAGCTCCAGGGACCGCTCGTAATAACGGATCGCGTCTTCGTCGTGACCGAGCATCATGTGCGCTTCGCCGAGGCTGTCCCACGTGTTGAACGCGTCCGGGAAGACGCGTGTGTTGAGTTCGAAGACTGCCAGGGCCTGTTCCACTTTCTCCATCCCCATCACGGCGTATCCCGCGCCGTTGACCTCGGCCTCGACCCGAGCCGGGTTCGCGGTCTCGGCCAACTCCCGAACTCTGCGTTCCGCCGACTCGAGGTCGCCGCCCAGAAGATCGACAATCGCTCTTGCGACTCCAACCTGGACGGCTTCACCGCCCTCCGCCAACGCCAGAAGGTGTTGGGCACGATCGTTCCGACCGTCAGCTGCCGCAGTGACCACAGCCATCAGTATGGTCCTCACGTCTGCGATGCCAGCGAAGGAACCGGCAGCGTCGCGGACCGGGATGTAGCGCTCGTAGCTGTCTTCCTCGTGCAGTGAGCCGTCCTCTTGGAGATAGAGGCTGAATGTGCCCGAGACTGGGGCGAAGCTCACGAGATGACCTTCACCCGCCGTGATCCGGACCGTCGTCCGCGAGGGCATCCCAAGAGGTGACGGTGGATAATCCCACTCGCCGACGAACTCCTGTAGGCGGTCGTCCGACACCTGGGTGACCATCGGGTCGGAGCCTACCTCGAGCGGAACGAGCTCGGCGTCTGCGATCGGAGCGCCCGTCCGCGCCGCGAGAACCTGCTCGATGAGCCCGAGCAGTGGTCGCGTCGGTGTTCCCTCTCCCTCGTACGTGTTGGCACGATTCACGATCACGAGATCGGTCTTGGGAAGCGCTGCAATCATCTGGTTGCCCACACCGAGCGCGGCAAACATCCCGTGATCGGAAAATGGAGGTTGGCGCAACACCCACCACATGAAGCCGTATCCCATGACGTCGTTGTCGATCGAGTAGAGGGCGGAGCTGCGGCGAACCCAGTGTTCCGAGAGTATCCGCTCGTCGTTCCACATCCCGTCACGGGCGAAGAGCAACCCGAAGCGAGCAGCATCGCGTGCCGATATCCGGAAGGGGTAGGCCGGGTACTTCGACTTGTCGCGTTCGTAGTGATAGTAGCCGTCCGAAACGCGCCAGTCCTCCATCTGAAGCGGCCCTCCGAAGAACTCGTCGAAGGCTTCGAAGACCCGAGCTCCCGTCTCCTGCTCCAGGATCGTGGCCAGTGTGTTGAAGTCCCAGTTGTTGTAGGCGAAGTAGCGACCCGGACCCTCACTCCCTCTTGGACGCGAGTCCGTCCGACCCGCGTAGGCCGCTGGGTGGAATACACCCGAACGGGCCTTGAGTAGGTCGAGGATGCGCGCACGTCTCTCGGCGTCCAGGAGCGAGTCCGGCTCATCCTCGATGCCGAGGTCCGCCAGGGTTTTGTTGAGCTCGATCTCCCCGCGGTCCCAGTAGATGCCGTAGAGTGCGGAGAGAAAGCTCTTCCGCACCGAGTGACACATGAACCGACGTTCCACATCGCCCCAGGCAGCGACAACCGCACCGTCGGCGATCACCATGAAGGCCGAGGATGGAAGACTCTCCCACGTGCTCTTTGCCGCCGCGAGCCTTTCGGCGTCGAAACCGGCCTGCTCTACGTCCGCGTAGCGCATCCAGCCATCGCCCGGAACACGCTCACCCGCAGCTTGCCCGAGGCTCGCTCGGGGCACCGCGAGAGCGGCACCGAGGGCCAGAACGAAGACGAACGCGCGTTGCACCATCTGATTTCTGTGTTGCATCGATTTTCCCCTGGACTGCCGGTTTCGGGAGAAGTCCGACTTGGCCCTCACCATCGCGGTTCTCGAAGGGCTGGAGTCGCTTTCGTGTACAACCTACCGAGATGACGGGTGGTTGCCAGCGATCAGGCGCCGGCTTCTCTTCGCCCCCGTGCCTGCTGCCTCACCGCCAGCGCCATCGTGAGCGGGATTAGCGCCAGCATCAGTGGGAAGTAGATCGAGCCGGGGATGTCGAAATCCCAGAAGAACGCCCAGTCGATTGCCCCCACCAGCGTCGGCACCAGACCCACCGCGAGCCCCGTCAGGATCCAGCCCATGCCCGAACTCCAGAGCTCGCCGCGTGGAGTCTTCGCGATACCGAGCACTGCGGCCACGATGGCGAGGATGGAGTAGCCCAGCATGAGAAGGCCGATCCAGGGGCCAAACGTGTGGTACAGAGCCGGATGGAAGATCAGCTCGACTATCCCCGTGGCCGGTACGAGGAGCCACAGCCCGTAGATCGTCTGCGTGGCCACCCGGCTGTCACCGAGGCGCGTGCGCCGCGGGAAGATGAGGAAGAAGCGCAGGAGCAGGGCGACCCACAACGCCATGGCTGCGGTGGCGACGTGGACGGCCACACCGTCCCAAGTCCCCAGATACGGTCCGTGGCCGAGCGCAGCAACACCCGCGGCAACGCCGACGTATGCCAGCATCACCGCCGGAGCCGTCCCGACGGCGAACAACGCCCAGATTCCGCACCACAGGAATGAGAGGCCGATCAGGGCGCCGCCGAGTTGCAGGTGCAATACTCCCCGCGGTGTAGCTCGGTACACCACGTCGATTGTGAGGAGCTCCGCGTCTCGCTCGACTACGTAGCGGCGCGACTCACCGACGCGCGCTCCGAGCGATCGGGGCCAACGGGAGTAGAGAGGGAGATCCTCGACCATTATCCCCTCGACGCTCACCATCCGGTCTCCGTCCTGCATTCCGGCCTCGGCAGCAGCCCCGTCCGGTACGACCATCAACCTGTAATCGAGGTCGTACATGAACTCGGCGCGGCCGTGTGTGCGTCCGTCGAAGAAGCCGAGGATCCCCCAGGCCGTGATCGCCACGGCGGCGCCGAGCAGAACTGCCTTGCGACCGGTCGTCGTGCCGTTCATTCACGTCTCCTTCGGAGAAACGAATCCAGCCGCCTACGTCACCGCCGGCTCTCGAACACGATGACTTCGCCCGACAGCCGCTTCTGGTCCCAGAAGACGAGGGACGGTCCAGTAGTGACCACGATGATCATGTTCGACTTCTTGGCCTCCGGTCCTAGGATCAGTGCATGTCCACCGAGTTGTGCCGCCTCATCCACCATCCGCTGGCGCAGGTCGTCGAAGCCCTTGAACACGGCCTCGGTTCGCGACTCGACGACGGCGATGACGGCATACGGTTGGTCCGGCTCGTCCGCGAGTACGGCGACCGAGTCGGGCGACCGGACTGGCCGAACGACCTGATCCAGCCGGTGCACGTCGGCCTTGACGCAGCCGACGGCGAGCAGGCAAAGAGAGATTCCCAGCACGCGTCGCATGGTGGTCCCCGGGTCCAGTCCCTACTACCTCATTGACCCCTCGCATGTGCCGCCGGTTCCCGGGGATTCGGGACGGGGGTCGTCGTGATTCGCGTCAATGACGCTGGCAGCGACTCAGGGGCGATGGTATATGTCAGCACGAAGTGCGAGCCAAACGGGGGCTGAGATGACCGAGAAACGTTCCGCGAAATCGGTGGTGATCACGGGTGCCTCATCGGGCATCGGCAAGGCCTGCGCGCTTCGCCTGGACGAAACAGGCGTACGTGTCTTCGCGGGCGTACGGAGCGAGGAAGATGGTACATCGCTCAGGCGGGAGGCATCCGACAGGCTGACTCCACTCCTGCTCGACGTTACGGTCCCCGAGTCGATTGAAGCGGCGCGCAAGACCGTTGCCGCTGCCGTTGATGGGGGCGGCCTGGCCGGGCTGGTGAACAACGCGGGGATCTACTGCGGCGGCCCGCTGGAGTTCACTCCCCTCGAGGAGATCCGCGAGGAGTTCGACGTCAACTTCTTCGGGGCTATCGCGGTGACACAGGCGTTCGTTCCCCTGCTTCGTGGCGGCAGCGGCCGGATAGTCAACATCAGCTCGGTGAGCGGGGTGTTCGCGCTGCCGTTCCTGGGACCGTATGCGGCCAGTAAGTTCGCGCTGGAGGCGATCTCGGACTCGTGGCGCGTGGAGCTGCGGCCGTGGGGAATCCGGGTTGCCGTCGTAGAACCGGGGGTGGTAGAGACGCCGTTCCTGGAGAAGTCCCTCGCGATCCTGAGGGAGAAACGCGAGAAGCTCCCGCCCGAGGCACATGAGCTCTATGGCCCCGTGTTCGGTCTGTCGGAGCGTCACAAGCACAAACATCACGCCATACCCGCGGAGCGCGTTGCGAAGGCGGTCGAGCACGCGCTGTTCAGCCGCAGGCCCAAGCTCCGCTACCTCGTGGGAGCGGAAGCGAAGAGCGTCCCCGTCTTCCGGGCGATGCCCGCGAGGTTCCGCGACTGGCTCATCGCGAAGCACCTGCCGAAGTACGGGTAGCCGATCCTGGCGCCGACTCAGGTGGGAGCCCGCTGCAACTCCTCCAGCGGTAGCGCTACCGCGTCCTGCCCGAACGTCTCCACGAAGCCCAACACCACCGCGTCGACGGCCCGGTTCCACAGGTCCCTGGGGACGCGTTCCTTGAGCTCCATCGCGGCGCTGGTCATCGTCACGTTCGGAATGCCGCACGGCACGATGAGGTCGAAGTAGGAGAGGTCGGTGGTGACGTTGAGTGCGAACCCATGCCACGTGACCCACTGCTTCACGTGGATTCCGATGCTGGCGATCTTGCGGCCCTGGGTCCACACGCCGGTGTAGCCCTCGGTACGCTCGGTCTTCACTCCCAGCGTGCCGAGTGCCTCCATCAGCGCCGCCTCGAGTTGCCGCAGGAACCAGTGCAGGTCCTTCTTGTGCTCGGTCAGGTCGTAGATGGGGTAGCCCACGAGCTGGCCGGGACCGTGGAACGTGACGTCGCCGCCGCGCTCGATCTCGAACAGCTCGACACCTCTCGCGTCCAACGCCTCACGGGAGGCCGTGAGGTGCTCGCTGGCCGACGAGCGCCCGAACGTGATGACCGGTGGGTGTTCAACGAGGAGCAGGAGGTCGCGGGGGATTGCGCGGTCGATGCGAGCTTGAGCCAACCGGCGCTGCAACTCGAGAGCCTCGCCGTAATCCATGCGGCCGAGTCCGACGATGCCGAGTTCCGAGCTCACGCGCTTCCCGCCCGCCGCCACTTGAGCAGCGCGAGGACGTCGGCACCGATCAGCAGCAGCAGATAGATGACGAGTCCGAGAATGCCTCCCACTATGTCGGCGGGCGCAGCCAGGCCGGCGAGCAACAGGGCAGCGAACACGGCTATCGCAACGGCTATGCCGCGACGAAAGTAGTCTTCGATGGGCCGCGACAGCCTCCAACAGACGACCACCGCGGCGACCACGCCCACGAACAGCACGACGGGAAGAAACCAGATGGGTGAGTTAGGTGCGTCGGCGCCCCAGCCGGCGCGCAGCACGATAGTGCCTACCGTAATGACGGCGGCGCCGGTGGCTGCACCGGCGCCGAGGCTTGCCAAGGCGGTCCCGACCGGGTCGCTGGTCGGCACGTCCTAGGTGTGTATCACGCGGCCCAGCGAGTCGAGCGCGGCTTCTGCCACAGCCTCCGACAGGGTGGGGTGCGCATGAACCGCCAGGTCCACTTCCTCGACCGTGTACTCGTTCTCACGCGCCACGGCCAGCTCGTGGATCATCTCGCTCGCGTGCGATGCCACGATGTGCGCGCCGAGTATCTCGCCGTAGCGCTTGTCGCGGATGATCTTCACGAACCCTTCGGTTTCCATCGATGCCCTGGCTCGCCCGTTCGCGGTGAGCGGGAACTTGCCGACCACGTAGTCGAGCTTCTTCTCCTTTGCCTGCTCCTCGGTGAGCCCGATGCTCGCTACCTCGGGGTGGCAATAGGTGACGCCGGGGATGTTGTCGTAACGGATCGGATGCGGCTTCCTGCCGGCTAGCAGCTCGGCGACGAACACGCCCTCGCGGCTGCCCTTGTGCGCCAGCATCGGTGGTCCCGCGATGTCGCCTATGGCATAGATGCCCTCGGCGCTGGTCGCGAGATTCCCGTCCACAGCGATGAAACCCTGCTCGTTCAACTTCACGCCAGCGATGTCCAGCCCGAGGTTCTCCGTGTTGAGAGCGCGGCCGGCGCCCATCAGAACCTTCTCGACTTCTATCTTCTCGGTCTTGCCGCCGGCTTCGACATCGAGCGTGACTTTGCCCTTGCCGACTTTGGCGCCCTTCACCATGGCGCCGACCTTCATGGCGATCTTCCGCTTCTTGAAGCTCCTCGTGAGGACTGCGGACGAGTCGGCATCCTCCAGGGGGAGGATGCGCGGGAGCACCTCAACCAGTGTGACCGCCGTGCCGAACGCGTTGAGCACGTCCGCGAACTCGCACCCCACGGCTCCCGCGCCGACTATGGCGATGGACGCCGGAGCCTCGGAGAGGAACAGCGCTTCGTCGGTCGAGATCACGTTTGTCTTGTCGAGCTCGAGCCCAGCCTGCGGCAGACCCTTCACGCGCGTTCCGGTTGCTATCACCACGCCCTTGGCAGCGGTGTACGTGTCCTTCCCGACCTTCACCTTGCGGCCGGCCTGGAGCGTGCCCGTACCGCTGATCACGGTCACCTTGTGCTTCTTCATCAGGAACTCGACGCCCTTCGAGTTCTGCTCGCTGACCGCACGCGAGTGCTTGATGGCCGCGCCGAAGTCCAGCGACACCTCGCCGACGTTGACGCCCAGCTTCTTGGCGTCGTTGCGGACGAGGTTTGCCACGTAGGCGCTGTGCAGCAGGGCCTTGCTCGGTATGCACCCCAAGTTCACGCACACTCCGCCGAGCTTCTCGCGCTCGACCACCGCGGTCTCGAGCCCCAGTTGAGCAGCGCGGATCGCGCAGACGTAGCCGGCGGGACCGCCGCCGATGATGATCACGTCGAAGTTCTTGTCAGCCACGGTTCGTTGTCCTGTTTGTCGCCATCAGTAGACTATCTCCAACGGGTTCTCGAGCATTCGCTTGACCGTCTGCAGGAATCTCGCTCCGGTGGCCCCGTCGATCACCCGGTGATCACAGCTCATGGTGATGCGCATGCGCTTGCTCACGACCAGCTCTCCGTCATCCACCACCGGCTTCTCGACGATCGTGCCGACGGCGAGCAGCCCGGCCTCGGGCGGATTGATGACGCCGGTGAATTGGTCTATCTCGAACATCCCGAGGTTGGACACCGAGAACGTGCCTCCCGTGTACTCCTCGGGAGTGAGTTTGCGCTCGCGCGCCCGCCCCGCGAGCTCCCGCGTCTCCACGGCAATCTCGCGCAGCGACTTGGCGTGTGCGTTGCGCACCACCGGGGTTATCAGGCCGTCGTCGATGGCTACCGCCATCGAGAGGTGCACCTCGTCGAAGATGCGAATCGTCCCGTCCATCCACCACGCGTTGCACTCCCGGTGCTGCAGCAGAGCGGCGGCGACCACCTTGAGGATGATGTCGTTGTAGGAGATGCGGGGGGGCACGTCACGGGCGTTGAGAGTATCGCGCGCGTCGGACGCCCGGTCCATGTCGGCCTCGGCCGTGAGGAAGAAGTGCGGGATCGGCCCGATCGATTCGACCAAGCGCCGCGCGATCGTCTTCCGCATCTGGCTGAGCTCGACGTCCTCGTAACCGCCCGCGGCGAGCGGAACGGGAGCCGGCTCCGGAACCGCGCCCTCGAGGTCCCGCATCACGATGCGGCCACCGGGGCCAGAACCCCGAACGTGAGACAGGTCTACGCCGCGCTCGTCGGCCATGCGGCGGGCCAGCGGCGACACCTTCACACGCGCGCCCGGCACCGCAGTAGGCGCAGGCGCGGCGGGTTTCGGGGCAGGGGCCGGAATCGGCTCGGCGGCCGGCGTCTTGGGCTTGGCTACAGGCTTGGCTGGCGCGCCGGCGGGCGCGGTACCGGCCCCGGCGATCAACTTCTCGATGTCCTCGTCGGCGTCGGCAATCACCGCGACGATCTTCCCTACCTCCACCGTGGATCCTTCCGGGGCGAAGATCTTGCGCAGCACGCCGGCGCCTCTGGCCTGCAGCTCCATTACGGCCTTGTCGGTCTCCACCTCGGCGAGGACGTCACCGTTGGTGACCTCATCGCCTTCCTGCTTCTGCCAGGCGAGGAGCTTGCCCTCCTCCATCGTGGGGGAGAGCGCTTCCATGAAGACCTTAGTCGCCATCTAGGTAGGTCACTTTCCTGACCGCCGCGATGACGCCGTCGGGGCTGGGCTTGGCGAGTCGCTCGAGGTGCTTGTTGTACGGCATGGGCACGTCCGCGCCGGTCACGCGCTGCACCGGTGCGTCGAGATAGTCGAACGCCTCGCGCTGAACGTCGTCCACCACCTGCGCGCCGACGCCTGCAAACGGCCAGCCTTCCTCCACCACCACACAGCGGTTGGTCTTGTGCACGCTGCCCACGACCGCCGCGACATCGAGGGGCCTAATCGTTCTCAGGTCGACTACTTCAGCCGATATGTCGAGCTCGGCCTCGAGGCGTTCCGCCGCTTTCAGCGACACCGACACTGTCTTGGAGTGGCAGACGATCGTCACGTCGGAGCCCTCGCGCTTTATGTCGGCCTCGCCGAGCGGGACCACGTATTCGTCTTCGGGGACCTCTCCCTTGATGTTGTACAGCATCTCGCCTTCGAGGAACACGACCGGGCTGTTGTCCCGAATGGACGACTTGAGCAGTCCCTTGGCGTCGTACGGCGTGGCCGGAGCCACGACCTTGAGCCCGGGAACATGCGCGTACCAGGACTCAAACGACTGCGAGTGCTGCGCTCCCAGCTGGAGCGCCGGGCCGCCAGGGCCGCGGAACACGACGGGGATCGGGAACTGGCCGCCGGACATGTACAGCATCTTGGCCGCCGAGTTCACCACCTCGTCGATCGCTAGCAATGCGAAGTTCCAGGTCATGAACTCGATCACCGGCCTGAGGCCCACCATCGCGGCGCCCACGCCGATGCCGGCGAAGCCGTTCTCCGCTATGGGTGTGTCCACCACCCGCAGCTCGCCGAACTGCTCCAGCAGGCCGCGGCTCACCTTGTAGGCGCCCTGGTAAACGCCCACTTCCTCACCCATCAGGAAGACGTCGGGGTCGCGCTCCATCTCCTCACGGAGCGCCTGGTTCAGTGCGTCGCGGTATGTGAGCGTAGCCATCAGTCGGCGTACACGTCGGTGTACAGGGTCTCGGGTCCCGGATCGGGGCTTTCCTCGGCGAACTGAACGGCCTCCTCGACCTCAGCGAGGACGTCGCGGCCCATCTGCTTGATATCGTCCTCTCCCATCAATCCATCGGCTACGAGCCGCTTCTCGAGTCTCCTTATCGGGTCCTTCTTCTTCTGCTCTTCGAGCTCCTCCTTGGTGCGATAATGCCCGTGGATGGGGTCAGCCATCGAGTGGCCCATGTAACGGTAGGTGCGCGCTTCGATGAGCGTGGGGGCCTGCTCCTCCCGCGCCCGTTCCACCGCGCGAACGGTCGTTTCGTGCACGGCGAGCACGTCCATTCCGTCAACGATCTCCTCGGCCATGTCGTACGAGCACGCACGGCGGTACACGTCCCACACCGCGGCCGCGCGCTCCAGTGCCGTCCCCATGCCGTAGCGGTTGTTCTCGACGACGAACACGACGGGTAGCTCCCACAGCGCCGCCATGTTGAGCGTCTCGTGGAACGCGCCGATGTTGACCGCGGCCTCGCCGAAGAAGCAGATCGCGATCTGATCGGTCCCGCGGTACTTGATTGCGAACGCGGCACCCGCGGCCAGCGGCAAGTGGGCGCCGACGATGCCGTGGCCGCCGAGGAAATTCCGCTCGGCGTCGAACATGTGCATCGAGCCGCCCTTGCCCCCGGAGCATCCGTCGGCGCGGCCGAACAGCTCGGCCATCACACTTCCGGGCTCGGTGCCCCGCAGCAGGATGTGGGCGTGCTCTCGGTAACCGGCGAATACGTAGTCGTCCTCGCGCACGGCGGAGAGGGCGCCGGTGGCCACGGCCTCCTGCCCGATGTAGAGGTGGCAGAACCCTCCGATCTTCCCCTGTGCGTAAGACTCGCCCGCCTTTTCCTCGAAGTGCCGCACCAGCAGCATCTGGCGCAGCAGGTCGCGGTAGAAGCCGGCCCGTTCGGGGTCGAGATAGGTGTCGGGGTAGGGTTGAGCCACGTTTTCTCCGACTCGGTCAGACAGCGGCGCGCTGGACCTGCTCCCAGGCGTGATAGGAGGAGCGCACCAGCGGGCCGGCTTCCACGTGCCGGTATCCCAGCTCCCGCCCGAACTCACGCAACTGGGAGAACTCATCGGGCGTGTAGAAGCGGGCCACTGGCAGATGCCCTCCGGTCGGCCGCAGGTACTGTCCGAGCGTGAGGATGTCCACGTCCTGTTCGCGCAGGTCGCGCATCGCGACGAGCAACTCGTCCCAGTCCTCACCCAGGCCGACCATTATCCCGGACTTGGTCATCATCTCCGGGTCCATTGCCTTGGCTCGCCTGAGCAGATGGAGGGCGCGGTCGTAGCGCCCACCCGGGCGCGCGATGCGGTACAGCCGCGCCACGGTCTCGAGGTTGTGGTTGAGGATGTCGGGCGTGGCGTCCACCACGAGCTGCAAAGCCGCTTCCGAGCCCTTGAAGTCGGGGATCAGCAGCTCCACGGAGGTCTCCGGATCCCGCTGCCGGATCTCGGTAACGCACCCGGCGAATGCTTCGGCGCCGCCGTTGGGTAGGTCGTCACGGTCCACACTCGTTATCACGACGTGCTTGAAGCCCATCCTCGTGACCGCCTCGGCGAGCCGCACCGGCTCCTCGGCGTCGTAGGGGGCCGGTGTGCCGTGAGCCACCGCGCAGTAGGAGCAGTTTCGCGTGCACACGTCACCCAGGATCATGAACGTGGCCGCCTTGTGCTCCCAACACTCCCCAATGTTGGGGCAGTGCGCTTCCTCGCACACGGTGTTGAGTCCCAGCTCCCGCATGAGGTGCTTCACACCGACGTAGTTGGTGCCGCCGGGCGCCTTCACCTTGAGCCACTCGGGCTTGCGGAGCGGCGCCGCTTGGGGCGCCGGTTGGCTGCGGGAGGTTAGCTGGACGAATTCCATGAGGCGCGAAACTTAGCTTCGCTTCGGGGGGGATACCAGCGTCCGGTCAACCACACGGTTGAACCGGGAGGCCCGCGCTGCTCCGTGTTCAGGTCGCCGTGAACCGGCCCGGGTCCATCGAGCTCAGGTCGTGCTCCAACTCCTCGCCCGCGTAGAGCTGCGCGAGGAAGTCGCCCGTCATGCCCGCCAACAGGATCCCGTTGCGGCCGTGTCCGGTGGCATACCACAGGTTCTCCACTTCCGGATCGCGGCCCAGGATGGGGCGGTTGTCGGGCGTTGCCGGGCGGAGCCCCGCCCAGGTGCGCTTGACCGGGAGCTCGGTCAGAGCGGGGTAGATGCGCCGCATGGAGCGGTACACCTGCCTCAGCCCGTCCTCGGTGACTCCCGTGGCGAACCCCGCCTCCTCCATGGTGGATCCGGCGATGGCCTCGCCCCCGCGCTCGAGCACGTAAGTGCCTGCCCCACCGCCGTATACGATGGCCGGCGGCTCACCCTCGGGCCAATCGAGAGCCGCCATCTGACCCCTGATGGGCTCGACCGGCAGCACGCGGGGCAGCCCCTCGAGGCCGCCGGACCAGCAACCGGCCGCGACGACCACGGCCCCCGCAGGGAGCGGACCGGTGCCGGTCTGCACCCCAGTGACCCGTCCGTCACTCATCAGGAGGCGCTCCACGGACTCGCCTTCCAGCAGGGTCAGGCCGCGCTTCCGGGCGCCCCCGAGCAGGGCCTCGCGGAGCGCAATCGGCTCCAGGCCGCCATCCTCCGGCGCGTGAGCTCCGCCCAGGGCCTCCGGCCCCAGGCCGGGAACCAGCTCGCGCACGTCCTCCACCGAGAGCCACTCCGTGGCGAACCCGCTCTGGCGCTGCCAGGCGATGTCGCTCTTGAGGCTGCCGGCCTCCTCCTCGGTGAACGCGACCTGCAGGATTCCCTCGGTTCTGAGCCCGATGTCGATCCCCGTCTCCTCGAGGAGCACGGCGGAAAGATGGTTGTACACGTCCCGGGCGCGCACGCACAGGCTCAGCAGGGGGTCCTCGGCCGCCGACTCGGCGAACGGAGCGAGCATGCCTCCGGCCGCGGGCGTAGCCGCACCCGGCCTCGGGCCCGCCTCGACCACCGTGACCGAGACATCTCTCAGGCCCAGGCTGTAGGCGCAGGCGGCGCCAATTACGCCGCCTCCCACGATCAGGACGTCAGGATGTGCCATATCTCCCTTGAGGCGAAACCAGCCCGCCCATAGGTTCGTAGAGAACGGTGAGGCTTTTCAGCAGCGGAGGCAAGTCATGGTACGCGCGCTAGTCGGGTATGCGGTGCTCGCGATCGTCGGCATCATCGCGATCAAGTTCCTGTTCGCCGCCGTCGGAATCGTGTGGCAGCTGGCCTGGGCGGTCATCTGGCTCGCCATGTTGGGCTTCATCTTCTACCTGATCCTGAAGGTGATCAGCCCCAAGACGGCCCGGAAGGTCAAGGACGCGGTTAGCGGCGACAAGCCCCAATAGCCGCGCCGTCGGACGATAAGCCAGGCGGGGCCCCTCGGGGTCCCGCCTTTTCGTTTTCTTAGGGGTTTGCGGGGTGGCTGAGCGCCCTCAGGATCCGGCGTCGGCCATATCCTCGGGCAGCTGGTCGGTAACCTCACGCAGCCGCAACGTGATCGTGGCGATGGAGGCGAACTTCACCTTGAGTTGCACCATGATGCGGCGCTCGTCGTCGCTCAGCCACATGCGCGGCTCCTTGGCCTCGGCCAGGATGCCCCGCCCCTTGATGGTGGGACGCACGACGATGGTCGGAAAGCGGCCGGCCGGAAGGTCCAGCGTGTCGCGGCCCAGTACCTCGAGCACCACAGGGTTGCGGTCCGGCCGGAAGTAGCGCTCGAACTCATAGCGCTCACCATCCTCCAGCTCGACGGTGCGCACGAAGTAGAAGAACGCCGCGTCGTCCAGCGGGTTTGCCACCGTCGCCGCCACCGTGTCCACGCCCTCTTCCCTATAGTATCCCGAGTCGGGGAATATCTCGTACGCTGTGTAGCGCTCCGAGTCACCTTCCTGGAAGTCCTGCACGAAGCGGCGTGAGGCGAAGTCGTCCAGCCCGAACCAGGAGTCGATCCGGTCGTTGATGCGGTAGAAGAACGAGCCGCCCCGCAGCACGAACACCACGTGCACGGCGGGCACCCCTTGTACCGTGTCGATCCCGGCTACGTGCATCACGCCGCTCCCCAGGTTCAACAGACCGAAGCGAGCGTCGTACAACAGGGTCTCGCCCACGGGGAACCGGTCGCTGAGAGTGGCGCCCGAGTCGGCTGGCGCCTGAGCGGCGAGCGTTCCCGTCGCCGAGGCCCCGAGCACGAGAGCGATGAGCAGGTAGCGGCGCATTGCGGTCATGTCCGTTGAACGGTTGCTGTGGGCGCTGGGATACGGAGCCGGCGTCCGGCCCGGAACAGATCGACTGCCAGCGTCAACGCGGAGCCGAACGATGCGTCGCCGGCCGCCTCCGGACGGACGGGAACGGTGACCGTTGCGATCTGGCGAGCGGCGGTGCCGGCCCGGGCCAGGAGCTCGGCGTGCGCGCTCACCCCTTCGGAGTCGAGCAGCCCGTCCCCGCGGTCTTTGAGCGCGTTCTTGAGCGTGATCAGGCGCACGAGGCATACGCCGGACGTCAGGTCGCGCACACCCGGAAGTGTGAGGCCCGGCTTGAGCAGCTGCGGTGCCCAGCGGCGCACCAGGTTCATGCCGAGCGACGCGGCTGCCTCCGCCTCTGCCACGACCAGGTCAGCCCCCGATTCGAAGCGCTTCACCAGCTCCGGCACCGCGGCAGGGGAGATCGAGAAGTCGGCCGGGAGCGTAATGATGCAGTCGCGCTTGGGCCGGTCGGAGCGCGCCAGCGCGTCCCGCACCAGGGCGCCGAGGCCTGCCGCATGGCCACTTCCGGACTCGCGCAGGAGGGTCATCGGGAGCGCCCGCTGGTACGTCTCCAGGGTCTGATTGGTCCCGTCGTCGGAGCCGACATCCGCAACCAGGATGTGGTACTCCCGGGGGAACTCCTGGAGCACCTTGCGGAGCTTCCACAGGAGCAGTCCCACCGTTGGAGCCTGGTTGCGAGCGACTACGCAAACGTAGATCAAGTTCGAGCTCCCTTGGATTCCCGGTCCGCCGGGCGTCCGCCCGGTCCCCACCAACCCATACGCCACAGCGGGCGCAGGGTTCGGGGCCCGTGCAATCTAGCTGGGGAGGGAAGCTACGAGGAGTGGGTCAGCCGCCGGCCGCTCGGGCCAGCGCCCTGCGCAACTCGGCAAGGGTGAACGGCTTGCGCAGGTAGGGCTGTCCGGCGCTCTCAAGGAACTCGAGTGCGTCCCCGCCAACGGTGTCCCCGGTGGCGAACACCACCCGCCGGCCAATCTCCGGGTGGTCGCGCTCGAGAGTCTCGTAGAACTCGCGCCCCCCGAGGTGGGGCATCCTGAGGTCAGTGATGATGACGTTGAACGGCCGGTCCACGGCCTGTGTCAGAGCGTCGGCTCCGTTGGAGGCCACGGCCACCGTGTGGCCCCAGGCCTCCAGGGTCGCCCGCATGTAGTGGATGATGTGGGGCTCGTCATCGACGACGAGAATCGTGAGCGGTCCGGTCTCCGGCAGCGGGTGCTCGCCCGTCGGATCGCGCGGGGCGCTGCCGGGCAGCTCCACGCGGAACGTGGCTCCGCCGCCCGGAGTTGGCGCATGGGTAATCCTGCCGCCGTGTTCCTTGATGATCCCCTGGCAGATGGAGAGGCCCAGGCCGGTGCCTCCGCCATCCCCCTTGGTCGTGAAGAAGGGTTCGAAGATGCGCTCCGCAAGCGCTTCGGGTACGCCCGGGCCGTCGTCCGCGATAGTGACGGCTACCCCATCCAGCCACTTCGTGATCTCGACACCCACTTTGCCGCCCACACCCGACGAATGGATGGTCTGGGCCGCGTTGTTGACGAGGTTCACGAACACCTGCTGGATCTGGTTCGCGTCCACGTCCACGTACGGCAGGTCGTCGTCGACCTCGAGCGTCATCTCGACCTTGGACGCCATCAGCTGGTTGTGCAGCAGCCCCAAGGTCGCGTCGAGGATCGGCTGTATCGGCTGGGAGCGGCGCAGGTCCTCCTGCTTGCGCGCGAAGTTGAGCAGGTTGCGCACGATGTTCGCGGCGCGCTCCGCCTCCTGCCGGATCGCCTCGAGTGGGTGTCGCATCGTCTCGGGCGCGTCACCCTCCTCGACCAGGTAGTCCGCAAAACCCACCACGGAGGCAAGGGGATTGTTGAGGTCGTGCGCCACGCCCGCGATCAGCTGTCCGATGGCCGACATCTTCTCCGACTGCACGAGCTGTTCCTGCAGCAGGCGCTTGTCTGTCTGATCCTCGAACACCAGTACGGCTGTTCCCTTGGGCTCCGCCAGCGGTAGCGCCGACACCGTGAACGTGCGCTCGTCGCTCTTCAGTTCGTACTGTGTATGCGACCCGGCGTCCGCCAGCGCGCGCGCCACCGGATCGGCCCAATGCTCGGGGAGCACCGAGATCCAGGGCCGGCCCCCCACCGCTGTCACCGGCACGTGTGCGATGACGCTGAAAGCTCGGTTCGCCCTGCGGATGGTCCCGTCCGGATCCACGACGCAGAACGCCTGGCCGATGGCGTCCACCGTCTGCTCCCACTCTCCCTTGCCGCTCGAGATCACTTTCACCAGATGCGCGGTCTCGATCGCGACGCCGAGCAGTGCGTTGGCCGCACAGAGGAAATCGAGGTGCGCGGTGGAGAAGTGACCCGGCGCCCCCGCCGTGGCGGAGACCGCACCCACGGTTCGTCCTGCGGCGACTACGGGTGCTCCGACCCACGAACGGATGACCGAGCTGGGCGGCGCGCCGAGCTGTTCCAACTCGCGCGACGTGATGCGTGGTAGCACTCGAGGTGCTTCGCTGCCAGCGCGAATTAGTGGATCATCCGACCGTGCTTCGGCATACTGGTACGTATAGGCGACGCGGGCGTCGCCTGTGTCGGGATCGGTGAGGACGATGAGGAGCGTGTCGGGTTTGAGGATGTTGCGAAGCACGTCGGCGATGCGGTTCACGGCAGCGGTCACGTCGTACATGCCCGCCAGCTGCTCAGCCAATCTGGTGAGCAGCTCGAACGCCGGAGAGCTGGCGCCGTGAAGCGGCGGGTTACCTGTTCTGAGAGGGTGCGACATGATCCTCGCTAATCTGCGTGAGCGCATCTCTGCCAATGATGTAGAACTTGTCATTAGGCTCCTGTCGCGCGGTGATGCCGCGCACAGAGGCGACCTCATGCGGATGGCCGGGGAGTACGGTGTCGACTCCCTGTTGGACGCGCCCGAGCTGCCCGAGCTGCTGCGAACGGCGCGATCTCTCGAGCAGCCGTCCACGGCACTGTTCATCTACGTGACGGTGCGGCACACGCTGCTCGCTTCGGGAATAGACGATCGCCGCCTGAGCGACTATCTGGGGGCGCTCGTTCTCGAGTTCGGGCTGCGCGATCGGGCACACCGAATCAGCAGGCTCGACGACGAACAGTACCACTACCTGACCGACCTGGTGGCGGACATCGCGGCGGTGGCGGGGCGGCGCGGGTTCCTGCTACGCGCCCACCTGGGGAACTTCAGCCTGTGGATGGCCGGGATCTTCCCAGACCACATCACTGCCCGGGAGGAGCGCCGGGGTGGACCGGGGCTGCAGTACTTCGAGGAGCTGGGGACGCGTGGCTTCCGCCTCGCGGCGAACCACAGCTTGGCCAAGCAGCTCGATCTGGCGGGTCTCTACTCCATGGCGGCCGAGTCGTTCTCGGCAATACGGGTGGCGCTCAACCGGCTCGCGGACCGCGTCCTGTTTCCGCACGTCAACACTCCCGGCCGCCTGCTACGGCAGGTCGCCGACGATTTCCGGCTTCAGGGCTGAGCGACCGGGCCGCTCAGTCCGCGATCGAGTCGATCGAGTCGATCGAGCCGAACAGTGGGCAGCGCGGGTCGCTGACGCCGCTCCAGTTCACCCGCGCCCCGTACAGGGGTACGGTGTAGCTCCCGCCCACCACGCCGCCCAGGATCGGGTAACCGGTCGGTGGCTCGGTCTCGTAGATCAGCACGCCCTTGAACGTGTCGAGCGAGTCCTCGACGAGGGCGAGCCCCCATCCCGGCAGCGACGGGAACCCCGGGCCCTCGTAGGCTACGAGCGGTCCGTCCGAGCTCTCGGCTACGAGCGCCGCGGTGGTGCCGTATCCCACTACGCGGGCCGGCACCGTGCCCTGCAGGCCCTCGGGCCGGGCGTCCATGAAGCGGCCGCCGCCGCGCAACTGCTCCAACACCATGGTGGCGCCGGCCATCGCGGCGAACCCGCATGACGCTCTGTTCTCCGGGTTCCCGCTGCTGCACGCGAGCGAGAGGAGCGGTAACAGCAAGAGTGCTTGTCTCATGCATGAATTCTATGCCGCCGTCGGCGGCGCAGCCAGCGGGTTGGGCGTTCGGCACTTCGCTTGACCCCCCCAGAACAGCGGCATATCGTTTCGCTGAGCGAAGCGAGCAACGAGGTAGATGAGTGTTCGAGAGCCTGCGTGCGGCCATCAACGCCGCGCTCGATGCGGCAACGCCAGATTCCGATCTCCGTGACGTCATCGGCAAGATGCGCGAGGCGGTGATCCAGGCGCGCACGTCCATCGAGATGATGCGTGAGGGCGTGACGAAGACGGAAGCACGGCTCGCCGCTGAACGCCAAAAGCTGGCCGACGCCGAGCGCCGCGGGCGGCTCGCTGCAGGGATACAGGATGCGGAGACCGCCGAGGTCGCCGAGAGGTACGCGGCCAAGCACGGCGAGCGCGTGAAGGTGTTGGAACACAAGCTCGAGGCGCAGCAGGCGGAGCTGGTGCTCGCCGAGCGGGAATACGAGGAGATGAAGTCGCAGCTGGTCGAGCAGGAGCGCAAGCGGCCCGAGACGGAGGCCTCCCGCAAAGTAGAATCCGCGTGGCGCGATCTGGAGGCCGCCGGCATATCACGTTCCGAGGCCGATGAGGAGACGCGGCGGCTCAGGCGTGAGGTGGAGAAGGCGGCGCGGGAAGCGAAGGCCGACCAGCAGTTGGACGAGCTCAAGAAGAAGATGGGGAAAGGCTAGGGGTGAAGTGGACATCAAATCTGGTCGGATGGTCTATCTGGGGTATGGCAAGTACTGGCGGTCGGATGCGATCGTGGGGCTGAGGCCCATCGAGGGAGACAATCGCGGACCGGGTCAGCGCACTGACGTCTACACGGCAACCCTCGAGGAGCCCATCGTCGCATCTCGCAGCGAGACTGCGATCTTGCGCGACATGGCGGTCGCCAGCGGTGAGCAGTTCCGCATGCAGGAGGCGCGCGAGGTGCTGGGCGACATGTTGGACGCCCTCGAAGACGTGCCGGACGTGTTGAGGCGCGTGCTTGCCACCGAAGCGCAGTTCGACGTGGCTGCCTGGGTGAGGCGTCTGAAGGCGCTCAACAAGGTCGAGGTCGAGGCAAGCGAGGGTCAGCCCGAACTGTTCGAGTAACAACTACCCGATCAGCCAGCAGCCGAAGGATTTGAACGCCTGACCGATCAAGAGGAGGGTGCGTGATCTACTTCTGGGCGATCGTCATCTACCTGACAGTCCTCATCATGATCAGCGTCTATCGCAGCCGCCAGGTCAAGACGCAGGACGACTTCATGGTCGCCGGTCGGAAGGTCACCGCGATCTTCCTCGCGGGCACCCTGGTCTGCACCTGGATCGGGTCGGGCAGTCTGTTCGGCGGGGCGGGGCGTGCGTTCCGCAACGGCTTCTCTGCACTGTGGATGAGCGCGGGCGCCTGGCTGGGCATCGCCATCGTCTACTTCCTGGCGCCGCGGGTGCGGCGCATCGCCCAGTACACGGTCCCGGACCTGTTGGAGACGCGTTATAACCCTGCCGCCCGGGTCCTGGGAACGGTGGCCATCATCATCGCCTACCTCACGATCGCGAGTTACCAGTTCATAGGTGGTGGGCGCCTGCTCAACATCATCGTGGGATGGGATCCAGCGGTAGGATCGGCCGTCACCGCGGGGCTCGTGGTTCTCTATACGGTATTGGCCGGAATGATGTCCATCGTGGCGCTGGACATCATCAACGGGCTCCTGATCACGGGGGCGGTGCTGGTGGCTGCGCCGCTCACGCTCAAGGCCGCCGGCGGATTCGCCGGACTCACGGCCACGCTTCCCGCGACACACTTCACGCTGTTTGGCAGCACGGGTATCGCCGCGGCGCTGGGTCTGTTCTTCCCCACGTTCTTCTTGTTGCTGGGTGAGAGCAGCATCTATCAGAAGTTCATGTCCGCGGCCAGCGCCAAGGCGGCACGGCAGGCCGTGATCGGCATGATCATCGGGGTGGTCGTCGTGGAGACCGTGCTGGCCTCTGTGGCCGTGTTCGGCGCCGGAGTGTTCTGGACCGATCCTGCATTCCAGCCCACGCCCGGCCAGTTCAACATGGCGGCGACGGAGACGATCGTGCTGGAGGTGGCGGCCAAGACGCTGCCCCTGGTGGCCGGCATCGCGCTGCTGGCCGGTGCGGTGGCCATCATCTTCTCCACTGCGAACACCTTCTTGATGGTTCCGTCCACCAACCTCGCGCGGGACATCTATCAGCGGTTCATCAACCCGGGAGCGAAGCAGCAGACGATCGTGATGTTCCAGCGGGTGATGATCGCAGTATTGGCGGTCGTGGCCTACGTGGTATCGAACTTCTTCGAGAGCATCCTGGACATGGCGCTCTACGCCTACACGATGGTGGGAGCCGCAGTGACTCCGGCGCTGCTGGCCGCGTTCCTGTGGCGCCGCGTGACTCCCGCGGCGGGAACCGCGTCGATCGCCGCGGGAATAATCGCGACCCTGGTGTTCGCGGGCCTGGCCAACGCCGGCGTCGAGAGCCTGAACCTCGGCTTCATGAGTCTGCCGCTCAGCTACGACTACATCATCTATCCGGCGGCGTTCGCGTCGATCCTGTGCCTTGTGGGTGTTACGCTGGCTACGCCGCCGCCACCCGAGGAGAAGTGGCGCCCGTTCTGGCAGACGTCGTCGGAGTAGTCTGGGCCCGAAGCTGATCCGGGGCCTGGTGGCTCAGTCGGCCGGGACGGGAGCGGCGCCGGACTGGTGCCCCGGCACGGGCAGCGGCTCGTGCGCGTAGTGGCATGCCACCCAGCGACCTCCCTCCACTTTGTGCAGCACCGGCAGCTCATCACTGCACATCTCGCTCTTGAGAGGATGTGGGCAGCGCGGGTGGAACACGCACCCCGTCGCCGGAGTGTGTGGACTGGGCGCATCGCCGAGCAGAACGACGCGCCGCCGCGCCAGCTCGGGGTCGGGCGCTGGAGCCGCCGAAAGCAATGAGGTCGTGTACGGGTGCAGCGGCGCGGCATAGAGCGCTTCGGCGGCGGCGCTCTCCACGACCCTGCCCAGGTACATCACCGCTACGCGATCGGCGAGCTGGCGCACCACCGCGAGGTCGTGTGCGATGAACAAGTAGGTGAGTCCGCGCCGCGCCTTGAGGTCGGCGAGCAGGTTCAAGACCTGTGCCTGGACGGATACGTCGAGCGCCGAGACCGGTTCGTCGAGCACGATGAATTCCGGTTCCACCGATAGCGCCCGTGCGATCCCCACCCGCTGGCGCTGTCCGCCCGACAGCTCATGCGGGTAGGCAGTCGCGTAACCGGGGTCGAGTCCCACCTCCCGAAACAACGCCGCGACACGGTCATCGGCTTCGGAGCCACGCGCCAGTCCGTGCACGACCAGCGGCTCCCGGACCGCGTTGCCCACCGTCATCCGCGGGTTGAGCGAGCCCGAGGAATCCTGAAACACGATCTGCATCCGGCGGCGGAGCGCTCTCACTGCGATCCTGTCCAGCCCGAACACGTCCTCGCCGTCGAAGCGCACCGTTCCCGTCGTGGGCTCCAGCAGCCGCAGGATCACCCGTCCCAGCGTGGTCTTGCCGCTTCCGCTTTCGCCCACCAGCCCCACGGTCTCGCCGCGCCCTAGGGCGAGGCTCACACCGTCTACCGCGCGCACCGTGAGTCGCTTGGCGAAGAGGCCGCCGTGGGTACGGAACTCCTTTACCAGATGCTCGATCTCTACCAGTAGGGAGCTCACGTGCGCCTCCGGTGCGGCTCGACCACGAGCCAGCAACGCGCGCGGTGCTCGGGTGGCAACGGCAGCAGGTCCGGTACCGCACCACTACAGTGCTCCCACGCATGGGGGCAGCGCGTGTGGAAGCGGCAACCGACGGGCCAGTCGGTGGCGGGGGGGACCGCGCCGGGAATGACCGAGAGGCGATCGGTTCTTGCGTCGATGCGCGGTGCAGCCTTGAGAAGGGCTTCGGTGTATGGATGCGCCGCGCGCCGGAACAGACTCGTTGTTGCGGCTTCCTCTACGATATGGCCCCCGTACATCACGGCTATCCGGTCCGCGATGCCGGCTACCACGCCGAGGTCGTGGGTGATGAAGATCATCGCCATGCCGAGCTGGTGCTGCAACGTGGCGAGCAGCTCCAGGATCTGGGCCTGGATAGTGACGTCGAGCGCGGTCGTGGGCTCGTCCGCGATCAGGATCTTGGGCTCGCACGACAGCGCCATCGCAATCATGACGCGTTGCTGCATCCCGCCGCTCAACTGGTGCGGGTACTGGTCGACTCGCTTGTCCGGATCCGGGATCCCCACCAGGTCGAGCAGACCAACGGCGCGGTGCCGCGCTTCGTTGCGACTGACCTCGTTGTGCGCGCGCAGCGTCTCTGCGATCTGGGATCCCACGGTCAGGACCGGATTGAGGCTGGTCGTGGGCTCCTGGAAGATCATCGCGATCTCCCCACCCCGGATGCGCCTGAGCTCCCGCGGGGGGAGGCCGAGCAGGTTCGCTCCGTCGTACTCGATCACGCTCCCGGCGACTATCTCGCCGGGCGCCTCTATGAGTCGCAGGATGGAGAGGGCCATCACCGTCTTGCCGCAGCCCGACTCTCCCACGAAGCCCAACGTCTCGCCGGGGTAGAGGTCGAACGACACTCCGTCCACCGCGTGCGCCACCGATTCACCAGTGGTGAATGTGGTCCGAAGGTCCCGCACCTTCAGCAGCGGGTTCATCGCGAGCGCGGGTCCAGGGCGTCGCGCAAACCGTCGCCCAGCAGGCTGAACGCCACGACGGTAACGACGATGGCCAATCCAGGGAATGTTGCCACCCACGGCGCGTTGCTGAGAGCCTGCTGACCTTCGGCGATCATCGAGCCCCAGGAGGGCATTGGGGGCTTTACGCCGATGCCGAGGTATGAGAGCGCTGCTTCCGTCAGAATGATCTGTCCGATGCCGAGTGTCGCGGTCACGATGATCGGAGCGGCGAGATTGGGCAGAAGATGGCTCCACGCCAGGCGCCGCGCGCCAATTCCAGTCGCACGGGCCGCGGTCACGAAGTCCCTCGTCTTGAGGCTGAGGATTTCTCCGCGCACGATGCGGCTCGCGTCGATCCAGCTCGTGAGTCCGAGAATCAGAATCAGACCCCACAGGCCGATGCCCTCCCACAGAGCGAGAACCACGATGAGCAGGAGCAACCGGGGGACGGCGAGCGCCGCGTCCACGAGGCGCATCAGCACCATGTCTACCGCTCCGCCGGCCAGGCCCGCGATCAAGCCCACCGCGGTACCGATCGTGACCGACAGCAGCACCGACAGGAACGCGACCGTGAGCGAGATGCGGGCCCCGTAGAGGACGCGGCTGAACAGGTCGCGGCTGTAGAAGTCGGTGCCGAACGGATGCGCGACGGAGGGATCGAGGTATTGGCCGCTCGCGAGGTCGAGCTGCGCGGCGGGGTCATACGGCACGAGCCACGGTGCCAGCGCTGCTGCCACACAGAGCACGAACACGACGACCAGGCCGAGCATTGTCCGACGCCGCTCCAGCAATCGCTGCGTGAAGCGGCTCACGACTCACCCCGCGTGCGCGGGTCCACCACGCGGTACAGCAGGTCGGCGATGAGGTTGCCCAGTACTACCATCGCGGCAGCGACTATCGCGATCCCCGTGACGACGAAGTAATCCCGCCCGTTGATTGCGTCCACCGCGAGCTTGCCCATTCCAGGCCACGCAAACACGGTTTCGACGAGCACCGCGCCCGAGAGCAGGAGTGGGAAGAAGAGCCCGAATAGTGTGACGATCGGAAGCAGGGCGTTGCGCAGTCCGTGTCGCACGAACACCGCTGTTCGGGAGAGCCCTTTCGCCCGGGCGGTCCTCATGAAGTCCTGGTGCACCACGTCGAGCAGTTCGGCACGCTGGTAGCGGGCGACCACCGCAGCGCCAACCAGACCGAGGGTCATAGCCGGAAGCACCAGGTGCTCCAGGCGGTTCGCCAGGCGTCGGAGCGGCGAGAGGTACGAGTAGATGGCTTCGTCCACGATGCCGCCCACGGGGAGCCAGCCGAGCTTCACACCGAACAGCATCAGGAACATCACGCCGAGCCAGAATACCGGCATCGAGTAGAGCCCGAGTGCCGCGACCGACAGCGCGTCGTCGGTGCGTGACCCGGGGCGCGCCGCCTGCACGGCTCCCATCAGAATGCCCAGGCCGAATGCTATGACGAGCGCTGCCGCTGCCAGGGTCAGTGTTGCCGGGATGCGCGAGGCGATGGCCGCCGCAGCGGGGCGGTGCTCGCGAAAGGAGTAGCCGAGGTCACCCTGCACGAGGTTCCCCAGGTAACGCGCGTACTGCACGTACAGGGGCTGGTCCAGGCCGAAGTTGCGGCGTTGTTGCTCTACGACCTCCGGGGAGATCAAGGTGGTCTCGCTGAACGTCGTGAACGGGTCACCCGGCGCGAGATGCAGCAGGAAGAAGGTCAGCGTGGCGACCAAGAACACGATCGCGGCCGCGTGCGCCAACCGGACCGTGATGAAGCGCAGCACCCTAGTTCTGGGCGTCCGTGATGCGGTCCCGATCGATCAACCGCGACGCCGGCACGCGCCACTGCCACAGAGTGGCGGCGAAGTTGTCGCTCCTGATGGAAACGTTCTCGAACCTGGTGCTCACGCCGGCGATGGGAGAGCCGGTGTACATCCAAATGGCCGGCACGTCGTCGTTGATGAGTGTGACCACCCCGTACCAAGCGGCCCGCACGGCGGCGAGGTCAGTGGCGGCCCGGGCCTCGCCGATGAGCCGATCGACTTCTGCGCTCGAGTAGGAGCCGTGGTTGGCCGGCGCGCCGGTCTCCCACACTTCGGCGATCGTCGTGGGGCTCGGGTCGCCCCCGTAGCCACCGAAGTACGTGTCGAACCGATGGGCCGCTGCCCGTTCCCGAAATGCGTTGAACTCGATCGCCGTGATCGTCAGCTCGACGCCTATGCGGCGCAGCTGCGCCTGCATGATCTCGCCGGCGCGGCGGCGGCTCACACTGCTCGAGGGGAGCAGGAGGTTGAACGAGAAGGGCTGCCCGTCGCGGTCGAGAAGTCCGTCGCCGTCGCTATCGGACCACCCCTGTTCGGCGAGGCGCGCCCGCGCAGCGGCGGTGTCGAACGGGATCTGCTCGTATTCGCCGTGCCATACCCACTGTACCGGCGCCATGGGCCCCCTGCCAACGACGCCCTGGGGGAAGACGGCGTTCACGACCGCCTCGCGGTCAACGGCCATCGCGATCGCCTCGCGCACGGCACGCTCCCTGAACAGCGGGTGCGGCCGGCTCGTGCCGTCGGCGTCGAGCATGTTGAACTGGACGAACAGGTAGTAGATCGGTGGGGTCCACATTACGGCCCTGAGGTCGTCCCGCGCCTCCACTTGCTCCTGCGCCTCCGGACTCAACGTCTGCAGAAGGTCCACCTCACCCGCCAGCATCTGTGCTACCGCGGTGTTGGGATCTCCCACGAAGCGCCAGATGATGCGCCGGATCCCGGGGCGGCCGAGATGGAAATCCGGGTCGGCCACGAGCTCGATGGACTGGCCGGCGTCCCAGCGCACGAAGCGGTAGGGGCCGTTCCCGACTGGATTGCGTCCCAGGGGGCTCGACGAGATGTCGGCGTGGGGCACCGTGTCCAACAGGTGGCTGGGCAGGATGCGCATGTGATAGACGGCGTCGAACAGCATCTCGGGGTAGGCGTGGTCGAATCGGAACTCGACCGCACCGTCGCCGCGTGCCGCGACCGATTCGATTTCCAGCACGCGAGGGCGCGAAGCGGACGCAACGACCGGATCACGATACACGTCGAACGTGAAGACCACGTCCTCGGCCGTGACCGGTACGCCGTCGTGCCACTTCGCGTTCGGGTCGAGCGTGAACACGATGGTCCGCTCGTCCTCGAACTCCCATGAGCTCGCGAGCCTCGGCTCGAACGTCTCGGGGTCCACCGTGTTCATCTCCGGTCCGACGTCGGCGAGCTTGAGGAAGATCAGGTCGCCGATGGCGTAGCCCACGTCCTGCGTCGTGGCCACCGGGAGGAGGACGTCGGCCTCCGCCGCCGTCGCCACCACCGCGGTACCACACCAGCGGTCGGGGCACCCTGCGTCGGGCATGCACGCGACCAGGAAGGCTGTCGCGAAGCTCAGAAGGACCGTCATCCTGTTCACAGCGCTACCTCCTCCACGTCCACTCGTGATTCTCGAATCGCCCAACGTCCTCCGGCGGCGGCTCCAGTTCAACTCTTTGCCAGGCGCCATCCCAAGCGCGCCGCGCTTCGGACGCCACCGTGTCGGCAACCTCCTCGAACGCGACGCTCCTGCCGAGCACGGCCGACATCGAAGTCGCCTGCGGCACGGCACCCGTCCCACGCGTGACCTCAGCCACGACGTCTTGCCCGTCGTCGAGCAGGATCGAACCGTGTTGCAGAAACGCCCCGCTCTCACGGACCTGCGCGCTTCCCACCAGCTTGCGCCCTCGCACGACGACCTCGCCTCCGACCGGGGCGGCGAAACATGCCCCGTTGCCCGGGCCGAGGGCCCGGCCCCTCGGGCGCGCGGCCAGCTCTGCTTCCACACCCAGCGCGTTCAGCGCCGCAGCCAGGACTTGGTGGACCCTAATGTATGCCTCCCTCAGCGAACCGAACAAATCCGAGGGCCCCGCAACCGCGTAGGTGACCTCGGCCTCGTGCCACACCGCTCGCCCTCCGGTCGGGCGCCGCACGGTGCTCAACCCGAGTCGTTCGATCGCATTGGCGTCGTACCGGGTCAGAGCGGGCTCGTTGCGTCCGAACGAGAGGCAGGGTGGGTTCCAGCGGTACAGCCGCAGAAAAGCGACTCCCTCCCGCGCGGCGCGCAGGAGGGAGTGGTCGAGGGCCATGTTTTCGGCGCCGGGCCGCCCGCCCGGCTCGACTATCAGCCGCCAGTCCTGCCGGCTCACGCGACTCCTTCGGCGGCGGGCTCGTATTCCTCCATGGGCGGGCAAGTGCACACCAGGTTCCGGTCGCCGTAGGCCGCGTCCGCCCGCCCCGCCGCGGGCCACACCTTGTGCTCCCTCGTGTGGCGGCTCGGGAACCCCGCCAGCTCACGCGAGTAAGGGTGGTTCCATTCGTCGGAAACCACGTCCTCCAACGTGTGCGGAGCGTTGCGCAGTGCGTTGTCGGTCGGATCGGCCTTCCCCTCCTCGATTGCCCGGATCTCGTCGCGGATCGCGAGCATCGCCTCGACGAAGCGGTCCAGCTCCTCCTTGGATTCGCTCTCGGTCGGCTCGACCATCATCGTGCCGGGAACCGGAAAGGACACCGTAGGCGCGTGGAAGCCGTAATCCATCAGCCGCGTGGCGATGTCGCTGACGTCCACTCCGGTCGACGCCTTGAACGGCCGCGTGTCCACGATGCACTCGTGGGCTATCAACCCGTCCCGCCCGGAGTAGAGCAAGCCGTACGCTCCTTCGAGCCGGCGCGCCACGTAGTTGGCGTTGAGGATCGCGACCTCGGTTGCCAGGGTGAGCCCTTCGGGCCCCATCATGGCCACGTAGGCCCAGGAGATGGGGAGTATCGACGGGCTGCCCCACGGAGCTGCGGATATCGTGCCGCACGAATCCGCGCGACCCAGCGGCACCACGGGGTGATCCGGCAGGTGCGGTACGAGGTGCGCGGCCACGCCGATCGGCCCCATGCCCGGGCCACCCCCTCCGTGCGGGATGCAGAATGTCTTGTGCAGGTTCAGGTGACACACGTCTGCCCCGATGTCGCCGGGCCGGGAGATCCCCACGAGCGCGTTCAGGTTGGCGCCGTCCATGTATACCTGTCCGCCGTTGGAGTGGACGATCTCACAGATCTCGCGGATCGTGCTCTCGAACACGCCGTGCGTGGACGGGTAGGTGATCATCAAGGCGCCGAGCTTGTCGCGATGCGCCTCCGCCTTCTCCCTGAAATCGGCCATGTCCACGTTGCCGCCCTCGTCAGTCTTCACCACGACGACTTCCATGCCGGCCATGACTGCACTGGCCGGATTGGTGCCGTGCGCCGATTTGGGAATCAGACACACCGTCCGGTGGCCCTCGCCCCTGGCCCGGTGGTACGCGCGGATCACCATCAAGCCCGCGAACTCGCCCTGAGCCCCGGCGTTGGGTTGCAGCGAGATCGCGGCGAACCCCGTGATCTCCGCCAGCTTGTCCTCCAACTCCTCGAACAGCTGCGCGTAGCCCTGCGCCTGCTCGCGCGGCGCGAACGGGTGGATGCCCCCGAACTCGGGCCAGCTCACCGCCGCCATCTCCACGGCGGCGTTGAGCTTCATCGTGCACGAGCCGAGCGGGATCATGGCCGAGTTGAGCGCCAGGTCACGGTCCTCGAGCTTCTTCAGGTACCGCATCATCTCGGTCTCGGAGTGGTACCGGTTGAAACACTGGCGCGTCAGGTACTCCGACTTCCGCGCCAGCTCATTGGGGATCGCGGGCGATACGCCGTCCGCGAGGTCGGCAACCTCGAAGTCGACCGCGTCTCCCAGAGCGAAAACAGCTGCAAGCGCCGCGAAGTGATCTGGCGTGGTGGCTTCGTCGAGCGTCACACCGATCGCCGAATCCGACAGCGCACGGAGGTTGATGCCGCTGGCGCGTGCAGCTTCATGCACCCGGGCAACCCGAGCGGGCTCGGCCTCGACCCTGAGAGTGTCGAAGTACGACGCGTGCGCGATGGTGTACCCCAGGCCTCGCAGCACATCGGCAAGCGTCACGGCGAGAGAGTGCACGCGCCGCGCGATGCGGCGAATGCCGTCGGGGCCGTGATAGACCGCGTACATCCCGGCCATCACCGCCAGCAGCACCTGCGCCGTGCAGATGTTACTGGTCGCCTTCTCGCGGCGAATGTGCTGCTCGCGCGTCTGCACGGCCATGCGCAGCGCACGCCTGCCCTTGGAGTCCTTGGTCACCCCGATGATCCGCCCGGGTGCGTGCCGCTTGTACTGCTCGTGAATGGCCAGGTAGGCCGCGTGCGGTCCGCCATACCCGAGGGGCACGCCGAAGCGCTGCGTGTTCCCGACGGCTACATCGGCGCCCAGCTCCCCTGGCGGGGTGAGTAGAGCGAGGGCCAGCAGATCGGCTGCCATGGTGACCATGGCGCCCGCCTCGTGTGCCCGCTCGATTACCGCGCGATAGTCTTTCACCTCTCCGTCGCTCGCCGGATACTGCAGCAACACACCGATCGTCCCGGCGGCGAACGAGAACTTCTCGGGATCGCCCACACTGACTGAGATGCCGCGCGCGTCGGCGCGGGTCTCCAGCACGGCGATGGTCTGGGGGTGGCAGCCCTCGTCCACGAGGTACACCGGGTCGCTGGTCTTCTTTCCGACCGCCAGGCTGAGGGCCATGGCCTCGGCCGCGGCGGTCCCCTCATCCAGCAGCGAAGCGTTGGCGACTTCGAGCCCGGTCATCTCGACGATCATCGTCTGGTAGTTGAGCAATGCCTCGAGACGACCCTGCGAGATCTCCGCCTGATAGGGCGTGTAGGCGGTGTACCAGCCCGGGTTCTCTAGGATGTTCCGCTGGATCACGGCGGGCACGATCGTATCGGCGTACCCCATCCCGATGTAGGAACGGAATACCTGGTTCTTCGCGGCGATCGCACGCAGGGCCTGCAGCGCCTCGTACTCGCTGCACCCGGCGGGTATGTCGAGCTCCCGGTCGATGCGGATGTCCTCCGGCACGGCCGCGTCAACGAGCGACTCCAGCGAGTCGTATTCGAGGGTATCGAGCATGGCCTGGATGTCGTTGGGCCGCGGACCTATGTGGCGCCAGGCGAAGTGGTCGGCGTGCGGAGTCGTCTTGGTCGGTTTCGTCATGTCTTCACTACCCTATGCATGCAAACGCCCCGGGAACTCCCCAGGGCGTCTCGTGGTGCCGGTCGTATGAATAGGACCTCCGGGCCGGCGGCTATTCCCCGATGTGCTGAGCGTAGTCTGCGGGGGAGAGGAGCTGACCGAGCTCATCCTGGCTGCGCAGCTGGAGCTTGATCATCCAGCCCTCGCCGTAGGGGTCTCGGTTGACGATGCCTGGGTCGCCTTCCAGCGCCGTGTTGATCTCGACGACCTCGCCCGCCACTGGGCTGAACAGCTCGGCCACCGCCTTGACGGCCTCGATCGTCCCAAACACGTCCATTCGGTTGTAGCTGGAGCCGACCTCGGGGAGGTCGACGTAGACTACGTCGCCCAGCTCCCCCTGCGCATAGTCGGTGATGCCGATGAGGACGAGACCGTCCTCAACCGGCTTCACGTACTCGTGCTCTTCTGTGTAATGCAGACTCTCGGGGATCTCAGACATGGGCTTTTCGCTCTGAGGTGTGAGTTGCGAGGCGTAGGTTATCGGGACGACCACCCCATGTCAACTGGGTGTTTTCAGCCGGCCCCGAGCACTTGCCGGTGCGACTCAGTTGCCCGGCGGGTCGTCCGCGCGCAGTCCGGCCCGCACCAGGATGCCGTGCCAGGCGTCGCGGCAGGAGCGTTCAAGTTCCTCGAGTGATCCGGTATTGTCGATCACGACGTCGCTCCTCGCACGCTTCTCGCTCGAGGGTAGCTGGGCCGCAATCATGCGATCGGCGTCGCTCCGGGACAGACCCCTCTCGGCCATGATCCGGTGACGCCGCAGCTCGACCGGAGCGTCCACCAGCACGACGAGGTCGAATGTTGCGGGGTCCAGTACCTCGAACAGGAGGGGGATGTCGTTCACGATGATGCGCACGCCGCGGATGGAAGCCTCCGCGGCGAGCGCCGCGCGTCGAGCCTGGACTGCGGGGTGGACGATCTCGTTGAGGGCCGCGAGCTCCGTTTCGTCGTTCAGGACCCGCTCGCGCATCACCTGCCGATCGAGAGCGCCATCGGGGCCGAGCACGGCGGGCCCGAACCGCTCTGCAATGGCGGCCAGGGTCGGGCTCCCGGGCTCCTGAACCTCGCGCGTGAGCTTGTCGGCGTCGATAACCACGGCTCCCCACGACTCCAGGAACCTGGCCACTGTAGACTTGCCGGCGCCGATGTTGCCTGTGAGTCCTATGTTCAGCACCGCCGCCCCCCGGGGTTCGGGAATGGGTGTTTCCGCCTTCGTCTATAGCAGGCTCGTCTGGTCCTCATCCACCAGCGGCACTTCGTGACAGTGCCGGCACCGAGCCTCGTAGGTCTCGCTGCCGCCGACCATGATCGTGGGCGAATCGAACCGCGCCGGATGCCCGTCGATCAGCCGTTGGTTGCGTGTCGCCGGGTTGCCGCACCGCACGCATATCGCGTGCAGCTTGTCCACCTGCTCCGCCACCGCGAGAAGCGGGGGCATTGGTCCAAACGGAGCGCCGCGGAAGTCGGTTTCAGTCCCGGCCACGATGACCCGGAGGCCTTCCGCGGCCAGCGCGGTGCAAACGTCGATGATGGCGTAGTCCAGGAACTGAGCCTCGTCGATCGCCACGACTTCGGAGCCGGGCCGGACCAGGCGCGCCACCTCGGCCGAGGAGTCCACTGGGAGGGCTTCGACGGCCGCGCCGTCATGCGTCGTGACCGAGTAAACGCCGTAGCGGTCATCGAGGTGGGATTTGAAGACCTGAACCGATTTTCGTGCGATCACGGCGCGTCGCACCCGGCGGATGAGCTCTTCACTCTTTCCGCTAAACATCACGCCCGTAATGACTTCGATCCATCCGGGGTGGGTGCTGTGCTCCATCGAGCCGACCTTCTCCAGTGCAGGGAAGACGCTATCTCCGGGGACCGGCGGCGGCAACCCGCTTGCCAACTGAGCCCGGGCATCCTTACTTAGAGCCGGACTCAGAACCGGTGGCGCGCCGCATCCCAACGTCGCGCCGTAACGTCAGCCACCTAATTCTACGTCAAGGGAGGATACGGGTGAACAAGACAGAGATGATCGAAGCCCTTTCGTCCAGCACGGGCCTATCGAAGGCCGACGCGGGGCGCGCCGTCGAGACGCTGTTCGGTGACGATGGCATGATTGTGAAGGAGCTCCGCTCGGGCGGCAAGGTGCAGATCACGGGCTTCGGCTCGTTCGTGGCGCGCAAGCGGGCGGCACGTGCGGGGCGCGATCCGCGCACCGGCGGCACGATCCAGATTGCGGCGGCTACGGTTCCGGCGTTCAAGGCAGGCCAGGGCTTCAAGGACGCGGTCAACCGCTAAGCCTGACTGCCGGTCAGCGGTCAGCCGCCGGGCGCCCTCGGCACCGGGCTGATCGCTGGCCACCCGCCGGGCCTAACGGCGGTCGATCTGGGCCGCTACGGTCCGGCCCCGCAGCGAAACCCCCTCCAGACCGCGCAGAGTACGCTCCGCCACCTCAGCGCGCACTTCGATCAACGAGAAGGAATCACGAACGTCCACGCGGCCGATGTTGTCCTTGGGCAGGCCGACGGCGTTGAGCAGCGCGCCGACCAGGTCGGCTGTGCGGATCCGATCTCGCTTGCCCGAGTTGACGCGGATGTGCACCCACGTCGGCAGGGGCTCCGCCGTCGACTGATCCTGCGCCGTCTTCTGGCTCACCTGCAGGGCGGCGGCCGCGACAAGTGCGGGGTCGTACTCGTCGAACAGGGGGCTCAGCGCGGCGAGGTCCCCCGAGCAGTCCGCCGCTTCGAGCCGACTGCGCACGAGCGAGCGCATGTGGGCCGTCTTGTCCCGCGCCCTGTCTGCCTCGGAGGGGAGCCGCAGCGGAGAGAGCTCCGCCAGCCCCTGGAGGTAGGGCAGCTGTGTCGCCCGGGCGAGGACGACGACGTCTTGCGCCACGGCGCGCAACGCGTCCAGGGCGTCGGTCGACGGCAGCTCCACCGCTAGCGCCAGATCAAATGAATCCTCACCCGGGTCGGATGCGACCGATACGGTGGGGTCGCCGTCGTACTCCGCCCAACGGGTCGCTGCGAGCGGCGTGGGGTCCCAGAGCAGCGCGCGGGCCGGGTTGAGGGCGTCGAGCGCGGAGCGCACTGCCCAGCCCAGCCGCTGCCGGTCGACCAGGGCGTAACGCACGCGCGCGGCGGGCTTCGCGGGAAGCCGCGCCGGAGCCGCGATCGGAGCCCGCCGCGCGTGTCTGTCGGTAAAATCTGCGATGGGAGCCTCGTCGCTGGTGACGACGAGGCGCTGCGCGCCCTGACATTCGCCGAGGATCATGTCTATCGCGTCGGCGGCGCCCAGCTCGAAGTGGGTCTCGGGCCACAACACGACGACGCGGGCCACCGCCCCGAGCTTGAGGCTCGAGCGCGACATCAGCTGGAGGACTTCGGCGGGTGTAGCGACGAGTGTCCGGACGGAGTGCGACTTGATGATGCGGCCGGCGCGGGCCAGGCCGCTCACTGCGTGGACCGGCCGCAGCGGCTCGACGCTGGCGGCCATCGGGGCGAGCTCGAGTCCCTCGGAGGTCTCCGGCGCCAGGAGCAACGTCTCGACGCCCTCTCCTTCCGTCGCCGGCAGCTGTCGGAGCAGCGGGAGCACGGCCCAGCCGGCGGCGGGGCACACGTATACAAGGTTCTTTCCATTGCTCAGGGCCGCCCTGTGGGCAGCGTCGAATTCCGGCTCGTACGTCCAGGACACGGGATCCCTCGATTGTCAAAGCAGCGGCAGTGGTTCCTGCTCAGGTCAGATGGTAGTTTGCGGAGAACTTCCCCGCAACCGACAGGCAGGACGGACCTATGGCGCGCTGGTGGAACCGGCTCCAGTCGAACGTCTACACGCGCTTCAACTGGATCAACGAACTGTACGGCAGGGCGATCCGGAACAAGGCTAGTGCCGCCATCGCCATGCCGCCGTTGGCTCCGCCACCGGGCCGCCTTCGGGACGCGCGAGTGGCTGTCCTGACGGCCGCCGGAGTCCACTTGAAGGACCAGGCTCCGTTCGACATGGAGGATCCCGAAGGGGATGCCTCCTTCCGGGTGCTGCCGGCCGAAGCGGAAGCGGGTGAGCTGACCATCACGCACGACTACTACGATCACCGCGCGGCCGATCAGGACGTGAACTGCGTCTACCCGATCGAGCGGGTGAAAGAGCTGGTGGCCCGTAGCGAGCTGGGCTCCGTCGCGCCGCGACACGTTGGCATGATGGGGCACATCTACGGGGCACAGCGCGAGCGACTGGTCCGACGGAGCGCCGCGGAAATTGCCGGGCTCTTCAAGGAGGACGGCGTCGACCTGGTTCTGGTGTCTCCTGGGTGACCCACTTGCCACCAGTCCGTGGGGCTGGTCGCGCGGGAGATCGAAGCCGCCGGGATACCAACGGTGACGGTCAGCGTCGTCAGACAGATGACCGAGACTCTTCCGGCGCCGCGCAACGTGATCGTGAAGTTCCGGCTGGGGCAGGTCTTCGGGGAGCCGGGCCATGCGGCCCAGCAACGAACCATCGTGCGCGACTCCCTGGCGGCGCTCCCCACCGTGACCGAGCCGGGGGGAATCGTGGAGCTGCCGTACCGCTGGAAGCGCGAGACGTACGAGGAGGCCGATGCGCGTTGACAGTCAGCCGCGCGTGCCCGAGCTTGGCGCCATGAAGACCATGGTCCGTACCACCGCCGCAGCACTGCTGCTGGCCTGCATTGTGGCGGGGGCTCCTCTCGAGGCACAGGAGAGACAGTCCTCCCGCGACGTGGGCGTCGTCGTGGGGGTGCTGGCCACCGGTCCGCACAACGCCATCACGGACGTGCCGGGTGTGCTGGTGGGGCACGTGACGATCGCGAGGGGCGACTCGATCAACACCGGGGTTACGGCCGTCCTACCGCACGGCGGCAACGTGTTCCAGGAGAAGGTGCCGGCTGCCATCGTGGTGGGGAACGGTTTCGGGAAGTTGGCGGGGATGACGCAGGTGCAGGAGCTGGGCGAGCTGGAATCCCCTGTGGTGCTCACGTGCACGCTCTGCGTGCCCCGGGCCGCGGACGCGGTACTCACCTACCTGCTGGGCCTGCCGGGCAACGAGGAAGTCCGCTCGGCCAATCCTGTCGTGGGCGAGACCAATGACGGATACCTCAACGATATCCGGATGAGGCCCATCACCGAGCGGGACGTGCTCGAGGCCATCGGCTCCGCGGGGAGCGGGCCGGTCGAGCAGGGTAGCGTCGGTGCCGGCCGCGGTACCGTGGCGTTCGGGTGGAAGGGCGGCATCGGCAGCGCGAGCAGGGTTCTGCCCGGACGGATGGGCGGCTGGACCGTCGGCGTTCTGGTGCAATCCAATTTCGGCGGCGTGCTGCAGATCTCGGGGGCTCCGGTGGGGCAGGAGATGGGGCGGTACTATATGAGGGGCGTGCTCGAGGGCAGCCGGAGCGCCGCCCCGGCCGCCGTGCCCGACCGCGGCGACGGCTCGATCATGATCGTGGTGGCGACGGACGCCCCGCTCACGCATCGCAATCTCGAACGGCTCTCGCATAGGGCGCTAGCCGGTCTCGCGCGCACGGGCAGCTCCATGACGAACGGTTCGGGAGACTATGTGATAGCGTTCAGCACGGTGCCCGTGGCACATCTGGGGGTGAGTGTGCCGCCGGCCTCAAACGATCGGATGAGCCCCCTGTTCCAGGCGGTGATCGAGGCAACCGAGGAGGCGATCTACAACTCTCTCTTCCTTGCTAGCACGGTCACGGGGCGGCACGGCACGGTCGAGGCATTACCGCTCGACACCACTCTCGACATTCTGCGGCGGTACGGAGTCATTCAGTGATGACCTTCAAGCGCTCGAGCAACCTCGCTCACCTCAAGGCATCGGCCGTCGTGGCGATCAAGCAGGAGGCGCTCAGGCGGCAGAACGCCGGAGAGGACGTGATCGACCTCTCGGTGGGCGAGCCGGACTTCGACACGCCGCGCATCCCGTCCGAGGCGGGAATCAAGGCCATCCAACAGGGCAAGACGCACTATCCGCCCAACGCGGGCATCCTGGAGCTGCGCGCCGCCGCCGCGCGGCACCTGTCGCTCCTGTCGGGCGGACGCCCGATCAACGCGGACCACATTCTGGTCTCCAACGGAGCGCGCCAGGCCATCTTCAACGCTCTGTTCGCCCTGTTCGGGCCCGGCGATCAGGTGCTCATACCTGCGCCCGCGTGGGTGTCCTATCCGCAGCTCGTGCATCTGGCGCGCGCGACTCCGGTGCTGGTGCCGGGCGACCCGCAGTGGAGTCTCAAGGCGAGCGTGGAAGACCTGGAGAAAGCGAGCGATGCCAGCACTGCGGGCATCATCCTGTGCACGCCGGTCAACCCCACCGGAGCCGTGTACGCGAGGGCCGAGCTCAAGGCGATTCTGGAGTGGGCCAAGGAGCGGAAGCTGTGGGTGATCTCGGACGAGATGTACCGCCGCATCCACTTCGGTTCGGGCCCGGCGCCATCGGTTCATGACTTGCCGGACGATCTTCTGGAGCGCGTGGTCGTCGTCAGTGGGGTGGGGAAGGCGTATGCCATGACCGGCTGGCGCGTGGGATTCTCGATCGCGCGTCCCGAGGTGACGAAGGCGATGGCGGGTCTCCAGACCCATGTCACGACGGGAGCATCTCAGCCGGCGCAGTGGGCGGCCGCGGCCGCTTTGGCCGACGAGCGCGTGGAGGCCGACGTAGAGCGTATGGTCGCGGCGTTCGGCAAGCGGCGTGACATGCTGGTCGGGTACTTTCGGGACAGGCTCCCCGGCGTGGAGTTCGTGGAGCCGATGGGCGCGTTCTATTTCTTCTTCCGGGTGGACGGCTTCTTCAACGACAAGCTGGATTCCGCCGAGGCGTTCTGCGCGCGCCTGTTGGAGAAGGGTGGTGTGGCTGCGGTGCCGGGGGAGGCGTTCGGTGATAGCCGCTGGGTGCGGCTCTCGTTCGCTGCCTCGGACAAGGATCTGCGGCGCGCGCTCGCGAGGATCGAGGAATTCGTGCAATCGCTCAACAGTGAGGTGGAACAGTGAAGGGGACATTTGGACTCGGAGCGAAAGTCGACGTGCTGGAAGGCGACCTCCCCTCTGTGGTGTTCCAGTGGGACGCCGAGACCGAGATCCTCTCGGGCGTGCTGCAGGGGGTCGAAGGCGGCCGCGGTCTGACGGGATCCGTCGAGCTTGAGGACCGCAAGGGATCGGTCATCACGCTCGACTTCCAGGCGGGCGAGCTGCGCGGAGTGGAGGTGGTCGTCTGGCCGGCTACGAATACCGTCGCGGGGCTCAGGCACCCCGAGGCCGACCGGCAGGGACGTCTGGTCGTGCCCGCACGGCCGTCCCAACCGGGCGTCGCCGTGGTGGAGGCCGACGTGCCGCTCGCGGTGGAGCGCAGTCCGGACGAGTCGGTGATTCACCTGCGGGTGGGCGCTCGCCACATCGTGGAGCGGGTACAGCTGGCGCACCACCTCCTGTTGGAGCTGGATGAAGACGCCGAGTTGGCCGGCTTCTGGTTGCTCGACGTACCCCCGTTCCCCGAAGCCGAGGGTACTCGATGATGCGGAAGCGGACGAGCTCCGTTGTTTGCTGCGCTCTGCTGCTGACCGCCGGAGCGCCTGCCCTGGCGCAGGAGCCCGACGTCCAGGTGCTCGTTGGGGCGCGATTCTGGACGGGCGACAGCGCGCAGCCATGGGCCGAGGCGCTCGCGGTGGACGGCCGCCGCGTCCTCGCGGTTGGTGCCCGTGGCGAGGTGCTCGAGGCGGCGGGCCCGGGCGCCAGCATAGTGGACCTGGACGGGGCGTTCGTCACGCCGGGGCTCATCGACACCCACACGCACTTCGCCTACGCCGGGCGGCTGCTGTTGGGAGTGAACCTGCTGGACGTTTCGGACGATGCCGGGTTCGGGCGTCGAGTGGGCGAGGCGCACCGCAGGCTGCCCGATGGCTCCTGGATGGTGGGCGGCGATTGGGGCGCGTACGACCTGGAGAGCACCTGGCTGCCGCGGCGTGCACTGCTCGATTCGATCACTGGTGGACGGCCGGCGGTGCTCAACAAGTGGGATCGCTCCCGATTCATCGCCAACGCGGCCGCGCTCACCGCTGCGGGCATGGACCCCGCCGCGCACGATGGGCTGCTCAGCGCGGAAGAAGCTCAGGATGTGCTCGGTGTGCGACCGCCTCCATCGCACGAACAGCTCCTGGCCGAGGCGCGAGTCGCGCTTCACGACCTCGCGCGGCACGGCGTGACCACGATTCACGACATCACGGGCGCAGGAGCGATGCGCGTGTTCCAGTACCTGGAAGCGCACGACGCCCTCTCGGTGCGCGTCTGCGCGCGACCGACACTGGACCACTGGGAGGATCTCTCGGCGGTGGGGATCAAGACCGGTTACGGCGACGAGATGATCTCGATATGTGGTCTCAAGGGTTTCGTGGACGGCATCATGGGGAATTCCTCCGCCATGTTCCGCGAGCCGTACCGCCACATGCCCGATACTCGGGGCCGGTGGCGCACCATGATGTCGCCTTCCGGCAACATGGAGCAGCTCATTCGGTCGGCGGACGGGTCCGGGCTCACTCCGCACATCCACGCCATCGGAGATCTGGCGGTCGACACGTTGCTCGACATGTACGAGGAGGCGATCCGCGCGAACGGACCCAAGGACCGCCGCTTCCGCATGATCCACGCGCAGGTGGTCGAGCCCGATGACTTCGGGCGCTTCGGCCAGCTGGGGATCGTTGCCGAGGTGCAGCCGTTCCACGCGATCGACGACATGCGCTGGATGGAGGATCGCATCGGAGCGCGCGCGAGCGGTGCATACGCGTTCCGCTCTCTCAAGGAGGGAGGAGCGCTGCTCGTGTTCGGCTCCGACTGGCCCGGTACGAACGCGTCGTGGTACCCGGCCGAGCCGTTGCTCGGCATCTATGCCGCCGTCACGCGTCAGACGCTGGATGGCGAGCCACGGGGTGGCTGGTACCCGGACGAGCGCATCTCGTTGGAGGAGGCGCTCGAGGCGTACACAGTGAACGCCGCCTGGGCCGCGTTCGAGGAGGATTGGAAGGGCAGGCTGGCGCCGGGCTATGCTGCCGACCTGGTGGTGCTCTCGGAGGATCTATTCCGGATCCCGCCGGAGCAGATCAAGGACGTGCGCGTCCTGCGCACCATGGTTGCCGGCCGGTGGGTCTACCAGGAGGAACCGCTCTCCCCGTGAGCATCGCCGAGCGACTGCTCGCACATGTCTTGAAGTTGGTCGCTCTGGCGGCGTGAAGGTGCACGACTGACGGGCTCACCCAGAAACCGCGTGGCGGACGCCCTGCGCTCCGCCGGAGGCACTGTGGGGGCGGGGGCGTTGCTCACTCACGTGGCGCCCCCCGTGGCATCTCCATTCGGCTCGGCGAGTCACGTCGAGGGCGAGAATGTCCAGGCCATCGACGTAGGAGGACCCGCGCCTGGGCCCCAGGCCGTGGCGTTCCTGGACGGCATTCAGCGCTACGCCGTAGAAGGGCGCTTCGGGCTGATCCCCGTGGTCCGGGGGTACGCGGCGGCGGCCGTGCTCGGCCGTCAGGGGGCCGAGCTGGAGGTGGCACGCGCGCGCCAGGAGGAGTTCCTCGTCGTGGCGCGCTCCCGGCTCACGCCGGACCAGGAGAGGGCGCTCGAGGACGTGGACCTCCCGATCGTCGAGTGCGAAGCGGCTGAGCGCTCCCACCCGATTCTGGACGTGCAGCTCGCCGCCAAGGAAGTCGAGCGCTGCCGCGAGGCGGTGGAGGCAGAGCTCGCAGCCGCCCACATCGAGGAAGCTCCCAGGAGCTGGTTGGTGGTGGACGGCAGCCTGGGAGGGATCGGGCGGCTGGAAGAGGGGGCGCGCGTCGTGGGGCTGGTCAAGAGCCACGAGACCCAGTTCCTGGAGGGTCCCGACCTGGAAGTGGCGCTCACCCTGCCGGAGGGGCACCGCACCAGCGTGTTCTCTCGCTCCGCGGGGGCGCGCGGGAAGGTGTTTTCGTTTTATCTTCGGTTATGGCCCTGGCAGGACCATGACCTGCTTCACGGGCTCGTACGGATCGAGCGTCCCCCCGGGGAAGCGGCGGTGGCGGACGCGAACGAGGTGAGCCGCTGGCTGCTCGCAGAGCGAGCGCCGCTGTCGGCGCCCGACGGCCGGTGGGACAGGTTGCTCTACCCGATCCGGCAGGTGGAGACGTTCTTGCGCGCTCAGGCAGGAGGTTGGTGGTGATTCGACTCGGGGGCGGGAGCACGATCGGCCGCGTAGTCGCCACGGAGGCGCTGCCGGCCGGCCCGCATCAGTTCCACTTCTGGACCGCGATCGACACCGCGATCGGGATCGGCGCCATCGTGCGGGTGGATGCCGAGAACGGGCGGACGGTCTACGCGGTCGTCGTTGACGGCCGGGCGTACTCCGATCTCGCCACCCCACTGCACGAGGTCGTGGCCGCCGAAGGGGACCCCGCCGGAGACCGCGCACCCACGCGGCGCACCGAGATCCGGCTGTGGACGGCGGCGGTGCTGCGCCACGAGCCCGACGAACCGATCCAGCCCGTACCGCTGGCCGAGGTGCTGTTGGCAACCGAGCAGGACGTAGAGGCAGCGCTGCGGATGGACGGCTTCGTGAGGGGAGAGCAGCCCACGGGCATACCGGTCGGCGTGTACCGGGCGGGCGGTCTGTCCGCGCCGGTATCCCTCGACGCGGACTTCCTGCTCGGACCCGAATCTGCGCATCTGAACATCAGTGGCGTTTCGGGTCTCGCCACCAAAACGAGCGCGGTGCAATTCCTGCTCTCGAGCATCTTCCAGCGCCTGCCGAGTCACAAGGGGAGCGTGGCGGCCCTGTGCTTCAACGTCAAAGGGCCGGACCTCTGCTTCCTCGACCAGCCTGCCGAGCTTCCCGAGGCGGACGAGGAGCTCTACCACGTGATGGGACTCACTCCGCAGCCGTTCGAGAAGGTGCGCTACTTCGCTCCGTACAAGGCAGACGGCGTGAACATCAACACGCTGCGATCCAACGCCGAGGTCGTAGGTGACGTCCAGCCCCTCGTGTGGGGTCTGCGCGAGGTGCTGGACTATCACGAGGTGTTGCTGAACCGCGACGACATCGATGCCAAGGCGGACGCGTTTCTCGACTTCCTGGCCGATCGCGTCGTGGACAAGCAATTCCGCGATGAGTGGGGTAACACCCATCGCGTGAGCAGCTTCGCCGAGCTTCATCTGTTGTTCAAGGCGATCTTCGACGGGCTGGAGGCGGCGGGCCGCGGCGACTCCTGGCGCACGCACCACATCGCCACGATTCGCAAAGTCCGAAACCGCCTGCTGAACATCTCCACGCGCTGCAAGGGGCTCGTGACGGATGACGGCACGGTGAGCGACCTCCCGTTCGGGCAGTTCGAGGATCGATCGGTGTACGTGCTGGACGTGTCGGGGATGGACCAACTGGGCCAGGACCTGGTGTTCACACGGGTCGTCACCCGGCTGCGGGAGCATCTCGAGCGGGGCGATTTGGGCGTCGATCACGTGATCGTATTCGTGGACGAGCTCAACAAGTATGCTCCCGCGGACGGACCGGACACCTACGTCCGCAAGATGCTGCTGGACATCTCGGAGCGAGGGCGCTATCTCGGGTTGGTGTTGTTCGCCGCCCAGCAGTTCCGCTCGCAAGTGCACCGGCGGGTCGTGGGGAACGCGGGGACGCTCGTCTTCGGACGGATGGATATGGACGAGTTGGCGATGCCAGGCTATCAAGTCCTCTCGCCCGCTACGAAGATCAAGCTGGCCACCCTGCCGAAGGGCGAACTGATGGTACGACACCCGCACTTCACGCAGCCGGTGTTCGTGCGGTTTCCGCGGCCCGCGGTGTTGCAGGGGCCGGCCGGCGTGAAGCGGTTCCCGCCGGCGGTGGACGTGCCGTTCGAGGAGGCGGTGGTGCGCCAACTGACGGCTCTGGACAAACGTATTACGCCGGCGCGCATCCTCGATCGTATTGCGGGCCGGCGCGAAGACGACGTGCGGCGTGCACTGCTGGCCACTGCGCGCACGCGGCCGGACGACGTGGAGGGGTATTTCACTGCGTCACTGGGACCGGCGGTGCGTCGCGAGGCGGCGGGCCGCGACCAAGATGCCACGACACCACTCAGATCGGTGGAGGATCCGTATGCGACGTAAGACGACCTTGCTCTGCATCGCCGTGGCGAGCGTAATGCTGGGCTCACCGCGGGTGGTGAGTGCGCAGGAGTCGATCCTGTTGCGGTTTCGACCGGAGCCGAGAACCAGGACTCACACCCTCTGGTGGACGGAGTCGACCAATACCCTGCGGGAAGGCGCACCTGGGGTACCGGCGCTGGATTCGATAACGGTCGAGTCGGCCACGCTCGGCAGCACGACGTGGAACGTGCGCGATGCCCAGTTCACCAGATTCGTGGTGGATGTGACCCACGACTCGACACGCGTACGCGTGCGCGCGCTCGGCGGTCCGTGGCGTGCCATCCCCGAGATGCGGACGCGCTCGGTTTCGGCCCGAGTGACCGTCGACGATCGGTTGCGCGTGCTCGAAATGGAGCGCACGCGAGGGGATACGCTGACGCCGAACGAGCGACATGGGCTGCGCGCGTTCCTCTCCAGGCTGGAGTTCGCCTTACCCGCGGACCCCGTCACGGTGGGCGACACCCTGACGTCCGACGTAGTGCTGCGCGTATCCCGGCCGCTTGGGTTCGGCAGCGAAACGCCTGTAGCGCAACACTTCAGCGCAGAAGCGGAGGTCGTTGCGCGGACCACGGTGACGCTCGACAGCTTGTCGGTGCGCGAACTCGACACGCTGGCATTCATGACCGTGCGCGGTTTGTTCGTGGGAACGGAGCTGGACACCTCCACCGAGGAGATCTACGCCGTGGTGAGCGTGTCCGGCGCCTACGGTGGGAGCCTGATATGGTCCACGGGTTGGAATGCGTTCGTCTCGGGCGCGATCCGCAGCCGCACCACGATGACGCTTGAGCGGGATCCGATCGATGTGGGCGAAGTGGCGATGACGCTCCTGATGGACGAGTCAGTACGATTCCAAGTGCGCCCGTGACCCTGAGAGGGGTCGCCGCTGCACTCGGCATCCTGGCGCTGCCGGGGTCGGCCGAGGCCCAGGACAGCCTGCGTCTCGAGTTCGCGCCGCTCCGCGGGATCACGGTGCATCGGGCGTTCCAGTCACACACGCTCATGACAATGACCGGTGCCGATTCCTCGGGCCGGCCAGTGACGGTTTCAAGGGAGGTCGCGGACGTCGGAGCCATGAGTCAGGTGTCGATGCCGCGGTCCGACCGTGCTCAAGTCGTGCACCTGCAATACGACTCGCTACGGTTCCGCGCTCGGGGCGCTACCGGGCCATGGCGAGAGGTCGTCGTTCCCGATCCCGAGACACGCTGGATCCAGGCGCGCGTGGATACCCACATGCGGATGCTGGAGATCATCGGCGGGGGCGAGCACCAAAGCGGAGGGCTCCTGATGCACCTGCTCACCGGCGTTCCGGGCCTGGTGCTGCCGGTTGGATGGGTGCACTCGGGTGACCGCTGGAACGCCCAACTGGAGTTTCCGCTCGGCGACATCGTGGGCGCGGAACCGACGGGGCTCATGCCGCAAACGCTCAGAGCGAGAGCTGCGTTTCTGGTGGACAGCGTGCGGGCACGTCCGCGCGACACTCTGGCGTATGTGAGCTTCAGCGGCAGCTACCTGCCGCAGAGTCTCACGGCGGCAGACGGGAGGTCGGCACAGTTCACCGGTGCCGTTCGGGGCACGCTGGTATGGTCCACCGGCTGGCGCAGCGTGGTCTCCGCGGCCACACGCAACCGGGTGCAGTTCACTGTGACGCGGCCGGGCGCGGCATCGATGGAACCACAGAGTCAGGTCACGCTCGAGACCACTATTCGCCAGGCCGTGGTGCCCTAGACCGTGAAGCTCGCCCATCTCGCCGACATCCATCTCGGGTTCCGCCAGTACCACCGTCTGACGTCACAGGGGATCAACCAGCGCGAGGCTGACGTCGCGCGAGCTTTCCGTCTTGTCATTGACGACGTGATCGAGGCCGCGCCCGACATCGTCGTGATCGCCGGCGACCTGTTCAACTCGGTTCGCCCGTCCAATCCGGCCATCCTCCACTCGTTCAACCAGTTCCGCCGCCTGCGGCTCGCGTTGCCCGAGGCTCCGGTGGTGATCGTAGCCGGGAATCACGATACGCCGCGTTCGATCGAGACCGGGACCATCCTCAAGCTGTTCGAGGCGGTGGGCGGCGTGCATGTGGTTGCCGAGGAGCCGCGTGACCTGCTGTTCGAGGAGCTGGACCTGAGCGTCACGTGCGTGCCTCACGTCGCGTGGCTTGCCGGAAGCCGGCCCACGCTGACGCCCCCCGGTGGAGCCAAGTATCAGGTGGCGGTTACACACGGCGAAGTCGCGGGAGTGCTGCCGCGCGATGCGGGCGCGATGGAATATGGAGGCGCCATACTCGAGCCGGCTGAGATCAACGCCGAGCGCTGGAGTTACGTGGCGCTGGGCCACTACCACGTCGCTCACAAGGTGCGTGACAATGCGTGGTACAGCGGCGCGCTCGAGTACGTGAGCCCCAACCCCTGGGGTGAGCTCAAGGACGAGGCGCGCGAGGGACGGGAAGGGCAGAAGGGATGGCTCCTGGTGAATCTCGCCGGTGGCGCGGCGGTCGAGTTCCGGCCGATCTCCCTCGCGAGGCGGCTCGTGGACTTCGAGCCGCTCCACGCTGCGGGGCTCTCGGCCGATGAAATCGACGCATACATCCGCAAGCAGATCGAGGGAGTGAAGGGTGGAATCGAGGACCAGGTCGTGAGACAGGTCGTGTTCGACGTGCCCCGGCCCATCGCTCGCGACCTCGATCACGCCGCGATTCGCGGCTACAAGGCGAGCGCGCTGCATTACCACCTCGACCTGCGCCGGCCGCGGCAGCACCGGGAGGTGGGCGTCGCGGCTCCAGGGCAACGCCAGACGCTGGCCGACGTGCTCAACGAGTATCTGGGGCGCCGCCCGCTCGACGCCGACGTGGACCGTGACCGGCTCGTCGCATTGGGGCGGACCTACATGGACCAAGTCGAGCAGGCTCAGCTCGAGGAGTAGATGCAGCTACACCGCCTGAAGCTCCTCAACTTCCGGCAGCACGCCGATTCCGAGATCGCATTCGGTCGGGGGATAACCGCGATCATCGGTCCCAACGGCTCGGGCAAGACCACATTGCTCGAAGCCATTGCATGGGCGTTCTATGGCAACCCCGCCGCGCGCGGGAGCCGCGACACGATCCGTTGGAATCGCGCGCCGGCCCGCTCTTCGGTTCGCGTCGAAGTGGAGTTCTCCCTTGGCGCTCATGAGTTTCGCGTCGTGCGCGGGCTGTATAACGCTGAGCTGTTCCAGGACCGGTTCGACGCGCCCATCGCCAACAGCCAGCAGGAAGTGAGCGCTCGCGTCGAGCGGCTGTTGGGAATGAGTCGCGAAGAGTTCTTCAACACCTACTTCACCGGCCAGAAGGAACTCGCCGTCATGGCGGCGATGGGCTCCACCGAGCGGGCGCGGTTCCTTTCCCAGGTGCTAGGCTACGAGAAGCTTCGGCTGTCACAGGATCGTGTGCGTGAGGTGCGATCCGGTCTACGCGGGGAACTGCAGGGCCTGCAGCGAGGCCTCATCGACGCCGAATCCCTGGCCGAGGAGCGCGACCAGGCCCGGGAGCGTGCTACCGAAGCGCGCGACTCCGTCGAGCAGGCCACCGGACAACATACCGAAGCGGCGCGAGCGCTCGAGTCCGAGGGACCCGCCTGGACGCGGATGGTCGAGCTGCGCGAGTCGGCGCTCGCGCTCGACGGGGAACGCCGCGTGGCTGAGCGGGATGTGGGCGAGGCGCGGCGCGAGTTCGAGCGTCTGGACCGCGAGCTGGCCGAGGCGCTGGCAGCGCGCGCCAAGATGGAGGAGTTGGAGCCGGCTCTCAGCGAGGTGGAGCCCCTCCGTGCGGAGCTCGATCGGCTCGAGCACGAGGCCCGCGGGGCCGGGCGCAGGCGCTCGCTTGCGGGACAGCAGAGTGAGGTGAAGGAACAGTCAGAGCGCGTGCGCGAACGCCTGGAGAAGATGGGCGACGTGGCGGCGGCGCTGGGTACAGCGCAGGCAGCGCTCGAAACGGCGCGCAGCGCGTTGGCTGAGGCCGAGTCCGAGGAGGAGAAGCTGCGAACGGCATGGGTGCGCGACAAACAGGATTCCGAAACCAAGACCCTGAGCCTGCGCGACCAATACAAGGATCATCAGAAGCACAGGCACACGGTGACCGAGGCCGGCGCCGACGGCGAGTGCCCCATCTGCAAGCGGCCTCTGGGCGAGGTGTACCAGGATGTGCTGGGAGCGGTGGACCGTCAGCTCGAGGAGATCGAGGTCAAGGGGAAGTTCTTCCGCAGTCGCATGGAGCAGTTGGAGAAAGTGCCACCCGAAGTTCAGGCGGCGGAGCGTGCCTTCCAGCGGGCCACCGAACGCGTCGAGCAGGCGGTGCAGGAAGTCGCTCGCTGCGAGGACCGCGGGCGTGAGTTCCGCGAAATCGACGGTGAGCGTGTGCGGCTCGCCGAACGTCAGGCGGAGTTGGAGCGCGAGCTCAGCGAGTTGCCGGATCGCTACGACGCCGAGCGGCACGATCAGGTACGGGAGCGGCTGCGCGAGCTCGAACCCACCGTGCAGCAGGCCGCCGAGCTCAAGGTGAAGGCGGCGCATGCCGAGGAACTGGTTGGTGAGGCCGAGGCCGCGGAGCGCACGCTGTCGGAGCGCGAAGCGCGCGTGACGGCCCTGGAGGGGGCGATCGCCGACCTCGGATTCAGCGAGGATGCGTACGTCCAGGCCCGCACGAGCTACGAGGCGGCCGAGCAGGCGGTGCGCGACGCGGAGCTCAGGCTCGCGTCGGTGCAGGGGGATCTCAAGGCTGCCGACACGGCGCTCGAGAGCGCCGAGCGGCGCATTCGTGAGAGGGACGAGCGCACGCAGCGCATCGAGCAGACGACGGCTGAGCTCGCCTTGCACGACGAGCTCGATCGGGCACTGCACGATCTCAGGCTCGAGCTCAACACCGCGATGCGTCCCGAACTGTCCGAGCGCGCATCGGAGTTCCTATCTGGCCTCACCGATGGGCGCTATGGCGAGATAGAGCTGGACGAGAACTACGACCTGCTTGTCGTAGAGGACGGTGTCGCCAAGCCGGTCCTCTCAGGGGGGGAGGAGGATCTCACGCACCTCGTGCTGCGTCTCGCGATCAGCCAGATGGTGGCGGAGCGGGCGGGGCAGCCGCTATCTCTCCTGGTACTGGACGAGATCTTCGGCAGCCTCGACGAGCACCGGCGCCACAATGTGGTGCAGTTGCTGCGGGGGTTGGCCGACCGATTCCCGCAGGTCGTGCTGATCACGCACATCGAGTCGGTAAAGGAGGGTGTGGATCGCGTGTTGCGTGTCGAGCTGGACGAACGGAGGGGAGCAGCGGTCGTGAGTGACGACGAGGGGCCGCTGACGGACGCAGATGTGGCGGCCTGAGCGTCTACTCAACGGTCCGCGGGTCGCGAGGGCGGACGACGTCCCTTCTTTGAATCGCGTCTTCTCGGATTCGTTTACCGACCGCTACCGGCGCGACGGCCTCGTTGGTGTGCGGGTGCCGCAGCTCAACCCCGACATCTGGCGCTACGCGATCGAAGACGCCGGTGACGGAGCGATGCTGTGGTTCGACGAGAGCAACGACGTTGTGGCGTTCAACATCGCGCACAGCTCCGGAGCTGAGGGGTGGATGGGGCCGCTCGCCGTTCGCACCGATCGCCAGGGTATGGGGGCCGGCCGGGTTATCGTGGAGACGGCCACCGAGTGGCTGCGCGGACAGGGCGTGACCACGATCGGGCTGGAGACGATGCCGCGCACAGTCGAGAACATCGGGTTCTACGGGAGGCTCGGGTTCCAGCCGGGGCACCTGACCGTCACGATGACCGGCGAAGGATCGCGCCGCCGTGTGGCTGGAGAGTACATGCGGTTGGGCGAACTGGGCCCCTCAGAGTGGGAGAGTGCCGTCGATCGCTGCCGGGAGCGGCTCGGGGCGTCGGCCCCCGGCTACGACTTCACACGAGAGATCGAGTTGACGCGCGACCTGGAGATCGGCGATACCGTCGTGTTAGAGCGTGACGGGGCGGTAGTCGCGTTCGCCCTCTACCACACGGCGTCGCTGGCGGCGGGACGTCCTGCAGAGGAGTTACGCGTGCTCAAGCTGTTTGCGGATTGCGAGGACACGTTCACTCGACTGATCGTGGTGCTGGAGTCGCGCGCCGCCGCAGCGCACCTGAGACGTGTGGCCATCCGGTGCCAGACGGCTGGCGCCGTCGCGTACCGGGCGCTCCTGGGCCGTTCATATCAGGTCCGCTGGACCGACCTCCGGATGACCCTCGCAGAATACCCCGAAGCAGCCCTGCCGGAGGGCGAGATCCTGCTTTCGAACTGGGAGATCTGACGCGCGTCAGCGCTTTCCGACGATCGCGCGGGCCAGCAGGATGCAGCCAAGAGCCAGCGGTGCGTGCACCCAACCACTCGGGATCGCCAGCACGAAGGCGAGAACGACCCACAGGATTATGAGCAGGATCCCTGCGCCGGCGTACCAGTTCATTGCGACCTCGATTCGGGCGTTTCTTGCTTGACGGTCCGCTGTACCACACCCTATTATAGTCTCGCGTTCGCGGGAGCGAAGAGCGCATTACTGAGCCAACAAGCTCGACAACGTACCCGCTTGCCGCTACCGATGGCATGCCCCGAGGGGAAGCCAGGAGTCTCGGCGAGGGTGCGGGTCCTGTGGAATCGGGCTTCAGTAATGCTCTTCGTTCCCGCTTTTTGCGCCCTTCCGGAGCCTTCCTCCGCCATCGTATCCTGCTAGATTGACAGTCTCCGCGCGCCGGCATGGTGCGGGGTGAGGGGTCACTCGCGTTTCGGGAATGCCGGCGCCGGTCGAGACACAGGAGTGAAGCGGTGGGCGATCAACAGAGTGCATCAAGAGCGGGGAAGCCGGAGAACGACGGCAAGGTCCTCCGGCTGGCGCCTCCGGTGAGTGAGGCCGAGCTACCGGACCTTGTACACCGGATGCTGGAGCTTCTCGGCGAAGAGCCCGAGCGCGAGGGTCTCCAACGCACGCCGGTTCGGGTGGAGTCGTCTCTCAGATGGCTCACTCGCGGCTATGGCCAGTCGGTGGACGAGCTCGTGCGGGGAGCGATCTTCGAGGAACCGCACGAGAGCATGATCCTGGTGCGCGACGTCGAGATCTACTCGATGTGCGAGCATCACATGCTGCCATTCTTCGGGAAAGCCCATGTGGCATACATCCCGGACGGCAAGATCATCGGACTCTCCAAGATTCCGCGGGTCGTCGATGTGTTTGCCCGCCGGCTCCAGGTCCAGGAGAGGTTGACCGATCAAGTTGCCGACGCGCTGATGCGGGTGCTCGAGCCACACGGCGTCGGCGTAGTCGTCGAAGCGTACCACCTGTGCATGATGATGCGCGGCATCGAGAAGCAGAATTCCAAGACGGTCACCAGCGCTCTTCGCGGGAGCTTCCTGGACGGCTCGACGCGCGACGAGTTCCTGAGGCTGGCGCACGGGGGGAACTGGCCCACGTGACCACGCTTGCCGGGCGGGTAGCACTGGTTACCGGCTCGAGCCGGGGTATCGGTCGGGTGATCGCGGACCGGCTGGAGGAAGAAGGAGCGGCCGTGGCGTGCCTCGCGCGCAGCCTCGCCGAGCGCCGGGTGGAGCGTAGACTCGAGCTGCCGTGCGACGTCACGCAGGAAGAGCAGGTGCAGCGGGCGGTGGATCGTGTGTGCTCGGAGTTCGGCGCTCCCCACATCGTGGTGAACAACGCGGGCGCTTTCCTTCTCAAGCCACTGACCGACACCACGCGGGCCGAGCTCGACGAGCAGCTCCACGTGAATCTGGTCGGGCCGTTTCTGCTGCTGCGCTCCGTGCTGCATCTGATGCCGCGCGACGGATTGGGACATGTCGTGACCGTGGGGAGCGTCGTCGACCACAGGCCATATGCGGGAAATGCGGCCTACGGTGCGAGCAAGTACGGCGTGCGCGGGCTGCACGAGGTGCTGGCCGAGGAGTTGCGCGGCACGGGGATTCGCGCAACGCTGATCTCGCCGGGACCCACCGATACGAAGGTGTGGGACTCGCTCGATCCGGATGGCCGTGACGACCTTCCCAACCGCAAGGACATGCTGTTGCCCAGCGACGTAGCCGACGCCGTGCTATACGCGGTGACCCGGCCTCCCCACGTGAGCATCGAGTGGATCAGGGTGATGCCGGCGGGGTGAGCGCGCTTCAGTCATCACCGACAGGTAAGCCATGCGAATCCTCATAGCTCTCTTCCTTCTCCTCGCGGCGTCAGCCGCACCCCTGCGCTCGCAGGACATACCGCCCCTTCCCGATGAGACCGGATGGGGCGTTCACGTGCTCGCACTGGAGCGCGCACCGGACGGCGCAATCTGGGTGGGCACGTACGGACACGGGATCTTCGTGTTGCGCCCCGGAGCGAGCGTGTGGGAGCACATGGTCGCCGACACGACGCAGGGCTCCATCTCGTGGGGTTTCGTGCACGCGTTTGCCTTCGGCTCCCACGGGGAAGTTTGGTACGGTACGCTGGGAAATGGCTGGGGTTACTCCACGGACGGCGGAAGCACGTGGCGGAACTGGACGTTCCGGATGCTGGGCCCGGAGTACCAATACGTGGCGCCGAACGGGATCGTCACCCGTGGAGACACCGTATATGTCGCGACCGCCGACGGCGTGAAGCTCACCTGGGACATGGGTGAGACGTGGAGCGAGATCACCGACTCGATCGGAGCGCGGACGGCGTCCAACGTGTGGAGCTTGATCGAGAACCAATACGTGCTCGCGATCTCTTCGGGTAGTGACGGCTCGTTGTGGCTCAGCCACGTGCACGGCATCGAGCGTTCCACGGATGGCGGGCGTACCTGGGACAGGTTTCAGGTGCCCCAGGGATGCAGCTACCCGGTGTGCCACGACCGGGCGCGGGCCCTGCAGTCCATCAACGGCAACTGGCTGTTGCTCGGGAGCGAGCGGGGTAGAGCCTATTACCTGCGTCGGCGCGGCGGCTACTTCGAGTTCGAGGGCGTGGTGCTCGACCTGCCCGAGGAATCGGCGATCCAGCAAGTTGCGCACGAGCCGCTGCTGGCCGCGACCGGCGGCGGAGTCACGCACATCGGCTTCCAGCCGATCGATTCGCGCACGGGTGCGCGGCGAAGGTTCTCGAGCTCCATGATCAGCTTCGGGAGCGGGGAAGCCGGATGGCTCCTGGTGGGCGGACCGCTCGGTCTCGACGCCATAGGACCGGGCGCGCCGGAAGTCGAGAGTGAGCCGCCCGCTGCGGGATACCTGGCGGGGGACGTGCCCGCCGCACCGCGCCACACCTGGTTCGATCGGCCCGTGACGCTGACCGACCAGCCCTACATAGACCAGACCTACCGTTATGGGTCTACCATGGGCGGCAACTTCCAGCAGCATCAGGGAGTGGAGTTCAACGCAGGCGCCGGCACACCCTTGCACGCCATCGGTGACGGTGTCGTAGCGTTCGCGGCCGAAGCGGAAGCGGGATCGCGCACGGTGGTGATCCGGCACGACCGAACGCTCGAGTTGGACGGGGAGGAATACTTCATCTACTCCACGTACTACCACAATAGCGAGTTGTTGGTCGAGGCCGGACAGTGGGTACAGGCCGGACAACGCATCAGCCGGATGGGCAACACGGGCCGTGCGACTAACGATCACCTGCACCTCGAGGTGCATGCCACGCCGGTTGACTCGCTGGGGGCGGTCGTCGATCCGGAGCAGCGCTATCCGCCCTACAGTACCAACCCCGAGTTGTGGATCGCTCCATTGCCGGGAACGGGTATCGTGGCGGGTCAGGTGTGGGACGGGGACGGGAACGCGGTTCCCCAGGCCCGCATCTACGGGCTGATCAAGGGTGAGCCACAAGAGACTCCGTTCTCGTTCGTGGAGACATACGGAGATCGTACTCGGGGTACACCGGCCTACGGTGAGCACTTCGCCATCGGCGACGTTCCGCCCGGGGACTACGTGATGGGCGTGGACGTGGATGGCGCTCGGCTCTACCGCCGCGTGCAGGTGGAGGAGGGGAAGGTCACCTGGGTCGTGTTCCGACCCTGATGTACATCGAGCTCACCGAGCACCTCCGCTGTCCAGAGGATCACGAGGAGCAGACCTACCTGGTTCTCGTTCCTGAGACTATGGAGGGCCGCGCGGTGACTTCGGGCTCGGTGGGCTGCCCGGTGTGCAAGAACGACTACGCCATTGCCGCCGGGGTAGCACGGTTCGGGGAGTCCGCCGCAGCGGGCTCCGGTGTTCCGGCAGTAGTGCTTCCGGCCGCCGACACCGTGCGTGCGCTGCTCGGGATTGCCGGCCCGGGGGGTTACGCGGTGTTGGTGGGGAACGCAGCGCGGTTGGCCGCCGATCTCGGCGACTTGATTGAGGGCGTGCACTTCGTGGGCGTGAACGCCCCGGCCGACGTCGCTCCGTCCGCCCGCCTATCCCTCTTGAGCCATCCCGGCGTGATCCCCCTCAACTCGTCCATGGCGCGCGGCGTAGTCGTAGGCGCCGAGTATGCGCTGGAGCCGTGGCTGAGCGAGGCCTCCCGGCTGGTGCTGCGCGGGCTGCGACTTGTGGTGTTGGCGGAAGACGCAGCGGCGCCGGGCACCGCGCAGCTCGCCAGCGGCGACGGAATGTGGGTAGGAGTCAAGGAGTAGGAGCGAGGGACGGGGGACGCCGAGCGCAAGCAACCCGCGTGCTGCGGCTCGACCCAGACGCTCTCCTCCACGAACTGCAGTTCCCGCGCGACGGACTCCCATTGGGTCCAAGCGTCACTTGCGCGGTGAACTGACGTTCGCTCCGGAGAGCGTCTGTCCCTCGCCGCAGCACGAGGAACTGCAGCTCGTGGAGGCCAGTCCTACTCCGCGTACAGGGCTTCGATCCGGTCCTTGTACCGATCCTCGACCGCCCGCCGCTTCACCTTTAGCGTCGGCGTCAACTCACCCCGCTCGATCGAGAAGTCCTCCTCGATCAGCCCGATCTTCTTGGGCATCTCGAAGCTTGCCAGGTCACGCAGGCTGCCCATCACCTCCCGCTCCATCTTCGCCGCCACGTCGGGCTGCGCCAGGAACGCCGCGACGTTGTCGGTCTCCATATTGCGATCGGCGGCCCACTTCTTGAGCGCTTCCACGTCGGGCACGACCAGCAGGACGGGGTACTTGCGCTTGTCGCCGATCATGACGGCGTTCAGGATGAACTGGTTCGTCTTGATCATGTTCTCGATCGGCTGCGGCGCGACCTTCTTGCCACCCGCCGTCACGATGATGTCCTTCTTGCGGTCGGTGATCTTGACGTAGCCGTCCGGGTCGAACTCGCCAATGTCGCCGGTGTGGAACCAGCCGTCCGCGTCGATCGCCTCTCTCGTGGCCTCGGGCTTGTTGAAGTACCCCAACATTATGTTGGGTCCGCGAGCCAGGATTTCCCCGTCCTCGGCTATCCGGACCTCGACGCCCGAAACCGGCGGGCCCACAGTGCCAATGTGGACTCCGTCGAGCGGGTTCACGGCGATCACTGGTGATGTCTCGGAGAGTCCGTAGCCCTCAACGATGACCAGTCCGGCCGCGAAGAAGAACTTCCCGATCTCGGGATTCAACGGCGCCCCACCGGAGGCGAAGAAGCGCATGCGCCCACCAGTGCGGGCCTGCAACTTCGAGAATACCAGCTTGTCAGCGATCTTCTTCTTGAGCGCGAGCCCTGCGGGGATCGGCTTCTTGGCGAGCTCGAGGTCGGCCCACCGTTCCGCGGTGCGGCGCGCCCAGAAGAAGATCCTGCGCTTGAGCGCGCTGCCGGCCATCGCGTTCTCCAACACCCGCGCGTAGATCTTCTCGAACAGCCGCGGCACGGACAGCACTACGGTCGGCTTCACCTCCTGCAGGTTTGCCGGCACCTGCTCGATGCTCTCTGCGTAGTTGATCGTGGTGCCGCTGTGGAACATCGTGTAGTGGCCGGCCATCCGCTCGAAGCTGTGTGACAGCGGCAGCAACGAGAGGCACGAATCCTCCGGCCCGATCGTCAGCACCTTGAGCGCAGCCTCTACGTTGGAGCAGAAGTTGTAGTGGCTGAGCATCACGCCTTTTGGAGGACCTGTGGTGCCCGACGTGTAGATCAGCGTGGCGAGGTCGTCCCGCTTCACCGCCAACGCATCCTGGCGGTAATTGGGGTAGCGCTCCTCCGCCGCGGCACCACGTTGCATGAGCTCCTGGAAGCTCATGACGCCGGGCCCCTCCATTCCCTCCTCGACGTCGAACACGATCACGTACTGCAGACCCGGAACCTCGGCGCGCACTGCTGCGATCTTCTCGTACTGGATCGCGTTCTCGGCGAAGACCGCCTTGGATCCGGAATCCTGCAGCAGGTACGCCACCTGTGGAGCGGGTAGCGTGGGGTAGACGGAGACGTCGGCACAACGCGCCGTGAGGCAGGCGAAGTCCGCGATCGCCCACTCGGGCCGGTTCTCGGACAGGATGGCTACCCGGTCTCCGGGCTCGATGCCGAGCTCCATGAGCCCGATCGCGGCGTGCTGGACCCGGCGCGCCAACTCCTGGTGGGTGATGCCCTTCCACTCGTCGCCTTCCTTGAACCGCAACGCAGCGGCCTTGGTGCTGAACTGATCGACGGCGGTGAAGAACAGTCGGTTCAGGGTATCAGGGGCATTCACGGCAATACCTCCGGCTCCCGGATGCTTGAGTGCCTGCTCTGGACTATTGAAACAGGACGACGAATCGAACTGGCGAGCCCGCCACCGTGTCTCCGATCGCCGTAACGACGGTCGCGTGGACGACGGCGCTATCCGGCGGCGTGGCGCCGCTCACTTTGCGGACCACGACCCACGCCTGCCCCGACGATGCCTGGGAAACGACCTCCAGGTGATTCGGGTCGGCGCCTGGGACCGTGTCGACGGTTGCCAGGAAGATCCCGGCACCGGACGGGTCCCCCGGAGGCGGCTCTACCACGTCAAAATGCACAGGCTTCCCGGCGAGCGGGAGTAGCAGGGTGTCCTGGAAGACGTAGAGGACTTCGACCGTCAGTGCCGAGGAGGCGGACTCGCCGGCAGGCACCGTGTCCGGAGTGGCCGAGGCCAATGCCACGCTGTCGGCCGCCGGCGCGACCTGAATCAGGACCGGTGCGGAGGGAAGCTCGTCGGCGAATGCCGCGACCCTGCCCGTGTCGGCGGCGGTGCTCTCGACCAGGCCGGTCGTCTCTTCGATCGTGAACCCGACAACTGCCGTATCCACGATGGCCCACAGGATCACCGCTTCCGGCACCACGTTCCCGCTGGCATCGAGCGCCCGCGCCGCCAGCTGGAGCGTGTCTCCCTCCTCCGCGGTTCTGATGAGAGGACCCAGCACCTCCACCGCGATGATGCGGTCCGAGTTGCCGGTTACCTCGGTGCACGCCAGGGCAAGCGCCGCGGCAAGGAGCAGCCGCCTCAAGGAGCCTCCCCCTGTTCCATCTGTGCCAGCGCCTGGCGGGCGTGCTCGACCCATTTTTCGGCGTCCGGGCCGCGCGGGGGACGCTCCAGGAACACCTGCAGGTGCTGGGCTGCCGCCTCGGTCTCGCCGCGGCGCATCAGCAGGAACGCCAGCCCGTAGTGGGCGCCGGCGAGCTCCCCGTCGAACTCGAGCGCCCGACGGTAGTGGCGAATCGCCTCTTCGTGCCTATTCGTCTTGGAGAACGCGATCGCCATGTTCTGCAGGACGCGCGGATCGGTAGGGTGGTCCCGCAGGGCGAGCCGGTATGAAGTGAGAGCGGCCTCGTAGTCGCCCTGACGCTCGAGCGCCAGGGCCTCGTTGAGGTAGTCCAGCCGCTGGGGCTTGAGGGCCGCATCACGGCGGCGACCGAAGAGGCGCTTCCAGAAACCCATTCGAGGCGGAAGATAATAGTTGGCAGCGCATTAGGCCAAAGACTAGACGGTGTGTCGCCTGCGGGGTACTATCACTGTCCCTATGCAAGAGCCCTTCATTACTGAAGATTCCCGCGACGTCCTCGAGGTCGATTGGACGTTCTTCGGCGAGTTATGCCGGGCTCTGGCGCTGAGAATCGTGCGGGACTACGATCCCGAGTTGGTGCTCGGGATCGCCAAGGCGGGCGTTCTGCCCGGAGCGGTCGTTGCATCGATACTGCAGCGCGACTTTGCCGCCATGTCGATCACACGGCGCGAGGCCGAGCGTCGCCCCACACTCGTTACAGACCCCCCGCCCAGCGTGAAGGGTCATCGCGTCCTGATCGTAGACGAGACCTGCGACTCCGGTGACACGCTGAAGGTCGCGCTCTCCGCCGTGCGCAAGCTCGGTCCCAAGGAGGTTCGCACTGCCGTCTCGTTCAAGACCGGACCGTACGAGCCCGACTACCATGCGCTGGCATCCGAGAGCTTCATCATGCTGCCGTGGGACAGGGAAGTGATCGTGAACGGGAAGCTGGTGATGCGTCCCGACTACGCGGACAAGATGGGGGAGTTGGAAGAAGAGGAGCTGGAGTAACGGTGCTCCCGATCAGGCTCCGAGGATGGCCTCGAAGTCCTGGTCCGCACTCAGAGCCTGGTACACTGCGTCGAGTGTCTCGGGCGATCCCGCAAGAAAGCGGCAGCGAGCATCTCCTTGGGAGCGGCACTCCAATTCCATAGTGGCTACCGCGGCCCCCCCGGCGAGACACGTGAAGAAGCTCGCGAACAGCCCAGTGGAGAAATAGCAGGAAGGGTACTCGGTCTGCGCCTGCGGGTCGGCTTCCGCCCACCCGGTGGACGTTATCGTGATCCCGCTCTTTCCCATCCGCTCGAACGTAATCGCTCCCCAGCCCAGTGACTGAAAGAACGCCGACAGGACCTCGGAGAATGCGGCGGAGTCCAGATCGCCGGGGTCGTGGATTCCCGCGAACTCGGGCAGCCACTGGCAGAAGCGCTGGAAGACCTCCTCGCCGGCCGCGTATCCGATCTCCTGGAGCCGCGCCTCGCCGGCTTCGCCGAGGTCCTCTATCAGTGCCTGGCGGGTGGTGTGCAGGGCTTTCACCCCGATTCCGACCACTCCGTCGTTCGCTTGAGATGACGCCATGTGGTTGCCACTGAGTGGGTTGGGACGTCGCAACTTAGGGCGCTCGCGGCGCGGCGCGCAAGGGATCAGCCCGTCTTCGATTCCTCGGAGAACACGGCCATGGCGATCTCCACCAGCCGGTCGAGCTCTTCGCTGGACGACTTGGAGAGCATCTGCTCGGCGGCATCATCCGAGCCGGAGTAGGCCTGCAGCAGCCGGCGCAGGAAGCCCAGCACGGCCATCCGCTTGACGTCATCACGCCGTTCATCTTCGGTCTCGGGCCCACCCTTCTTGAGCAACTGCTCGTAGCGATGCGCGTTGCGCAGCGCCTTGGCCACCAGGCTGGCGATCACCTGGATGAACCGCACGTCGCCGTCCGAGAACGATGGCCCGTCCCGGAAGGTGCGCAAGAAGACGGCCCCGATGGCGTAGCCGCGCCAGGCTATCGGGACTACGGTGATGGCTTTGACCCGGCGGTTCTGCAGCATGCCCTGCACGTGCTTCAGATCCGGGTGGTTCTGCACGTCCGGGATGAACACCGTCTCGCCGCTGTCGAGCGCCTGCTTCACCTCCGGATAGCGCTCGAGGTCCACGACGTAGTTGCGGATGGAGGGGTCCTCGTACGAAGCGACCAGCCGGGCCGTCCGCTCACCTTGCTCCGCCAGGTAGATCGAACAGCGGTCGAGCCCGAACGTCTCGCCCAGCTTGCGGGTAATCCCCTGCAGGATGTCCACGATGTGGAGGGTACCCGTAATCTCCTGGAGGATCTCGATGACAGCGAGCAGGTGCTTCCGCTCGTGCTCGAGCTCGCGTACACGCTCCTGGAGCTGCTCGAATGTGGGCGTATCGGGTCCCGCTTGACCGTCCGTCATGGGTGCAAACCTTGCAACCTCGACGGAGAACCGTCAAGGGACTAGTATCCCCTGCATGAGACGCATACTTCCACTGGCCCTGCTGCTGGCCGCTCCCGCGGCCGCCCAGACTCCCGTTGCTGAGTTGCCCGGAGCCGGGCGGGCGGTGGACGTGGGGACTTTCAGCGCGCGCCGGGACCGCCTGGTCCAGCGTGTCGGAGACGCCGTGATCGCCGTTCCCGCCGCGGCGCCGAGGGATCTCGAGGAGGAGGTCCTGCAGGACAGCGACTTCCGGCAGGACGACTACTTCTTCTATCTGACCGGGATCGAGACACCGGACGCGTGGCTGCTCCTGGTGGCTCAGGACGGGCGACTGGACGCCGCCACCCTCTTCCTGCCGCCGCGGAACGCGTTCTGGGAGCGGGTGACAGGGGTGAGGCTCGGTCCGGGTGATGTGGCGGCCCGGCTCACGGGTATCGACCACACGGTCGAGATGCATCCCGACAGCTTGCGCCAAGCGATCGCGGAGGCCATGGAGCGTACCGGCGCGCCGCTCTACACGGTGGCCTACTCCGGAACCGACGCCAACGAGACAGTCCAGGAATGGCTGGCCTCGAGTCAGGCGGTGCGCAACATCGTCCCGACGATGGACAGCCTGCGCGTCGTGAAAGACGAGCTGGAAATCGAGGCATTGCGCCGCGCGATCACGATCACGACGGAGGGGGCCAAGGCGGGCATGCGGGCCGCACATCCGGGGATGTGGGAGTACCAGCTCGAAGCGGTCGTAGAGTTCACCTTCCGTGATCTGGGCGCCGATCGCCTCGGGTATCCGTCAATCGTGGGGAGCGGTCCCAACTCCACCGTACTGCACTACGTGGCGAATCGGCGGCGGATGGAGGCCGGCGACCTGGTGGTGATCGACGTCGGAGCCGAGTACGCGCAGTACACTGCGGACGTGAGCCGGACGTTTCCGGTGAGCGGCCGGTTCACGGAGCGTCAGAAGGCGATATACGACCTCGTTCTTGGAGCCCAGAGCGCTGCGATTGAGGCCGTCAAGCCCGGCGTCACCATGCGCGAGTTGAACCAGGTCGCCCGCGCCTACATGGACCAGCACAGCGGGGATTTGTGCGGAGAGTCGTCGTGCAGCCGGTATTTCGTCCACGGCCTCGGGCACTGGATCGGAATGCGGGTGCACGACGTCGGCGACTACAGCATGCCGCTGGAGCCCGGCATGATCTTCACAATCGAGCCCGGGATCTACATACCGGAGGAACAGCTCGGCGTACGCATCGAAGACGACATACTCGTCACGCCCGATGGGTCGGAGAACCTCTCGAGCGGGGCGCCGCGCACGACCGAAGATATCGAGCGGCTGATGCAGTCGGCCGCGGAACCACAGGCAACGGGGAGTAACTGATGGCACGAGACAAAGAGATCGACCTGGTGGACGACGACGACCGCGACGAAGAGGAAGAGATCCTCGACGAGCTGGTCGAGGCCGAGGCCACCAGCGGAATCGTCGGCTTCATCGGCGGGCTGTTCCTGGGCGCCCTGATAGGAGCCGGCGTAGCCCTGTTGGTAGCGCCCGAGCGTGGTGACATCACCAGACGCCGCCTCAGGAAACGGGTGCGCGAGGTGAGCGACGACGCGCGCGAGCAGTTCGACGATTGGCGGGGTGACGCGGAACGGGAACTCCGCAAGCACCGGCGCAAGTTGCAGCGCCGCTTGCGCAGCCGCTCGAACTAGGTAGTCGCCAGGAGGGCTAGCGGTCGCGGATCTCCTCGAGGAGGTCCGCGGCCTCTTCCTTGTATAGCGGGTCGTCGACGTCCGTCGTGGGATCGAGTCCGTCGATCGCCTCCAGCTGAATGCGAGCCTCTCCCCACCGCTCCAGGTCGATGTATACCTCAGCCAGCTCGAGCCGGTGGAAGATGTGATCCGGTTTGAGCTCCACCGATCGTTGCAGGTACACCACCGCCGAGTCCCACTCAGCGCGGCCCATGAAGCTCGCGCCCAGAAACGTCGTTGCGAAGAACTTCGTGAGCCCTGACAGCCGCTTGATCTCGGCGTGCCAGGCACCGAGAACGTGGTACGCGCCGTCGTGCGTGGGGTCGTACTCGATTGCCTGGGCGGCCGAGTTGTAGATCTCCTTGGCGAACTGGACGCGCTCACGCCCACCACGGGTCAGGGAGAGCCGCCCGAGGGACTGGGACAGCATGAAGAAGCCCTCCGCGTCCGTCGAATCGGTGCTCGTGGCGGCCTCCGCGTAGATCCGCGCCACCCAGTAGAGCGAGTCCCTGAGATCCTGGTACTGCCTGTCGCGCAGCTGCTTCGCAACGTCGATCTGGGCGCCGGCGAACTTCCACATGGCCTCGTAGCTGGACGGGTTGGCCATGAACGCGGCGCGGTACTCCTCCAACGCCCCGGCTGGATCGAGGACGTCGCTCAGGCTGTCGCCGCGCGCGATGTGCTCGCCGTAAGACTGGGCCACCAGCCGCGGGACGGCGGCTGTTATGAGGAGCAGGATGAAGATCGTCGATCGCATGGCGCTTCCGTTGAGGGTCTGTGAGCGACGTAAGTTCCTCGCCGCGCCGGGGGTTGGCAAGCGGGCGGCCGGATCTCAGGGCTTGGGAGCCCCAGGACCCCAGTCAGGAAGGTCTTGCTCCGCGTCTTCGGCAGAGGTGAATGCGTCCACGCCCCGCACCTCGTCTTCAGCCTCCGAAAGGACTTCGTGGTCGGTATCCGGATCGCCCTCTGCGTTGCTGGGCGCGGCGCGGCCCGGCAGCCGGCCCCCGGTCAGGAACCAGGCGAGTCCGGCCCCCAACACGACCAGCAGCACGACCAACGCCAGCGAGGATGTCACGGTCCACGCGCCTCCCCCTGCCAAAAGGCGTCCAGCTTGGCTGCGATCGCGTCCCGAGCGACGCGGAAAGCCGCGCGCCCGGCCTCGTCGCTCTCCGCGGGTGCAGCCGGGTCCGGCAGCGCCCAGTCGAGCCGCCTGCCGCGCGTGAATGCCACCGGACACTCCTCGTCGGCGCACAGCGTGATGACCCAGTCCGCTTCGGTCAGGGGTACGTCGTCCAGTCCCTTGGAGTAGTGGTCCCCGATGTCGAGCCCGATTTCCCGCATCGCCGCCACCGCCCGTGAGCTCAGAGTGGCGGGGTTGGACCCCGCGCTGTAGACGTCCCAACCATCCGGCGCGGACGCTCGCGCGAGACCCTCGGCCATCTGGCTACGGGCCGAGTTGGCTACGCAGAGGAAGACGATCGACGGCACTTCGGTGTGATGCTGTCTACAACTCTTCGAGGATGTCCTGCGGGCGCACTAGCACCAGGATGGCGGCTTGGGGCACTACGAGGTACTGCTTGCCCTCGAACGTGATCTCGACCGCTGCCTTGCGGAAGAACAGCGCGAAGTCGCCGGGACGCGCCTGCATCGGCACGTAGCGCGGCTGGTCGCTGCCGCCGATGTCCTTCCACGGTTCCTCGTCCAGTTCGGTGGGGGCGGACAGCGGCGTTCCGGGCCCGGTTGCGATGATCCGGCCACTCTGTACCGCCTGTCGGTCGATCGCCGTGGGCGGCAGATACAGCCCGACATTGGTGCGCTCCTCCCCCTCTTCGGGGGTTATGAGCACCCGGTCGCCGACCACCACCAGCTTCTTCAGGGGATCTCCCATACAATAGAATCAACCGATCTATGGACCCGGGCGCCAGGGGGGCCTCGCCGCGCTCTCACCGCTCTATTGACGCCCACCGTCCGCTGCCCGAAACTTCCGATGTCATCCAACAATCAACAGGGACGGCGTATGGCGGCCCTCTTCAATAGAAAGCCCAAGTCGCAGCCCACCCCGGAGGAGCTTCCCGAGGTGCTGCAAGAGCTGCTGGGGCAGATGCAGCAGGAACGAGCCGCACTCGAGGGGTTGCTCGAGCGGGCCCAGAGCGCGGCGAGCCAGGCGGCACCGATAGAGCAGGGTATCGAGCAGGTGCTTCACCGCCAGCAGCAGATCAGTGAGCGGCTGGAGCAGGCCGAGCAGCAGGCTGGGCGGCTCGGTGCCCTGTCGGGACAGGTGGATGCGCTAGAGGGGGGCGTCCGGGAGCTCGAGCAGGCGCGCGAGACGACAGTTCAGGAGCTGCGAGGGGTGGCGGAAGACGTGGCCGACGTATCCAGCGTAGCCTCGGGGGTCCGTGACTCGCTGGAGCAGGCGCTCAGGCTCAAGACCGACCTAGAGCAGTTGGCCGGCCCGTCGGGCGCGCTCACGCTCCTGCAGCAGCAGGCTGACGAGCTGCGCGAGCAGTTCCTCAACTATCGACACGACGTTTCGGTGGCGCGCGAGACGCAGGACGGCCTGCGGCGCGGCCAGGACGAGGTCCTCACGAGCTACGAAGAGGTGAGCTCGCTGGCCAGTCGGTTCAAGCAGGATATGGACGGCGCGTCGAGCCAGCTCGCAGCGTTGGAGGCGAGCCTGGCCGAAGTGGCGAAGATCGAGCAGCGGGCTGTTCGGACCGAAGAGCAGCTGCAGCAGTTGAGCGCCCTCTCGGATCACGTTTCTCACAAGACGCGCACACTGGAGAGCCAGCGCGAAGCGGTGGACCGTGCGGCAGCGCAGGCGGCGCGGCTCGACGACCTGGTGTGGGACCTGGACGGCAGGCTCAAGAAGCTCCAGGAGGACAGCAAGCTCATCCGGAAGACGCAGGACAGCCTCACCGATCTGGAGCGGCTGTTTGAGCAGGCTCAGTCGCGGGTGCATCAGATCAAGTCAACCGAGGCCGATTCCCGGCGCGACGCGGAGGATCTGGCGCGGGAGTTGGGCGGGCTTGAGGCCCAGGTCAGAGAGGGACTGGGCCGCCTGGATCTCGAGCGAGAGGGGCTCGATGGCATGGCCAGGCAGGTGAGCGAGCTGCGCGCCACGCTGACTGATTTCGAGTCGCGCGTGCAGCAGATGGAGCACACCGGACAGGCGGTTGCTCAGGCGCAGTCACGCTCCGACGAGCTCGGAGCCCGGCTCACGACGCTGGCTGCCGAGGTAGGTCGCGTCGACGAGCAGGCAGAGCGAGTGCGCACCGTAGAAGGCGGGCTCGAGCGCTCGGAGTCCAAGGCGCGTGATCTGCAGCAGCGACTGGAGCAGATCCTCGAGTCGCTGCCGGCGCTGAGCGAGCTGCAGACGGACGTCACCGCCCTGCGAGCCTCCACGGAAGCGGTGCGGGACGCGCTCGGCAGGGCCGAGGCAGCCCGCGGCGAGCTGTCGCGCAGCCATGATGCCCACAACGAGATCCGTCGCTGGCTCGCCGATGCCGATCAGCAGGTCGATGCCCTCAGGCAGAAGGTCGATGCCGTCGAGGGCGCTACGCAGGTCGTCGAGCAGGCGAGGCGCACCGCCGAAACCGTGATTGCCCAGACCGAGCAGCTGAGTGCGCGGCAGGAGTTTGTGACTCAGTTGGAGCAGCGGCTGGACCGGCTCGGCGCGCTCTCGAACGACGTGGATGCGCGCATGCAGTTGCTGGAGGAGCGGCGCGCGAGCTTCACCGACCTGGAGGCGCGCAGCGACGCGCTGCGGACGCGGCTGGACGATGCAGAGCAGCGGTTCGAGGCAGTGGCCCGGCGCGACGACGAAGTGAGCGCGATCGAGGGGCGCATGGGCGGGCTGACCGAGCGGCTCGCGGCGTCGGAGCAGCGACTCGCGGGAGTCTCGAGCGGAGTGGACGACGCGGCGGTGCGCTCGGCCGATCTCGAGGCGCTGGCCCAGAAGGTGGAGACCGTCGGCCGTCAGCTCGAGGAGCGCGAGCGCGCGCTCGACCAGGCTATGGCGCACCTCGAGCGAGTGAGCAACGAGCGCCAGGGTGCAGCCCAGGCAGTCCAGGATCTGGAGGAGCAGACCAAGCGGCTCTCGTCGTCGCTGGCCGCTGCGCAGGCGCAGGGCGAGCGCATCACAGATCTGGCCCAGCAGCTCGAGGCCCGAGCCGACAGCCTTCGGTTCGCGGACAAGAGGGTCACGCAGTTCGAGGAGAAGATCGCGCAGCTCGAGCGGATGCAGCGCGACGTGCAGGAGGCGATCGAGGGCCTGGCCGCCCGCCAGTCCAGCGTGGATGCCGTGCGTAGTGAGCTCGGCAACATCTTCGAGACCGCGGAGCGCACGGTGGAGCATGTCCGGGCCATCACCGCGGCGCGGCAGGAGGTGGAGGAGAGTCGGTCCGCCCTCGAAGCGGTGCTCTCACGGGCTCGCGAGGTTGACGTCCTGGCCGCGTCGGTGGACGACCGCTGGTCGCGTGTCGCGCAGGCGGAAGACCGCCTGGCGCGGCTCGACGCGCTGATGGGAGACGTGCGGGGCAGCCTGGAGACTCTACGCGGGCAGCAGACGCTGGTGGATCACGCCATCGAGAAGGCGAACCAGCTGCAGTACCAGTCCAAGGAGGCCGAAGCCATCATCACTGCGCTGCGCGAGGAGCGCGAGTTGGCCCACCGGATCCACGAGGCGGTTCAGGAGCTGAGGCGGGACGACAAGGCGGGGTGATTTCGCGGCTCTGGGGGAGTCTCTCGGAAGAACTCCTCTACAAGCTGCCCCTGCCTCCCCCCTGGGAGTTCTTCCTGCGAGACCCCTAGAGCCGCTTAGGCGGTCCTGCCTCGGCGTACCGCAGCTGCTCGCTCGTTCTACCCTGTTGCCGCTCCCCTACTCCCCGATCTCGCGCAGCACAGCCAGCGGAGCGCGGCGCAGTGCATCGCGGCCGGCCACTAGTCCCACCAACACGGTCGTAGCAGCGGCGGCGAGGCCGATGCCGGCAAGCTGCAGCAGCGGAAGTCGGAAGCTGAGCTCGAACAGGAATGTGACGAGCGCCCAACCGGCCACGCCGGCGAGGATGCATCCGGTCAGCCCGGCGAGCGAGCCCAACGCCACGTACTCGGTCGCGAGCACCTGACGCACCTGACGCGCCTGGCCGCCCAGCGTCTTCAGCAGCACGCTTTCCCTCACGCGCTGGTACCGGGACGTTGCGACTGCCGCGACCAGCACGATCATGCCGCTGGCTATGCTGAACAGTGCCATGAACCGGATTGCCAGGGCGATGCTGCCGACGAGAGTCTCGATAGTCTGTTGCACCAGCGAGAGGTCCAGCGCCGACACGTTGGGGTAGGCTTCCACCAGGTCGCGCTGCAGCACGGCGCGCTCCTCCTCGCCCGGTACCCGGGTCAGCGTGACGTAGACCGTCGGAGCCGCATCGAGCACTCCCGGTTCGAAGACGACGAAGAAGTTGGTCTCGAACCGGGCCCACGACACGCGTCTGAGGCTCGTGACCTCGGTCTCGATCAGCACCCCCTGGACGTCCCAGGTGATGCGATCGCCCAGACCCACGCCCAGGTCGTCGGCGACATCTTCCTCGACCGAGATCCTCGGCAAAGCACCCGGCGCAGCGGGCTCGTCCCACCACCGACCGGCCACCAGCTCTTCCGATCCCACCAGCGAGTCGCGGTAGGTGTGCCGGTACTCCCGTCGAACCGCCCAGTGTTCCGGTTGCGGAGATCCGGTCGTGTCCTCCAGCAGCTCGTCCACCGGGCGGTCGTTCAGTGCCGCGATGCGTGCGGGGATGAGCGGGGTCAACTCGCCGGCCGAGAAGCCGTGCTCCTCGATTAGGCTCGCGACTCCATCGCGCTGGTCCTGCTGGACGTCGAATACGACGAGGTTGGGGCGGTCGGGGCTGGCGTCGACGGACAGCCGGTCCAGCAGGTTGCGTTGTACGATGTGCATCGATCCCAGCACGAACACGCCGAAGCCCACCGTGAGAGTTACCGCTACGGTCTGATTGTGTGGCCGGAACAGGTTTGCCACACCCTGGCGCACCACGTACGGGGCTCGACGCGGGAAGAGACGACGCGTCGCGCGCGTCAGCGCCCAAGCCGTGCCGCCCAGGATTGCAACGGTAACCGCGGCGGCCGCAGCGAACGCTACTCCTGCCCACGGGTGCGGCGCCTGCGCGATGCTGAGCGCCACGACGGTCGCTACCAGCGCCCCAATCACCGCCAACCGCCAGACGTCCCAACGCCGCTCCGGACCGTCGAACGCGCGGCGCAGTGCCGCCAGCGGCGTCACGTCACGCACGGATAGGAGCGGTAGCAGGCCGAAGACCACAGCCACCCATACGCCGACGCCGAGCCCGGCGAGTATCACTATCGGGTGCAGCGTCGGGGAAACGGCGACCGGCAGGAAGTCGCCCAGAATGCCGGGCAGCAGCGCCTGAACCGCGAGTCCGAGGATGACCCCCGCCGCGGAACCTCCGAGTCCCATCAGGACCGCCTGCAACAGATACACGGCGAATACGGTGCGCTGCGTGGCGCCGATACAGCGCAGCACCGCCACCGTTTCCAGCTTTCGCTTCACGAACACGTGCACTGCGCTCGCCACTCCCAATCCTCCCAGGAGCAGCGCGGCCAGGCCCACCAGGCCGAGGAACCGGGCGAAGATGTCCAGCGAGCGGGCATAGTCCTCCGCCCGCTCGGCAACCGTCGTGGTGCCGACCTCCTCCTCGTGGAGCAGGGCCTCGTACCGCTCCGCGAACGCGTCGGCTCCCTCCGGGTCGGTCAGGCTCACGTACGTGCGGTAGCGCACCAGGCTACCGAATCCGAGCAGCTCGGTCTCGGCCACGTACGCTGCCGGGATGATCACGCGCGGCCGGATGGCGGCGCTGATGTCCGCCTCGCCCGGCATCCTCACGATGGATCCCGCAATGGTGAAGCTCGCCTGCCCGATCCTGAGCTCGTCGCCCACGCGAGCGCCCAGGTAGATCAGCACCGATCGGTCCACGAGCGCGTGGCGTCCGGATTGCAGCTCCGACCAGCTCCCGGCGGGGTCGGTTTCGACCTCGCCGTAGAACGGGAAGCCTCCCTCCAGCCCGCGCACGTTCACCAGGCGCGTGCGTCCGGTGCGCGTGGCCAGCGCCATGGAGGAGAAGCTCGTCACGTACGAAGCCTCGGCTCCGGCTCCCGTCAGGGAGTCGAGAAGCGACTGCACGGTATCGGGCAGCGGGCGCCTGCTGGAGAGTCTGAGGTCGGCGCCCAACAGAGTGCGGGCTTCCCGGTGTATGGCCGCCGTGACGTCGGAGCGGAACGAGTTGATGGCGACGAGCGCCCCCACCCCGAGCGTGATGGAAGCCATGTAGAAGCCGATCCGGCGCCAACTGGAGCGGCCCTCCCGTCGGGCCATCGCGAGGGTGAAGTGCAGACTCACGTGACGATCTTGCCGCCCGAGAGTCGCACGACGTCATGTGCCCGCTGAGCCAGCTCCTGGTCGTGCGTAACCAGCACGAGGGTGGTCTGCGACTCGGTGTTGAGCGCGACCAGCAGGTCTATCACGGCGTGACCGGTTTCCCCGTCGAGATTGCCGGTAGGCTCGTCGGCGAACAGCAC
>JBDHIS010000010.1:0-90922 GCA_039587315.1 Gemmatimonadota bacterium | reverse complement strand
TGCTCCCCGCCGGAGAGCTGCGCCGGGTAGTGGTGCGTGCGCTCTCCCAATCCCACTCGCGCGAGCAACTCGCGCGCGCGCTGCTCGGCGCTTCCCGCGCGTCCGGCTGCACCGGGACGGAGCTCCACCGGTACCAGCACGTTCTCGAGTGCGGTGAGCGTCGGGATCAATTGGAAGGTCTGGAACACGAACCCGACCTTCTCCGCGCGCACCCGCGCACGCGCGTCCTCGGTGAGTGGTCCCAGGTCCTCGCCGTCCAGGACTACGCGCCCGGCCGTGGGCCGGTCGAGACCGGCCAGCAGTCCGAGCAATGTGGTCTTGCCGCTCCCCGACGGACCCACTATTGCCAGGAACCCCTGCGGCTGCACGGTCAGGTTGATGTCGGACAGGACGGTGAGCGGACGTCCGCCGCTCATGTATGTTTGTTCCAGATGCTCTGCGATGATCATCATGGCTCGTAAGATACTGTGGCTCGCGCTGATCGCGGCGGCCTGCGGCGGATCGCCGGACGGCGGTTCCCAGGCGCGCCCCCCGGCGGACCGCTCGGCCCGCGAGTGGGCTGCCGCTCCGGTGGTCCTCTTCCTGGGGACGAGTCTCACCGCCGGGTACGGGCTCGACGTCGAGCAGGCGTACCCGGCTCTGCTGCAGAGGGAGATCGACGCGGCGGGGCTCGACTACCGCGTTGTGAACGGCGGCGTGAGCGGCGAGACGTCCGCCGGAGGGCTGCGCCGCATCGATTGGTTGCTGCGCGAGCCCGTGGCCGTGCTGGTTGTCGAGCTCGGCGCCAACGACGGGCTGCGGGGCCTCGACCCCGGCGCGATGAAACAGAATCTGGCAGAGATCATCGCGCGGACGCGCGCCGCCTACCCCGACGTACGGGTGGTGATCGCGGGCATGGAGGCGCCGCCCAACATGGGGCGCACGTACACGGCCGCGTTCCGCCGCGTCTTCCCGGACCTGGCGCGCGAGTCCGACGCCACGCTGATCCCGTTCCTGTTGGACGGCGTGGGTGGGATCCCCGCGCTCAACCAGGCCGACGGCATCCACCCCACGGCCGAAGGGCAGAAGATCGTGGCCGCCAACGTGTGGCGCGTGCTCGAGCCCGTGTTGGTGCGACAGGCGGCCGGCAGTCGGCGATGAACCGCCCCGGAAAGATCGTGTGCGTCGGTCGCAACTACGTGGAGCACGCGGCCGAACTCGGTAATGTGGTGCCGGAGCGCCCGCTGCTGTTTCTCAAGCCGCCATCAGCGGTGATTCCGGACGGCGAGCCCATCGTGCTGCCGCCCGAGTCGCAGCGCGTAGAGCACGAGGGGGAGATCGGCCTGATCCTGGGCGCGCGGCTGAGGCACGCGCGTGAAGAGGACGTGTTCGACGCCGTCGCCGGTATCACCTGCGTCAACGACGTTACCGCGCGGGACCTCCAGAAGACCGACGGGCAGTGGACCCGAGCCAAGGGCTTCGACACGTTCTGTCCGGTAGGGCCGCGGGTCGTGCCGCTCGGCGAGTTGGTGGAAGAACTGGAGGTACTGTGCCGCGTGAACGGCGCCCAACGTCAAAGCGGTCGCGCCGCCGACATGGCGTTCGGCATACCCCGGCTTCTGGCGTACATCTCAGCAGTGATGACCCTCGAGCCCGGCGACCTCGTGGCGACCGGCACACCCGCGGGCGTCGGCCCGCTGGAGGCCGGCGACGTGGTCGAGGTAGAGATCCCGGGAGTCGGGGTGCTCGCGAACCCGGTGGTGGCCGCCGAGCGGTAGCCCGGCAGGCGCTCAGCGCGCGGTGCCCGCCGGCGTCAGAGAGTCATCCTCGACAACCCCGCGCGCTGCAGCTTCCCATCCCAACATGGCTCGCTTGCGCGCAGCACCCCAGCGGTAGTTGCCGAACGCACCCGAGCTCTGGATGACGCGGTGGCAGGGAATGATGTAGGCGATCGGGTTGCGGCCCACTGCGGTCCCGACCGCGCGGTAGGAGTCGGGGTGGCCGATCGCCCGGGCGATGTCCCCGTAGGACACGACGGTGCCGGGCGGAATCCGAAGCAGAGCCTCCCACACCTTGATCTGGAAGTTCGTGCCCTTGAGGGCGAGGGTGATCGGCGCTCCGCGTGGGCGTTCGAACAGTTGGCCCGCCGTCTCCGCTGTCGCAGCCTGATCTCTATTGATCGCCGCCGCGCCCCACCTCTGCCGCAGCTCGTCGAGCACTATCTGACGCTCGGCGTCGTCCGCTGCGAAGGCGAGCCCGCAGATTCCGCGGTCCGTGAGCGCGAGCAGGCAATCGCCGAACGGCGTTGGGTGAAACCCATAGCGGATGTCCACGCCCGCCCCCTCGTCTTTGTACTCGCCGGGCGTGACCGCCTCGGCCGCTATGAAGAGGTCGTGCAGCCGTCCGGGACCCGAAAGCCCGCTGTCGTAGGATGCCTCGAGGGCGCTCTTTCCCTCACGCAGCGCCTCCTTGGCGCGCGCCACGGTCAGGAACTGGAGGAAACGCTTGGGGCTGACGCCGGCCCAGCGCTTGAACAGCCGCTGGAAGTGATATGGGGAGAGGCCCACTTCCCGCGCCACCTCGTCGAGAGAGGGCTGGCGCTGAGCATGCTGGTCGAGGAACTCGATCGCGTGTCGGATTCTGTCGGCGTCGCGCGTGGCCATCATTGGGAAACTCGCTCGGTTTGGACGGTGCGCAAGTTGCCACGGTCCGGAGCCCGCCTCAATCCGATTCTTGCGCCGGACGTCATCCGGCCCGGTCAGCTTCCGTCTGAAGCCACTGCCGCCGCGGTGTCCGTCACGTACTCCAGCGCGTAGAAGCCTGACAGATCGAGATCCAGCAAGCGGAGACCGTCCAGGCTTACGCGTCCGTAGCGTACCATCCAATGGAGATGCGGGCCGGTGACGCGGCCCGTCGCGCCGACCCTCCCCACGAGGCCGCCGCGCTCCAGCGTGTCGCCGGCTGCCACGTCGATCTCACTCAGGTGGAGATACGCAGTCACCAGTCCGCGGCCATGGTCCAGGTAGACGACGCGACCGCTGTAGTAGAAGTGCCCGACCAGCTTCACCACGCCGCGATTGGCAGCGAGCACGGGGTCGCCGCGATCGCCGTCCAGGTCCACCCCCAGGTGCCTACTCTGAAGCTGTCCGTTGAACTCGCGGCCGGTTCCGAACCGACTCGTCACCCGCCCCGGGAGGGGCCGGCTGAACGCGCCGTACCAGAGGCGCGGCGTTGCGTGTGACTCGGCGTGCACCGCGCGAGCGGCCTCCCGTTCGCGGGCGATGCGTACCCGGAGCGCGGAGTCGGGCTGGTCTGTGAAGCGGCGGTTCACGCTGAGCTTCTCCACCTTGAACTCACCGCTCAAGACGGGGATCCGCTGGAAACGATGGTCGGCCTCGCCGCCGGCGTACTCGGTGGTGAGAGTGAGCGGGATGCTCCCCTCGGTGTTCACGGGGATTCCGGCCAGCGCGTGCCAGCCTCCCGGCGTTTGCTCGAAGTGGAGTTCCTGACCGGCCAGCGCGCCGTGGACGGCGCTGGGCTCCTCGGCACCGCTGTCTGGTCGGACGAGCAGGCGCACTGGTGAACCCTGGACGGGCGGGGTGGGCGTCCAGCCTACGGTGATGTCGCGCGGCCCGGCTTCTCGCTCGGACGCGGCAACCATAGCCATGAGTGCGAGGCCAAGCAGGCCGGCGCCAGCCGCTCTCTTCAGCAGTCTATTGGTAGTCATCGCCGCCAAAGATAGCAGGGGTGGGTGGTGCGATCGCTGTGATCCGGCGTACTGGATGCGACCCGGACCAGGACGGGGGTCGATGCTGCCGTTAGAAGTCGAGCTTCACCCCGATGCGGTACAGGCGGCCTTGGCCGCGCGCACCGAGCGCGTGCTCGAGGGTACGTCGATCGCTGAAGTGCCCGAGGGCGCTGACCGTACCCACCGAGAGCGGGAGCTGCCGGACCCCGTTGATGGCCGCCATCGGCTCCACCGCGGGTGCGGGAAGTGAAGGCGGCCTGAGGTCGGAGGCGAGCGAGGCTCGCAGGGGCGAGTAGCCCACTTCTGGGCGTTCCGTGCCCACGGACATTCTCCCCAGGATGTTGGGCGGCTGCGCCAACGTGAGTCTCCCTACGTGGAGCTCGACCCAGGTACCCAGAGATCGAGGCGCGGCGTCGAAATCGGCCATTCGGCTGACGGTCGGCGTCAGCGGCGAGCCGGCCTGAGTGAAGCTCGCTTGCACGACGTGCGCCTGGGCCCGGGCGGACGTACACAGGGCCAGGCCTGCCAGCGCGCCGAGCGCGCAAACCGAGAGTCGATGCTTCGCGGTCATACCTCCAAACAATACCCGATTTTTCTTGTCAGAGTTCCCGGGAACCGCCAGCGTAGGCGAGCAACCACTCACAATGGGCTCTCCGCGGCTATCCTGCGGCCAGCTTCTGGGCGCCCGTTTCGACTCCCCCGAAGCGCCGCTCGCGGCGGCTGAACTCGGAGAGTGCCAGGGCCAGATCCTCCCGGCGGAAGTCGGGCCACAGCACCGGTGTGAAGTACAACTCGGCGTACGCCGCTTCCCACAGCATGAAGTCCGAGAGCCGCTGCTCCCCGGCCGTGCGAACGATTAGGTCGAGCTCCGGCACGCCGTTACTCATCTGGCTGTGCAGGGTCTCCGGCGTAATCGCCTCGGGCCTGAGGCCGCCGCTCGCGACGAGCCGGGCGATCTCCTGTGCGGCCGCCCCGATGGCCCAGCGCGCGGAGTAGTCGATCGCCAGCCTGAGATGAAGTCGCTTGCCAGGTGCCGTGGCCCGCTCGGTCTCGTCCAGCTCGGCGAGGGCTGACGGGGGAATCCGGTCGCGGCGCCCGACCTGCGTGACCCGCACGCCGTTCTCGATCAGCTCCGCGCGCTCGCGCTGGCAGAACTCGCGCAGCAGCCAGAACAGGCGGCTCACTTCTCCCCTGGGGCGCTTCCAGTTGTCGCTCGAGAAGGCGTACATCGTGAGAGTGGAAACACCCAGGTCGGGTGCCCCGCGCACCACATCGCGCACGCTGTCCACCCCGGCCAGGTGGCCCCGCCAGCGAGGCCTCCCCTGCGAGCGCGCCCAGCGCCCGTTGCCGTCCATTATGATCCCGACGTGCATGCCGCTCATGATCGCTCCAACGCGTCTCGCGCTTCGCTGAGTATCGCTTCCATCTGCTTGAGATAGTGCTCCAGAGCTCGCCGCCCCTTGGTCGTGAGGCGGTACTCCGTCTTGGGTTTCCTGTCCTCGAAACCCTTCTGCACCTTGATGTAGCCGGCTTCCTCCAGCTTGCGGGCGTGTACGCTCAGGTTCCCGTCGCTCGTGCGGAGGACCTTCTTGAGATCGGCAAAGCTCATCGCCTCCTCGGCGGCGAGCGCCGAGACGATGCCGAGCCGGATCCTCTCGTGAACCAGCCGGTCCAGCGACTCCGTTGGAGAGCTAACCACCATGCCGCAGAACGAGGTCGAGGCCTACGGCCACGTGCAGGCCGCCGAAACCTGCGGCAAGCAGGTGCAGGCCGTACTCGGGTCGGAACAGGGCTATCGCGCCCAGAATGAGGAACATCCCTCCCATCCAGCGGATCGCCCGCACCGAGAAAGTCCCGCCCGCCGTTACCCCCGCGCCGTACAGAGTCAGCCACATGCCCGGGAGCAGCGCGGCCGCGCCTTGCTGATCGAGTGCGAACGTGAGCAGCCCGCCGGCCGCCAGCGCCGGGGCCATCACCCAGGCGAGCTTGCGAATCGCGCCCGACCAGATCGGCACCTCCAGCCGCTTCGCCTTGGCTGCGTTGAACGCGGTGGCGATGGGCACACAAACGAGCGCCGCGGGAATCCAGATCCAGAGGTCGGCCCCGAGATCCCGGCTCCACGCGATCCAGGCCGCGAGCAGTCCGACGGCCCCGACGGCGATCAGTCCCCATCCGGAGACGGCGGTGAAGCTGGACGCCGACTCCATGGTGCGTCGGATGAAGGCCAGCGTCTCCTTGGCCTGATCCTGGTCGTCTTGCGTTGGAATGACCACGTCTCCCCCCGGGACACGCTTAGGGTAAAGGACTTTGTATAGTAAAGTAGGGGAGTCGGGCCGGGGCGCAAGCGGGGGGGCGCTTGAACAGCCCCCCGGTCCTGCTTAGAATGCTGCCCGACCCGGGGCGGCGGCCGTCCCGGGCAAGTTCACCCCACGATTCGGACCGAATGCCGCTGCTCACTCTCAACAACGTCACCAAGCGCTTCGAGGGCGTCACAGCCGTCGAGGGCGCCAGCTTCAGCGTTGATCGGGGCGAGGTAGTGGGCTTCCTGGGGCCCAACGGGGCTGGGAAGTCCACCACGATGCGCCTGATAACTCAGTTCTACGAGCCCGACGAGGGGGAGATCCGCTTCGAGGGAGCTCCGCTCGCAGAAGCAGGACGCGAGGCCAAACGCCGGATCGGCTACCTGCCCGAGAACAACCCGCTGTACGAGGAGATGTTGGTCGCAGAGTACCTCGAGTTCGTGGCCCGGCTGAGAGAGCTGGGGGATGCGGCGCGGCGCTCCGGGATGGACGAGGCCGTATCCCGAACCGGGATTGCCGACGTCTACTACCGGCCGATTGGGGAGCTGTCCAAGGGCTACCGCCAGCGGGTGGGGCTCGCGCAGGCCATTCTGCACCGGCCCGATCTCCTGGTGCTGGACGAGCCGACGGAAGGTCTCGATCCCAACCAGCGAGTGGAAATCCGCCGCCTGATCAGTGAGCTGGGGCGCGAGCGGACCGTGGTGCTCTCGACCCACGTCCTCTCCGAGGTGCAGCACACGTGCTCCCGGTTGCTCGTGATCCACCAGGGCCGCCTCGCCGCTGACGGGCCGGTCGAATCGCTCGCGGCGGATGCTGAGGGCACGGTTCAGGTGGCGGTCGAGGCCGAAGGTGACGGCATAGTGGAAGCGCTCAAGGGGCTCGAGGGCGTACTCGGCGTCGAGGACCCACAGCCTCGCCCCGGAAGCCGCATTGCGGTTTCCGTCACGGCGAAGGGGGGGCGCGATCTCAGGCCCGACGTGTTCGCGCTGGCCAGGGAGCGTGGTTGGATCCTCTACGAGCTGCACCAGGAGAAGCGCAGCCTGGAAGCTCTGTTCCGCGAGCTGACCGGCGGGAGCGATGCCTCATGAGGGCGCTGAAGAGGGTGTGGACGCTCGCTCAGCGAGACCTCGGCTCGCTGCTCGACCACCCGACCGGGTACGTCCTGCTGGTCGTGTTCCTCGGGGTCAACAACTTCCTCTACTTCAGGTCGGCGTATCTGATGGGCATGGCCACTATGCGTCCCATGCTCGATCTGCTGCCCTGGATTCTGCTGTTCTTCGTGCCTGCGGTGACGATGCGGACCCTGGCCGAAGACTCGCGCAGCGGAACGCTGGAGGTGGTGCTGGCGCAGCCGGTGACGGAGCTCGAGCTGGTGCTGGGCAAGTACCTCGGGGCGCTGAGCTTCATCCTGCTGGCGCTGGCGCTGACGCTCGTCATACCGCTGGGCCTCTCGTTCGGCGCCGACCTGCAAGCGGGCGTGATATTCGCTCAGTATGCGGGTGCGGGCCTGCTGGCCGCCGGCCTCACTGCGGTGGGCGTGTGGGCGTCGAGCATCACGAAGAACCAGATCACGGCGTTCATCGTGGGCGTCACCGTGATGTTCCTGCTGATCCTGGCGGGAGCGAGTCCGCTGCTCACGGGGCTGCCGACGACGCTGGCGAGCTTCGTGGCGCGGCTCTCCGTGCTGCCGCACTTCGAGAGCATCGCTCGGGGCTTGATGGACCTGCGTGACGTCGTGTACTTCGCCACCCTGGCCGGCTTGTTCATAGCGCTCGCATATCTCGCGGTGATGGGTCGCAAGCTCTCGCCCGCGGGCGCGGCGCGGCGGCGGCTGCGCGTGGGCACCGCGCTCGTGGCGGCCACGTTGATCGTCGTGAACATGTTCGGGCAGCACATCGGCGGGCGGATCGATCTCACGCCGGGGAAGGCGTACACGCTGTCGCCAGCCACCAGACAAATCCTCGGTGGGCTCGACGACATCGTCACGATCAAGTTCTTCGTGTCGCGCACCCTCCCGCCCGAGATAACGGTCGTGAAGCGCGACATCACCGACCTGCTCGGTGACATGCGCAGGGCCGGCAGTGGTGCCGTCCGCGTGGTGGAGCTGGATCCGGCCGAGGATCCGGAGGTCATGGTGGAAACCCGCTCTCTGGGCATCCCGCCCATCCGGTTCAACGTTGTGGGCGAGGCGGAGCTTCAGGTTCAGGAAGGCTACATGGGGATCGCCGTGCAGTACGCCGACGGGGTGGAGACCATTCCGCTCGTGCAGCGCACCGACGATCTCGAGTACCGTCTGGTGACGGGCATCCGCTCGCTGACCAGTGCGGGCCGGGCAGTGGTCGGGATTCTCGAGTCGGGGGCCGACGCCGGCGGAGGCAACACCTACAACATCCTGCGCCGCGAGCTCGAAGCCAACTACGAGGTTCGCGCCATCACCGCGACCGACAGCGTCCCCATCGCTGACGACATCAGCGTTGTGGTCCTGGCTGGCGTCGCGCCCGTAATCCTCGACACTCCTCAGGTGGCGAGGTTCGAGCGGTTCCTCGAGCGAGGTGGCGGCGCGCTCGCGATGGCCAGCGGAATGGCGCTGCAGCCGCAGGGATTCATGGCCATGGCGCGCCCGGTGGGCTGGAACCAGGTGATGCGCTCCTACGGCGTCGCGATCAACGGCGACATCGTGTTCGACCTCGCCTCCAATGAAAATGTGGCGATGCCCTCTGCCGTGGGGCGCGTGATGATGTCGTACCCGTTCTGGATACGAGGCCTCTCCACTCGGGCCGCCCCGATCAACTATGAGATGGACGCGATGCTGCTGCCGTGGGCGAGCAGCGTAGACACAACCGGAGCCGCTCCCGGCACCGTGACTCCGCTGTTCACGACGAGCCGGTCCGCTGGTCGCGAGGTGGGTCAGGCGATGGTGGACCCGCAGCGGGGATGGCCGCAGGACTCGCTCGCCGTGCGGGTACTCGCCGTGCTGGTGAACCCGCTCGCGGCCGATTCGGTAGTGGGGCCGCGTGGACGCCTCGTCGTGGTCGGGAACGGGGACTTTGCCGCCGACCGCTACGCACAGAATGCGCCGGCCGGGATCACATTCGCTCTCAACGCAGTGGACTGGCTGGCGCAGGAAGATGCCCTGATCCAGATCCGCTCCAAGGATCGCCGCCCTCCGCCGCTCGTGTTCGAGAGCGAAGCGGCTCGCGACTTCGTGAAGTACGTGAACCTCGTGGGCGTGCCACTCCTGCTGATCCTGTTCGCGGCAGCGCACATGTGGCGCAGACGCCGGCGCAGCCGGCAATCCTACACTCCGGCGGCGGCATGACGGCGAAGCAGGTCCGGCGCATTGCATTGGCGCTCGTAGTCGCCGTCTTCCTTTGGGGACTCTCCGAGATGATCGGCGGCCGCAGTGACGAGATAGAGGAGCTCGAAGTGCTGCCGTCGCTCACCGCGGCCGAGGTAGACACGTTCGTGCTCGCCCGTACCGATGACACCGTTCGACTGGCGCGGTCGCCCGAGGGCGAATGGACGGTGAACGGATACCCCGCATCGGCAAGTGCGGTCGAGGGCCTGTTCCAGGCGATGGCCGAGCCCGCCGGCGCCGGCCTCGTGGCGCGCTCCGGTTCGTCCCACGAGAGGATGGGCGTCGACGCGGCGAGCGCCGGACGACTACGCATCGTGCGCGGTGACCAAACCGACGTGGACCTGCTCATAGGCAACCAGGGGCGTCCGTTCCAGAGCGTCTACGTACGCCCGGAGGGGGACGACCGGGTCTACCTGCTCAAGGGCGGCATCGCTTTGCAGCTGGACCGCTCCGTCACGGATTGGCGCGACAAGGGCATTGTGCGGCTGATGCCGGGTGACATTGCCCGGGTCGAGGTAGAGCGCGGCAGCGCGAGCTATGCCCTGGCTCGCGACGGGGAGGGTTGGACGCTCGACGGCGCAGCTGCCGACAACGCGGCGGTCGAGGATCTCCTGCGGCTCTACCGCAACGTGGAGGCCCAGGGCAGAGCGTTTGCGACTCCCGCGGAGGCCGACTCGGCCGACTTCTCGCAGCCGGACGCCCGGCTCACCGTGCTCGGCGCGGACGGCAACAGGCTGGCCGCTCTCGTGTTCGACTCCGCGGCGGCCGGCTACTGGGTGCGCCATGCCCGGGGCGGAACCGTATATCAAATGTACGGTTGGAAGGTCGACGAAATCCTCCCGATTGACACCACATTGCGGGCCAGGTAATTCGGCTCAAGACACTCGGCGACACGCCCTGTCGGACCCTGACTGCCTCGGGTGCTCGCCTTTCTGACGCTCACCCCACTCGCTGATCCAGCAGAACCCCCTTCGGAAGCGCTCACGAAGGGGGTCCTCGGGTCCTCAGGATTGTCCTGGTCGCGCCATCGCGGCGCGGATCTCCCTATGGGCTACGGCAGCGTCTGCGCGTACGCCAGGATGTCTCCCGTCTGCTGGTCGGTTCGCCCGCTGCCGACCTGGCTGGGCATGGCGCTTCCAGGGTGACCCCACCGGATCTTGTGCAGCGTCTCCTGTGGGTTGTCATTTGCAAGCCACCCCACACCCTGAACGCCCGGATCGCCATCGAAATCGATATCCTGTCCGTCGGCACCATGGCAGGAACGACAATTGGCGTCGTACAGCGTTTGACCTGCGGTGGCGTTCCCGGTCGCCGCACCCGTACTCGTGTTGATGTACAGGCCCATGTCGACGAGACCATCCACGATGAACTTGGTGAGGTTCAAGATGTCGGTATCGGTGAGCACACCCGCCATGTCGTGGTCTGCTCCCTCGCCCTTGATCGCTTCGAAGATGACGGCTCTCTCGTCGGTTCGTGCCGTCCAGACTCCGGCGAATCCTGTGAAGTGGCTGCCGGACGAGTACCGCCCGAGGTTGCCAATGTAATCCCACCCGTGGCATTCCTTGCACCGCCAGGTATCGCCACCACTTCGGGTGTTCGTGGATTGAGATGCCCAGATCGGGTCGAAGTCCGTCGTAGGCTCCGCGGCCGCGGTCATCGGCCACCACTTGTCGTAGAGCTTTCCGCCGGCGACTATGTCGGCAGTGCTCCAGTTCTCATCGACGAAGTGCTCGGGGCCCCCATCGCTGCAGGCAGCAACCCCGACGATCAGGGCTCCGGCCAGCATGAGGCCGATCGTTTGACGATGCTTTCTCTTCACGTGCCCCCCTTGGGTGGTGGAGGCTGTCCTCGCCTCCTGTGGGCGCAATTCACGCCAATGTGGTCGGGCTTTCTTAAGATTGACGTGAAATACAGATGAGGACTATTCGGATCCCCCTTTTTGCGCTGCGTCAGGAAGGCTGCAACAGCTTGTGAACAGCGGAGTTGCGGGTTCTCTGCGTCGCCTGCCTGCCCGGAATTGTCCGGTTCCGCCTCCCCTTTCCGCATACCACTGTGAACGCCGGCGTTCGGCCGGCTGAGTCTCGAAGTCGATCCGATTCACCGGGGGGAGAAACAGATGGCCAATTCCACCACCACCCGCGCCGGCCGCTGGGCGGGCTTCGCCTTCGGGGCGGCCAGCTACGCGGCGTTCTTCGCCAGCTTCAACTACTTCATCCTGTTCGCTGGCAACCTGTTCGTCCCCAAGACGGTCGACTCGGGTGCCGCGGCGCCCTTGGGCGAGGCGCTGGCCGTCAACCTGGGCCTCATTGCTCTGTTCGGCATCCAACACAGCGTGATGGCGCGGCCCACGTTCAAGCGCCGCTGGACGCACGTCGTGCCCAAGGCGATCGAGCGCGCCGTGTTCGTGCTGTTCGCGAGCATCGTCCTGAGCGCGCTGATGTGGCAGTGGCGCCCCCTCCCGCAGGTCCTGTGGAGCGTCGAAGGCGCGGCCGCCGTCGCTCTCTGGGCGGTGTTCGCCACCGGATGGGGCATCGCCTACATATCCACGTTCCTTATCAACCACTTCGAGCTGTTCGGCCTGCAGCAGGTGTTCGCCCACCTGCGCGGACGTGAGGTGACCCCGCCCAAGTTCGTGACGCCGTTCCTGTACAAGCTCGTGCGGCACCCGCTGCAGCTCGGCATCCTTCTCGGCATGTGGGCCGCGCCGACCATGACCGTGGGGCACGTGCTCCTCGCCGGCGGCATGACTACTTACATCCTCATCGGCCTCTACTTCGAGGAGCGCAACCTGGTGGACTTCCACGGTGCGCGATACGCGGAGTACAAGCGTCAGGTGCCGAAGCTGATTCCTATTCCGAAGGGCCGCGCGGCGGTGGCCGGAGCGGAGGTGGCATGATGAAACGGGCAAACCTCAAGGGGGCTTCGAAGAAGATCGTGTGGGGTACAGTGATCTTCATGAGCCTCAAGGGAACGGTCACGCTGACATTGATGCTCCTGGCCTTCTTGGAACTGAGCTAGTCGGCAGATCGAACGGGGGCCGCCAGGATTTGGCGGCCCCTTTTGGCGTTCGGGTCCGAATGGCGGACTCCGCGCTCGGGCAGGTAGGTTGGATTGAACGCGCTAGGAGAAGGCGAGCGATGGCCTGTTGCTTTCTGGGCTGCGGGGCGGCCGATGGACCCGCGTCACTCAGACTCTCGATCACTCCGCCACCAGACGGCGAGCCCGTGATCGCTTGGGCGCACGAAGAGTGCTTCTCGGCCGCGCGCGAACTCTCCGTCGAGCCAGATGATCCGAGGGACCACGGGCGCATACCAGCGAAGGCGCGCTGCGCATTCTGCGGTGAGAGACTCCCCGTGATCGGCAGGCACCCGCTCACGTTCGATGTCGGGGAGCACTCTCCGCCGCATCGCTTCTGGGCTCATGTGCAGTGCGTGGAGGAGCGGCTGGCCCTGCCGTGACCTCCGCACCCCGCATATCGGTTCTGCTTCCGTGCCGCGACGCCGCCGCCACGCTGGACGAGTCGCTCGGCTCCCTCGCGGAGCAGACGTTCGCAGCCATCCAGATCATCGCGGTCGACGACGGATCCCGCGACGGGACTGGGGCGGTACTCGCAGAATGGACCAGGCGCGATGCGCGGATCGAGACGATTCGGACGCCGCCCCGCGGGATCGTGGCCGCGCTCAACTCGGCCGCTGAGCGCGCGAGGGGAGAAGTGCTGGCTCGCATGGACGCGGACGACATCGCCGATCCGAGCCGGTTCGAGCGGCAGATCGCACTCCTCGATGAGAACCCCGATCTCGTGGCGTGTGGCAGCGGCATCCGCTACGTGCCGCGCGAGGCGGTTCGCGATGGAGCGCGGCGCTATGAGGAGTGGATCAACAGCGTGGTGAGCCCCGATGAGATGGAGCGTGATCTCTTTGTGGAGTGTCCCATCCCGCATCCGAGCCTGATGATGAGACGCGAGGCGTTCGAGCAGATCGGCGGCTATCGGGACGTGGGATGGCCGGAGGACTACGATCTGATTCTGAGACTGTGGGAGGCGGGCCATCGCTTCGGCAAGGTCCCCGACGTGCTGCTGGAGTGGCGCGAGCGCCCCGATCGGCTCTCGAGGACGGACGCCCGCTACAGGGAGGACGCGTTTCGAAGGTGCAAGGCTCGATTCATCGGGCGCCGGATTGCCGGGCGGCCCGTGGTCGTCTGGGGCGCGGGGCCGGTCGGCAAGTTCTTTGCGCGCGCGCTCCAGGGAGAGGGCCAGACCATCGCTGCGTTCGTGGACCTCGACAGGCGCAAGATCGGCCAGACGATACACGGTGCTCCGGTCGTGCACCCGTCAGCCATCGGTGATTATCGAGACGCGTACGTGGTGGCCGCCGTAGGCTCGTCCGACGCTCGCGCGGAGATCCGTGCCTCGCTTCAGGCCGAGTCGTTCCGTGAGCCGCAGGACTGCTGTGCCGTTGCCTAGCGGGCGTGCTCGGTGGTGCGTGGTCGCGCTGCTCGGGATCGCGGCGTGTAGCGCGGGCGGCGCCCCCGCCCCGGAAGCGGCCGAACCCGATACCGAGTGGACGCGCGTGATGGTCTGGGTCGGGGACGGCGCGTACGAGTTGCACGGCGTCCGGACGACCGCGGACTCGGTATCCGGGGTGCCATTCAACGATCCCCCGGACTGCGCGGCGTGCCGCTTGCGGTTTGCTAGGGCCGATGTCGACTCGATTCGAGTGCGGGAGACCTCGGACAGTGGGAACGACGGCACGCCCTGGTCGACGGCCATGGCGTCCATCACTGCGGCCGTGCTGTTTGCGACGTTGATCGTGCTGGTGGCACAGTAGCCGGCCCTGTCGGGCGGTCCCTGCTCAACTGCAACGAGGAAGATGCGATGCCACACCTGAGATTACTGCTGCTGAGCAACTCGACGAACCCCGGCCGTGGTTATCTCGAAGACCCGGCGGACACGATCAGAGCGTTCCTCGGGGACGTGTCCGAAGTGACGTTCGTGCCGTTCGCGGGTGTGACGGTCAGCTTCGACGACTACACGGCTGCTGTGAGGAAACGCTTCGCCGAGCTGGGCTACGGCTTGCGCTCGGTGCATGAGGTGGATGATCCCGTCGCCGCGGTGGGGGATGCGGAGGCCATTGCCGTGGGCGGCGGTAACACGTTCCATCTGTTGCTGCAGCTGTACGAGACCGGCCTGCTAGAGGCCATCCGCGCCCGCGCCCTGGAAGGCGTTCCGTACATGGGCTGGAGCGCCGGTTCCAACGTCGCGTGCCGCTCGATCCGGACGACCAACGACATGCCGATCGTGGAGCCACCGAGCTTCACGTCGTTCGGCCTGATCCCGTTTCAGCTCAACCCGCACTTCACCGAGGCGCAGCTCCCGAACCACGGTGGGGAGACGCGCGCCGATCGAATCGCTGAGTTCGCCGAAGCAAACCCTGGCATCCATGTGGTGGGTCTGCCCGAGGGCTGCATCCTGCGGCTGGAGAACGGGGAGCTTCAGTTGATCGGCGAGAAGCCCGCCAAGGTCTTCCTGCGGGGAGCGGAGCCGTTCGAGGTAGCTCCGGGCGCGTCACTTGGGTTCCTGATGGGGTAGGGTCGCTACGGGAGTCTGTCCACCAGCGCGCGGGCCTTTCTGAACACCGCGTTCCACATCGGCCGCGTGAGCCGGCCGGTGTTCGTGTTCTGAAGGCTCGGGTGGTAGGAGCACATCAGAGTCGTTCCGTCCGGCAGGGAGTCCACCGCGCCATGCGCGAACTTGGGCCGCTCGCCAGGCGTGAGCCGGTCCCACCAACCCGCGGCCTCCAGCCAGCGACGATGTGCCACGTGTCCGAGCACCAACGTTACGCCGACTCGCCCATGTAATCGAATGTCGGCCGCGAGGAAGGGGAGGCATGCCTCCAACTCCTCGCGGGTCGGCTTGTTCTGCGGCGGTGCGCACCGGGCCGCCGCAGTGATGTAGCAGTCGGTGAGCTCGAGGCTGTCGTCGCGAGCGGTGGCCGTTCCCTGATTGGCAAAGCCGAAGTGGTGCAGCGCCTCGTACAGCCAGTTGTTGCGGTAGTCGCCCGTGAACATGCGACCGGTGCGGTTGGCGCCGTGTGCCGCCGGTGCGAGCCCGATAATCAGGAGCCGCGCGTTCGGGTCGCCGAATCCAGGCACGGGCCGCGCCCAGTAGTCGCAGTCGCGAAACGCGCGCTTCTTCGCCCGCCCAACTCTTTCGCGGTACTCCACGAGGCGCGGGCAGGCGCGGCAGGACACGACCGCGCGGTTGAGGGAGGCGAGTGAGCGGTATTGCATGGACGTAGTGTACGTGGGGGGAGGGGAGGACCGGGAGGGGGGATTGAAGAGGAGCCTGAGATCGGGCGCGCGCGCTCTAGAGGCTCCCCCAACATCGCTCAACTGTCACACTTGCGTCGCCGCCCTCAACCCAGCCATGCTCCTCGTAACGAGACACCGGGAACAGAGGCCATCGTGACCAGAACCGCTACTGCCCTCATCGCCCTACTCGTCCTGCCCGCCGCGCGTGAAGCGTACGCCCAGCTCTCACCGGTCGAACAGGAGATCGTAGCGCACATCGAAGCAAACACCGAAGCGGCGTTCGCGTTGCTCGAACGCTCGGTCAACATCAACTCGGGTACGATGAACCTGGAGGGTGTTGCCGAAGTCGGCCGGCTCTACGCGGCTCAGCTCGAAGCGCTGGGGATGGAAACGACGTGGATTCCGATGGACGCGGTGAACCGGTCGGGCCACCTGTTCGCCGAGACCCGGGGCGGGAGCGGCAAGACGGTACTGCTCATAGGCCACCTCGACACCGTGTTCGAGAAGGACAGTCCGTTCCAGCACTACGAGCGCAGCGACTCTCTCGCCAAGGGCCCCGGCGTGGCCGACATGAAGGGCGGAAACGTCGTCATCCTGATGGCGCTCCAGGCGTTGCATGCCGTCGGGGCGCTGGAGAGCGCCAACGTCATCGTGGCGTTCACCGGCGACGAGGAGCACACCGGCGACCCGCTCGAGATCGACCGGCGCGACCTGATCGCAGCGGGGAGCCGCAGCGAAGTAGCGCTCGGTTTCGAGGGCAATGCGGGAGGCTTGCAGATGGCGACGGTAGCCAGGCGCGGCTTCACTGGCTGGACGCTCGAAGTGACGGGCACGCGCGCGCACTCTTCGGTCATCTTCCGGGAGAACCTGGGCAGCGGGTCCATCTATGAGGCCGCGCGCATCCTGACCGCGTTCCATGAGGAGCTCCGGGGCGAACAGTACCTCACCTTCAACCCGGGCATCATCCTGGGTGGCACGGCGGTGGAGTACGATGCGCCCGAGAACCGGGGCACCGCGTTCGGGAAGACCAACGTGATTGCGGAGCGGACGGTAGTGGCGGGCGACCTTCGCACCATCTCACCAGAGCAGACGGAGCGCGCAAAGGGGCGGATGCGCGAGATCGTGGAGCGGAGCCTGCCGCACACGTCGGCCACGATCCGCTTCCGTGACTCCTATCCGTCGATGCCGCCGACCGATGGAAACCGCGCAGTTCTGGCCGAACTGGATCGCCTGAGCCGCGATCTCGGCTATGGGCCGGTGGGGGAGTTCGATCCGGGTCGGCGCGGTGCGGCCGACATCTCCTTCGTGGCGGCGCACGTGCGCGAGGGCTCGCTGGCTGGGCTCGGCCCCGAGGGCGAGGGCTCGCACACGATGCACGAGACGCTGAACCTCAACACCGTACCGGTCATGGCGAAGCGGGCGGCGCTGCTGGTGTACCGGCTGACGCGGGAGTAGGGTGGTTCTCTGAGGCGGGCGGTGGCGAGGCCGGAGGTGGAGCCTCGCTTACTGGGTTACGCGTCGCAGGTGCGGATGCAGCCGAGGATGTGCTCCACCTTGGGCTCTACGATCCGGTAGTAGACGTGGTTGCCGTCGCGCCGAGCGGCGACGATTCCTGCCCCGCGCATCTTTGCCAGGTGCTGAGAGACGATAGCCTGGGGCAGGTCCAGCGCATCCTGAATCTCCGAGACAGCGGCTTCACTGTTCTCGAGCACCTCGACGATCTTCAGTCGCTCCGGGTGCCCCAGCATCTTGATGATGTCGGCGGCCCGGTGGAGCAGCTCGGAATCGATGGATCGGACCAGTGTTCTCGCGGTCATGGCCAATAGTATAATAGCAATGTTGATATACGTCAACTCCTCGATATCGAAGATTGCCAAGTCCAGTGACCACAGTCATTTAGATCGGTATCACCGGGTTCTTCGCTGAGCCTGCGCCGGCAATCAGCCCCGAATGCACGAGGCCCCGGGAGGACTTCCCGGGGCCCCTGACAGCGCCAGATTGCGGCGGCGCTCAGACGTCCAGGTTCTTCACGTACTTGGCGTGCTGCTCGATGAACTTGCGGCGCGGCTCCACCTCGTCGCCCATCAGGGTCTCGAACAGCGTGGCCGCGTCCACCGCGTCCTCCAACTCCACCCGCAGCACCGTACGCGTGCTGGGATCCATCGTCGTGCGCCACAGCTGGTCGGGGTTCATCTCGCCCAGACCCTTGTAGCGCTGCAGCATCACGTTCCCCTTGCCCCCGTTCGTGAGCCGCTTCGTGTACTCCTCGCGCTCGGAGTCGTCGTAGGCGTAGTACTCCTCCTTGCCCTTCGCGACCCGGTACAACGGCGGTTGAGCGATGTACACGTAGCCCGCTTCGATCAGCGGCCGCATCTGCTTGTAGAAGAACGTGAGTAGCAACGTGCGGATGTGCGCGCCGTCCACGTCTGCATCCGTCATGATGATGATCTTGTGGTAACGCGCTTCGTCCAGCTTGAAATCGTCCTCGCCCACGCCGGTACCGATCGCCGTGACCATCGCGCGGATCTCCTCGTTCGAGAGGATCTTGTCCACCCGTGCCTTCTGCACGTTGAGGATCTTGCCACGTAGCGGCAGGATGGCCTGGAACGAACGGTCACGACCCTGCTTGGCGGAGCCGCCGGCGCTGTCGCCCTCGACGATGTACAGCTCGCACATCGTCGGGTCGCTGAGCGAGCAGTCCGCCAGTTTGCCCGGCAGCACCCCGCCCTCGAGCGCGCTCTTCTTGCGCACCAGCTCACGAGCCTTGCGCGCCGCCTCACGCGCGCGCGCGGCCGAGAGCGCCTTGTCGATCACCGCCCGGGCCGCCGCCGGCGTCTCCATCAGGAAGTTGCCGAGGTGCTCGTACACGACCGTCTTGACGATGCCCTCCACCTCGGAATTGCCCAGCTTGGTCTTGGTCTGTCCCTCGAACTGGGGCTCCTTGACCTTGCAGTGCAGTACCGCCGTGAGGCCCTCGCGTACGTCATCGCCGCTCAGCGTGACCGACTCCTTCTTGAACATCCCCTTGTTCTTGGCGACCTCGTTGACACAGCGGGTGAGCGCCGCCTTGAAGCCGGTGAGATGCGTGCCGCCTTCGTGCGTGTTGATGTTGTTCACGAAGGTGAAGACGTTCCCCTGGTAGCCGGCGTCCCACTGCAGCGCGATGTCGATCTCCACGTCGTCCTTCACCGTGGCGCTGTGGAACACCTTCGTGTGCAGCGCCTTGCGGTTGCCCCGCAGGAACTGCACGAACTCCACGATTCCCTTCTTGTAGAGGAACGTCTCGGTATCGGACTCGTCGGAGCGCTCGTCGGTGAGCTGAAGCCGGATTCCCGAGTTGAGGAACGCCAGCTCGCGCAGCCGGTTGGCGATGGTGCCGCGGTCGAGCTCCAGCTCCGTGAAGATCTCCGGGTCGGGGCGGAACGTGACCCGTGTCCCGGTCTTCTTGACCTGCTTGCCGGCCTCGAGCTTCTGAATCGTCTTGCCGCGCTCGAAGGCCATGTGGTGCTCGCCGCCGTCGCGCCACACCCAGACGTCGAGCCGCTCCGAGAGCGCGTTCACGACGGAGACGCCCACGCCGTGCAGGCCACCCGAGACCTTGTAGCTGCTCTTATCGAACTTGCCGCCGGCGTGGAGCATCGTCATGGCCACTTCCACGCCTGGCTTCTTTTCGGTCTTGTGCAGGTCCACCGGGATGCCGCGGCCGTTGTCGGTGACAGTGACCGAGTTGTCGGCGTGCAGCGTGACGTCGATCTTGTCACAGTAACCGGCCATCGCCTCGTCGATCGCGTTGTCAACGACTTCGTAAACCAAATGATGCAGCCCGCGCCCGGCGGTCGAGCCGATGTACATGCCGGGCCGTCGCCGCACCGCCTCCAGTCCCTTGAGAACCTGGATCGAGTCGGAACTGTAGCGGTCTTGTTTTTGTGGTGGTGTCATGTTTTCGCAGGGTGCCTTAACGAAGAAAGGGGCCGCAAGCGACCCCATTTGAGGTCCTCCCAATATACCCCCCGCAAGGGGGAATAGCAATGCCGCCAGTGGTATCTAACTGATTGTGCGGTACCGATTTACGCCGGTCGGTCGGCGGCCCGGAGCCGATGCGAGCGGCTCACTCGGCGCGCCACACGATGCGCCGTATCTTCTTGCCGCGCTTGCCCAGCTTGCGGAGGATCTCGGGCGACATGAGCTGAAGCTCCTGCATCCACGCCGCGGAGCTGACGCTCACGAACAGGGTTCCGTCGGGCGCCACCTGGTGCGGTGTCGCCACCTCCGAGATCTTCGGTCCGACGAGCTCGTCCCACTCGGGCACCACACTCGCCTGCTCGAGTCGGCGCTTGAGCCCGCTCTTCTTGACGTAGGCGTCGAGCGCCTCTCCCAGCGGGGTCGTTCCCTTTCCCTTACGAGCCAAGCCGCCCTCCGTTCATAGTCCAGCGCGGCCGGTCCAGCATCGCGGCCGGCACCTCCGACTCGCGCGGGGCGGTGACGACGGCCTGACCGGGCAGCGTTTCCTGGATCAGCGAAAGCAGTCGGGCCTGGCGACCCGCGTCCAGCTCGGCGAACACGTCGTCGTAGAGGGCTATCGGCGCGGCGTCACGCGCCCGCTCGATCGTCTCGGCCTCGAGCAGCCTGAGTGCGATGGCAGCCGTGCGCTGCTGACCGGCCGAGCCGTAGGTCCTGAGGTCGTTGCCGCCAAGGGTTAGATGGAGGTCGTCGCGATGCGGCCCGGTGGTGGTCATCCCACGTCTCAGGTCCCTGTCGAGCGTGCGGCCGAGCTCGCGGCTGAACTCCTCAGGGGTGTCGCACTCGCGATGGTGAAGGGGGTGGTACGCGAGGCGGGGTTCGCCGATCTCACCCAGCGCGAGGCAGCGCTCGGCGTAGCGCTCGGCCCATGCCGAGGTCCAGCTGCGGCGCTCTGCCCCGACGCGCGCTGCGGCTGCAGCGAACGGCGCGTCAAATGCCTGAGCCTCATCCACGCGGCCGCGCTTCAGCGCCGCGTTGCGCTGCCTGAGTGCGGAGCGCATGGCGCTGAGCTTGGGCAGGTAGCCCGGCTGGCTGAGCGAAAGTAGCACGTCCAGATAGCGGCGGCGGCCCGCGGGGCCGCCCGCCACGATGGCTCGGTCGGCGGGAGAGAAGACGACGGCGGTGACGATTCCCACGGCCTGGGACAACTTGGACACCTCGCCGCGGTCTACCGTGACCTTTTTGCGGCGCCCCTGTACCTCGTACCCGACCGTCACGCGCTGGCCCCCCGACCCGGCAAGGAAGAACCCCGCCTCGCCGAATCGGACCAACTCCCGGTCCTTGGCTCCGCGCGCCGAGCGGAACAGCACCAAGTAGTAGATGGCTTCGAGGAAGTTCGTCTTGCCGTGACCGTTCTCGCCCAGGATCACTACCCCCTCCGGGGGAAGATCCACGTCGAGGGACGCCAGGTTCCGGAAGTTGCGGACCGCGAGCGCCGTCAGGTGCAATGCGCCCGCCGCCTCATTGGAGAAGGAAGCTGCGGACTGCGTTGGTCGTGTTGCCGAACTCATCAGCTGCCACGACCGTGAACGTGATGGTTCCGCCCCGCATCTGCGGTGCCGTGGAGACCGTATAGGTGGTCTCGAACAGGGAGACAGTGGGGCGGAACTGCGGGAAGATGAAGGCCGTCGCCCCGCCCACGACGGCGTCCACCGAGCCGATTCCCGAAGTGTCCTGGACGCGGATCCGCACGAAGATCTGCGTCCCCGCCGAGAAGACGGTGTCGGTCGGTCCGGGAAAGAGAAACTCGACGGTGGGCCCGACCGAATCGGCGCCCAACGCGCCGGGGCCCGTCTCTTCCAGGAAGTTGATTCGCTCCGGCTCGCCGCACGCGGCCGCGACGAGCAGCGTCGCGCACAGCGCCAGTGTCGTCACGACGGCGCGCAGGGGGCGCTTGCGGGTTTCCAGATCGAGCAGCTTCCGCTTGAGCGGAAGTCCGCCGCCGTATCCTCCAAGTCCCCCGCCCGCTGCGACCACGCGGTGGCAGGGGATCACGGGCGGAACCGGATTGCGGCCGTTTGCCGTGCCCACGGCACGCGCGGCGCCGGGCTTGCCGAGACGGCGGGCGATCTCGCCGTAGGTGGTTGTCTCACCATAAGGAATTGCCGCCACCGCTTCCCACACCTGGCGATCGAAGTCGGTGCCCTCGGGCTCGACGGGAAACGTGAACTGCGTGCGGCGGCCGGAACCGTATTCCTCTAGCTCTCTCACCACCCGACGCTCGAACTCGTCGGCCGCGGGGCGCGAGCCGCTCGCGTTGAGCTCGATTCGCGTGACCGCCCCGTTCTTTACGGTTACGGCGAATGGGCACACATCGGTATCGACCGCCACGGTGGCGGCCCTCTGGCGTGGTGTCATCAACCTGAATCTAACCGTTGGAGCGGCGCCTGGTTCCGCATGACCTGCCCGGGAGCGCCCCCAATATGAAGGGACGCGCTGAAGCCACCTTCACAGATTCTTCACGATTCCGGTGCCACACTACTGCGACCCATCGAGTCGGCATTCAATTAGGCGCCGGTCCGGAGCCGTTCACCCAAACTCCCGGGGGGAGAGTGAGGGTCCCACAACAGGTACCGCGCTTGGCCGCGGTCTTTGCGGTCGCAATCGTCGGGCTCATCGTAGCCAGGTCGCTGCTGGTGCCCGAGACGTTCGGCGACATCGGGCACTATCGGGCTGCGGCGATCGATTCGATCGCCGCGCACGAGATGAAGTACGCAGGGCACCAGGAGTGCTCGATGTGTCACCGATCGATCGCAGACGCCAGGGCAGAATCGAACCACCGAACCGTGGCTTGCGAAGTCTGCCACGGGCCCGCGGCGGAGCACGTCGCGGGGCCGATGAACGTGAAGCCGGACGCGCCGCGGGAGCGGGGCTTCTGTCCCCTGTGCCACTCATACAACCCGTCGCGACCGACCGGATTCCCTCAAATCGATACGGTGACGCACAACGCGCGCGTTCCCTGCATCGGGTGCCATGACCCGCACGCGCCGGAGCCGCCCATCCCACCAACCAGCTGCGCCGCCTGCCACGGTCAGATCGCGAGTCAGAAGATCGTCTCGCACCACGCCGGCCTCGATTGCACCACCTGCCACGAGGCGTCTGAGCAACACCGACTGACGCCGCGACAGGTGCGGCCCAGCAAACCGGTGGACCGGGCCTTTTGCGGCACTTGCCACGCCGCCGGCATCCCGGACGTGCCGCAGATAAACCTGCGCGACCACGGAGAACCGTACGTGTGTTGGCAGTGCCACTACCCGCACCACCCGGAGGCCCGATGACGGCGGAGACACCGGACGGCGGCGTCGACCGCCGGGAATTCCTCAAGGACCTCTTGGGGGCGTGCGGAGCCGCGACCCCCGTGTTGTGGTTCGGCGCCGTGTGCGTGCCCGAGCTCGCGGCACAGGGTGAGGGTGGCGAGTACGATCCCGAGGACCATCTCTACGGGATGGGCATAGACGTCGCCAAGTGCATCGGGTGCGCGCGCTGCGTGGTGGCCTGCAAGACGGAGAACGACGTGCCCGAAGAGGAGCACTTCTTCAATACATGGATCGAGCGCTACGTGATCCGCGAAGACGACGAAGTGGAGGTGGTCAGCCCCAACGGCGGGATAGACGGTTTCCCCCCGATTCAGGACGAGGGAACGGTTCGCCGCACCTTCTTCGTGCCGAAGCTGTGCAACCACTGCGAAGCGGCCCCCTGCGTGCAGGTGTGTCCGGTCGGGGCCACGTTCAGGACAGAGGACGGGGTCGTCCTGGTGGACGAGGACTACTGCATCGGATGCCGCTACTGCATCCAGGCCTGCCCCTACGGCGCGCGCTACATGCACCCCGAGAAACACGTCGCCGGGAAGTGCACGTTCTGCTACCACCGGTTGGTGAAGGGCAAGGTACCCGCCTGCGTGGAGGTGTGTCCCACTCAGGCCCGGGTCTTCGGCGAGGTCGAGAAGCGCGCCACACCGCTCGCGCGTTTCATGCGGTTCAATGACGTTCAGGTGCTCAAGGCGCACCTCAACACCCGGCCCAGGGTCTTCTATGGCAATCTCGACGGGGAGGTGAGGTAGCTATGCAAGGCTACATCTACCCCAACGAGTTCGAGCTGCAGTGGAGCCTGCTGGTAGTTCTATACCCGTACCTCACCGGACTGGTGGCCGGCGCCTTCATCCTGGCCTCGCTGGAGCGGGTGTTCAACGTGAAGGAGGTTCAGCCGACCTACCGGCTTTCCCTGCTGACCGCCCTGGCGTTTCTCATCGTGGCGCCGCTGCCGTTGCTCGCCCACCTGGGCCATCCCGAACGGTCGTTCGAGATATTCATGACGCCCAACAGCCAGTCTGCCATGGCGATGTTCGGATTCGTGTACGCCTGGTACCTGGCGGTCGTGCTGCTCCTGGAGATCTGGTTCGACTACCGCAGGGAAATGGTGCTTTGGGCCCAATCATCCGACGGCTGGAAGCGGTGGATGTACTACGTCCTGACTCTCGGCTCGACCGACCTGTCGGAAAAGGCGCTCAAGTTCGACGACAGCGCTGGTCGCTGGATCACGATTATCGGGATCCCCTCGGCGTTCCTGCTGCACGGGTATGTGGGGTTCATCTTCGGCTCCGTGAAGGCGAATCCCTGGTGGAGCAGCGTGCTCATGCCGGTGGTGTTCCTGTTCTCCGCGATGGTGTCGGGGATTGCGCTGGTGCTCGTGCTCTACGTGGTCACGACCATGTTCCGCTGGCGCAAGGTGGACATGAAGTGCCTCGACAAGCTGGCGCAGTTCCTGTTTTACGCCCTCGTGGTGGACTTCTCGCTCGAGGCGCTTGATTTCATTCACAGGCTCTACGAGTCGGAGGAGTCGATCGAGATCCTCAGGCAGCTCATCGAGAGCCGCCTGTTCATAAGCCTGATCGTGCTGCAGGTAGTGATGGGCACATTGGTCCCCCTCGTGTCGCTGGCGCTGGTGTCGCCCGGCCTGAGGAAGGGAGGGATCCTCAAGACGCCCCCGGAGCTGCGGCAACTGATCTACATCGTGGCGGCGGTGCTGATCCAGATCGGCATCTTCAGCATCCGGTGGAACGTGGTGATCGGAGGCCAGCTGTTTTCGAAGAGCCTGCGAGGCCTGACGGTTTACAAGGTGGAGCTGCTCGGAATCGAGGGGCTGGTGACGACGATGGCGCTGCTGTTCCTGCCTTTCGTCATCCTGTGGGTACTCGTGAAGGTGCTGCCACCGTGGAGTGATGGTCCGGCTCAGGAGAACTCTCCGACGGCCGGCGGAATCCCACAACATTAGGCTACCGTGCCCGGCGGCGCCCTAGCCTCTTGGAGGGAGAACATGCGGATCAGTGAGCGCATCAGTACGGCTATGAGCGGTGTGAAGTGCCCGGGTTGCGGTAAGTTCGTGAGGCCCGTGCTGCCCGCACCGCCAGAAGAGCCGGCTCCGAGTGACACCGGCAAGCGGTGGTCCTTCGTGTGGCGCGACCCGTCCGGTGAAGTGTGTCCCGAGTGCGCCTTCCCGCTCGCCCGCTTCGCCAAACGGCTCAAGTGGATTCGGGTGTTCAGCGTCGGCGTCGTACTGCTGACGGTCGCCGCGCTGCTTTACCTCCTGGGCCGGATGGCGGAATTCCCGACCTGGTATCCCTGGGCGGTTAAGGCGACCGCGGCGCTGGGCCTGCTCGCGTTCCTCGTCGGGCTCGGCGGCCTCATGGTCGGCGGCCGCAGCGGCCCGGCCGAGAGCTCTCCGGCGGGTCCATCGTGAGGATTCAGGTCGGGAGTGGGAGCCAAACCGGGCGGGTGACCTGGAGGGTTTCACTCGGGCTCGCTGTGCTGTTGCTCGCGGCGGTCGTGGTGCCGCTCGTGGCGCGGCGCGGCGCGGTACCACAGCCTGTCGAGTTCAACCATCGCAAACACACCGAAGACCTCGGTCTCGATTGTGTGTTCTGTCACATTTACGTGCGCAGCGGCGCTCATGCTGGATTGCCGGATGCGCGAACGTGCTCCATGTGTCACACGACGACGCAGGGGACGTCGGAAGAAGCAGCGCGGGTAACCGAGTTGATCGCTCAGGGTGACCCGCTGCAATTCAACAAGCTCTTCAGTCTGGCTCCACATGTGTTCTACACGCACCGCCGTCACGTCGAGCTTGGCGAGCTGGAATGCCAGACATGCCACGGCGCGATCGCCGAAACGGAGCGTCCGCCGAGACGGCCACTGGTGGAGGTGACCATGGATTTCTGCATGGATTGCCACCGCGAGCAGGGACAAACGCTCGACTGCAACGCATGTCATCGCTAGCGGGAGGAACGGCGGCATGACACCGACCCGACGCGAGTTCGTTTGGACGATGGGCGCCGCTGCGGCGCTCGCACTCCAGGATCCGCAGGACGTCTTCTGGACGACTGAAGGCGGCGCGGAAGACCCAGGCTGGGCACCGGGCCTCGAGGAGCGTCACAATTCGGCATGCCTCATCTGCCCTGCGCGGTGCGGCATCCGGGGTCGTGTCGTGGACGGTCGCCTCGTCAGGATCATGGGGAACGTCCTCCACCCGATGAGCCAGGGAGGCGTCTGCCCACGCGGGCTGGCCGGCGTGCAGATGCTGTATCACCCGGAGCGGCTCGCGTCGCCGCTGGTGCGGGTCGGTTCTCGCGGCGCCGGCCAGTGGCAGCCGGTCTCGCGCGAGGGCGCCATCGCTCTCGTCACCGAGCGGCTCGAGAATCTTCGGGTCGCAGGGCGGCCGGAAGCGCTAGCGTTGCTGGCCGGGTACAGCGCGGGCACGATGCAGGATCTATGGCGCCGTTTCCTCCACGCGTACGGATCGCCGAACTACGTGGCCGACGACTACGACGATGGAACCGACGCGGTCATGGCCCTAATGCACGGCATCCGGCGCCGCCCGGGGTACGACCTCGAGCGGGCCGACCTAGTGCTCTCGTTCGGCGCTCCGCTGTTCGAGTCGTGGTGGTCACCGCTTCAGGCGTTTGCATCCTTCGCTGGTCCTTCCGGCAACGGCGAAGCACGGCGGCGGTTCATCCAGGTGGACACGAGGTTTTCGCGGACAGCGTCTCGAGCCCAGGAGTGGATCGGCATTCGACCTGGAACACACGCGGTGCTCGCTCTGGGAATTGCCTACGTGCTGCTCAGGGACGAGCTGTTCGACGCGGCGTTCGTAGACCGACATGTCACCGGTTTCGATGACTTCGTCGACGAGAACGGCCGGCAACGTGAGGGTTACCGATCGCTCGTCATGCGGAACTACCGGACCGAGGAAGTCTCGGCGATCACCGGCGTCCCGGTCGAGCGGATCACTCGACTAGCCCGTGCGCTCGCCCAACGGCGGGCATCCGTCGTCGTGTGCGGACCGGACGTGACGCTGGCACCGAACGGCCTCGTGGCCGGCATGGCCGTGCACAGTCTCAACGTGTTGATGGGGAGTGTCAATCGCCCCGGGGGCGTGCTGTTCGCGGAGGATGCCCCGCTGGAGCCGTTGGCCCCCGCGGTCTTGGACGAAACGAGCAATGTAGGCATGGGGAAGGGGCCGGTTGGCGGGGCACGGCCGCCGTTCGGTGCGGGGGATCGCGCTCTTCGCTTTGCCGAGGCGGTGGCGGGCGGCGCCGGCTCGGAGGTCGAGGCCCTGTTCCTCTACTATGCCAATCCCCTGGCCTCCTCCACCCATCCTGAGGTCTGGAGGGCGGCGCTCGCGAAGCTCCCCTTCGTCGTCAGCTTTTCTCCGTTTCTCGACGAGACGACGCGTCACGCGGACCTCATCCTGCCCGATTTGCTGCCGTACGAGCGCTGGCAGGATGCCCCGACGCCGACCTCCTACCCGTACCCGGTCTGGGGAGTGGCGCGGCCGATGGTGGAGCCGCATGCGGGCGGGATACATACCGGTGACGCGGCGCTGGCCATCGCGCAGCGCCTGGGCGGCAGTGTCGCCGCAAGCCTCCCCTACGAGAGCGTCGAATCGCTGCTCAAGGCACGCGCGCGAGGTCTCTTCTCGGCTAATCGCGGAATGACCCTGGGTGATGAGTTCGAGCGCCGGCATCAGCGCCAGATGCAGGAGCGTGGCTGGTGGCTGCCGGAGCACACCGAGTTCGAGTCGTTCTGGGAGGAGTTGGTCGAGCGCGGCGGGTGGACCGACCTGTTCTACGACGATACCGAACCTTCCGGAATCGCTCGCACGACCAGCGGTAAGATCGAGCTCATGCCGGCAGCGCTGCTGGGCGAGCTAGGAGTTGAGGAAGGGGCCCGTCGCATCTACGTCGACGTGGTGGATGATGACGCTCCCGCGGGCGACGACTACCCGTTCCGGCTGATCCCCTATCGTGTCTCCACCCTTGCCTCGGGCACCCTCGCTCTCGAGCGATGGCTCGCGGAACAGCCGGGCATCTTCCCGGAAGTCCATTGGGTCCCCTGGGTGGAGGTGTCCCCCGAGACGGCGCGGGAGTTGGGATTCGCCGACGGCACGACGGTGTGGGTTGTCTCGCGGCGAGGGCGATATCGGGCGCGCCTCAAGGTCTTTCCTGGCACCGCCCCCGAGAATGTGTGCGCGCCGTACGGGTTGACGTCCCCCGATGGGGACGCAGCAAACCCCCTCCGTTTGCTCGACGGCTCGAGCGATCCGCTCACCGGGCTGTCGAGCTGGCATTCCACCTTCATACGCCTCGAGCGGGCGTGAGGGAGGGGGAACGATGACGCGCTGGGGCATGGTGATCGACCTTGACCGCTGCATGGGGTGTGCCGCCTGTGAGGTTGCGTGCAAGAGCGAGAACAACATCGCTACGGTTTCGCCCGACCAGGCCGACAGGGGCCGGACCAATAGCTGGATGAAGGTCATGGCCCATGTGGAAGGGGAGTTTCCCCACACCGAGATGCAGTTCTACCCTCGTCCCTGCATGCACTGCGACAATCCGCCGTGCATAAAGGTGTGTCCCGTGGCAGCCACCTATATCGATGATGAGGGCATCGTCGGACAGATCTACCCGCGCTGTATCGGCTGCCGCTACTGCGCCAATGCGTGCCCCTACATGGTCAAGTACTTCAACTGGTACGGACCCGAGTGGGCCGAGTCCGAGCGCCAGCACCTGAATCCGGACGTTTCGGTGCGGTCCACGGGTGTGATCGAGAAGTGCACCTTCTGTCACCACCGGCTGCAGAAGGCGCGGGAGGAAGCCCGCGTTGAGGGGCGGGAGTTGCGGGAAGAGGATTACCAGCCGGCGTGCGCAGAGGTTTGCCCCACCGCCGCCATAGTGTTCGGCGATCTCGATGACGCGACGCACCGGGTGGCCGAGCTCAAAGAGGATCCACGGGTGCATCGGCTGATGGAGGATCTGGGTACGCAACCGAAGGTCTACTATCTGCGGGCGAGGGAATGAGATGCGCGACGACGTGAGGGCCAAGTTGGACAGCTTGCCCCCGGACGAACGGGTGCTTCTCAGGCCGCTGGTCGAGACGTCCCGCGGGTTCTATGTCGTCGCGGCGTTGCTCGCGGCGGTCAGCCTCTGGGGGGTGTTCGCCTACTACCTGCAGGTCCGCTACGGTCTCGGTCGCACCGGGCTCAACCGACCGTCGTACTGGGGCATCTACATAATTTGTTTCGTCTTCTTCATCGGCATCAGCCACGCCGGGACGCTGATCTCCGCGATCCTCAGGGTCAGTAAGGCGGAATGGAGGCGTGCCATCACCCGCTCGGCGGAGCTGATCACGGTGCTCGTGATCGGTTTCGGGGCAATCCAGCCGATCATCGACATGGGGCGCCCCGACCGGGTCATGAACGTGCTGTTCCACGCCCAGGTGCTCTCGCCATTGCTGTGGGACGTAACCAGCATCGGCCTCTATTTCTTTTCGTGTACCCTCTACCTGTACGTACCGCTGATACCGGACTTGGCGATCATCCGTGATTCCGGAATCAAGGCCCCCCGCCTGTATGCGATGCTGGCGCTCGGGTACACGGGTACACCGGTGCAGCGCGTGCGCCTGGAGCGCGTGATCGGCGTGCTGTCCATCGTGGTGATCCCCATCGCCGTGTCGGTCCACACCGTCATTGGGTGGATCTTCGCCATGACGCTGCGGCCAATGTGGCACAGCACGATCTTCGGACCGTATTTCGTCATGGGCGCCATCTACTCCGGGATTGCGGCGATCCTGATCGCGATGGTGATTTTGCGGCGCGCATACGGGCTGGAAAATTACTTCCGGGATGTTCATTTCGATTACCTGGGCCGCATGCTACTCGTCTTCAGCTTGCTGTGGTTCTACTTCACGTTCGCGGAGTACCTGACGGCGTTCTATGGGGGAGAGCCCGGCGAGATGCGCGCGTTCTGGGCCAAGCTCACCGGCCCCTTCGCCATACCGTTCTGGACCATGGTCGCGGGGTGCTTCGTCGTCCCGCTCGCCCTCATGTCACGGCAAGCCACGCGGACACCTCGCGGAACGCTGATTGCGGGGATTGCCGTGGTGATCGGTATGTGGCTCGAACGGTACAACATAGTCGTACCGACGTCGGTCAACCCGCGTTGGGAGATCGAGTCCGTCGGTCAGTACTTGCCGTCGTGGATCGAGCTTTCGATCATGTCCGCGACGTTCTCGGGGTTCATCTTGCTGTACATGATTGCCACCAAGTTCGTACCGATCGTCTCGATCTGGGAAATCAAGGAAGGCCGAGAAGCCGTGCAGGAGGTTGCCGACCGGGTGGCTCGGTACTCCGGTGCAGTGAATCCAGAAGCAGTGGGGGACGCATGACGCCCGCGAGAAAGGTCATCGGAGCCCTCGGCTGGTTCTGTCTGGTGTGTGCCCCATCTGCCCCGGCACAGTCAGCTCCGCCATTTCCCGGTGATCCGGCCGCGGGCCGCGAGATCTTCGTCGAGCGCGGTTGTGTGCGCTGCCATGCCATCTGGGGCAACGGGGGCACACTGGGGCCGGACTTCGCGCTCGTCGGTGCCGGCCGCAGCCTGCAGCAACTCGCCGGCATGTTCTGGAATCACACTCCGCAGATGATCCAGACCGTGCGAGAGAGGGGATTCCAGTGGTCGACGTTCACTGAGGCGGAACTCGCTGACATCATCAGCTACATCTACTACGTCAAGCTGTTCGATGAACCGGGGAATCCCGACCTCGGTGACCGGTGGTTCCGGGAGAAGCGCTGCGCGCAGTGTCATACGGTGGGTGGTGTGGGCGGCAGGGGCGGCCCCGCACTCGACAGCTACGCTCGCTACGTCGCGCCCATCCTGCTCGCCGAGGGGATGTGGAACCACGGGTCCCAGATGCAAGCTCAACGGTCCGGGCAAGGGGTGGCGATGCCCACGTTCCTCGGGCGTGAGATGGCGGACATCCAGGCATACATTCGGCGAAACTCGACCTTGCAGGACCGCGAGGTCGTGTTTCTCCAGCCCCCGAACCCCAACACCGGTCGGGCGTTGTTCACGACGAAGGGCTGCACGCGCTGCCATGGGTCCAACGGAACCGGAACGGAGTTCGGGCCCGATCTTCGCACGGCAACCCAGCGTCTCCGGGTGTCGGAGATCGCTGGGCAGCTGTGGAACCACTCGTTCCAGATGGCGCAGGCCATGCGTGCCCGGGGCATCGCCTTTCCGCGGTTCCAGGGCGCCGAGATGGCCGATGTGATCGCCTTCCTGTACTATCTGCGGTTCTACGATACGGGAGGCGATCTCCGGGCAGGCGAACTCCTGTTTGCACAGAAAGGGTGTGCGAGCTGCCACGCGCGTGACGGCGAGGCCTCGATCGGGCCCGATCTGTCGGAGTCGGAGGCGGTACTGACTCCGCTCGGTCTGGCGACGGCAATGTGGGATCATGCGCCCGCCATGTACGATCTTGCGCAGCTCCAGGATGCGGAATGGCCGTTGTTTGAGGGAGACGAAATGCGGGATCTGTCGGTCTACCTGAGAAACCTCGTTGTGGAGGCCCGATAGGAACCGGGAGGTGGGAAGTAGGTCAGGGCGTCGTGGGAGGCGATGACAGCCCGCGACGGCGAGGTGGACTGCAGTCTGAAGGACGGTGATACCATGGCTATTGAGTTCCTGGACCGGTTCGCAACCGGCATCAGAGCCGCGATGAAGGCAGTCTGTGCGGTCGTAGTTCTGCTCAGCTGGGCCCTCCCACCTGCCGTCGCGCAGCTGCCCGCGGGGCCGGGCCAGAACGTGCTGGCGGGGTCTCGGCTCTTTGGCGCCATGGGGTGCGCCGGGTGTCACGCGATCGATGGCGTCGGCGGCGCCGTGGGCCCCGATCTCGGACGTCCGTCGACCTCCCATTCGTACTACGGATTCGCGGCTGCCATGTGGAATCACCTTCCGCAGATGGTGCAGCGGATGAACGAGCTCGAGATGGCGCGGCCCCGTCTGGATCCATGGGAAGCCGGTGACCTCATCGCCTTTCTCGTTTGGCTCGATTACTTCGATCCGCCCGGCGATGTAGAGAACGGCAGACTGCTCGTTGCCGAGAAGAGATGCTTGGTGTGCCACCAAGTCGATGGAGTCGGCGGCGTGGCTGGCCCAGACCTCGAGTTCCTGAGCCGGTACGGGTCACCGATCCAGATCGCCACGGCGATGTGGAACCACGGTCCCGCCATGACCGAGGAGATGCAGGCCAAGGGAATCGAACGTCCGTCCTTTACCAGTTCCGAGCTGACAGACCTCATTACATACCTGGAGTCCGGGTCACCGGAGATACCGACGGCGTCTCAGTACGTGCTGCCGGGGCGGCCGGATGAAGGGCGCCAGCGCTTCGTGGACAGGGGCTGCAGCCAGTGCCACAGCGTTCGGGGGGAAGTCGGCATGTTGGGACCGGACCTCGGACGGATGGGGCGGCACGAGAGCATGATCGACTTCGCCGCGGCGATGTGGAACAAGGCGCCCACCATGCTCGCGGCGATTCAGAGGAGCGGGATGTCGGTTCCTAGGCTCAACGCCGCAGACATGGCCGATCTCGTCGCCTATCTTTCGTCGGTTCGGTATTTCGGCGAGGCGGGCAATCCGACGAGAGGAGCGCGGCGTGTGCGGGACAAGGGGTGTCTGGACTGCCATTCGGTGCAAGGCGGGGGAGGTGGGACCGCCGGCGATCTCGCCCAAACCCGAGGGCTCGACTCGCCCGCCGCGGTCATCGCGGCGCTGTGGAACCACGCGCTCTTGAGGGAGGGCGAAGCCGGGCAGCTCGGAGTCTCATGGCGCACGTTCAGCACCGTCGAGATGGCGGACCTTTCGGCATTCCTCCAGACGTTGGGGCGCGAGAACTGATGATGAGGTCTGTTTTGAGTGCGGTTGCAGCATGCTGCCTCGTGGCTCCGCTCGTCTTCCCGTCTGCCGCCGCGGCGCAAACGCAGGAGGTGGAGGTGGACAACTGCCGCGCCTGCCACCTAGTGCTGGGCGACGAGCGCCTCTCCGGTCCCGCGAGGGCGTTTCCCGACGACATACACGAGGCCAGGGGATTCGGCTGCGTGGCCTGCCACGGTGGCGACGCGACGGACCCTGGGATCGCGGCGATGGACCCGGCCAAGGGCTTCCTGGCCAAGCCCGATCGTGGGGACGTCCCCGAGTTCTGTGGCCGCTGCCATTCGGACGCCGAGTTCATGAGGCGCTACAACCCCTCGCTCCGGGTGGACCAGGTGGCGGAATACACCAGCTCGGTGCACGGCCGGCGGCTCATGGAGCTTGGTGATCTCAAGGCGGCGACGTGCGTGAGCTGCCATCCGGCGCACTCGATCAGGCCGCCCTCCGATCCGCTCTCGAGCGTCAATCCGCTCAACGTGCCGGCGACCTGCGCGGCCTGTCATGGCGACGCCGAGTACATGGAGCCGTATCGCATCGCCACCGACCAGCTCGAGCGTTATCACCGGAGCGTCCATTGGGAGGCGATGTCAATTGGGGGCGACATGTCGGCTCCCACCTGCAATGACTGTCATGGAAACCATGGTGCTGCCCCCCCGGGGATCTCGTGGGTGGGGAACGTGTGCGGGCAGTGCCACAGCGTGATGGCGGATCTGTTTGCAGAGAGCAGGCATGCCAGGACCTTCGCGATGTTGGGCATGCCCGGCTGCGCCACGTGCCACAACAACCACGACATCACACGGCCGACCGACGAGCTCCTCGGGCTCGAGGAGGGAGCCGTGTGCGCCAGGTGCCACTCCGCCGGGGACCCAGGTGGACAGGTGGCCAGCGCGATGCGGAGCTTGATCGACTCGCTCGCGATGGCGTATCACGAGGCCGACTCGATCCTCGAGCGGGCCGAGAATGCCGGGATGGAGGTGAGCCAGGCACTCTTCGAGCTCAACGGGGCGAACACGGCCCTCGTCAGCGCCAGGGCCGCTGTGCACGCCTTCAACGTGATTGCCGTAAAGAACGATGTCGAGGAAGGGCTGGAGATCGCTGCGACGGCGCACGAGCTCGGGCGACAGGCGGCTGACCGTATCCAGTTCCGGCGCGTGGGACTGGCGGTGTCGGTGATGATCATAGTGGCGCTCATCCTCGGGCTCCTGCTCAAGATCCGGGAGATCGAGCACAGAGCGCCTCAGACATGAACCAAGAGAGGCCAATGACTGAGAGTTCGTCGACACCGACGCCAGCAACGTCGCGTAGGAGATTCATCGACTGGATGTTGAGCAGAACGCTCACGACATGGCTGCTCAGCACGAGCCTGGGCGGACTCGTGCTGGCAGTCCTGTATCCGACTGGCCGCTACCTGGTGCCACCGGCGGCGGCCGAGTCGGCGTCGGCGAGCGTGACGCTGCCGTTCGCGCCCGACGACATGCAGCCAAACAGCGCGGAGATCTTCAGATTCGGGAGCCGGCCGGGCATCCTGGTCCGCACGCCGTCGGGCGAGTTTCGCGCCTTCTCGGCGGCCTGCACGCACCTGGCGTGCATCGTGCAATACCGGGGCGACATCGGACACATCTGGTGCGCCTGCCACAACGGGCACTTCGACTTGAACGGCCGCAACATCGAGGGTCCCCCGCCGACTCCACTGGAGACCTACACAGTGAACGTCCGCGACGATCAGATCGTCGTCAGCCGGGGGGCGTGACGTGAGCCGTTTTCGCCAGTGGTCGGCTGTCTGCGTGACGTGGCTCGACGAGCGCGTCGGGCTGGCGGGCCTCAAGGCGCTCGCCATGAAGAAGCAGGTGCCGGTCCACCGGCACAGCATTTGGTACTACCTGGGTGGGATGACGCTCTTCCTGTTCGTGGTGCAGGTCGCCACGGGCATCCTCCTCCTGTTCTACTATCGCCCCAGCGCCGACGAGGCCTACGAGTCGATCCAGTTCTTGATGGCCGAGGTGCAGTTCGGGTGGCTCGTTCGCTCGATCCACTCGTGGTCGGCGAACCTGATGATCGTCACGCTGTTCATTCACCTGTTCAGCGTGCTCCTAATGAAGGCTTACCGCCCGCCACGGGAGCTGACCTGGTTCACCGGCGTCGGCCTCATGGGGCTCGCGATGGCGTTCGGGTTCACCGGGTACTTGCTGCCGTGGAATGAGCTGGCGTACTTCGCCACGCGGGTCGGCCGATCGTCGGTGACTTCATGCTGCGCGTCGCACGCGGTGGAGACGACGTCACCGGTGCCACGCTCACTCGGTTCTACGCGTTCCACGTGGCGGTGCTCCCACTCGTGGCCGGCCTGATCCTGGGTGTGCACCTGTTCCTGGTGCAGAAGCTGGGGATGAGCGTCCCGCCCGGAATCGAGCGGGAGGGCGGTGCGAAGGGCAGCATGCCGTTCGTGCCCAACTTCCTGCTGCGCGACCTGGTAGGATGGCTTACTGCCCTGGCGATCCTGGCGGCGCTGGCCGCCTACATCCCCGCCGAGCTGGGCGCGAAGGCAGATCCCTTCGCACCGGCACCGGCGGGCATCAAGCCCGAGTGGTACTTCATGTTCACATTCCAGACCCTCAAGTACCTGCCGGCCCACATTCTGGGCATCGAGGGGGAGGTCGTGGGCATCCTGGGGTTCGGGCTGGCCGGGGTGCTCCTGTTGCTCATCCCGTTTCTGGATCGCCGCACCGCCCGCGGCGAGCCCAGCAAGCTCTTCACGTGGATCACGATCGGGATGATCGTCTATATCGTGGTCCTGACCTACCTCGGGTATACGGCGGATCCGACACAGTAAGGGACCCTCATATTATGGGTCCGTTGGCGCCGCAAGTGAGTTATGCCACAACGGCTTACGAGCCGCCCATCCTAAGGGGACCGTTAACATTTCTTTAGTTTGATGCCGGTCTATTGCCCGACAGCACCGGTTTGTTTTAGAGTACTTTCGGTCTGGGGTTTATTACGGAGTCCTGTAGTGGACTTCTGGGGTGGATACCAAACAGGAGGGGGTGGCTGTGTTGAGAAAGTTGTCAATCAAGCGTTTGCTGGCCGCCGCTGCGGTAGCGAGCGTGTTCGCGGTTGGCGCGTGTACGGAGGAGACGATCATCCAGGAACGTCCTCCGTTTAATCCCGCGCCCGACGCCGCGAGCGGGTTCCTTGGCTACTACGTGGTGGACACGGTCGGCGAAAGCCAGACCACATGCGGCAACTGCCACGCGTCGTTCCAGGCGAACTGGCGCCAGACGATTCACTCCCACGCATGGGCGGGCTTGCAGAGCAGCAGCCATGCCGCGTCCTACTGCGAGGGCTGTCACGCTGTCAGCGAGAACGGCAACGCGGTGGACACTGCCGCCGGCATCAACGCGCTGGACTCGGCCGACGTGAACCGCGCGGTCTACTACGACGTGCAATGTGAGAACTGCCACGGCCCGGGTGACGCCCATGCGGCCTCGCCTGCCTCCACGCAGCCGCTGGCCTCGATCAGCGCCGACACCGGGGGCTGCGGCGAGTGCCACCAGGATACGCACCATCCGTTCGTGGAGCAGTGGGCTGTTTCGAACCACGCCATCGGCAGCTCGCTCGGCCGCGGCAGCCGGGAGGGCTGCGACGAGTGCCACAGCGGCCAGGGCGCCTTGGTGGAGCAGTTCGGCGAGAACGGCCGCTACATCGAGAAGGGCGACGGCGAGACCTACCCGATCACATGCATCGTGTGCCACGACCCGCACGGCGGGCCGTACGACCACCAGCTGCGCCGGCCCGTCGAGGGCGAGGCGACCCCCAGGCAACTCTGCATCTCGTGCCACAACCGACGCACCGTTCCGGAGCCGGGCGGCACCCACGGCGCGCACGGCGCGCAGGGCGCGGTGCTCCTGGCCGAGAACATCGGCTGGTGGCCCGACGGGTTAGAGTGGACCATTACCGAGCTGGCGCACGAGCACGGCGACACCGACATCAACCCCCGCCTCTGCGCCACCTGCCACGTGGTGGAAGAGGAGATCGACGACCCGGTCTCGGGCACGACGGTCCACTCGGTGGGGCACACGTTCGAGGCGACGCCCTGTCTCGCGGCAGATGGAACGCTCACCGATCCACCGTGCGCCAACGAGCCCTTCGGTGTGTGCGACGGCTGCCATCTGAGTTCCGAATCGAAGATGGACGCGCTCGCCCTCGAGCTCACGGGTTACCTCAAGGGGCTCTGGGACGACCTGAACGCCGACAACATCATCAACACCGACGTCGCGCCGGCCGACACCGGCCTGCTCATCCGCATCATCGCGGCGCACGGTGTGGACGTTCTCAACCTGGACGACACGGTCCACACGGTGGCCGAGGGGATCCTGTTCAATACGTCGATCTCCTGGACCCATGACGCCGACTGGTTCGCCGACGGCAACATCGTGCTCGCACCGGACGACACGCTGCATTTCTCGGCGCACCCGACCGCTGCGGACGGCGTGCACAACCCGACGTTCCTGCGGGCGATCCTGAAGGCCTCCCTGGCCATGGGAGCGAGCTTCTACGGCGTCGCGCCGCCGGCCGGCGTGAACCTGGAAGGCCCGTACACGCTTCCGAGCGCTTGGGCACCAAACCAGAAGTAGCTGGACGCCGACCCACAGGTCGGTAACGCAGCGAAGCAGTACCTTGCCGGCCCCGCCTTCGGGCGGGGCCGGTTGCACAATCGGGCCCAACTTGGCACTCTAGGGCCACCTACCTGACCCAACTCGGCACCGGGGGGACACGCTGACAGGCACGGGTGTGGAGGAGAAAGGCGGGCTCGGATTCAACGAGCTCCTGCTCGGCGCGGTGATCGTGCTGGCGCTCACGGGGATCGCACTTGGCATGGCGCTATACGTGCTCCCCGGGGAGCAGCTCGAGATTCCCAAGCTGCAACCAGCGGTGCGGGTGCTGCGCGAGGCGGACTTCCCCGTCGGGGCGAGCCGCGTGGTGCGCTGGGGCGACCGTGTGATCCTGGTCGTGCGGCGCGACGAGCTGCAGTACTTCGCGGTGCACGGAATCTCGCCCAGCGACGGCTGCATCCTCAAGTGGGAAGAGCAGTCCTCCCGCGTGTACTCGCCATGCTCCCATGTAGTCTACGATCTCCACGGCAACGTCGTCACGGGCCTCACGACGGCACCCCTCGCGCGCTATGGGGTGTTCGTGCGGGACGGTACCGTTTACGCGACGGAGGGCTAGCATGATCCGCCGTGCATACTCTGCTACCAAGTCCTGGTTCACGCAGACGTGGCGTGATCTCAAAGAGAGCATCGACGCTGGGCTGTTAGGCGGAGCCCGGTTCCTGGGCCTACTGTACGGACCGATCGACCGCCGCTTGCGTATCGATCAGGCGCTCAAGAAATCGCTGCGCTATCGGCTTCCCAGCCACGTGGGATGGCGCCACGCGCCCGGCGGGATCGCCTATGTGCTGTTCATGGTGCTGGTGGTGACCGGGGTGCTGCTCGCCCTCTACTACCGGCCGTCGGTGCAGGAAGCCTACCCCAGTGTGCAGCACATCGTGTCTCACGTCTCCTTTGGGTGGCTGATCCGAGACATGCACGTGTGGGCCGCGAGCCTGATCGTCATCGCACTGATGCTGCACATGGCGCGGGTGCTCTTCGAGGGCGCCTACAAGCCGCCGCGGGAGACCAATTGGACCATCGGCCTGCTGCTGTTGTTCGTGGTGCTCGCGTTCGGGGCAACGGGCTACCTGCTGCCCTGGGACCAGTGGGCCTACTGGACGGTAACTGAAGTGCTGGTCGCCATCGCCAGCTTCCCCATCGGTGGCAACGTCCTGGCCGAGGCCCTCATGGGCGACGTAATCATCTCCGGGGCCACTCTGAGCCGGTTCTTCTCGATCCATGTGATCGTGCTCCCGTGGGCCTCGCTCGCCCTGCTGGCCTACCACTTCACCCTGGTGCGGCGCCGCGGCATCGCCCCGCCCGTAGAAGTGGAGGAAGAGGAGGCGCCGTGGCGCGTCAGCGCAGTGGCGACGTCCCGCGAGGAGATCCTGGCAGCAGCAGAGGCCGAGGATGAGGGCATACCCTTCTTCCCCAACCACCTGCTGCGCTCGTTCATCGTGACAGCGCTCGTGCTGTCGGTGACCGTGTCGCTAGCCGCGCTGTTCCCGCGGCCAATCGGCGCGCCCGCCGATCCGGGCGCGTTGCCGGACGAACTCGTGTCCACATGGGTCCCGGTTGACGTCTCGCTCGCTCTGCTGCGGTACCTGGGCATCTGGGGTTTCGTGGGGTTCACGATGCTCGGGATGAGCTTCGCGCTCATCCCGCTGTTCGACCGCAGGCCGGAGCGGCGTCTACGCAAGCGCCCCGCAGTGGTGGCAATCGGGCTGATCTTCTTCATTGGGTTCATTTCCCTTTGGCTTCTAGGCCGCCAGATCGGGTCGCTGCCGCCGTCGGCCGACCTGGGGGAGGCGCGCACCGGGGAGCGGCTGACGCCAACGGAGCCGGGCACAGTGGTGCCCCGGCTCGGTCCGGAGCCGCACCAGCCGCAGGCGGATCCGACCGAGGCTACCGGTGAAGGAGGGGGACAGTGAGGTCGGCCTGGTTGGCTGTCGCGGCCGTAATGGTGATGCTGGCTGCGCCGTACGAAACGGCGGCCGCCCCCGCACCAGTCGTGGCGCAGCAGGGCGACTCGACCTACGGCTGTATCATCTGCCACGCCGACAAGCGGCGCTCCTTCGGCGTGGGTGTACACTCGGAGCGGGGTATTCGGTGCGACGACTGCCACGGCGGTGACCCGGCGGCCTATGAGATAGCTCCAGCTCACCGAGGGCGGTTCGTGGGAGCTCTCACGAAGCTGCAGACGATAGAGCTGTGTAGCGAGTGCCACGCCGATCCCAACCAGATGCGGCAGTATGGCCTCGCGGCGGACCAGCTGGCCGAGTTCCGCACCAGCCGCCACGGGCAGCTCCTGCTGGCGCGGCGCGACGACAATGGGCCTACGTGCACCGACTGCCACAACGCGCACCTGATCCTCCCGCCGGAGGACGCGCGCAGCGAGGTCCACCCGACCAACATCCCTGCCACGTGCGGCCGCTGCCACGAGGACGAAGAGCTGATGGGGCGCTACGGCATACCCACCGACCAGTTCGAGCTGTACCGCGGGGGCGCACACGGCGTCGGCGTGTTCGAGAAGCACAACTTCGCGGCCCCGACGTGCATCGGGTGCCACGGCTCACACGCGGCGCTGCCCCCGCAGGTCACGCAGACCGCGGACGTGTGCGGCCACTGCCATAGACTGCTGGAGCGCGCTTTCTACGAGGGCCCCCACGCGCAGCCGACTCTGGATGGAGCGCTTCCGGGCTGCCTGGGGTGTCACAGCAACCACGGGACCGCGCGGACGGAGCCCGCCGAGATCGCGGCCCTGTGTACCTCCTGCCACGACCCCGAGACGGGCCCGGAGCTCATGGGGATCGAGATCCAGGAGCAGGTCCTGCGGGCTACCGAGGAGCTCCACCTTGCGGCCGAGGCCATCGATGAGCTCGAGCTGATGGGACACGAGGTGGACGACGTTCGCTTCCGTTACCAGGCGGCGCTGTCCGAGTACAAGCAGATCGCGCTGGTGCAGCACAGCATGGATCTCGAGCAGCTCGAAGACCTCGGCCTCAGGGTGCGGTCCAACACCGGTATCATCCGGGCCACGGCGGAGACCCTTGCCGAGGAGCAGTGGGAGCACAAGCTGCTGCTGATCCCGGTCTGGTTCCTGGCGCTCTCAGCGATAGCGCTGGCCTGGTTCAAGCTGCGCGAGCTCGGCAAGTAGACGGGGTTCGATGGCGCGCCTCACCTCCCAGGTCCAGCGCCTCTCCCGGCCGCTCAAGATCGGGATCCAGGTAGGAGTGCTGGCTGTGATCCTCGCGGCGGTGGGAACCGTGGGGTTCATCGAGTACAGCGCCCAACCGGGCTTCTGCACGACCTGCCATCTGATGCAGCCCTACTACGACTCCTGGGCTACCTCGTCGCACCAGGACGTCCCGTGCATCAAGTGCCACTACGCCCCGGGCATCAAGGCCGAGGCGATGGGCAAGATGCAGGCGGCGAACCAGGTCGTGAAGTACGTGACCGGCGCGTACGGCACGAAGCCGTGGGCCGAGATCGAGGATGCGGCCTGCCTTCGCTCGGGCTGCCATTCGCTGCGCAAGGTAGAGGGGGTGGTGAGCTTCAACGGTGTGCGGTTCGACCACACGCAGCACCTGGGGGAGCTGCGCCGCGGCAAGCAGTTGCGCTGCACGAGCTGTCACTCGCAGATCGTGCAGGGTGACCACCTGGCAGTGGAGCAGACCACCTGCAACCTGTGCCACTTCAAGGAGCGCGATCCCGGAGAGCCGCTGGCCGGTTGCATCGGTTGCCACCGCTCGCCGCCGCGTGTCGTGTCGTCGGCAGGCTTCGTCGTGGATCACGAGCAGTACGTCGAGGACCTCGTTTCCTGTATCTCCTGCCACCAGCAGGTGACGGAGGGCTCGGGCGCCGCGGAGGAGGCGCGCTGCTGGAACTGCCACAACACGCCGGAGCGGATCGAGCAGTTCGAGAACACCACGCTCGTGCACCGGGTGCACATCTCAGAGCACAACGTGGAGTGCACCCAGTGCCACCTGCCGATCGAGCACCGCATGGTGGCCCTAGCGGAGACCGCCGAGCTCGACTGCGCTGCGTGCCACCAGCGCGCCCACGAGGCGCAGCAGCGGCTGTTCTCCGGGATGGGCGGGCACGGGGTTGAGAACCAGCCCAGCTCCATGTTCTTGGCGCGCGTGTCGTGCACGGGCTGCCACGAGCTTACCAAGTCGGTGGGCGCGCACGAAACCGTGCAGGGCGCCGGCGAGGCGTCATGCCTCTCGTGCCACGGGATCGGGTACGCCAACATCCTGCCCGAGTGGCAGCGCCAGACCGAGCAGAAGGTGCGGAGCGTGGGGCGGGTGGTGACGGCGGCCCAGCGCGCGGCGGGGAGCTCGCCGGTCAGGACGCGGAGGCAGGTGGACAGCCTGCTCACCCTCGCCACCGAGAACGTGGATTTCGTGGAGCAGGGCAAGGGGGCGCACAACATCGCCTTCGCCGACGAGCTGCTCAGAGCGAGTCTCGAGTTGGTGCGTGAAGCAGTTCGTGTGGGAAGGCTTACTTACGCGGTTCCCGAGGTGGATCTCGGTCCCCGTATCAGCGAGAACTCCTGCCTCCAGTGTCACCTGGGCGTGGAGCGCCAGGCCGTGCGGTTCGGGGAGAGCCGTTTCGATCACGAGCGGCACGTGGTGCGGGCGGGGATCTCCTGCACCAACTGCCACACCTCGTTCGAGGATCACGGCAAGACCCTGCTGTCGTCCCAGGCCGACTGTGTGGGATGCCACCACGCACAGATCGAAGCACGCAACTGTGCGGAGTGCCACGCCGGTCCGGGCGGCGCGCCGGAGACGCCGGTGGCGACCGAAGTGGGTGACTTCCCGCACTCGGCACACCGGGACGCCGGCCTGGCGTGCTCCATGTGTCACTCGGCGCCGCAGATGAGCGCGTCCGAAGTAGACTGCGTGGCCTGTCACGACTTCCACCACCAGCCGGAAGCGAGCTGCGTTTCCTGTCACGGAGAGGGAGCGAAGGACAAGCACATGCTCTCGTTCGCGCACGCCCAGTGCTCGAACTGTCACGGCGACAAGGTGCAGGGAATCACGGAGTGGACGCGGCAAGTGTGCACCGTGTGCCACACGGACAAGATCGAGCACAACGCGCCGGCCGCGTGCCACCTGTGTCACCAGATGGATCCGCTCTCGGAGCAGTAGCAAGTCCCACCTGCAATCCAGACAATACGAGTTGGGATAGTGGGACCCGGCAGCACCACTGCCGTTTCATCTATTATTCATAGTCGCATAACGAGGCGTGATTAGTCTTTTTTCCGGTGTGATTTGGGAGGACGTGTAGGGTGGGGGCCGTACCCCCGCTCACCCGGAGGGTGGACAACATGCGCTCAGACCGCTTGGCGGTTCTTCTGCTGGTCGCGGTCCTCGGAGTTCCAGGCGCTGCCTGGGCCCAGGGCGACCAGCTTTGTTTGATGTGCCACTCGGACGTGACTCTGTTCGCGGGGCTTGAGGATCCCACCCGTATGGTGGTCACGGACGAGGATCTGGCCGAATCGGTGCACGGCCCCCTGGGGTTGGGCTGCTCGTTCTGCCACCAGGGCTTCACCACATTTCCGCACCCGGCTGACGCACCGGCCCCAGGCTGTGGCAACTGCCACATACAGATGCAGCGTGACTACGACGCGGGTCGGCACGCCTACGCGCTCGAGCGGGGCGATGAGCTCGCGCCCACCTGTGTGACCTGCCACGGCGGGCATGACATAAAACGAAGCTCGGACCCCGAATCCCCCACCTACCACGCGGTGGCGGCCCAGCTCTGCGCCAACTGCCACGGTGAGGCGGGGCTGCGCACGGCCGACGTCGTCCGGCTGCCGCAGACCTACGTGGCGTACGCCGAGTCCGTCCACGGACTCGCCACTGAAGAGGAAGGGGCCGCATCGTGCACCGACTGTCACGGGGTGCACGCGATGCGGGGGCCGCTGGATCCGGAGTCCATGATCAACCGGATGAACGTGTCGAGCACCTGCGGCCAGTGTCACGACGAGGTCTGGGCGGCGTACGACATGTCCATCCACGGCCGGGCGTTGCGGGCTGGATTGATCGACAGCCCTACCTGCACCGACTGTCACGGCGAACACCATATTCTCGCCCACGACGATCCCGAGGCGCACACCTACGCTGCGCGGCTGGCCGAGGAGACGTGCGGTGAGTGCCACGACGACCCGGAGATAATCCGCAAGTACGGCCTGGCGGGCGGGGTGGTCGGCTCATACGAAGACAGCTACCACGGCTGGGCTGCCAAGAGTGACTATGAGCGGGCCGCGACATGCGTGAGCTGCCACGGCGTGCACTCGGTGCTGCCGGAAGCCGACTCTGCGTCGACCATCCACCCGGCGAACGTCGTTGAGACCTGCGCGCAGTGCCACCCCGACGCCGACGAGGCGTTCGCGACCAGCTACACGCACGCTTCGGCGTCCATCAGTGCGAACCCGATCAATCAGTGGATCCGGCTCATTTACCTGGTCCTCATAGTGGGCACGATCGGGATGATGGCTCTGCACAACCTCATCGTGCTGAACTACTACCTGGTTGCACGCCGCCTCGAGGAACGCCAGGTCGGGTACGTGATGCGGTTCGATCGCATCCAGCTGTGGCAGCACATGATCAACGGCATCGCGTTCATCATTCTCGTCGTCACCGGTTTCGCCCTGCGCTTTCCGGATGCGTGGTGGGTGCAGGGTCTCGCGGCCATTGGGATGAGCGAACCGGTGCGATCCACGGTGCACCGTGTCGCGGCGGTCGTGCTGCTGGTGGTGGGTGTGAGCCACATTTGGTATGTGCTCTTCAACCGACGCGGCCGCACCGAGATCAAGGCGATGCTGCCCGAGTGGCGCGACGTGACCGACGCCGCCGGTTACATGGCGTTTCACCTGCGACGGCGTGATCGGCTCCCGAAGTTCGGCCGCTACGACTACACCCAGAAGGCGGAGTACTGGGCGCTGGTGTGGGGGACGGCGGTCATGGCCGTCACCGGGTTCGTGCTGTGGTTCCCGGTCGAGGCGGTGCGGATCCTGCCGTGGTGGGTCGTACCCGCTTCGCAGACGATCCACTACTACGAGGCGTGGCTCGCCACTCTGGCAATCCTGGTTTGGCACCTGTTCTTCGTGATCTTCCACCCGGATGCCTACCCAATGAACTGGGCCTGGATCACGGGACGCATACCGGAGCGGGTGGTCCGACACCACCACTCGCGCTGGTATGAGGAAGAGCTGGCTCACCCGGATGCGCGGCAGGTGAACGGGGGAGCGGCGCCCGGAAACGACTCGGGCACATCCGAGGCTTCAGGATCGGTTTCGACTAAGCGGGACTGACGTCCTCCCGATTTGGGAGCGGCCCGGGGGCGGGCGACGCGGTGCGTCGCCCGCCTTTTAGCTGCCTGAAGGGCCGCGACTTCTAATTGAGAGTGAGGAAATCTTTAGGAACGCCGATAGGCGGTCTCGGGATGCTTCGCCGGTTGTATCTTGCTGCGGGTGTGGAACTTGGGAGTTCTGCAGGGGGGTGTGGTTGACGGGAATTCGTAGCGGGCGTTGGCGGCGGTCGGGCAGCCGGTACCAATGGGTATGGGTGGTTGGGAGAGTGGTGCTGCTCGCCGCCGCTTCTCTCGTAGTGGCCGTTCCGGCCGTGGCACAGGACAACCAGACCTGTCTCATGTGCCACAACAACCCCGCGATGTTCGCGGGCCGCAGCGACGCGCAGCAGCTCGTGGTGCGGCCCCAGGTTTTCGATGCCTCCGTACACGGTGCGGCCGGCATGCAGTGTGTGATGTGCCACGCCGGACTCAGCTTCCCCCATCCGGAAGAGGTACCCGAGGTAGACTGCTCGCTGTGCCACCGAGCGCAGTCGGAGCAACACGGGGAGTCGCTGCACGGGCAGGCGGCCGCTCGCGACGATCCGCTGGCCCCGAGCTGCGTGGATTGCCACGGCACTCACGACATGCAGTCGCACACCGACCCGTCGTCCCCCACGGCTGTGATGAATATCCCGGTGCTTTGCGGGGAGTGCCACCACGAGGGGACTCCTGTATCGCGCACGCGGAACATCCCGCAAGAGAGCATCCTCGAGAACTACTCCCAATCGATTCACGGCGAGGGCCTGTACCGCCAGGGGCTGACCGTGACGGCGGTATGCACCTCCTGCCACACATCGCACCAGATCCTGCCTCACACCGACCCACGCTCCTCGATTCACGTCGAGAACGTTGCCGCGACCTGCACCCAGTGCCATGCCCAGATCGAACAGGTGCACCAGCAGGTCATCGAAGGCCGGTTGTGGGAGGAAGAGCCGCACCGGATCCCTGCATGCGTGGACTGCCATGCGCCGCACCGGATCCGCCGCGTGTTCTACGAGGCGGGTGCGGCCAACGCCGATTGCATGCGCTGCCACGCCGATGAGAATCTGGTTGGCATCGCCCAGGGCGATTCTGCGTCCCTGTACGTGGACGAGCAGGCCTACAACGCCTCGATGCACTCGGGGACCGCTTGTGCGCAATGCCACACTGAGGTGGGCTCGTCACTGCATCGCCCCTGCGCCGCGATCGAGTCGCCGGTGGACTGCTCCGTCTGCCATCCCGACCAGACGCAGCTTCACGAGGCGAGCATACACGGTGAGCTGGTGGCCGACGGGGACTTCGACGCGCCGGTGTGTCTCGACTGCCACGACGACCACGCCACGCTCGGCCGCACGAATCCCACGTCGCCTACCTTCCCGCGCAACGTGCCCGGGCTATGCGCGCGGTGCCACCGGCAGGGCGAGGCGGCGGCGGTTCGGATCGAGGAGGAGGCACGTGAGGCCCAGATAATGCGCGGCCTGATGGAGTTCGCGCAGGAGGACACGGGTGGCCTCGAGCTCGCAGAGGCTCCTCCGCCGGTCGAGAGCTACGAGATGAGCATCCACGGCAAGGGGCTCTTCGAGAGTGGTTTGGTCGTGACCGCCACGTGCTCCAACTGTCACACGGCCCATGGACCGTTGCCTGCCAGCGACTCCGCGTCATCCATCCACCCGGACAACGTGGCCGGCACCTGCGGCACCTGCCACCACGGGATCGAGGAGACGTTCAACAGCAGCATCCACTCGAGGGAAGTAGGCGATCCAGGCGACGACCGCGAGCTGCCCACCTGCGAGGACTGCCACACATCACACACCATCAGCCGCACCGACCGAGGCGATTTCCGCCTGCTGATGATGGACCAGTGCGGACGGTGCCACCACGACGAGGCGGAGACCTTCTTCGACACGTTCCACGGCAAGGTCTCGAGACTCGGTGACGAGGCTGCCGCGAAGTGCTACGACTGTCACGGGACCCACAACATCCTTCCGATCACGGACCCGGCATCCGCTTTGAGCAGGCGCAACGTCGTGGAAACGTGCTCGCAGTGCCACTCCGGCGTGAACCTCAAGTTCACGGGGTACCTGACGCACGCCACACACCACGATCCCGAGAAGTACCCGTTCCTGTTCTGGTCCTTCTGGGGGATGACTGCACTGCTGGTGGGCACGTTGTCCTTCGCCACGCTCCACACCCTGGCGTGGCTGTTCCGCCTGTGGCGCTCGCCCGGTGTTTGGCAACGGCACCACGCCAAGCCGGGTGAGAAACTGTATCGGCGCTTCAACAGCTTCCAGCGCATGCTGCACCTGGTGATGCTGCTGAGCTTCTTCACGCTCGCGCTCACCGGAATGGTGCTGAAGTTCTCCTACATGGGGTGGGCTCAGGTTACCGCAGCGCTCGCCGGAGGGTTCCAGACCACAGGCGTGCTGCACCGCCTCGGAGCGATCGTTCTGATTGGCGTCTTCTTCGTGCACCTGTGGGATGCGCGGCGTCAGAAGCAAGCAGCGGGGCTGAGCTGGTTCGGGTTCATCACGTCAAAGAACTCGATCATCTTCAACAAGCGTGACCTGATCGAGCTCGGCCAGTCCATCAAGTGGTTCTTCGGGCGCGGGCCCAGGCCGCAGTACGGGCGCTACACGTACTGGGAGAAGTTCGACTACTTCGCGGTCTTCTGGGGGATGTTCGTGATCGGCTCGACGGGGATCCTGCTGTGGTTCCCGGAGTTCTTCACGATCGTAATGCCGGGCTGGTGGGTGAACGTGGCGACCATCATACACAGTGATGAGGCGCTGCTGGCGGTCGCGTTCATCTTCACGGTGCACTTCTTCAACACGCACTTCCGGCCGGACAAATTCCCCATGGATCCGGTGATCTTCACCGGACGTGTGCCGTTGGAGGAGTTCAAGCGGGACAAGCCGGGTGAGTACGATGAGCTGGTGGCCGAGGGCAAGCTGGAGGAGCACCTCGCCGACGCCTACCCGAAGCGCTTCGAGCGCTGGTTCAGGATCCTCGGGTTCACGGCGCTCGCGATCGGGCTCACGCTAATCGGCCTGATCGTGTACTCGATGTTGTTCGGGTATCAGTAGGGTTCTGGGCCGCAGAACGGGTGCGCCATTCAGGGGGCGGAAAAGAGCTTCGGCTCTATGAAGGAAGATTAATGGAATAAGGAAGTATTCGGGTCTTTACGGCGCAGCCTCAGACCCACATTATACGCGGGTTACAGTCCGACCGGGGGAGGGGATATGAGAAGGTGTTTCGTTCTAGGGGCGGTAGTCGTCGGGGGACTGCTGACGATGACGGCACCGCTCCAAGCCCAGGGTTACCGGGTGCAACTCGACACCTGGTACATGAACTACGCGTACCGCGGCTATTCACTGGACAGCATCCAGTCCGGCGACGTTGTCGTCGATCCGGCCACCGGCGGTCTCTATACGCCCGATGGCTACGTTGTCACGTGTGGTGCGGGCGCCGAGTACTGCGACTACTTCCGGACCAGGGAACAGCAGAGGGGCCACCCGTTCCACAGCACTCTGGATGCTGCACTGTGGGGATTGGGTGTGCCTGGTCTGAGCTTCCGTTTGAAAGGGCGTGTCACGACCGACTTTGCATCGGATCGGACATGGCCTGCGACCAGGCCGACGGCACAGCTGCTCGAAGGGTATGCAGAGTACAAGAACCGTTGGCTGACCGCAGTGGGCGGCCGTTTCCACGAGGTGTCGCGGCTTGGCTGGACCGGGATGGACGGCGCCAAGGTCGGGGTGCACCTGTTCGACCGCAAGCTCGAGTTGCTGGGGTTCGGAGGCTGGGGGTTAGCGAGGGGCACGCCGCTCCCCGTTACCAGCGAGTGGATCAACCCGCTGGACCAGTACCAACCGCTGGACCGCGGCTACATTTGGGGTGGCGGGCTCGGGTGGCAGCTGGGAACGTTCCAGGGCCGCTGGATCTACCAGCGTGAGCCCGACGGTTCGGATCAGCACTACCTGTTCTCCGAGCGCACCGCACTGGACGCCAGTTGGCGGCCGGTGAGGGAGATCGGGGTGCACGGCGGCGCCGAGTACAACATCGCGGTCGGCGAGTGGGGTACTGCCGACGTGACCATCGACTACAACTCGGCCAACCGGTTCATGCGGACGTCCATCGGGTGGCGCCGCTACCGGCCCTACTTCCCGTTGTGGACCATCTGGGAGGCCTTCAGCCCGGTGGGGTACGATGCCGGCTGGGCCGCGCTTCACCTCTATCCTGCGCGCGGCCTGAGTCTGTGGGGCAAGGGCGAAGTGTTCGGCTACGAGAACACGAACACCTCCACGCCGAACGTCGAAGTCGCGGATGGGGGCTGGCGCTGGACGGTTGGCGCCGGCTACGACGCGCTTCGCTTGTGGCGTTTCGCCGGCAATTACTACGTGAACAAGAGTGTCGGGGCTTCGTCGCTCGGCTGGGATCTGCGAGCCACGTTCGAGCCCAGTCGCGTGTTCTTCGCCACCGCCAGCGGCGGCTACCTGAACCGCCCGCTGGAGTACCGCTACAACGACGCGAAGACTTGGAACTTGGGGCTGCGGCTGGATTGGCGCCCGATGCCGGACATCGGAATGATGATCGAAGGACGCTACTACAACGAGGACCGGGACCGGCCAGACGCCGCGGCCATCAGGGAATGGACTCAGTTCCGGCTCAACGCCGGCCTGACGCTGTCCTTCGGCTCCGGGGCCGACACTCCGTCGCTGTCACCAGCGATCCTCCGCATCCCTGAACGCCGGAGCACACAATGAAAGTGATGTTGATGCTTGCCGCAGCGGCGGTTCTGACCGCCGCGGCTGGCACCGGTCCGGCGCCGGCACCGGCGGATGCGGGACTGGTCCAGCAGTTCGATCATGTGACTCACGAAGCCCTGTTCTCGTCCTGCGAGATGTGCCACTCCGTGGGCGCGGGCGGGGTCACCTATCCGGACGCATCGTTCTGCGCCACATGCCACAACGGCCAGATGCAGCCGAGGGTGTCCTACACGGCTCCAACGTATGCACCCAGCAGTAACCTGAAGTTCCGGCACGACGAGCACCCGCCGGTGGCGTGTGCCAGCTGTCACCTGTCCGAGGGCGCTTCGGCCATGTCTGTGGAGCGGCCCGTGGTTGATAACTGTTTGGCGTGTCACGGAGTCCAGGCGGGCCACAAGGAAGCCCCGGATTCTCCGTGCCAGCAGTGCCACGTACAGATGCCTGCGCCGGAGGGTCATACGGCTGACTGGGTGCAGGAGCACGGCGACATCGCGGCGTCAGAGCCGGGGACGTGCGGCAGCTGCCACTTGCGAGCCGATTGCCTGGAGTGCCACCGGCCGGGGGCCGCAAGCGCGGGTCCTGGTTATCACCAGGCGGACTACCTGTCGGCGCACCCCGCTCAGGCGTACGCGCGGGAGGCCAGCTGCAGCAGCTGCCACAACGTGGGGCAGTTCTGCCAGGATTGTCACTTGAATGCCGGCCTGGCGTCGCAGGGCGTGACGCCGAGCCGAGCGTACCATGATGCGAACCCGTCGTTCTCGACGGGGCATGGCCAGGCTGCCCGGCAGTCGTTGGAGAGCTGCGTGGCGTGTCACAACGAGGGCGATTGCGTGCGGTGTCACTTCAACGCGAACCCGCACGGGCCGGATTTCGACGCGGATCGGATAGCGAAACGGAATCCGACGTCCTGCGTGGTGTGTCACGTGGGTGGGATTCCGACCACGGGCGGAGGGTGATCCGTCCGGGTCGAAACAACAGTTGAGGGGTATATAAAGAAGGGCGGCGTGCGCCCCCGGTGGGGTGTGCGCCGCCCTTGATGGACGGCCACCCGGGCCGCATTTTGACCCAGGGGTGGCCACATAATGAGGTCCGGCGCAGTCTGGAGCTGGATTGAACAGCTACGGGGGGGGCGATATGATGAAGAGACTTGTCAGTGCAGCTGCGGTATTGCTCGTGGCCGGCGTGTTTGCGGTTCCGGCCCAGGCTCAGGAGGCGGCCATGCCGCCGGCGGTGAGTCACGACGTGCAGGGCCGCGACCAGTGCCTGATGTGTCACACGGCGGGCGCCATGGAGGCGGTGCCCGACGCGCCCGCCAGCCATGCTGAGCGGACGAATGAGATGTGCATGCTATGTCATGCCGCGGATTCACCGATGCTCACGGCAGTGGCGCCGGCGGTATCCCACTCGATCGAGGGGCGCGACCAGTGCATGATGTGCCACAAGGCGGGGGCCATGGAGGCGATTCCCGACGCCCCGGCAGGGCATGAGGAGATCGATCTCAAGTACTGCACCCTGTGCCACACCGTGGGGACTTAGGGCTTCTCGACCGGACCGGCAGCCGCCGGCTGCCGGGACACGGCCCCCGGGGCTTGCCTCTCGGGGGCCGTATTGTTTCTTGGAGGGCACCCAGTCCGTGGGCAAGAGCCAGAGCTACGAACGGATCTACGGGGTAGTGCGGCGGGTCCCACGTGGGCGGGTCGCCACCTACGGGCAGGTGGCGGGGCTGGCGGGCCTCCCCGGGCATGCGCGACAGGTTGGGTACGCCCTGCACGCCCTGCCCGACGGGACGACTGTTCCGTGGCACAGAGTGATCAATGCCAAGGGAGAGATCAGCCGGCGCGCAGAGCCGGGTTACGGCGGGCTGCAGCGCGCCCTGCTAGAGGAAGAGGGAGTGGAGTTCTGCACCGCCGGCCGCGTCGCGCTCGAGCGGTTTTGCTGGAGGCCGCGCGGGCACAGGAAACGCAGCTAAACAGACCGAACAGGAGACATCGGCATGGTTGTTTTCGAGACGACGAAGGGGAGCTTCACACTGGAGATGTTTCCGGACGAGGCGCCGGTGACGGTGGAGAACTTCCTAACCTACGTGGACGACGGCTTCTTCGACGGAACGGTCTTCCATCGTGTGATCCCCGGCTTCGTGATCCAGGGGGGAGGGTTCACGGAGGGTATGGACCAGAAGCCTACGCGGGACACGATCAAGAATGAAGCCGACAACGGGCTGAAGAACGAGCGCGGTGCGCTGTCCATGGCACGAACGTCGGACATCAACAGCGCTACGTCGCAGTTCTTCGTGAACCTGGCGGACAACGCGTTCCTGGACCACGGCTCACGCGATTTCGGCTACGCCGTGTTTGCCAAGGTGGTGGACGGCATGGATGTGGTGGACGAGATCGCGAAGGTCGCAACCGGGAACAAGGGCGGGCACCAGGACGTCCCGACGGAGCCGGTGGTGGTCCTCTCCGCGAAGCAGAAGTGAGCGAGCCTCGGTTCATCCCGCTGCCGGGCTTCCGCGAGTACCCTGCGGCGGAGATGGAAGAGCGGGCCAGGGAGTTCTTCGAGGAGGCTAACCGGCGCCGTACTGTGCGCCATTTCTCGGAGCGGTCGGTGCCCCAAGGGGTGATCGAAGATTGTCTGCGCGCAGCCGGCACCGCACCGAGCGGCGCCAATCGGCAGCCGTGGCACTTCGTCGTGATATCCGAACCCGAGGTAAAGCACCGGATCCGCGAGGCCGCCGAGCGGGAGGAGCACGAGTTCTACGAGCACCGGGCGCCGGACGACTGGCTCGAGGCCCTGGCGCCCCTCGGAACCGACGAACACAAGCCCTTCCTGGAGACGGCACCATACCTGATCGCGGTGTTTGCCGAGCGGTGGCTCCCTGGGCCCGGCGGTGAGAAGCGCAACAACTACTACGTCACCGAGTCGGTGGGGCTCGCCACGGGCCTCTTGATCGCCGCCCTCCACCATGCGGGGCTGGCCACCCTCACCCACACTCCCAGCCCGATGGGCTTCCTGGGAGAGATCCTCGGCCGGCCCGACAGCGAGAGGCCCTTCCTGCTGCTGGTAGTGGGCTATCCCACCGCCGACGCGGTAGTGCCCGACATCGAGCGGAAGCCGCTGGCGCAGATAGCCACGTTCCGCTGAGGACACCAGCAAGCTCCGGCGTTAGCGCCGGGCCGATTGTAAGCGTCTGCTCACTTACAACCTCCCGCTGACCGTCTTAAGTACCCAGCTCCTAGCAGGAAGCTCCCGATTCCCCCGGAAACTGTGAAGAAACCTTAATGCGCGCATTGATATAGTGCTATAGTCATATGTTATTTTCCGAGCGTGACCTCTCCGGCGGCGACACTAGTTTGCTGTGGGAGGGGAGTTCAGAACGGGGGAAAACCGATGAAGCGAATTCTGATCCTGGGGGCCGGGACCGCCGGCACGATAATGGCGAACCGCCTCCGGAAGCTCTACAAGCGGGAAATGAAGGCCGGGAGCATGGAGATCACGATCGTCGACCAGGACGATCGCCATGTCTACCAGCCCGGCCTGCTCTTTGTCCCGTTCGGCATCTACTCGCCCGAAGACTGTGTGAGGCCACGCCGTCCGCAAGTGAAGGGCGGGGTCCGCTACGTCACCGGCGCCATCGACCGGGTCGAGGCCGACGAGGACCGGGTGTATCTGGAGGGCGGCAAGACGCTCGACTACGACCTCCTGGTCGTCGCGACCGGCACCGAGATTGCCCCGCAGGAGACCGAGGGGCTCACCGGCGCCGGCTGGAACGAGAAGATGTTCGACTTCTACACGCTCGAGGGCGCGACCCGGCTGGCCGAGGCACTCGAGAAGTGGGAAGGCGGCCGCCTGGTCGTGAACATCGTCGAGATGCCGATCAAGTGCCCGATCGCGCCGCTGGAGTTCGTCTTCCTGGCGGACTGGTACTTCACCAAGAAGGGCATGCGGGACAAGGTAGAGCTCGCGTTGGCAACGCCGCTGGACGGCGCCTTCACCAGGCCGATCGCGTCGAAGGCGTTCGGCGACCTCCTCGACCGGAAGGGCGTGGAGCTGGTCCCCGATTTCAACGCGGGCGAAGTGGACGGACCCGAGGGCAAGCTCAAGTCCTGGGACGAGCGCGAGGTGGACTTCGACCTGCTCGTGAGCATCCCGCTCCATATGGGGGCCGAGTACGTGAGCCGCTCGCCTGGCCTCGGTGACGACATGAACTTCGTGTTCACCGATCCGAACACGCTCCAGGCGAAGCGCAAGGAGAACATCTTCGCGCTCGGCGACGCGACCAACGTCCCGACATCCAAGGCGGGCTCGGTGGCCCATTTCGAGGCCGAGGTACTGGAGCAGAACATCCGCCGCTATATGGCAGGCGAGCCACTGGCGGAGGAGTTCGACGGACACGCCAACTGCTTCATCGAGACCGGCCACAACAAGGCCGTTCTCATCGACTTCAACTACGACGTGGAGCCGCTGCCCGGGAAATTCCCGATCGCGGGAGTGGGACCGCTCTCATTGCTCAAGGAGACGCGGTTCAACCACTGGGGCAAGCTGGCGTTCAAGTGGGTGTACTGGAACATGCTGCTTCCCGGCATGGACATGCCGGCGGTACCCGCGCGGATGTCCATGCGCGGCAAGAAGCACGGCGATCTGCCCAAGCTCCAGCGTCACGATGTGCTGGGCGGATCTCCGACCAACAACGACAACGGCGACGAAGCCAACAAGGTCGCCTGAGCAAACGGGGGCAAAGCACAATGACGGCAACGATCGCAGGTGTTGCGGTAGAAGTTGACGGCGACGGCTTCCTGCAAAAGCCGGAGCAGTGGAACAGGGAAATCGGTGCCGAGATCGCTCGCGAAGCCGGCATCGCGGAGATGACCGACAAGCACTGGCAGGTCGTCGAGTTCATGCGGAACCAGTATCTGGAGACGGGCAGCGCTCCCTCGATTCGCTCGCTGGGCAAGGAGTCGGGCGTGCCGATCAAGGAGTTGTACCAGCTGTTCCCCAAGGGACCGGCCAAGCTCGCGGCCAAGATCGGTGGGATTCCGAAGCCGCGCGGCTGCATCTGAGACCCGAGACTGGAAACCGAGCCAGAGAAGGATAGACCAATGACTACGACGATGCCCGATTCGGTCATGGCTCCCGAGAGCACGGCCGATCAGATCAAGAAGGTCTCGATCATCATCTCCAAGGGCTCTCTGGAGGGTGTGTACCCCGGCCTGATCATGGCCAACGGCGCCCGGATGGAGGGAATCGAGGCCAACGTGTTCTTCACGTTCTTCGGGATGGACGCCATCACGAAGAAGAAGCAGGACAAGATCAAGGTGGCGACGGTAGGCAACCCGGGGCTGCACATGGCCACGTGGCTGGGCGGAGTGCCCGGCATGTCGTCCTTCGTCACCCATATGATGAAGAAGAAGATGGAGGAGCTCGACATCCCGCCGATCCCCGAGTTCGTGGAGATGATTGCGGACACGGGCGCCGGTATGTACGCGTGCAAGGCATCGGTGGACATGTTCGATCTCTCGAAGGACGACTTCATTCCGAACATCACCGACATCATCACGGTGGGTGAGTTCTACGACATGGCGGCCGGTGGGCACATCATCTTTACTTGAGGTCCGCTGAAGCAACACAGGGACTCCAAGGTCCCCCCAGCCCGACTGTGCGCATTTGGAGTTGATGGCCGCGCGCAGTCGGGCGTCTCTTTTTCACGGGCGGGCTGGCGGGCTCGCGCCGCAGGGGGTTGATTACCCGGCACAGTGAAGAAGATCTTCGTTGCTGCCGGAGTGTTGGCGCTCCTGGTGATGGATTGGGCCGCGCTGCACGACATTCGGGCCGGTGAGCCGGACCTGACCCTGGAGTACGCGACTCTCGGACTGAGCGTGGTCGCGGTAGCCCTGCTGCTTCGGCTCGCGTTTTCTTCCCGCCGGCAGGATTCCCACCGATCGGAGGACGCGGAATGAAGTCCGGAGTGCTTATCGCCCGCCCGGAGGTGGGCGAGTACGATCCGTACTACCAGCAGTATCTCGACCTCGTCCCCGACGGGATCGTCTTGGATCTTCTCGAGGCGCAACTGAGTGAAACGCTGGCCGCGGTCGGTGGGCTCTCCGACGAGCAGGCGCGGTTTCGCTACGCCAGCGGCAAGTGGAGCGTCAAGGAGGTGCTGGGACATCTTGCCGACGTGGAGCGAGTGCTGAGCTACCGTGCCTTCCGCATCAGCCGTGCCGACCGGATCGCGCTCGCGGGCTTCGAGGAGAACGACTACATCGCCAACGCGAATTACGACGAGCGGCCGCTCGAGAGCGTGGCCGCCGAACTGGCACAGGCGCGGGCAGCGAGCCTGGCGTTCTACAGATCCATCACCCCCGAGATGACGATCCTGCGGGGCATGGCGAACGAGGCCGAGGTGACCGTACGTGCGCTGGCGTGGATTACGGTGGGCCACGAGAAGCACCACACGGGAGTGCTCCGCGAGCGCTACCTGGGCAAGGTGTGACCGTGGACCTCGACGTGATCGGCTGGACCGGCGACGGCGCTGTCCGTCTGCTCGACCAGACGCGCCTGCCGGGCGAGGAGCGGTACGTCGAGGTCGACACCGTCGAGGAGATGGCGGAGGCCATAGGAACGCTGCGCGTGCGCGGCGCTCCACTGATCGGGATCGCGGCGGCGATGGGGCTGGCGGCTGCTGCGCTGAGGGAGGCCGACCGGGGGTCACTCACCGGAGCCTGGGTTGAGGAAGCGGCTGGCAGGCTTGAGTCCGTCCGCCCCACAGCGGTGAACCTCGCCTGGGCGCTGGGGCGGATGCGCCGCGCGGCAATCGGTGCCGGTGCGGAGCCCAGCGAGATTGCCGGCGCTCTCACGGTCGAGGCGCAGCGCATCTGGGATGAGGACCGAGACATGTGCCAGGCGATCGGTGAGGCCGGCTCCGAGCTGATCCAGCCGGGCAGCTCGGTCATGACGCACTGCAACGCGGGTGCGCTGGCGACTGGAGGGATCGGCACGGCGTTGGCAACGATCTATGTGGCGCACCAGCGCGGCGTGCCGCTGAGCGTGATCGCCAACGAGACGCGGCCGTTACGTCAGGGAGCCCGGCTCACCGCGTGGGAGCTATCCCGCTCCGGTATCCCGGCCCGGGTGATCGTGGACGGCGCCGCGGGCTCGGTGATGGCACGTGGAGGGGTCGATCTCGTCATCACCGGCGCCGACCGCATCGCCGCGAACGGCGACGCAGCGAACAAGATCGGCACCTACGGGTTGGCCGTGCTGGCCAGGGCCCACTCCATTCCGTTCTATGTGGCCGCGCCGCTCAGCACGTTCGATCCCGACCTGCCGACCGGCGACGACATACCGATCGAGCAGCGCTCGGCAGAAGAGGTGGACGTCCCCGCGGGAGTGGAGGTGCAGAATCCGGCGTTCGACGTGACGCCGGCCGAGCTGATCACCGCACTCGTGACGGACAAGGGCGTGCTCCGCCCACCGTACGAGGAAGCGATCCGGGGAGTATTGCGCTAGGGGTTGGAGGGCGTGGCGGAGCTTGGCGGCTGGGAAGGACGCGCGCCCCGCCCAATCAAGCCACGACCGCGTCCCTCACGTGAGCCTCGATGAACGTGCACCACTCATCGATCCCCTCACCCGTGGCAGCCGAGGTTTGGAAGAAGCGCAGCGTGGGGTTCACCTCGCGCGCGTATGCGATGGCGCGGTCCACGTCGAAGTCGATGTGCGGCAACAGGTCGATCTTGTTGAGCACCACGTACTCGGCCCGCCGGAACATGTCGGGGTACTTGACCGGCTTGTCCTCACCCTCGGTGACCGAGAAGATGACGATCTTGGACTCCTCGCCCAGATCCCATCCCGCCGGGCAAACCAGGTTGCCGACGTTCTCGATGAACACGAGGTCGGTGCGGTTGAGGTCCACCGCCTCCAATGCCGTGAGCACCTGCCGCGCGTCCAGATGACAGGCGCCGCCCGTGACCACCGCCTGCACCAGCTTGTCGGTGCAGCGAGCGAGCCGGTCGGCGTCGTTCTGCGTCTGCACGTCGCCGGTGATCACCGCGATCTCCACTCGGCCGCAGAGGCGCTCCAGCGTGCGCTCCAGCAACAGCGTCTTCCCGGCACCCGGTGACGACACGAGGTTGAACGCGCACACGCGGTGCTCCGTCAGGCGGCGTCGCACCTCGGCTGCCAGTTCGTCGTTCTTCGCCTTCACGCGCTCGCGCACGTCGATCTTGCGAACAGCCATCTCACCCTCCGGTATCCCTTGTGTGGCGCCGGCGCTCGTGGGTCCTCCGGACGCTCGCTGAACCGTACCGGGCAGCCAATGAAGAAAGCGTTAAGAACGGTTGACAGCCCGGTGGCGGCACCGTTGTGTTCCGAGACTCGGGAGGGCAAGTGCCAAGCATTCTCGCGCTCGACCAGGGGACGACGGGCTCCACCGCGCTGGTGATCTCCGCCGATGGGAGGGTCCTGTCGCGGGCGTACCGGGAGTTCACGCAGCACTTTCCGGCGCCCGGCATGGTGGAGCACGACGCCGAGGAGATCTTCCGCGTCACGCTGGAGGTCGCCCGCGAGGCGCTCGACCGATCCGATGAGACTCCTGCAGGGATAGGTATCACCAACCAGCGCGAGACCGTAGTCGCGTGGGACCGCGCGACCGGAGCGCCGCTTCATCGCGCCCTCGTTTGGCAGGATCGCCGTACAGCGCAGCGCTGCCGCGAGCTGAGCGCCGACCTGGGCGACAGCTACATCGCGGACCGCACTGGCCTGGTGTGGGATCCCTACTTCTCCGCAACCAAGATCGAGTGGCTGCTCGAACACGTGCCGGACCTGCGCCCACGGGCCGAGGCTGGCGAGGCTGTGTTCGGTACCATCGATGCCTGGCTCGTCCACCGGCTCACTTCGGGCGCCGCGTTCGTCACCGACCACACCAACGCCTGCCGCACTTTGCTCTACAACCTGGAGCGCCAAGCCTGGGACCCGGAGTTGCTCGAGCTCTTCGGCGTGCCGTCGGCGAGCCTGCCGGAAATCCGCCCGTCGAGCGGCGTCGTGGGCGCGGCGGACCCCGCCCACCTCGGGGCCGAGATCCCGATTGCCGGGATCGCCGGGGACCAGCAGGCTGCGCTGTTCGGTCAGGGGTGCTGGCAGCCCGGACAGGCCAAGTGCACGTACGGCACCGGAGCGTTCCTTCTCATGTCGGTGGGTTCTGACGTCCCCGAGCTCGGAAGTGGGTCGGGGGTGCTCGCGACGGTGGGGTGTGACGAGGCTGGCCGGCCCAGCTATGCCCTGGAGGGGTCCATCTTCGTAGCGGGGGCGGCGGTCCAATGGCTGCGTGACGGTCTCCAGATCCTGGGCTCCGCGGCGGATACCGAGGCCCTGGCCGCCGCGATCGACGACACGGGCGGCGTTTACTTCGTTCCGGCCTTCGTGGGGCTCGGCGCGCCCCACTGGGAGGCGGAGGCCCGGGGAACAATCGTGGGGCTGACTCGCGGTACCGAAAGGGCCCACCTCGTGCGAGCGGCGCTCGAAGCGATGGCCTACGGCACGCGGGAGGTGGCCGAGAGCATGACTGCAGTCTCCGGGGTAGCCCTGCAGGAGCTCAAGGCGGACGGGGGAGCCGCCGCGAACGACTGGCTGATGCAGTTCCAGGCCGACGTGCTCGGAGCGCGGGTGGCCCGGCCGGACGTAGTCGAGACCACAGCGGTCGGAGCGGCCGGCCTGGCGGGGCTCGCGACCGGGGTCTGGCCCGCGGCGGAGCGGTTCCTGGAGAGCCGCTCGTATGGCTGGTTCGAGCCCGGCGCCAGGCGGGATGGGGGGTATGAGGGGTGGCAGAGGGCGGTGGACGCGGCTCTGCACTGGGCCCGAAGCCCCATGCGTTAAGAGCCCTTTAACCCGCCACTCACGAACTTTTCCTGAGTCGATGGATAGGATATATTCGTATCATGAAAGCACGCACGAAGTTCATCGCTGGAGCCATCCTGGTCGCAGGGACCGTGGGCTTCCTAATGACCTCCGGGATCAAGGAAACCGGGGTCTATTTCGTCACCCCGTCCGAGCTGGCCTCCAAGATCGAGGCCGACCCATCGTTCCACAACGTGGGAGTCAAGATGGGCGCGCGGGTCGTGCACGGTACGATCGAGCGCGACGTGGCGAGCCAGACCATCACCTTCGAGGTGACGGACGGCGAGCAGACGTACCCGGTGGTGTATCGCGGCCTCGCGCCCGACACGTTCACCGACGACGTCGATGTGGTGGTCGAAGGACGCTTGATGGCTGACGGCACCTTCCATGCGACGAGCCTGCTTGCCAAGTGCGGCTCCCGCTACGAATCGGTTCCTACCGCATGACACTATGACCGTACTCGGACAACTTGCGTTGTGGCTGGCGCTGCTCCTCGCGTTGTGGGGCAGCGTCGTTGGCTTCATGGGGGGCTGGAAGCAGCGGCCCGAACTGATCGAGAGCTCGCGGCGGGCGACTTATGCCCTAGCCGGCGTGCTCGTAGTGGCATCGTTCGCGCTGGTCGTCGCCCTCGTCAAGCACGACTTCAATGTCTCGTACGTCGCGAGCTACACGAGCCGGAACCTCCCACTCGTCTACACGCTGTCGGCATTCTACGGCGGTCAGGCGGGGAGCATGTTGTTCTGGGCGGTGGTGCTCGCGATCTTCGCGGCGCTGGCGCAGTGGCTCACGTCGCGGCGCTACGACTACCTGCTGCCGTACGTGGCCGGAGTCACGAGCCTCGTGTTGCTGTTCTTCGTGGCGACGACGCTGTTCGCGGCCAATCCGTTCGTGCGGCTGCCGTTCACGCCGTCGGACGGGGGCGGACTCAACCCCCAACTCCAGAATCCGGGCATGGTGGTGCACCCGCCCCTGCTGTACCTGGGCTACATCAGCATCACCATACCGTTCGCGTTCGCCGTGGCGGCGATGCTCTCGAAGCGTCTCGACACCGGCTGGCTCCACGCGATCCGCAAGTGGACGATCGTCTCGTGGCTGTTCCTCTCGATCGGGATCACTCTGGGGATGTGGTGGGCCTACGTGGAGCTCGGGTGGGGCGGATACTGGGCCTGGGACCCCGTCGAGAACGCCAGCTTCCTGCCGTGGCTCACGATGACCGCGTTCCTCCATTCAGTGATGATCCAGGAGAAACGCGGGATGCTGAAGAAGTGGAACATGGTCCTGATCGGGATCAGCTTCTTCCTCTCGATCTTCGGCACGTTCATCACGCGCAGCGGCATCATCTCCAGCGTGCACTCCTTCGCGCAATCACCGATCGGGAACTACTTCCTGTTCTTCCTGATCTTCATCATCATTGCGACCGGTGTGCTCATTGCGAAGCGGATGCCGATGCTCGAGGCGGAGTCGCAGCTCGAGAGCATGGTTTCGCGCGAGGCGAGCTTCCTGTTCAACAACCTGCTGCTCGTCGGCATCGCGTTCTCCGTGCTGTGGGGCACGATGTTCCCGATGATATCGGAGATGGTGCGCGGCACGCAGGTGACGGTCGGCCCGCCGTTCTTCAATCAGGTGAACATCCCGATCGGACTGGGGCTGCTGGCGCTGACCGGGATCGGGCCGCTCATCGCGTGGCGCCGGGCGAGTCCGGGGCACCTCAAGCGGCAGTTCGCCGCGCCGGTCACGACCGGCCTCATCGCCGCGGCGCTCCTCATCGCGATCGGCATGCGTGACTTCTACGCCCTGATGGCCTTTGGCCTGTCTGCGTTCGTGGTGGGCACGATCGGTCAGGAGTTCATCCGCGGCGTGGGTGCGCGCAACCGGCTGCACGGCGAGAGCTACCCGGTCGCCTTCGCGCGCCTCGTGGGGCGCAACCGGCGGCGCTACGGTGGGTACATCGTCCACCTCGGCATCGTGATGTACTTCGTGGCGTTCGCGGGCCAGGCGTTCAAGACCGACATCGAGGCTTCGCTCAAGCCGGGTGAGGCTGTCGATCTCCAGTCTCCGTGGGGTTACACCTACACGTTCACCCATCTCGGCGTGTCGCAGTACGAGGAGCTGAACCGCTTCACGACGGCGGCGACCGTGGAGTTGGCACGGGATGGAGAGCGCGTCGGCATCATGAAGAGCGAGAAGCGGCAGCACGTGGACTCCTTCGGACGCCCCACGTTCGAACCATCGACGGAGGCGGGCATCCGGAGCGACCTCCGCGAAGACATCTACATAGTGTATGCGGGCTCGGTACAGGGCACCGAGGAGGCCGTCTACCGGTTCACGCTCAATCCGCTCGTCTGGTGGCTGTGGTTCGGTGGGGCGGTGCTGGTGGCCGGCGGAGTGGTGACGTTGTGGCCCGGCGCCACGTCGGGAGCTGAGCGACGCCGCTCCATGGCCGGATATGCGGCTTCGATCACGGGGAAGAGCAGTGCTTCGGCGACGGGCTGACGTGCTCTACTCGAGACGTGACGCCGTGAAGCTGTCGCTCGCGGCGCTGGCCCCGGGGCTGTTCGTGCAGGGGAGCCGGCCGCAGCAGGAGGATACGTCCGTTACGCGGCTCTACCGGCCGGACTTGGCGGGAAGGCCGCGCGAGAGAATCACCGACTACGAGAACGATCCGTTCATCATCGGCGTGGAGGAGCGCCTCCGCTGCACCTGTGGGTGCAACCTGGACGTCTACACCTGCCGCACTACCGACTTCACGTGCGGAACTTCACCGGCGATGCATCGGCAGGTGGTCGCATTGGTGGAGCAGGGACGGACCGGCGAGGAGATCCTCGAGGCGTTCATAGCCGAGCACGGCGAAGCCGTACTCATGGCGCCCAGGAAGAAGGGGTTCAATCTCGCCGCTTACTTCGTGCCGGGCGCGGCCATCGCCGTCGTAGGGGCGGGTCTCATCGCCATGCTCTCCCGGAAGTCGAAGAGAGCAGCCGAGGTGGCGGTCTCCTCCGGGGCGCCTGTCGAGGGCATGTCCTCGGAAGAGGCGGCGAAGCTCGAAGATGAACTGAGCAAGCTGGAGCCGTAATCATGTTGGAACTGATTGCTGGGGTGGTGGTGGCGTTGGTGGCGGTGGGCATGGTGCTGGAGCCGCTGATCTCACCACGGCGTGCGCGCGTGGCGGACTCGGCGCTCGACGAGACGGATTTCGTGGACATCGAGGAGTCCGAGTCGCCCAAGATACAGGCGCTGCTGGCGCTCAAGGAGATCGAGTTCGATCGAGCGACCGGGAAGCTGTCGGAGGACGACTACGCCGCGCTCAAGGCCAAGTACGCAAAGGTCGCACTGGATGCGATCGATGCGGAGGACCGTGCCGAAGCTGGAGGGACAGGCGATGCGGCCGAGGAGCTGATCCGCCAGGCGGCGCAGGCGAAGATCTGCCCGGGGTGCGGGCCGCGGCCCGAAGCGGACGCCGCGTTCTGCTCCGAGTGCGGTGGCAAGCTCTCGGCTCCGGGGGGCACGGCGAAGAAGGACGGGTCGTTCTGCACCAACTGCGGCACGGGCCTGCCCGAAGGCGCCAAGTTCTGCGGAGAGTGCGGAACCAAGGTCGGCCCGTCTGAGGGAGTGACCGCCGTCACGGCGTAAACACAACCCATTCAACAACATACGTCTAGGTTTCATCGGTGATTTGCCACCCGTGCATCACCGGGTAGTGATCGTGTAGACGTGGCTGGGGCGTCGTCTCGCCCGGCCGCGGGGGAAGTGGTCAGAGACCTGACGATGCCAGACACGATACGCGGGAGAGCTTTCTCCGCGATAGCCGCAACTGTGCTCGTGGGAATCGCGCTGTTCACCAGCGCCTGCTTCGAGCGCGCCCCTACCCAGGATCAGCGGGAACCGCTGGCGGAGCCGAGCGATCCCGTCGTTCCCGTATTCGATCAGCCGTTCGACCACACTTGGCTGGACATGAGGTCGCCGATTCGCCTTGCCTCCGCACCTGGCGGCAAGCTGCTCGTCTCCGATTCGCGGTGGCACGTGGTCCTGCGAGTGGATGAGGAATCCCGCACCGCCGACCAGGCGTTCCTCGTAGACGGCAAGCCTCTCGCCGTCGGGATGCGAGGCGATCAGATCTTCGTGGGCAACGCCACGACCAACACCGTCGACGTGTTCGGAGCCAGTGGCGGATTCAGCTACTCGTTCGGGGATGGCGCGGCCCCGTATCCCACCGACCTCGCCATCGACGATGCCCTCGGGCTCGTCTTCGTGGTGGCCGGAGGGACACGGGACGTGAAGGTCTTCAGCCTCTCGGGCGAGCTCCAGGGCACCATAACCGGTAGCGGAGGAGCTCGTCTCCAAAGCCCGACCGGAATTGCAGTAGACGAGGGCCGGCGTGAAGTGCTCGTCAGCGACTACGGCGCGGTCGGCGGCCATGCCTCCGTGAAGATCTTCGACTACGACGGGAGCCTCGTCGGTGAGATCACCGGAGGTACTGACTGCGGCGTGACCGGCTGTTCGGGCGGATTCTCTCGACCACAGGGCCTCGCAGTGGACGGAACGGGTCTGATATACCTGGCGGATGCCCTGCTGGGGCAGGTCTTGGTGTTGGATCGGGCCAGTGGAGAGGCCGTCGCAATGCTCGGTGCGCATGCCTCTGACGGAGGTGACCTCAGGCTGCCCATGGATGTCGTGCTCGGCGGCCGGGGTGAGCCCTACGTCGCGAGCAACGGCACGGCCTCGGTGGAGGTGGTTCGGTGAGCGGCGGATACGGGCGTATGCTGCTCGTCAGACTCCTGGTAGCGGGAGCACTGACGCTCGGCTCTCCCGCGGCGAGCTACATCGGCGTGAGTGCCGGGTCGGCACTTGCACAGCGACAGCACGACACCTGCGATTACTGCCACAACCTCCACGGGGCCGGATACGAGCAGTTGGTGGACTTCGCGCGCGCCGAGGATCTCTGTATGTCGTGCCATCAGGACGGCGCACCGCTCACCTACAACGGCGAGACGATACCGAAGGGGGTCGCCGTGCACGCGGGCACAAAGCACGTATCCCCGGATACCACGAGCTGCCGTGACTGCCACGATCACGAGGGCGAGGTGGGGAACAACCTCTCCCTGATTCCGCTCTCGATGGACAATCGGTATACGGGGGGGGCGCGGTCCATCGTGTTCGAGGACACGACGGACTTCGCAGACGGAGATGCCACTTACGACGGCGTCTGCGAAGTGTGCCACACGGGCACGAGCTATCACCGCCAGGATGGGGGGATGCCGGCGCACAACCCGCAGAGGGACTGCGTCACGTGCCATGGGCACGACACCGGCTTTGCGGCCGCCGGCGGATCGTGCACCGATTGTCACAACGGCACACAGGGTAGCCGCAGGGCTGTGGTGGCCGAGTTCGACCGCGCGAGCCATCATGCCGCCAGCCCGGCCGACAGCGCAGACTGCACCGTGTGCCACGATCAGAGCCAGCACCAGGCCGGGAGCGTGCGGCTCTGGGATGTCGACGATCCGGGGAACACCGCTGCCTCGATCGTGTTGTCTGGCGATCCCAACACCTCTGCCACCGAGGCTGCGCTGCTGGCGCGCTTCTGTCTCTCCTGCCATGACTCCGACGGCGCCGCGGGGGATACGTCCCCGTTCTCGGACGCCGTGACGGTCCCGGCCGTTGACTCAGCTGCGTGGACGGCGGCATCCCACAACCGCTCCGATCTCGGATCGGAAGTCTCTTGCTATGGGGATGGAACGTTCGGCTGTCACATCAGCGGGCACGGGTCCGAGAAGCTGAATATGTTGGCCCCGGACACCGTGGCGGCGACGGCGCCGGCGAACGCCGAGCAGGAGGAGGGCTTCTGCCTCAATTGTCACGACAGCGACGGACCGTCGAGCGTCGACCTGAATACCGCGTTTAGCCAAGCCATCAATTGGGTGCAGACCGCCACGGGGCTCAACAGCAATCCAAACCTCAACGATCGTCACGACATCCAATACGCGGCGCAGCAGCAGAGCGGGGCGAAGATCGAGTGCACCGACTGCCACGACCCTCACACTGCAACGTCGGACCTGCCGTTCGTTCTGGATCCGGATACGGCGGATGCACACGTTCCGGGCACGGACTGGTACTACTACGCCGCGACTTCCGACACGCTCAGCGAGTTCTGCCTCGACTGTCACGACGGGAGCTTCCCGACGGGAGTCCTGGATCACACCAGCCCCCAGATCGTGAACATACAGAGCACGTGGGCCGCCGACGGGATGGGTGCGCGGACTGGGAGCTCGGTGGATCTGCGGGCCGGCAACGGATGGGCGATCGGCGACGTCATACCCTGCCAGGCATGCCACACGACGCATATGGAGCTCGACGACGACATCGGCGGTGCGCCGGGCACTCCTTCGCTGTTCAGGGTCGTGGACACGGTGAGGAACAAGGCCGGGGACGCGTTCCTGTTCTTCAAGGACCGCAAGGCGAGCGATCCGGAGATCTACGCGTACGGCATCACCAACAATCTGGACAAGTCAGACGTGACTAGCGGTGGGTATTGGTGCAACACGTGCCACGTAAGGCTCTCGATGACGGGCAAGGAGAACTGCTACGGCTGCCACCGGCATGGGGACGGGGGGAGGTTCTAGGGGGCCGTTCGCCCGAGCGAGTGGAGTTCGCGATTAGAGGCGGCGGTCGGAGATGAGTCCGGTCGCCGCCTCTTGTTCAGCGCTCGTGCGTGCCGTGGCAGCTCAGACAATCGCCACCGAGCTCGTGTCCCTCACCCGCGCTTGGAACCGGCGGCAGGCTGGCCGAACCTCCAACAGCGCCTTCGGGCGGCTGGACGGCCGAGCCGGGCAGGTGGCATTTCCCGCAAAGTCGACTGGGATCCTGATCGGCGAGTAGAGTGAGCCGCATCCCCCCGTGCATCGAGTGGCAGTCGGAGCACGCTTGCTCCCTGTGACCCTGGTACTGATAGGTTGCCGGGTCGTGGCACGCGCCGCAGATCTCCCTCTGCCTCATGGCATCCGGGGCGGTCGAGGTCCGGCTGTGGGGGTCGTGGCACGTGGTACACTCGATCACGGCTCGGTGGCCGGCAAGCGTGAGGTCCGTCGGCCGCATCTGACGCGGATCCGACAGATCAACCCGCGCGTTGATCGAGAGCCGGTCGAGGTCTCCCATCGGATGGTCGTTCCCGAGATCGGCGCCGATGAAGCTCCGGCTCGTCGCGACCGGCGCGCTGTAGGTGAACTCAGGCTGCCTCAGGCGTTCACCTTCGGTCAGGTGACACCGCAGGCAGCTCAGGGACACCGAGCCGGCTCCGGGTGCGTGCATCTCCAGCCACCGCTGCTGTCCGCGGTCCTCACCAGTGACCAGTCCGGCCGACGCCGGTGCGCCCTCGTGAGTCGAGTGGCAGAGTCTGCAGGACTCGAAGCCCGCGGACGACTTGATGACTTCAGGCCCGTGCTGCGCGGCTGCGCTCGCGGTGACCGTGAGTTGTGCGACGGCGAACAGAGCCGGCCCGATCCTCATGTCAGAAGCTCCTCGAGATGTACGCGGCCAGTCGGTCGATCGTCTGGCTCGAGGCGCCCTGCAGGCGGTCGTGTGTGAACTGCAGCTGAATCTCCAGCAGTCCCGGTTGCCACGAGACTCCGGCTCCGCCACCGAAGAAGGTCTGCAGTTCGTCGCCGACGGCGCGGCGCCAGAGGGTGAGGTTCCCGTGACACAACAATGAGGGCAGCGGCATCCAGCGGATGGTCGTGCCGCCCGACACGGATCGGAAGAGCCCGTTCGTGCTCCGCCCCCAGATGCCGGTCGCACTGACTCCGATCGCGACGTCACGACGCGGCTGCAGCGTGAGCCCGCCGAACAGTTCCGTGCTCCGTTGGGCATAATCCCGACGCTGCCGGTCGCTCCACTTGAAACCAAACTCCATTTGCGTCCGCCACATCACCTGGCTCATCCGCAGTCCGACTACCGTCTCGTTGAGGTCCTCCGGCGCAAACCGGGATTGCACTGATGGAATGTCCGCAGCGCCGGGACTCTCCGACCGGGCTGCGGTTCGAATCCCTCTGGTGAAGAGCTCGAATCCGGCCATGCCTGCCGTCATTTCGAAGCCGCCGACCAGGTTCGATGAGCGCGATTCGGGCAGCGCCTGATAGCGGTAGTCCACCTGGAGCGTGTCGCCTGCCACGATGCGTCCCGTCGGAATCACCAGGATCTCGGTCAGCGGCGGATCGTCCAGCAACTGGTAGTCGAAGCCGAGCTGGTAGATGAGGCTTCCATCGGCGTTCTTCACCCGCACGCTCACGGCATCTACGCCTACGTTCATGAGGATGACGCGACCGGCCGCGTCCACTTCGTAGCGCTCGTCCACTACCGATATCCAGTTGGCGACTTCACCGGGCTCGAACGAAAAGCGATTGTACTCGAGGGACGCTGAAGCTGTCATTCTCCCGCCGAACGGCAGCCGTGTACTGTAGCTGAGCCGCTCGAGGAGCCGGGTAGTCCCCGTCGAGCTCGTATTGAACCCGCGGCTGTACCAGCTTGCGCGCGTGCGCGACTGCAGGCGGCCGACGGGCCTCACAGTGGCGGCTATGAGTGCCAGGCGCTCCGTTCCGGGAAACCCTCCGTCGCGGAAGGAGCGAAGCAGGAACTCGTAATCCGAAAAGACCGACCAGGAGTGCTGCAGGTGTATCAATTCCCTCCACGTGAGCTGGCGCAGATCGGCGCCGCCGTCGTAGTCGAGATACTCCAGCGCACTGCGGATGCTACTGCCCTTGCCCCAGCGGACCCTGTGGCGCAGAGAGGCGGCGGTCTTGTCGAGTGTGACTCCGGCGATGCGGTCTTCGTGCGACTGACGCTCGAAGAGGAAGCGAGTCCTTGAGTTCTGCGCTGCGACTCTCAACACCTGGAACCGGATATCCTCACGGGGTGCCTTCGCGTCCAGTGGATCGTCCGCGGTCAGAGATCCGACCCTCGCACTCGAGCGCGACCGGTAACGTGCGGTGACGGGGAAGTACCGATTCTCGTATGACAGTCGGGCGGATGTCTCCGTTACGTCGTACTGGGAGCGGTCTCCGATCCGATTCTGCCTGACATCGCGGTCGCGGAACGTGAACAGTGAGAGAGACAACGGTCGGCTCGGGAGTAGCTCGACGCCTGCTCTCCATGCCAGCAGGCTGGCATTCTTCTCAGGCTCCGTCAGGAGCCCGTCCGAGACCGTCTGCCGCCAGCCGGGTCGGAGGCCAATGGAATAACGGACCAGCCGCGGATCCACTATGGTGCCTCGGAGGTCGAGGCCTAGCCACTCCCAGTAGCGAAGCGTGCGCCCGTCATCGGGGCCGGCAAAGTCGTTCCACCGTCCGTCGAAACTGAAGCCGACCTGTACGCCGGGCCGCTCGAGGGTGACTGCGGACTGCGCAACAGCCGCCGCAGGGCAGAGAATCGCGATTGCCGTGACGACGACCGGCAGGCGCTTCACTGGAGCGGATCCCCCGTGGATGCCCTGCTCACATGGCAGCGATCGCACTGGAGTAGACCGAAGGCCGCGTTACCGTCGTGGCACACGCCACACGCTTCCCCCTCCTGGATCGCGGCCATCGTGAGAGAGCTGCTCCCACCGCGCATCTCGAAGAGGTTGGGATGGCACGCCGAACACTTGTAGCGGATGCGGTGAACCCAGTGCGGGAACCGGACTACCTGGTAGCCGGGGGTCTCGACCGTTGCGCCGCTGTCGGCCGACTGCTGTCCCAGAATGACGTCGTCGTGAAAACTCGCGGGCTTCGCAGTCGGCGCCGGCATCGCCGTGTGGCAGCGCACGCACGTGCTTGCGGAAAAGGCCACGGTACCATGGCATTGCCCGCAGGACTCGCCGCCGTTGATCTGCTGCATCGTGATCGGCGCGTCACGGTATGGGAAGATCGTCGGGTGGCAGCTCTTGCAGGATATCTCATCGACGTGCGTGGAGTGGGGGAAGAGCGCATCGAAGAACTCGTTGGGTCCTTTGAGCATGAAGTCGTAGCCGAACTCACTGTTCCCCTCCTGCGCCGTTCGGCCAGGCAGGCTGCCGCGTGGCTCGATCACACGCGCCTTCGTTGCCTGCACCCAATCCACTTGACCGGCCTGGTCGCGCGGCAACAAGGCGAGAACGCTGTCTGGATCTTTGATGGTCTCGATGGGCGGGCGCGCAGAATCTTCGGCTGCGGCGTTCGGGAAGAGTGGTGCGCTTGGACTGGCCGTCTCAGGCGATTGTGCCTGCTGCGGTTGCTGAGGCGTGTCGAGGAAAACCGACGCAGCGGTGCTGCAGCCCAGCAACAACGCGGCAATTGCCACCGCACTGAGCTTTCTGAAGTTGGTCCCACTCCCCTGTGTCACCGGATAATCCATCTGTGACTCCCGTCACACTCCGCGGCGCACGCTCCGATGCTGCCCTGTTCTGCACAACACCATAGGTACTACGGCTTTCACGATACGACGTTGTGCTTCCGCAGACTGTTACGTGCGCTACAATCGCGTGACGGCGGTCGTGAGTGTAGTTACGCGCGTGTCGTTAGGGTCGGAATGAAAGTATGACGCAAGTCACAAATGGAAAGTTGAATGTCTTCATTTCTGCTTCACTGTTTGCTCAATCTTTTCACCGTAAAATGCACGTAACGAATTACGCGCGTTGTTTCCGCGCACATCGTTAGATCATCACTCTCTTTGCAATCGAGTGATGTTGCTCACAAGAAGATTCAGGGAGGGTAAATGAAGCGAGCATTGACGGCCTTGTTCGTCGCGCTGATGTTGCCAGGCGCGGCAATGGCCCAGACGTTGGCGGACAGCCCTCACGACTTCCGGACTGGTGGTAACAATCCGTCCGATCCCGGGGGCGGTGAGTACAAGTTCGCTCCGACATTGTGCGCGGCATGTCACGCGCCGCACAATCCTTCCAACCAGGCCGATGCGGGCGCGGGCGCGCCGCTGTGGAACCATGCCGTTACGACGGGGACGTACACCGTCTATACGAGCACGACCCGTGATGCCACGCCGGAAGGTCTCGCGACGAACATGAACCCGCAGTCGAGGCTCTGCCTCAGCTGCCACGACGGGACCGTGAACATCGACGCGTTTGGGGGAGCTGCGGGTGCCAACAAGATCGCCGCGGCCGGTGATCTCACCACCGACCTGAGTGACGACCACCCGGTTGCGATCGACTACACTGCGGCCGGTGCCGGGCTGAACGCGACACCCACGCTGCCGCTCACCGGTAGCACCGACGTGGATTGTGCTACATGTCACAACGTGCACGACTGGACGACCGCGGATGCCGGCGGGTTCTTCCTACGGATGTCCAGGGCTACAATCTGCCAGGACTGCCACAACAAGTAGACTGTTGCCTGGACGAGTAGCGAAGAGATTTGTCTGGTTCTAGATTGGTGGGGGCGGCCGAGAGGCTGGCCCCCGCTTTGCAGATGGAGGTCGACGAGCGTGAGCAACAGAGCATTCATCAATCGTCTCGGACTCAGGGCAATCGCCATCGGACTGGCGCTCCTGCTGGGTGCGTGTGGAGGCAAGCAGACGGAGCCGGTAGCGCCGGCGGCCGCGCGGGTCTTCCCGCCACCTCCGGACACCGCGCGGATTCAGTTCCTGACACGGATCACCACGCGCAGTGACATCGCAGGGACGGCATCCCGCAGCTTCTTCCAGCAGATCGTCGGTGAGAGCGTCGAGGACGAGGAGCGGTTGATCGTCAAGCCCTACGGCATCAGCATCCATGAAGGGAAGATCTACGTGTGCGACACGATCCTCCCCGGTCTCGAGGTCGTCGATCTCGAGCTACGCGACATGGAATACGTGAAGCCCGGTGGAATTGCCCAACTCCCGAAACCGATCAACTGCTTCACGGATACCGACGGCACGTTGTACGTGACGGATGTGAGCCGCGGGGAGGTCCTGGTCTTCGGTCTCGGGATGGAGTTCTTGGGAGTCGTAGGTGGTGAGGACCTGCATCGGCCGGCGGACGTCTTCGTGACGGATTCCCTGATCTGGATCGCGGATGTGCGGGCGGGAGGACGAATTCGCGTATTCGACAAGGCGACGCGCGAGCACCTGTTTTCCTTCCCGGATTTGGATACCTCGCGCGCGCTCGAAGCACCGGAGCGACTCGTGGCCCCCGCAAATCTGTATGTGACCGGTGATCGGGTCTACGTGAGCGACATGTACGGGGCGAAGGTCCAGATCTACGGACACGACGGGGAGCACCTCGGGTCGGTTGGGAGTTACGGAGTCGGGCTGGGCCAGTTCTTCCGACCCAAGGGTATTGCCGTGGACCGGGATGGAATCCTGTACGTGGTCGATTCGGGCTTCGATAACATCCAGATGTTCAACCCGGAGGGCCAGCTCCTGATGGCCTTCGGCGGGCATTATGAGCGGCCTGGAGACATGATGCTGCCGGCCAAGGTGATAATCGACTACGACAACCTGCAGTACTTCCAGCAATACGTGGATCCGCGCTTCGATCTCAAGTACCTCATACTCGTCACGAATCAGTACGGGCCGGACAAGGTGGGTGTCTACGGGCGTGTGGAGCTGAAGGAATAAGGGCTTTCCACGCGGCAACTGGTTCGGTTTGACCCAAGCGTGGCGGCCCATGGCCGCCACGCTTTGCGTTTTGTGATCTCGCTCACGCTCTTAACACCCTCTCAGGTCGCTGCGTCTATCTCCCCGGACAGCTAGTGTAGGCTCGAACCTAGGGGAGGTACCAATGAGACGGCATTTCCTGACAGCGGTCACACTAGGGGCAGTTGGCCTGACCGCCTGTAGTGACAGCGCGCTGGATCCGACGATCCAGGGCAACGCGACACCAGAGGACCAAACCGAGATAACCCAGCTTCTGGAGGAGTCCGGTTTCTTTGCGGACGAGTTCGGAGTTGACGGAATGGTGCTCGGCGCGCCAGCGGAACAGTCCGCCGGTATTTTCGGCTCGCCGGGTGCAGTTCAGGGCGAGGTGCCACTGCCCGAGAGGTGGGGGCGCCACCACAAGCGTCCGGTACGGCGATCGCTCACCGTCGAAGTTGACGAGATCGAGGGAGTCGCCTGGGTCACCAAGCGCGTCGTGTTCGAGGGTGAGTTCGTGTTCGCCGTCGCGACCGACGGTGGTACGGAGGCGATGCGCAAGCCTATGCACCACACTTTGATCCAGAGCGCGCGCTTCGAGCGGGCCCCTGACGACGACGCCGGGGATCACCCGCCGGAGGAGCCCAAGGACGAGCCGCCTACCGTGTCTCCGAGGGATGGGGACGGTGGCGACGGGCAGCACAAGCGCCGTTGGTGCCTTGTTGCCGTATCGCCCGCGCAGTGGGTGATGACAGACCCCATCGAGCAGGTTGTGGAGATCTATAGAGTCGTGGTGTACGTGGACGACGAGCCCGTGCTGGAAGTGACCAACCCGAACGAGCTGTACGAGGTGGACGGCCGGCTGCCGCACCTTGCACAGGGTCAGGTCATGACGGTCAGGGCGTGGGTCGAGGGCGGCAGTGAAGGAAACGACCCGTCGCGCTACGTGTTCCTGCACTGGCAGCATCGCAGCCCCGAGACCCGGATCTGGATGCGGCGCCAAATGGAGTTCGCAGAGGACGACTTGAACGGCGCGCATTACGTGCGCAGTTGGGAAGTGCTGGCCGCCGGACGCGAGCGGATCGCGGTCGACTTGATCGCCAGCCAGTCGTTCGCTGTCACGGACGACGATGATTACAACGCCAACGCGTGGGGGATTCCCTACATCATCGAGTAACCGATGGATTGGCGGTGGGTAGCCGGGACAGGAGCGTTCGACTCCGCGGCCGGCTGCCTGCCGCCGCAGGTGTATAGACGCCTAGCGGTTGCGGCGGGAGCGAGGACGAACTGATCGGCAGGAAGCTCCCACGCGGCCGTTAGGCGTCGCTACATCTAGAACTCGAACCCCTCCATCTTCTTGAGCCCCACCTTGAGCGGCACGACGGTCGCTACCCCGCATATCAGCACTACTCCGGCGAACGCCGCGATCATGGTGCCGTCGATCCGCACCGGCCGGCCCTGGTAGGTGGCCTGCAGGTAGCCGTAGACCGGAACCGCCTCGACCACGATCACCAACGCCAGGAGCGCCACCGTGGTCATCATGAACACCAGACCTCCGAACGAGGTCGGGATCTGCGCGGCGTTCTCCGTCTCGAACTGCGGGTACAGGGCGCCGAAGCCCAGCGCCATCGCGCTTATCGCCAGCGTCAGCAGCACGATCGTGCCCGCGCCGACCGCCATCATGAAGGGAGTGGCCTGTAGAATCACGTTCGTGAACACGGTGATGATCAGTGCGAGCACCAGCAACGGTACGGTCCCCACCCAGTACTTGGACCAGAGCAGGGCGCGGAGGTCGAGCGGGCTCGATCGCAGCAGCCACATCTGGCGCCCTTCGAGCGAGATCGCCGGGAACACGAAGCGAGCCGCGATGGCGGAGAGCACGAAGCCGGCGAGCCCGAGGTTCAGGAACGACACCACGGTCACCAGGAAGAATGGAACCCGCTCACCTGTGAAGAGCGGGAGTGCCCGGATGTTGAACAGGTAGATCACGACGAGCACGCCGAGCAGGATCAGCTGACTCCACTGGGTAGTGTCACGGAAGAACAGCTTCAGGTCCTTGATCACGAATTCCCGTTTGGCCACGGACAGCGGCTTGAACAGTGGATCGAGTACGCTGCGCCAGACCCAGCCCTTGATGAACCGCTCTGCACCTTCCTGGGCCTTGGTGAAACCCGTTGGGTAGAGCGCGACGTGGAGCAGCGCGCCCAGGACGACGAACGCCGCCGCACTACTCCACAGCATCAGCAGCGGCGTCCAATCCAACGGGCCGACGAGGAATCCCATCACCGCATCGGTCGCCCACTCACTGGGAAGCAGCGGCGACGTCGGTGTGCGCAGCACGGTGATGAAGTCGAGCAGGTTCTGGAAGCCCTCCGGCCGCGCCAGCTGCTCGGGTCGGATGATCCGGAACAAGAGTACTACGCCTCCGGCCGCGCCGATGGCGATTACCGAGAGCAGGTCTCGCGTGCGCCGAGCGGGAAAGACGTTGACCAGGATGAGCGTCGTGGCGCTCCCCACCACGGCCGGGAGAATGAGCACCGGCAGGAAGACCGCCGTCGCGTAGAACCCGAACAGCCAGCCGCCGTCGTATGTGATGCCGTATGCCGAGAAGATCGGCACGGCCATGAGTGCCACCATCCACGAGCTGTGAATCATCGTCTCGCCGAGCTTGGCCAGATAGATGTTGAGCCAGTCCACCGGAGACGACACGAGCAGGTCGAGATCCTTGGCGAGGAAGAAGGACGAGAGCGCCGTAATCACGTTGGAGAGCAGCAGGATCGACAGGAAGGACAGGAGCATGAGGCTGAGCAGCTTGCCGGCGAGCAGCGGCCCGATCTCCTCTACGCCGCGGAAGTAGCCGAGCACCCGGTACAGCACTCCGAATACGGCCAACCAGAAAACGAGCCCGACCGAGGCGACTACTAGCGCCTTGCTGCTGCCACCCTGACCCTGCCTGAGTCGCGTAACGGCGGTGCGCCACTTGGGGCCGAGGAGCCGGACCAGAGATTGCATCAGTCGGTGAGTATCGCCGCCAGCTCCTGCACGGCCTCGCCGCCGGTGAGCTTGAGGAACAGCTCCTCGAGCGACGCGTCGCCGGTGGCGGTCTGGCGCCGCAGCTCGTCGATGGTGCCGCGTGCCACGATCCTGCCCTCCTGTATGATGGCGATGCGGTCGCACATCGCCTGTGCCACCTCGAGCGTGTGCGTGCTCATCAGCACCGTGCCGCCCTTGGCCACGAACGCGCGGAATATGTCCTTCAGGAGTCGGGCGCCCCTCGGATCGAGTCCGACCATCGGCTCATCCACGACGATGCACTCGGGGCGGTGGATCAGCGCGCTGGAGATTATCAGCTTCTGGCGCATGCCGTGGCTGTATGACTCCACGAGCTCGTTCTTCCACACAGACAGCTCGAACAGGTCGAGCAGTTCATCTATGCGGCGCTCGACTGCGGCTCCGTCCTGCCCGAAAAGACCCGCGACGAAGCGCAGGAACTCGGCGCCGGTCAACTTCTCGTACACGAAGGGCCTATCGGGAATGAAGCCGAGCCGCGTCTTGGCGGTCATGGGTTTGGTAATGAGGTCGTCCCCGCCCAGGTGGATCCGGCCCGCGGTGGGACGCAGGATGCCCGCTATCATGCGCAGGGTCGTGGTCTTGCCGGCGCCGTTCGGCCCCAGAAAACCGAACAACTCGCCGCGTGGCACGTGGAGGTCGATCTCGTCCACGGCGACGAAGTTGCCGTAAGTCTTGGTGAGCTTCTCGAGCCGGATCATTCCGCGTACCTGACTCCAACCACGTCCAGCGAGAGGTGCCCGATGAGCCGGATGAGCTCTACCTGGCGGGCCAATCCCCCGATCGTGAACCTGAGATGTGATGCGTCCGCGGGGAACTGCCCGAACGTGGGATCGACCGCCACCCAGCCGTTCAGGTACACCTCCGGCCACGCGTGATAATAGAATGCGCCGTCGAGATGGACGAGGCCCGCCGCAGTGCGGGCCGGGATACCGACCGCTCGCGCCAGCGCTACGTAGAGCACCGTATGCTCGTTGCAATCGCCCCTGCGGCTCTCCAGCACCTCCACTGCGCTTGGGACGCTGACCGTCACCCTCTTGGCCAGCTCGTCGTGCACCCAGTTAGTGAGACGCTGTGCGGCCCGTCTGGGGTTCCGTGTGCGCCCCACGATCTGGCGTGCCTGGGCCTGAATCCGCGGATCGGACGTCTGTATGAGCGGCTCGGCCTCCAGGTACCGGGCGAGTGCCGGATCCGATGAGGGCAGGCGGTATTGAGGCTGGAACGCCTCATCCGGCTCGCGGCTCACGATGAGGGTGTCGCCCTCGAGTCGCTGCCGGCCGCCGCCCAGGTCGAAGCCGGCGAGATCCACTCCGCCGAGCCGTACGCGGAGCTCGTCCACTGTCCGGTCGGACAGCTCCGCATTGGACGCGATCGCCGTTTGCCGGATGAGATCGCCGCGTACCGCCTCGGCCACTGCGGAGGCGTCGCGGCGACGGAAGTTCTCGAACGCGATCTCGAACGCAGTGCGCTCCATCGTGAATCCGACCGGCGTGGTTGCCCGCACGACCTGTCCCATGTCGTCGATCCACGCATCGAGCTCGAGGCCGCGCATCCGCTGCGAGACTCTCCATGCGTGGAGCGTATCCCACTGCACGGCGACCCAGAGCCCGAGTTCCTCATTGAACGCGGCGGAGTCGGGGACGACGAGAGTGGACTCAGCCGTCACCTCGACGGCCACGTCTCTCTCCTCCAGCTGAAGCGGGTCGAACAGGCGCAGCGAGTAGGTCTTTCCCACCTCCAGCTCTCCGCCGAACGCGAGGTTCAAGGGCAGGAGACCCGGCAGGATGATGGGCCGCTCGAGCGGGATCTCGAACTCCTGCTCGCTGTCCGCGCTCCTCACCTCGACGCTGAGGAGGGAGTCGCCCGCCACGGAGCCGCTGACGCCGAACCGGACGTCGGCTCCGCGCAGCGAGGCTTCGAACGAGCGCAGCCGGAGCGTGCGGGTGAGGTTAGCGTCGGTGCGTGCCTCCACGCGCTGCACCGTGCCGAGCGCGGGGACGTGAAGCAGCATCAAGTCCTGCACGGTGACCGTGTCCTGCAGCGTGTCCACCTTGCTCGATGCGAACCCGATGTGCTCCCCGCCCAGCAGGAGCTTGTAGTACGTGGCTCCCGGGGGGACGCTCAAGGCTGCGTCCGCCAGGATTTCCGCCCGCGGCCGGAAGAACTCACGCTTGACGAGCCACCCCATCATCCCAATCCAGACGACCAGGATGACGGTGGCCAGGACCCTGCGGTTCATTGAGTGGTGCGGCTCCGGAGGAAGGCCTCCACGATCTCTCGATCCACGTCCGACTCCACCACTATACACACGTCGGAGGGATGCGTGGCGTGCGGTAGGTCACTGGCCAACACATCGATCAGGATGCGGGCAGCGTCCTCGACGTCCAGATTGCCGGCCCCCACCCCGATCAGCGGCGTCGTGATCGTGCCGAGTCCCCAGTCGGTGGCCCGCTGCAGTACGCTCTTGATCGCGTGGCGGACCCCGTCGGGGGTGACGGGCTCATCGTCGCTGCGGATCACCGCGTTGATCACGAACTCGGCGGGCAGGTCTCCTCCGGCGGTGACTACGGCAGCCCCGACCACCAGCGGCTTGGACACGCGCAACTGCTTCAACAACGTCGGACCCCCGAGCTGCTCCAGGCGGCGCAACTCGGGGGTCAACGGCTCGAGCCGGTCCGTGGTGGGCCTGACGACCGCGTCCGCAGGAAGGGACGCCAGGTCGTCGGCCACTACGCGGATCACTTTCCGCCGAGCTCGCGGGAGCGGCGGTACATGACCGCCGCCTCCTCCGGTCTGTTGAGGCGGTCGAGTACCATGCCCTGGCCGTACAGGGCCTTGGGGTTGTTGGCCCTCAGCTCCACGGCGCGCTGGTATGAATGGAGTGCGCCGTCCAGATCGTCCACGTGGTTCAGGGCCTCGCCCAGGTAGAAGAAGGCCGCCGCGCGGCCCGCGTCGAGCTCCACCGCCCGCCTGAGGAACGGGATGGCGTCGCGCCACAGACCCTTGCGGGACAACACCAGTCCGAGGTTGAACTGCCCCTCGGAATTGGCGGGCTCCACCCGCAGCACCTTGCGAAGGTCCTGTTCCGCCTCCTGGAACCGCCCCAACGCTCCCAGCACCGCGCCGCGGTTCACCAGGACCTGGGGATTCTCGGGTTCGTGGAGCAGGCACTGATCGAGATGCTCCAGTGCGGCTTCGTGATCGCCCTCTTGATCCAGGAGCAGCGCCAGGTTGTTGCGTGCCCTGACGTGACCCGCATCGTGCCTCAGCAACTCGCGGTACATCCCGATGGCCGTCGCTCGGTCTCCGCCGTCGCTGGCCTCTCGCGCCGCCCCGTAGAGGTCTTCCTCCGCCGGAGCAGCCGGATCAGCCACCGGCGGGTCCGCCGGGCCGGCCTCGTCCTCGGTGTCGGGTCGCTCTGTCTCGTCAGTCGGACTCTCCACCTTCATCTCCTCGGCGAGTTCGAAGGGCAGGTGCGGGCGGCTCAGGGCCTCGGGCTCGGGATCCGGGGCCACCGGAAGGTCCACGGGGTCGTCCGCCGAGTTACGCGCCACTCGTGCTCCCATCTCGGCCGCCAGGCGGCGGCGCATCTTGCGCTTGTATCGCGTCCGCGTCATACGCTTGCCCCTCCCTGATCCGCCGTCTCCTCGCTCACCCACTCAAGATACGCCCCCAACCCCGCCTCGACAGGGAGCCCCAGCAGCTCCGGCACGTCGTACGGGTGTGCCGCCTCAACCGCTGCCTCGAGCCGCTCCCACAGGTCGCGCCGCGTCTTGAGCAACACCTGGACCTCGGCGGCCTCCTCGACAGCTCCCTTCCAGCGGTACAGCGACGTCACGCGCCCCAGAATCGTCCCGCAGGCCACGACCCGCTCCTCCACCAGGCGCCGCACCAGAGAGCGGGCCTGCTCCTCGTCGGGCAGCGTGGTGAGAACCACGATGTGGGAAGTCTGGTCAGGGCTATTCATCAATGGTCTCGCGCGGGCCGACGGGGACGGTCAAACTACGCCCGGTTCGAGTGGCCCGCAAGCAATATTTGCGGCAGGCCACGCGGATTGACCGTGATCCCCGCCACTGTCTAGGTTCCAAGGCTATGCCGACCGAGAACCTGATCGTCCGCGGCGCCCGGGTCCACAACCTGCGGAACGTCGACGTCGAGATCCCCCGCAACCGACTCACGGTGATAACCGGGCTCTCCGGGTCGGGCAAGTCGTCGCTCGCCTTCGACACCATCTACGCCGAGGGCCAGCGCCGCTACGTCGAGTCGCTCTCGGCCTACGCCCGCCAGTTCCTCGGTCTCATGGAGAAGCCCGACGTGGACGTCATCGAGGGGCTCTCGCCGGCGATCTCCATCGAGCAGAAGGCTCCCGGCCACAATCCGCGCTCGACCGTCGGAACCGTCACCGAGATCTACGACTATCTGCGGCTGCTCTGGGCGCGTGCCGGGGTGCCGCACTGCCCTCACGATGGGTCGCCGATAGCCCGGCAGAGCGCGTCGCAGATCACCCAGATCGTGCTGGGATGGCCCGAGGGCACCAAGCTCGAGGTGATCGCCCCGCTGGTGCGCGGTCGCAAGGGAGAGTTCAAGGACCTGTTTGAGAGCGCCCGGCGCCAGGGGTTCGTCCGCGTGCGCGTGGACGGCGAGGTGCACGATCTCGCGAGCCCGCCGAAGCTCAACCGGCGGAAGAACCACGACATCGGCCTCGTGGTGGACCGACTGGTCGCGCGCGAGTCGGACCGGCGCCGGCTGCACGACTCCATTGAGACGGCGCTCAGGGCCTCCGACGGGCTGGTGGAAGTCGTGCGCCATGGCCGCGGGGGCAAGTGCGTGGTGTTCTCGGAGCAGTTTGCCTGCGGCAAGTGCGGCTACTCGCTGGCTGAGCTGGAGCCGCGCCAGTTCTCGTTCAACTCTCCCTACGGCGCCTGCGCCGATTGCGGCGGGCTCGGGGTGCGGCGGAAGGTGAGCCCCGATCTGGTGCTCGGAGACGAGCGGATCTCGATTCCCGAGGGGGTCGTGCTCCCCTGGAGCGAGCCCAAGGGCTACCTCAAGAACGTGCTGCTTCCGACGCTCGCCAAGGAGCTCGGCTTCGACCTGAAGCGACCCTGGGGCGACCTCCCCAAGGGTGTGCGGCAGGCGCTGCTCCACGGCGTACCCGGGCGCACGTTCCGATTCAGCACCACTCGGGGCTCCGGGCGCTCGTACGACGTCGAGTGGGAAGGGATCCTGCGCAACGTGGAGCGCCGCTACCACGACACCACGTCGGACTCCGTCCGCCTGCAGCTCGCCGACTTCATGGTGGACGTGGCTTGCGAGACGTGCGGCGGGCATCGGCTCAAGCCCGAGAGCCTGAGTGTCCTGGTGGGAGGCCGGGCGATCGGAGACGTCGTGGACCTGCCGGTGGACGCCGCCCTCTCTTTCTTCGAGGGCCTGCCCGTCGGGGCCGGCAGCGACGAGCTCGACCCGGAGATCGCGGGGCCCATCCTCAAGGAGGTGACCGAGCGGCTCAGCTTCCTGTCGGACGTGGGGCTCGCGTACCTCACCCTGGGTCGCTCGGCCTCCTCGCTCTCCGGCGGCGAGGCGCAGCGCATACGGCTCGCCACCCAGATCGGCAGCCGGCTGGTCGGGGTGCTGTACGTGCTGGATGAGCCCTCGGTGGGTCTCCACCCCCGTGACAATTCGCGCCTGTTGGGCACGCTCCGCGGCCTCAGGGACCTGGGGAATACGATCCTGGTGGTGGAGCACGACGCCGACACGATTCGGGCCGCGGACCACGTCATAGACCTCGGTCCGCGCGCGGGGCGCGACGGTGGCCTGGTCATCGCCGAGGGCTCGGTGGACGATGTGGTGGACCACGAGACGTCGCTCACGGGACGTTACCTGCGCGGTGAGCTGCACATCCCCGTGCCTTCCTCGCGGCGGCCGCCCCAGAAGGACCGCGTTCTGCGGGTGGTGGGGGCGCGCCAGCACAACCTCAAGGACCTCGACGTGGAGGTCCCGCTAGGGTTGTTCGTGGCGGTGACCGGTGTGTCCGGGTCGGGCAAGTCCACGCTGGTTACCGACATCCTGTATCGGGCCCTGGCACGGCACTTCTACCGGGCCAAGCTGGTTCCTGGGCACCACGAGCGGATCGAGGGCGTGGCTCACATCGACAAGGTGCTGGACATAGACCAGAGCCCGATCGGCCGCACGCCGCGCTCCAACCCGGCGACCTACACTGGGCTGTTCACCCCGATCCGGGAGCTGTACTCCAAGCTCCCCGAATCCAAGTTGCGCGGGTACGGCCCGGGCCGGTTCTCCTTCAATGTGAAGGGGGGGCGCTGCGAATCGTGCCAGGGAGACGGGCTGGTCAAGATCGAGATGCACTTCCTGCCCGACGTCTATGTGCCGTGCGACGTGTGCAAGGGGCGGCGCTACAACCGCGAGACGCTGGAGGTGCGCTACCGCGGACGCTCGATTGCCGACGTGCTCGACATGACGGTGGCCGACGCGCTCGAGTTCTTCGAGCAGCAGCCGCGCATCCGCGGCCGGCTCGAGCTGCTCAACGACGTGGGGCTGGGCTATATCCACCTGGGTCAGAGCGCCACGACGCTCTCGGGAGGCGAGGCGCAGCGGGTGAAGCTGGCGACCGAGCTGTGCAAGCGGGACACGGGCCGCACGCTCTATATCCTGGACGAGCCGACCACAGGGCTTCACTTCGAGGACGTGCGCCTCCTGTTGGAGGTGTTGCACCGGCTGGTCCAGAAGGGCAACACGGTCGTGGTGATCGAGCACAACCTGGAGGTCGTGAAGACCGCCGACTGGGTGATAGACCTGGGTCCAGAGGGAGGCGATGCGGGGGGCACGGTGGTGGCGGCAGGGGCGCCGGACGAAGTTGCCGCCGCGGCCGGATCATACACGGGGCGGTTCCTGAAAACGCTGCTTGCCGACTAGCCCGAAGCAACCCCGGCGCAAGGCTTTACATTCCCGCGAGAGGTGACACTTTTTGAAACATCGGTCGTATGGTGGACGGAGCCGGCTGGAGCTCAGATGGATCCTGTAGACATCGGTATTGGGGTCGCCATCATCACCGTCACCGGAGGCGGGGTGGCAATCCTGCTGCAGTTCACCCGGGCCCTGCTCGTGAAGTGGACGCGGCCCCGGGAGCCGGTGGGGCCGGGTGAGGCGGAGGAGTTGCGCCACGCCATTGGCCGTCTGGCGGGTGAGGTGGCCGATCTCAACGAGCGGCTGGATTTCACCGAGCGGGTCCTGGCGTCGGAGCGCGAGCGCGGACAGCTCGGAGAGGGGAACTGAGATGGGAGAGATAGCACCCTTCCTGGTTCCGATCACCATGTTCCTTACGATCGGCGCGGTGCTGATATTCCGCGGGCCGTTCGGCAAGGCGCTGGGCGAGCGGATGGCGAAGGGCGACCGCCAGGTGTCGTCTGGCGACCCCGCCGAGACCGAGGCGCTGCGCGCCGAGGTTGACGACCTGCGCTGGCGCTTGGGCGAGTTGGAGGAGCGGCTCGATTTCACCGAGCGCGTGCTGGCACGGCAGAAGGACCCCGGCAAGCTGCCGCCGGGGGAGTGACCGATGCCGCCGTGGTTCTACTTCAACACCGTCGTGCTGCCGCTGCTGGGAATGGGCATGGGCGCCTTCTTCCTGCTCGGGGTGTATCGGACGGTGAACCACTGGATCGAGCGCAAGCACGAGCGCGAGCTCATCGCACAGGGCGGGGACTCGCCGGGATTGCTCGAAGCGGTCGGGACCAGGCTCGATGACATGGGCGAGCGTATCCAGGAGATCGAGGAGCGGATGGACTTCACTGAGCGGATGCTGACCCAGCAGCGCGACCAGAACCGACTCGGTTCGGGAGAATAGAGAGTGGATCCGCACCTCATCGAGAACCTGATCATCCCGCTGGCCGGGATGGCGACGGGGATCATACTGGGGCTTCCCGTCGTGCGAGTCATCGTCAAGGTGGTGGACCGGAAGCTCGGTCCCGGCTCGTCGGCGGGGGATGTCAAGGAGCTGCAGGCCCAGATCGAGCGGCTCCGGGCCCAGGTTGGGGGGATGGAGGACATGGCGTACCGTGTGGCCGAGCTCGAGGAGCGGCTCGACTTCACTGAGCGCGTGCTGGCACAGAGCAAGGCGCCGCAGCTGCCGGCGGGCGGAGCGTAGATGGAAGACATCCTGGCCATCACACTGCTGTTCGGCGGCGGGACGGCCTTTCTGCTGGCCATCTCTCCGGTGGGGCGAGCGATCGCAGAGCGCATCAAGCGCGGCGGCAAGGGCGGTCCCGATGCGGTGACGGAGCAGCTGCAGGAGGCCCAACTGGCCCTCCTGGACGAGCTCGACGCGGTGCGGCAGGAGCTGACCGACGTGCAGGAGCGGCTCGACTTTGCCGAGCGGATCCTCGTCAAGCAGCGTGAGACCGGGCAACTGCCCAAGGGCGAAGGGGTCAAACAGTAGCTGGCGGGCCGGGCCAAGTGGCGCCGGAGGCCGGAATGGTAGATTTTACCTGGAGTGCGCGCGGATCACGTCCGGTGGTCCCGGCGCCCAACCGGGAGGGGTGAGAACGATATGGGCATCTTCCAGCGTATGATGACCGTCATCAAGGCCAACATAAACGCCCTCATCGGACGGGCTGAGAATCCGGAGAAGGTTCTGGATCAGCTGCTCGTCGAGATGCGGGGGCAGCTGGCCAAGACCAAGCAGGAAGTAGCGGCCGCGATCGCCGACGAGAAGAAGCTCCAGGCGCAGGTCGAGAAGGAGAAGAAGGCGGCCGAGGACTGGGAGCGGCGCGCCATGCTGGCCGTGCAGGAGGGCCGCGACGACCTTGCCAAGCAGGCTCTCATCCGGCACAACGAGCACCTGCAGCATGCGCAACAGCTGCACGAGACGTGGGTGAAGCACAAGGCCGACGTCGAGTCGCTCAAGGCGTCCCTCAGGGAGCTCAACGACAAGATCGAAGAGGCCAAGCGCAAGAAGAACCTCCTGGTCGCGCGCCAGCGCCGGGTCGAGGCGCAGGACCGAATCCAGGAGACGATGTCCGCGATGTCGGACAAGAGCGCGTTCGAGAGTTTCCGGCGCATGGAAGAGAAGATCGAGGACATGGAGCGCCAGGCGATCGCGGCGACGGAGCTGGCGGGCGAGTTGGAGGGCGACACGCTGAAGCAGCAGTTCCAGGCGCTGGAGTACCACGGAAGCAGCGACAACCAGCTGGAGGATCTCAAGCGCAAGATGGGGGTGCTGCCCCCCGGCAAGGACTCGGAGCGGCGGCAGCTCACCGACGGCGATGACGACGTTACCGACGCCGAGCTGGTGGAGGACGACGAGTTGAGCAAGCCGGAGGGGTGATGAGCACGGACGGGTGGCAGAGGCTCGCGGCGACGCTGGTAGTCCTCTTCGTCGTCGCGCTCCTCCTGCTGTTCCTCGGACGCGTTTCCGAGGTCATCGTCCTCCTTTTCATTGCCGCCCTCCTGGGGGTCTATCTCTCCGCGGTAACCGACATGCTGGTGCGCCGGTTTCGCCTGGTCCGGCCGCTGGCGCTCACCCTGGCGATCATCCTGACTCTCGCGGCAGTCACGGGAGTCGGGGCGCTGATCCTTCCACCCCTCGTATCACAGGTCCAGGAGCTCGTCGGGTCGCTGCCGCGCTACGCGCAGGAGCTCGGCGGCATCATGGCCAGCTGGGCCGAGCGCTACCCGGTGCTCGAGGGCACCGTGCTCGGTGCCGAGGGGGGCGGGGCGGTGCAGACCCTGATCGACGATGCCACGACCTTTGTGACCGGCTCCGTGCTGCCCTACCTCACGGCGGGTGGCAAGATGGCGATCGAGCTGGTGAGCGTGCTGGCCATGGCGATCTACCTCGCGCGCAACCCGGGCGAGTACCGCGAGGGAATGATCCAGCTGGCGCCGCCGGCTCAGCGCCAGATTGCCCGCGCGACGCTCACCGATCTCGGGGAGACGATGCGCACCTGGATATGGGCGCAGCTCTTCGCGATGCTGGTGCTCGGAGTGCTGACGGCGATCGGTCTTTGGCTGCTCAGGGTGCCCTACGCCCTCGCGTTCGGGGTGTTCACCGGTGCCGTCGCGATCGTGCCGTTCTTCGGCACCATCGTTTCTACGATCCTTCCGGCGTTGCTCATGCTCACCATCGGTGGCTGGGCGCACTCGGTTGCCGTGTTGGGGCTCGGTGTCGGCGTGCACATCATCGAGGCCAACGTCGTGGCGCCGCTCATCTTCGAGGAGCGGGTGAGCCTGCCGCCGGTCCTGACCATCATGAGCGTCCTCATCATGGCGACCGTGCTGGGCGTTCTCGGGTTGATAGTCGCCGTTCCCACGCTGGCTGCGGTGCTCGTGATAATCCGCCACGTCCTGTTCGGTCAGGTGTACGGCGAGCACGGGGCGTACGAGATCCCCAGCGCCGTGCTGGTGCAGACGACGGGCGAAAGAAAGGTCTTCACCGTGAGCGAGGGCGAGCCGTAGGCGCGCCCATAGCGCGAATCGCTTTCCCGGGGGCGGGTGGCCGAGTGTCATCCGCCCCCGTTTCTTGCCGGCCGTTCCCCCCGGCGTTGAAACGCTCCTCCCGAGCAGCGAAACGGCCCCGCCGGAGGTGCCGCCGGGTGCTACCCTACCCCTCGCGCTGAAACTGGCGCCCGCCTGATCGGCCTCCAACCCCACGAACGCGTGGAGGAGGAGCCATGAAACGACTGATCTTGGCTGGAATTGCAGCGGGCTCGATTGGCCTGTTGCCGAACCCTCAGCCGGCCGATGCGGCCGAGAAGCTGACCAAGTGCATGCTGAAGGCGATTGAAACGTGCGACGAGGCCTTTCCCAACGACACACCGGAGTTGATCGCCATTCGCGGGTACTGCTACATGATCCGCACCGGTATGTGCAAGGTCTTCGGGGGGTGACACCTCCCGAGGATCCACCTCAACCGAAACCAGAGCGCCGAGCAGGCGGAGGCGGGGAGCCACAAGCTCCCCGCCGGTTTCGGCGGCGCAGGGTCACCGGTGTCGCGCTGGGAGCCGAGCTGATCCTCGCTACCGTGCTGGCAACGCGGCACAGGTCGGTGCGGTTGGTGTCGACGTTGGTTGGCATCGTCCTGTTGTTGGGAGTGCTGGGTTCGGGCACGGGCGTCGAGCCGACCCCCAATTGGCTGTTCCTCATCTGTGGCTCGCTCATGGCGGTGGCGGCTGCGCGGCTCCTGGCTCCCGGGGCGGCGCTCGCATCGGCGAGGCGGGTGGCGGCTTCCTGGTGGCTCGCTCCGGGCGGACGGCTCCTCGGCGTGCTGATCCTGCTCGCTCCCTTCATCTGGCTGGGGACGATGATCGCGAGCGCTCCCGGCGGCGACGCGGCGGGAGCGCTGCGCCTGGCGGGGGCCGCTCTGCTGTATGCGGCCGCGCTCGGCGCCTTGGTGCTCGCCATGGCCCCACTCGTGGGCGCCACGGCTGCCGGCTCCCTCGGATTGGCGGCTGCGTGGCTCGGGGGTGTCGGCCCGTCCGAAATGCACGTGCTCCTGGCTGGATGGAGTTACGCGCAGCGGCCCCTCGTCCTGCTCTGGAACACGCTTCCGCTGGCTTGGCGGGCCGAGCGCTGGTACCGGGAGGGGGCGGCGAACGACCTGCTGGCGCTTGCCGTCTGGGTACCCCTGGCATTTGCCCTGGCTGCCTGGGCAGTCGGTCGGGCGGGGAGCCGCGTTCCGGGGGGAGCGGCGTGACGCTGGTGACGTGCCGGGCGGCGACCAAGGTGTACGGAACCGGGCGGCGCCGTAAGGCGGCGCTGGAGCACTGCTCGTTCACAGCCGAGGCAGGTGAGATAATCGGCGTGGTGGGGCCCAACGGGGCAGGGAAGACGACGCTCCTGAGCCTCATAGCCGGGGAGCTCTCACTCACCGCAGGCGAGCTCAGCGTGGCTGGCTACCGAGCCGGTACCCGCGCTGCGAGGAGGGCCGTGGGCTTCGCGCCGGACCCGCCCGTCCTCCCGCCGGATCTCAACGGGACCGAGTGGCTCACCTACCTGGCCAGCCACAGGGCCCGCTCGGCTGAACAGCGGGCGCGGCTGGTCGCCTGGGCGATCGGTGTCGCGGAGCTCGAGCCATTCGTGGCGCGACGGATCGGCACCTACTCCCGCGGGATGACGCAGCGCCTCGGGCTTGCTGCGGCGGCTCTCGCCCGCGGAGCGGTACTGGCTCTCGACGAGGTGTTGAGTGGAGTGGACCCGCTGGTGCAGCGGCGGCTGCGGGAGCAGATCGCTCGGCTCGCGGGCTCTCGCCGCGCGGTGATCATCGCATCGCACGACCTCGCGGCACTGGAGCGGCTGGCCACGCGGGTCCTGGTGCTCTGGGGTGGGCGCCTGGTCGCCGACGTCTCGACCGCTCGGCTCGTGAACGAGCGAGTCGCGGAGCTCACCCTGGGCGGCTCGGCTCTGGGGCGGGCCGAACGTCTTCTGCTACGCTTTCCCGGGACGGTTCGGACCGGCCAGGGCGTGGCAGTGAGGCTCGCGGGAGGGCGCACCGTCGAGGAGGTCCTGGCCACCTGCCGGGAGGAGCGGATTCCGGTAGCGGCATCGCGCGTGCGCTACCGGGCCCTGGAGGACATCCTGCTCGAGGCGGCCGCCAGGCACGGTGAGGCGGTATGAAGGCGATCGGTGATGTGGCACGTCCGCTCGGCGCAGCTCTGGTGGATCCGCGTGCCGCGCTCGGAGGCGTTGCGGAGCGCCCGCGCCCGTGGGCGCTCCTCGCGGGTCTGGCGGCCGCGCTCGTAGCGCTCGGTCTGGCCACGCTGCCGCGGCAACTGGCGCTGCTCGACAACGCGATGGCTGCCACGGGTGATCCACTTCTGGATGCGCAGACAGAGCTGCTGCGGAGCGCTGTTCTGCGGCTCATTGTGGTTGACCGGCTCGTAGCCTCCCCCACCCTCATCGTCGCCGCACTGCTGCTCGCCATCGCGGCGGAACCCGTGCTCATGCTGGCTCAGCGGCAGCGGCCAGCCATCTGGGCAGTCGTTCTGTTGGGGCTCACTCCGCTCGTGGTGCTGCGGGTGGGAGAGCTCGCGATTACATACGTGGCCGCCATCGCCGACCCGGTTGCGGGCGATGCGGTCACCGCGCCGCAGCGCTTCGTCACCGGACCCCTGCTGCTGTGGTGGGGTGAGGGGCCCGCCCCCGGATGGCTCGAGGTGCTCAGCCGCCGCGTCAACCTGATCGTGCTTTGGTGCCTGGCGCTGTGGAGCATGGGAATGCGGCAGCTGGACGGGGGTGGGTGGCAGCTCTGGCACTGGGCGCTTCCCGCCGTCTGCGTGGCGGCGGCCGGGCTGATCACCTGGATGCTGGGTCCCGTCGTGCTGCCGCTGGTGCTTGGGGCGGGTTGAGGGTCTGAGGCTCTCTCGCTTCCCGAACGGCCCGGAGCCGTTGACGCTTCTCCTGGCGCGCCCTAGCTTACCTCGGCCAAAGTCGTTGCAATCCATCGAGTTAGGGAACGCGGAATCGCGGCGGGGCAGACCCTGATGACCCTCAGTCTCTACAACACTCTGACGCGGCAGATCGAGCCGTTCGAGCCACTGGCTCCGCCCCGGGTCACGATGTACATGTGCGGCCCCACCGTGTACAACTATGCCCACATCGGGAACTTCAGGACCTTCCTGTTCGGCGACCTGCTGCGCCGCTACCTGGAGTACGTGGGCTACGATGTACTCCTGATAATGAACCTGACGGACGTGGACGATCGCACCATCAAGGCGGCGGCCGAACACGGCGTTCCGCTGCGCGAGCACACCGAGCCGTTCACCGAGGCGTTCTTCCAGGACCGGGATTATCTGAGGATCATCCCCGCAGACGCTTACCCGCGGGCGACCGAGTACGTGGGGCCGATGGTGGATCTGGTCGAGCGGCTACTCGATCGGGGCGTCGCCTACCGTGGAGATGACGGTTCGGTCTACTACGCGGTGGCGAAGTTCCCCAGCTATGGGCGGCTCTCGCAGCTCGACAAGCGCGAGCTCAAAGCAGGGGCCCGCGTGGCGTCGGACGAGTACGACAAGGACGACGTGCGCGACTTCGCGCTGTGGAAGGCGGCGGCCCCGGAGGACGAGGCCGTGGGCGCGGCGTGGGACGCTCCGTTCGGCCGGGGTCGGCCGGGGTGGCACCTGGAGTGCTCGGCCATGTCTCTCGCGGAGATTCGACAGCGCTTTGGCGTCGAGACGCTGGACATCCACGCGGGCGGCGTGGATCTGATCTTCCCGCATCACGAGAACGAGATCGCGCAGTCGGAGGGAGCTACCGGGCAGCAGTTCGCGCGCTACTGGCTACACGGTGAGTTCCTGTTCATTCGGGGCACCAAGATGTCCAAGCGGTTCGGAAACACGCTTACGGCCCGCGATCTAAAGGAAGAGGGGGTGGACGCGGCGGCTGTGCGGATGCTGGTCTGGTCCACTCACTACCGGCAGCAGCTCAACTTCACCGACGAGGCCCTTCAGGGGGCGGTGGAGGGGGTCAGGCGGCTGGCCGACTTCCATGCCCGACTGGTCGAGGTGGCCGGAGACGGGTCCGGGTCCGGGGAAGCCCCGGCGGAGGCCGGAGAGCTGGAGAGCGGCTTCGGGGCTGCCATGAACGACGACCTGAACGCTCCCAAGGCGCTCGGAACCGTATTCAGCTTCGTCCGAGCGGCCAACCGGCGCCTGGACTCCGGTGCCTGGGGACCCACGGAGGCCGCCGCCGCCCTGGCGGCATTCGACCGGATTCTGGGGGTTTTGGACCTCCTTCCCAGCGCGGCTGCGGCCGACCAGGAGCTCGAGACCTGGGTCGAGGAGCGGCTGGCAGCCCGCGCGGCCGCCCGGGGCTCAAGGGACTTCGCGGCTGCCGATGCCATCCGCGAGGAGCTCGCCGGCCGCGGAATCGAGCTGGAGGACACCCCGGAAGGCACGCGCTGGCATCTCCGAACAGGCTAGCGCGGCCCCCGGACCCTCCCCACCGCCCGATCTCTCAAACAGCCCTAATTACTAGGAGTTGACGCCCTATGGGGGGGTCGTTATCGTTCTAGGCTCGCAAAAAGCGGGACCGGCTGACGTAGCTCAATTGGTAGAGCAGCTGATTTGTAATCAGCAGGTTGGGGGTTCGAGTCCCTTCGTCAGCTCCAGTAAACAGCAGGGACGCAGTTGGCGTCCCTGTGCTTATGGCTGGCCTCGTGTTGTGTCGCCGGCCGACTGAACGCGAAAGCGGGCAACGGTGGGGTGCCCGAGCGGCCAATGGGAGCAGACTGTAAATCTGCCGGCGAATGCCTACGAAGGTTCGAATCCTTCCCCCACCATTGGTATGCGGGACGGGCCGGCACGGTCGCCGGGGGCAGCTCCGCGGGTGTAGCTCAGTTGGTAGAGCATCAGCCTTCCAAGCTGAGGGTCGCGGGTTCGAGTCCCGTCGCCCGCTTGATGCTCGCGTAGCTCAGCGGTAGAGCGCGTCCTTGGTAAGGACGAGGTCACGGGTTCAAGCCCCGTCGCGAGCTTGCAGGACCTGCGGGTTAGTGAGTGGAGAGCGGTCCCGGGAGGCCGCTCAGGGCGGAAGAACACAAGAGGATAGAGGAGAATCCAGGGCTCATGGCGAAGGCAAAGTTTGAGCGTACGAAGCCGCACGTGAACGTTGGGACGATTGGCCACGTGGATCATGGCAAGACGACGTTGACGGCAGCTATCACGGAGGTCCAGAACAA
>JBDHIS010000059.1:0-7909 GCA_039587315.1 Gemmatimonadota bacterium | reverse complement strand
CGCCCTGATCCTGCTGGTCTATCTATGGTCGCTGGGAGGACTGATCGGCCTCTGGACCCGCACCGGCGGCGCGCTGGTCTTCGCCGAGTGGGCGGGCAGCCTGATCGTCGTAGGCCCGCGGTCCGCCAAGTTCTTCGCATGGCTGATGGGGATCATCTTTCACCAGGGCGGCACGATCAGCACGGTGCTGACCGGCACCACCGTGCGCCCGGTGTGCGACAAGCACCGCGTCTCACACGAGGAGACGTCGTACATCGTCGACTCCACCGCATCGCCGGCGGCGACACTCATCCCGTTCAACGTCTGGCCGATCTACGTCGGCGGCCTCGTGGTGGGCACGGCGCCCTTCCTCGCTACGCCGGCCGAAGCGATCGGCTACTTCTTCAAGGCCTTGCCGTTCAACTTCTACGCCTGGTTCGCAGTCATCTTCACCCTGCTCTTCTCGTTGGAGGCCCTGCCGTTCATGCCGGGCAAGCGGTGGGGAGATGTCCCGTTGGTCGTGGGTCGCAAGATGACGCGCGCCATCCGCCGCGCGCGAGAGACAGGCCAGCTGGACCGACCCGGCTCGCAGCCGCTCACCGCGGAGGAGTTGACCGTCGTCCGCGTCGCCGAAGGCTACAGGAGCGGCCTGATCGACTTCCTCGGCCCGATGGGCACGCTACTGGGCGTCGCCATCCTTCCGTACCTCTACACCTTCTTCATCCTGGGATCGGATCAGCCGACGCTGTTGATCGCAGAAGCCTTCGTGCTGGCCGTGCTGGCTGGAATCGCCATCGCCCTCTGGAAGGGGATGTCGCTGAAGGATGTCATCACTGCCGTGGTCGACGGCTGCAAGGGAGTCACGATCGGGGCCATCGTCCTCGCGCTCGCCGTCACGCTCAAGAGCGTCGCCGACTCGGTGGGCACCGCCGCCTACATCATCGACGTGACATCGGGCTTCCTCACGCCGGTCATCGTGCCGGCGCTCTTCCTGGCGCTCTGCATGCTGATAGCCTTCTCCACCGGAACATCGTGGGGCACCTACGCGGTCGTCTTCCCCGTTGCCATGCCGCTGGCGTATTCTGTCAGCCCGGACCCGCTCTTCTTGCTGCTCTGCTTCGGCGCTGTCACCGGCGGCAGCGTGTTCGGCGATCAGTGCTCGCCGATATCGGATACGACGATCCTTTCGTCGCTGGCCACCGGCTCCGACCTGATGGACCATGTCTACACGCAGATCCCGCTGGCGCTGACCGCTGCGGGGCTGGCTGCCGTACTCTACACGTTGATTGCGGCCTTCGCGCTGTAGACGCACTGGAGGGAACGGACGCCCGAAAACCGAAGGCCCCAACGAGTGCTAACCGGTTGAGGCCCCTGATGAGAGCGGAGGAGGGACTCGTTGCGAAGCAGACCCAGGTGGATCCACAGTACTTCGCCGTGCTCTACTCCGGCCTGGGCGACACCGAACGTGCATTGCAGTGGCTGGAGCGGGCGTACGACAACCGGAGCCCGAACCTGGTCTGCAAGTGCGACGGCAGGTCCAATTTCCCCAATCTGGTCTCGAACCCGCGGTACCAGGAGCTGCGCTCGCGCATGAACTACCCGGCCGAGTGAGTAGCGGAGAGATCGCACGGCCGTGTCCATTGTCTTCGGGACGCCCTGCGGCAGAACAACTCCTCCGCCACCACGCTGGTCCACGGTACAGTCGAAGCGGTCCACGCATTCACCGGACCGACCGAAGCCCACGACGACATAACGCTGCTCGCCGCCACGCGCACCGGCGGCTGACGGCACCCCCTCCCGGACTAGCGGAGGTCAGGCAAGGTCGAAGCGATCGGCGCTCATCACCTTGTTCCAGGCCGCCACGAAGTCACGCACGAACTTCTCTTGCGAGTCGAATTGTGCGTAGACTTCCGCGATCGCCCGGAGCTGGGAATTCGAACCGAAGACGAGGTCCACGCGGGTTCCAGTCCATTTCACGTCTCCGGTCGCTCGATCGCGACCTTCGAACACATCCTCGTCTTCCGAACTCGTCTTCCACTCGGTCCCCATGTCGAGCAGGTTCACGAAGAAGTCGGTGGTGAGCGTTTCCGGCCGCTTCGTGAAGACGCCGTGCTGGGACTGTCCGAAGTTGGCGTTCAGGACACGCATGCCGCCGACGAGAGCAGTCATTTCAGGTGCGGTCAGCGTCAGCAATTGCGCCTTGTCGACCAGCAACTCCTCCGCCGACACGGCGAACTTGGCCTTGACGTAGTTGCGGAACCCGTCTGCAACGGGCTCGAGCACGGCAAAGGACTCCACGTCCGTTTGCTCCTGCGACGCGTCAGTGCGTCCCGGCGTGAAGGGAACCTCCACGTCGCGCCCGGCATTCTTCGCCGCCCTCTCGACCGCGGCACACCCGCCGAGGACGATCAGATCGGCGAGCGAAACCTCCTTGCCCCCGGATTGCGCGTCGTTGAACGTCTTCTGGATCCCCTCGAGGGTCTCGAGCACACTCGCCAGTTGAGCCGGCTGGTTGACCTCCCAATCCCTCTGTGGCGCAAGGCGAATGCGCGCCCCGTTCGCCCCACCGCGCTTGTCGGAGCCGCGGAACGTGGACGCCGACGCCCAGGCGGTCGAGACCAGTTGGGAGACGGACAATTCCGAAGCGAGGATCTTGCCCTTGAGGGCAGTGATGTCCTTCTCGTCAATCAATTCATGAGTGACCGCGGGGACGGGGTCTTGCCACAAGAGCTCCTCTTCAGGCACTTCCGCGCCGAGATAGCGCGAGCGTGGGCCCATGTCGCGGTGGGTCAGCTTGAACCACGCCCGAGCAAACGCGTCCGCGAACTCATCGGGATTCTCATGGAAGCGCCGCGAAATTGGCTCGTAGATCGGGTCCATCCGCATCGCCATATCGGCGGTGGTCATGATCGTCGGAACCCGCTTCGACGAATCACCCACATCCGGCGCGAGATCCTTGTCGGCCACATCCTTGGGTGTCCACTGCCAGGCGCCGGCGGGGCTCTTCGTCAGTTCCCACTCGTAGCCGAACAGCATGTCGAAATAGCCCATGTCCCACTGCGTCGGGTTCGGCGTCCAGGCACCTTCCAGGCCGCTGCCGATGGCATCGGAGCCCTTGCCGCTTCGGAAGCTGCTCTTCCAGCCCAGGCCCTGCTCTTCAATGCCGGCGGCTTCAGGCTCCGGGCCGACAAGCGCGGCATCTCCGGCACCATGGCACTTGCCGAAGGTGTGTCCTCCAGCGGTGAGAGCGACCGTCTCCTCGTCGTTCATCGCCATGCGCGCGAAGGTCTCGCGGATGTCGCGGCCCGATGCGACTGGGTCGGGATTACCGTTCGGCCCTTCCGGGTTCACGTATATCAGACCCATCTGCACGGCGGCTAGTGGATTCTCGAGGTCCCGATCACCGGAGTAGCGCTCGTCGCCGAGCCATTCGCTCTCGGTGCCCCAGTAGATGTCCTCTTCCGGCTCCCAAACGTCCTCGCGCCCGCCGCCGAAGCCGAAGGTCTTGAATCCCATCGACTCGAGCGCGCAGTTGCCGGCGAGAATCATGAGATCGGCCCAGGAAATCCTGTTGCCGTATTTCTGCTTGATCGGCCAGAGCAGGCGGCGCGCCTTGTCGAGGTTCACGTTGTCCGGCCAGCTGTTGAGGGGAGCAAAGCGTTGGGTGCCGGACCCCGCGCCACCGCGGCCGTCGCCGATGCGGTATGTGCCTGCGCTGTGCCACGCCATCCGGATGAAGAGCCCCCCGTAGTGACCGTAGTCGGCCGGCCACCAATCCTGAGAGTCGGTCATCAGCGCATGGAGGTCCTTCTTCAAGGCCACCAGGTCGAGTTTCTTGAATTCCTCAGCGTAGTCGAACTCCTCGCCCATCGGATCGCTCATGGGAGAGTTCTGATGAAGGACCTTGAGGGTCAGCTGGTTCGGCCACCAGTCCCGGTTCGACGTGCCACGGCCGCCCGTTACCGGGCACTTGCTATCGCCGCTCATGTCTTCTCCTATCGCGCTGTGGTTCTTCGATGTCGGTTACGCCCTCGCGAAGTATGTCGGCGCGAAACCGAGGCGTCTAGGGCATCCTGGGGAAAGGAAAGGGCCCCAACAGGCGCCAGGGGAATCACAGACAGCGGGCAAGATCACTCACCCGCAACCCACATCCCCGACAAACATTGTCATGCTTCGAACTGGCAGCGCCTCCTACCGTGTTCTATGATTGCGCCGGTACGGACCGTAGGCTGGAGCAAGTGGCTGACCTGTCTGAGACTCTCAAGGCTGCCCTGGGCGACCTCTACCCGATCGAGCGCGAGCTCGGTAGCGGGGGGATGGCAACGGTCTATCTTGCCCAGGATCTCAAGCATCAGCGCCAGGTCGCCATCAAGGTCATGCGGCCCGAGCTGGCCGCTTCTCTCGGCACCGACCGCTTTCTGCGCGAGATCCGCATCTCCGCACAGCTCAATCATCCGAACATCCTCACGCTGATCGATTCCGGTGGAGTCGAGGGACTGCTGTACTATGTCATGCCCTACGTCGAGGGTGAGTCACTCCGCGATCGCCTGGAGCGTGAGAAGCAACTCCCCATCGAGGACGCCCTCCAGGTCGCCGGAGAGGTAGCCGACGCGCTGGGCTACGCACACTCGCTCGGCATCGTGCACCGCGACATAAAGCCCGAGAACATCCTGTTCCAGGGCGGGCACGCGCTGGTGGCAGACTTCGGGATTGCACGGGCGGTAGCGGCGGCAGGCGGAGAGAAGCTCACGGAAACGGGTATGGCCGTCGGGACGCCGGCCTATATGAGCCCGGAACAGGCCAGCGGTGAGACGGAGTCGGATGGCCGCACGGATGTGTACTCACTGGGCTGCGTGCTGTACGAGATGCTGGTCGGTGACCCGCCGTTTTCCGGCAGCACGCCGCAAGTAGTCCTGGCACGCAAATCACTCGAGTCGGTGCCCCCCCTGCGCAACGTTCGGGACACCGTCCCCGCCGCGCTGGATAGCGCCGTCAGGAAGGCGCTCGCGAGGCTGCCGGCCGACCGATACCGCACCGGTCACGAGTTCATAGATGCCCTGGCCAACATCGACGAGAGCGATGCGGCGGAAGCCTCGCGGGGAGTGCCCTGGTGGCCGCGACGTCCGGCCCACCGCGTGCTGGTGGTCGCCGCAGCCGTTCTCGCGCTCAGCGCTGCGGCCGTGGTCGTTCCTCGCGCTGTGGACACCAGTCTCTTCGGAGGGGCCGCGGCCGTAGGACAGCTCCGCTCGGTGGCCGTGCTGCCGTTCGTCAACCAGACCGGTGACCCGGAGAACGAGTATCTGAGCGACGGGATCACCGAGACACTGATCGGCCAGCTGGCACAGGTGCCGGGCCTCGAGCGAGTGATCTCCCGGGCCTCTGTCTTCACGTACAAGGGAAGAGACGTGGATCCCACCACGGTGGCCCAGGACCTCGACGTTGCGGTGGTGGTGACGGGCGCCATGATGCGCGACGGCGATCAGTGGTCGCTCAGCGTGGCGGCTACCGACGCGGCGCGCAACCAACCGCTGTGGAGCGACACCTACGAGTTGACGTTGGACGAGCTGACTGTAGTGCCCGAGCGCCTCGCGCGGGAGATTCCTGAGGCGATGAATCTGGACGTGCCGGAGGCGGCGCTCGGCGGCCCCCGCGTCCGCGCAACCTCGGACCCGGAGGCCCAGCGGCTGTACCTCAGGGCCATGCACCTGATGGTCCAGTACACCGACGAGGCAATGACGCAGGCGGTGGACTACCTCGAGCAGGCGCTGGACCGGGACCCGGCGCACGCGTTGGCGTACAGCGGGCTGGCACAGGTGTACAGCATGATCGCGTTGTTTGCCCTCGAGCCCCCGAGCGCGGTCTATCCCCAGGCCAAGCGGGCCGCTCAGCGCGCGCTGAGGCTCGACGACCAGCTCGCCGAGGCGCACATGGCGATGGGAATCGTTCACCAGTGGTTCGAGTGGGACTGGGAGGCGACCGAGCGAGAGCTGCGACGGGCCCAGCAGCTTAGCCCCCGCAATCCCACTGTGGTGGCAGAACTCGGCGGCTTCTTGGCGGCCATGGATCGGGCCGACGAGGCGATCGAGGTCGCTCGGCGGTGGCGGGATCTGGATCCGGTTTCACAGTCTGCCAACACGAACGTGGTTTGGACGCACCACGTGCTGGGACAGTACGAGCAGGCGGCCGAGGAGGCTCAGGCGACGTTGGAGCTGTTCCCCAACGATGCCGGAACCTATAGGCTGCTCGCCTTGACCCTGAGCAAGCTGGAACGCGCCGACGAGGCCGTGGCGGCAGGCCAACGGGCGGAGTTGCTGGGTGAGGTAAGCCCCTGGGCCCTGGCGTCGGGCCGGCCCGACCTTGCACGGCGGAACCTCGAGCGGATGAACGCCCTCGCTCGGGAGCGGTTTATCGATCCCCAGTACTTCGCCGTCATCTATGCCGGCATGGGCGACACCGAACGCGCGCTGCAGTGGCTGGAGCGGGCGTACGACAACCGGAGCCCGAATCTGGTCTGCAAGTGCGACAACCGGACCAACTTCTCCAATCTGGTCTCGGATCCGCGTTACCAGGAGTTGCGCTCGCGCATGAACTACCCGGCCGAGTGAGTAGCGGAGAGATCGCACGATGACCCTAGCCACCTGAGAGCCTGAACCATGCGGATACCAGGAGCTCCAATCCGTCGTCTCACCGCTCCCGTGACTGCCGGTCTAATCGCGTTCGTGGCAACACCACAGACGGCAACTGCTCAGAGCGACGACTCCACCTTGGCTGCAGCGTTTACGCACGCCGCTACCCGCTTGGTCGTGACACCGTGGCCCGGCTACTTGGGGTTCCCGCGGGAGCGTGAGGAGGTGTACGGGCCAGGCTTCGGCGTGTGGTTTCCCGTCGACGCGTCGCACGCCGTTGGCGAGCTGTCACAGGATCCGGGCTTGGCAGCGGGTAACTCGCTGATTGCCTCTGGCGGTCTGGTCATCGGTGTGGCGCCCGATGGCGACGACCCTCCCATCATCCTCAGCGCCCAGAACCTCGGGGGTGCCCTCAGCTGTCCGGCAGAAGGAACTGGCGAGGAATCCGATGCCGATAGGTGCCTCACCTTCAACGACGGCGCCGTCAGCTACGACACCCACGTGCAAGGCCGAAAGACCGTCCGGTGGCAGTACTCCGATGCCGGATCCGCTGGGGGAGCCGGACTCGCGGTCGTGCAGGAGTCGGTGGACGGCCGCGCACCGGCAGACTACGTCCTGTTCGAGTACACCATCACCAACACCAGCGCATCGACGGTGACCTTGTACGCAGGCTTCTTCCTGGACTGGGATGTCGACCCCTGGAACCAGAACGTCGGCGCCACCGACATGGGCGGACACGTGACGTACATGGTGAGTTCCGGGGGTCCGTACGTGGGCACGGTCCTCCTCGGAGATCATCCCGTCGCGGGAAACCACTTCTGGCCCAACGCGCGCTCCCCCGACCACCCTAACGGCGCCGGGCAATTCATGAACGTGCTCCGGGGTCTGTCCCCCCAGGGGGCCAGCAGCGGACGGACCGCGACGGGCTCCGAGCCCAATGATTTCCGCTACATCCACTCGGTCGGACCGATCACGCTGCATGCGGGCGAGGCTGGGCGGTTCTGGATGGCACTCATTGCGGGAGAAGACGTCACAGCGTTGCGCAGCAACGCGGCGGCGGCAGCGGCACATGTCCACCAGGAGCTGCCGGAGCCCCAGCCGTTCAGTAAGTAGTGGGTTCAGGTGTGAACCCACTTGAGGCGCGGGATCACACGCCGTGAGCGAAGCGGTGCCGGCAATGAGTTAGGGTAATAGCGGAGGAGGGACTCGAACCCCCGACACGCGGATTATGATTCCGCTGCTCTAACCGGCTGAGCTACTCCGCCACGTTGTAGGCCGGCTCCGCCGGCCGCCAAAAAAGATAC
>JBDHIS010000032.1:0-29241 GCA_039587315.1 Gemmatimonadota bacterium | reverse complement strand
CGAGTTGCTCACCCACCCGCTCGGTCCTGATGTCCGGCACAGACAATCACGTGGCTGGCATGGGAACGATGGGGGAGATGTTGACACCCGAGATAGAAGGACGTCCCGGGTACGAGGGATATCTCAACTTCCAGGTCGCGGCCCTACCGGAGGTGCTGCAGGCAGGCGGGTACCACACGTACATGGCGGGCAAGTGGCACCTCGGCGCCGAGAGAGAGACCAGTCCGTTCGCTCGTGGCTTCGAGCAGACGTTCACGCTCGTGCCCGGTGGAGGAAGCCACTGGAGCGACCTCAGGCCGCTGTCGCCTCCGCAGCCGATGACCTACCGGAGGAACGGTGAAGTGGTGGAAGAGCTGCCGGAGGATTTCTACTCGACCACGCATTACACAGACATGCTGCTGCAGTTCATCGAGCAGGACCACGGTGACGGCGAGCCGTTCTTCGCCTATCTGTCCTACACCGCGCCGCACGATCCGCTGCACGCCCCCAAGGAGTACATCGACAAGTACAGGGGCAAGTACGACCAGGGCTGGGATGTGCTGCGTGATGACCGGCTCCAGGCGTTGAAGGACCTCGGCGTTGTCCCCGAGGACGCGAGATCGTTCCCCCGCCTGCAGTCGGTTGAGGCATGGGACGAGATGTCGCCGCAGGAGAGGCAGGAAGCCGCTCGGGACATGGAGGTCTATGCGGCGATGATCGACTACATGGACGAGCAGATCCAGCGGGTCTTCGACTATCTCAAGGAGATCGGCGAATACGACAACACGGTGATCATCTTCTTCTCGGACAACGGCGCCAACGGTGCACCACCGACGGCCTACCCCGGGCAGACCGAGGAGTACCTCAACTCGTTCGACAACAGTCTGGAGAACCGTGGCCTGAGGAACTCCTACATCGAGACGGGACCCGGCTGGGCCCAGGCCAGCATGGCGCCCAGCCGGATGTTCAAGGGGTTCACGGCGGAAGGCGGTATCAGAGCGCCGTTCCTCGTGAAGCTTCCGGGAGAAACGCCCAATGCCGGGACCATGAGTCACTCGTTCTTCCATGTACGAGACATCATGCCGACGATCCTCGAAATCGCCGGTATCGAGCATCCCCGAGAGATCAATGGCCATCGGGTCGTCCCGATGCACGGGACGTCGGTGCTGGATCTCTTCGCCGGGAGCGTGGAGGTCCCCTCCGGTGAGGTCAGCCAAGTCGGCTACGAGCTCTTCGGCCTGAGAGCCTTCTTCGACGGCGACTGGAAGATCCTGTGGATGCCCCCACCGTTCGGACCCGGGGAGTGGGAGCTATTCGACTTGCGACGGGACCCAGCCGAAATGAACGACCTCAGTGGAGACAACCCGGAGAAGCTCGCTGAGATGGTTGCGCTTTGGGAGCAGTACAAGGAGGACAACGGCGTACTCGACGCCGCGCTCGACCTAGGTGAGATGGTTCACTGATACGGATGTCCAAGGCCCCGTCAGCCACACGGGCCGACGGGGCCTAACGGTGCGACTTCGGCAACGCGCCTGCCCTACTTCAGGTAATCCACCGACGCCGCGGCGAAGCTTGCCGGAAACGCGATGAGTACTGCCCGCTTCACTGCCAGGAGCGCGCCGTCGAGGGGACCTTTGTCGATGAGGATCAGAAGGTTCATCGCGACAAGAAACGTCACCGTATACGCGAGGGCCACCCGCAGCGTGAAGTCTCGCCGGTGCTCACTGATCCCCTCTGGGTAGAACAGCGAATGTACAAACACAGCGAGGGTGAACACGGAGACCAGCCAGATGAGCACGACGCGGCCCAGGGGTAGGGTCTCCCCCAGCATCCACACCTCCTCGGTGAAGGCGAAGGGGATGCCCATCATGCAGGCACCGGCGAAAAGCTGCAGGGCGTCTAGGGCCTTGAATTGCCTACGGCGTAGAGACCTTGCCGCTGCTTGATCTGCAGTTGATTGGCTCATGCGCATCCAACCTCCGACCTGAGTGAGACGGATGCCGAGCAATGTAACTCCAAGGCCCCGCCAGCCACTCGGTTGACGGGGCCTAAGTCGTTACGGAGGGCGGGGGACTCGAACCCCCAAGGGCTTGCGCCCGGCGGTTTTCAAGGAACGACGCATTCGCCGGAAGGCCGACAGGGCCTTGTGGCACAGGCGGGCCAGGCCTATCGTGGAAGCGTCCACAGAATACGGCCACAGTGGCGAGCGTGCGGCCAAGAGGGAGACGCGATCGAGCGAGCGAACTGCCTACATAACAGCTACTTGCCTAGGTGGCCGAGCGGCTGAAGGCGGCGGTTTGCTAAACCGTTATAGGGTTTAAAGCCCTATCGGGGGTTCGAATCCCCCCCTCTCCGTCTAAGGAAGGCGAACGTTCCCTCCGGACTGCCCGAGAAGAACTGCTCTAGGGCGCTGCGGTCCAGGTGCCCTCGCCGCAGCCGGACCACGCCCACGAACCAGACGCCTCCGTGCCAGTTTCGTTAAATGTGCCGTTGATGTGGGGCAGGTCAGTTGGCAGGATGGCGAACGTGCGATCCGAGATCGGCCAACCGGGGGTCCGTTCAATGGCCGTAGTGCCCCCCAAATGGATCACGCCACCGCAGCTCAAGCCCGACCAGAAGTACTCGATCTCGGTGATCTCGTTGCCGCCGGAACTCACAGTGAGTTCGAACGAGAACCCCACGCCAGTCGTGGCACTCCAGATGCCGGATTGCGGTGCCGTAGCGTCACTGCAGGCCCCCGACACGAGGGCCAGCGCCAGAGAGAGAATGATGCGCTTCATCAGGACGGCTCCTCCAGGATGAGACAACGACATCACACGGAAAGAACAGCGCCTGGCGCGGGGCACCGTGCGTCATCTGTTGGCTAAACCACTCTATACGCGTGAGGGGCACGTGATTCGCCGGTCGGCAAGACTCGAAGCAATCGAGGACGCTGCGCCGGTCATGGGCGAGGATCGGCCGTTCGTAAGCAAAGACGCCGAGCAATCACTCGGCGTCTTTGTCGTTTCTGCTCTTTGGATTCCGGTTACGGCTTCTCGACCCGGAAGTTGAGCGCTCCACTGGCGCCGTTCAGCTGCACCCGGATGACCCACGTGCCCGTCACGCCGGCGTCGGTCTCGAACGTGCCCGTCTCGGCCAGGCTGCGGGTGTAGACCTGCGTGCCCGCGTCGTCCATGATCGTGAGAGTGGCGGCGCCACCCGTCAGCGTTCCCGACTGGTTGACGTTGGCGCTCGTGCCGGTGTTGCTCCAATTGTACGTCAGCGTCTCCGTCACGTCCGCCGCGTTCGCCTGGAACTGAAACGTGTCGGTCTGGTTGGAGACCTCGACGTTCTCCAGAGCTGTGGTGCTGTCACTGCAGGCCGCCGCGAAGAGGATCGCCAGCCCTGCGATTGCGCCGCGCGCTGCCTTACTTGCCTTCGAGTACATACGACTGCTCCCTCCCGATACAACTCGTACAAAAAAAAGAAACGTCCCGATACACACCCGCACCGCACCAAGGACACAACAATCTACCGTTCGAGAGGCGCCGACTCCGTAATGCAACTCACACAGTCGGCATTTGGCCAAGTTGCTGTGATGCAACACCGTAGAGCCCATTGGGGATATGCCTTGTCGGGGTTGGTGTGCGCGGCCGGGCCTCGCATGTGCCGCGGGAGGCGCCGCCTCGCTCCCGGCCCCCCGGCGTCTGGCCTAATGGCCGCCAGTAGTTAGACTCATAGCTGCAATGACGACTCAAATGCGCGTTCGCTTCGCCCCCTCGCCCACGGGCTACTTACACGTGGGCGGCGCCCGCACGGCGCTGTTCAACTGGCTGCTGGCCCGCAAGGCGGGCGGCAAGTTCCTGCTCCGCATCGAGGACACCGACCGGGAGCGCTCCTCCGAGGAGAATGTCCAGGTGATCCTGGAGGGACTCGAGTGGCTGGGACTCGACTACGACGAGGAGATCGTATTCCAGGGCGCCGGCCTCGAGCGGCATCAGGAGCTGGCCGACCGCCTCCTTGCCGAGGGCAATGCCTACGAGGACGACGGCGCCATCCGGTTCCGCATGCCGCAGGAGGAAATCTCCTGGGACGACGCCGTGTACGGACGCGTTGCTTTCCAGGGCTCCGACATCAAGGACTGGGTGATCCTGCGCTCGGACCGCTCGCCCACGTACAACTTCGTGGTCGTGGCCGACGACATCGAGATGGACATCACGCACGTGATGCGGGGCGACGACCACATCTCGAACACGCCGAAGCAGATCGCGGTGTACCGCGCTCTGGGGCACGAGCCGCCCGTGTTCGCCCACGTCCCGATGATCCACGGACCGGATGGGAAGAAGCTCTCCAAGCGGCACGGCGCGACCGCCGTTGGTGATTACCGCAAGGAGGGCATCCTGCCCGAGGCGATGCGCAACTTCCTGGCGCTGCTTGGTTGGAACCCGGGCGACGAGCGGGAGCTGTACTTCACGATTCCGGAGCTGACGGAGGCGTTCTCACTCGAGCGGATCCTCAAGAAGGCGGCGATCTTCGACTTGAAGAAGCTGGAGTGGCTGAACGGGCAGCACATCAGCCAGACACCTCCAGAGACGCTCTACGAGCTGATCGCGGGTGAGCTCCCCGAGAAGGGCGTGGACGCGGCCGCGCTCGGGATGGAACGCGTGCTGTTCGCGGTTCGGGTGCAGAGCGAGCGCGCCCGCACCACCCACGACCTCGCCCATCGGGTGGGCGTGCGATTCAACGCCGACTTGATCGAGCTGGACGCGAAGGCCAAGAAGCTGATCGCCAAGGACACCGACGCCTTCCGTGCGGCTCTCGAGGAAGCACAGGAGCGGCTCGAGGCGATCCCCGCCGACGAGTGGAAGGAAGAGAGAATCGAGCAGGCACTCCGCAGCCTGGCCGAGGAGAAGGACGTGAAGCTCGGTGCCGTGTTCCAGCCCGTGCGTGTAGCCGTCACGGGAAACGCGGTGTCCGAGCCGGTGGACGTGCTGCTAGTGTTGGTCGGGCGCGACGAGAGTCTGGTCCGGCTCCGAGCGGCGCGGGATTGGACGGCGTGATAGCGACGAGGCCGGTAGCGGGCCGGACGGGGGCCCACCGGAGCGAACGTTGGCCACTGCACAGTTCGCGGAGGTGGGTCACCGGACTGCCCGCCGCCGCCGCAACCCTCGCCGTACTCGCCGCCTGCGCCAAACCCCACCACATGCACTCGCCGCCGCTGGCGCGCGACTGTCCGGAATTGGTGTCGCACCCGGCCATGTCCTGGTACGTGCCGGCGGAGCCGGGTGCGGCAGGCGAGCTCGACAATTGGTGCAGCGCCACCGGTCCGGTCATCATCGATTCCGTTCCCAACAGCCAGTTCGGTGCGTGGCGCGAGGGAGACTCGCTCGCGGTCCTCGTATGGAACATCGCGGCGGGATCCGGCGACGTATTCCCCGTGCTTCGTGACGAGCTCGGCCTCGAGTGTGAAGACGGACAGCCTCGCGATTGGCAGGGGCAGCACTTCGTCATGCTGCTGCAGGAAGCGTTTCATGCTTCGGCCGACGTGCCACCCACTCAGCCTGACTTCGACATCCCGCCCGCCGTGGTCGAATACGATCGCCCCGGCGAGCGAGTCTCGATCGTCGAGGTCGCACGGCGCTGTGGGCTGGCCTTCTTTTACGTACCGGCGACGCGCAATGGACTGGCGGAGTACGATGGCGTGCGTGAGGACAAGGGGAACGCCATCCTCTCCACGCTCCCGCTCTCCGATTTCATAGGCATCGAGGCACCCATGGTAGCGCAGCGCCGCATCTCCGCGGGCGCAACCGTGTACGGGCCGCGCGGCGACAGTTTGCGACTCGTGAGCGTGCACATCAACACGTTCCCGGGCCCGTGGCAAACGCTTTGGAGCGGCGCCAGCTCAAGGGTGACGCAATCACTCTCCAACGTGGATGCGCTGCGCCGGGCGGAGCTGGAGCGGGCGGGAGCCGCGCGAGACAGCCTGGAGGGCTGTTACCCCTACTGCGGCGATTCGACGACGGCTAATTACCTGATCTCCACGATCGCTGCGGGTGACTTCAACACCGGCTCCGACCGCGAGACCGCGCTGCTCCACCTGTGGGAGAACTTCCCCGATTCCCCGCCCTCGCACGGCCAGCACACGACGCGGTCGTTCCCGACCGACCACGTGTTGTTCCGGCACAACTACCAGTATGCGAGCGGGCCGGACCAGATACTCGATGGGATTTACGGCCGGCTGGGCAGCAAGTACAACTCGGACCACTACCCGGTGCTCACCTGGTTCAAGTTCGGGGAGTGATCCCTACGGCGTGATCGTGTCCCGCCTCGCGCGTGACCTGTCGGCCAGCTCCCTCTCCTCACGCTCGAGCTCGCGCTCGCGCTGCTTTCGCTGCCGCGTCTGCTCGATGTAGTCGCGAAACTCCTCCGAGTTGTCGGAGCGGTTGGTAGCCGCGAGGATCTCCTCGCGCACCCTCAGCAGCTCGGCCTCCTCCATTGCGGCTCCGATGTTGCCCTGCGGCATCGGAATCAGCGCCAGGAGAATCGAGGGGATCTTGAAATCTCCGAGGTAGATCCAGGAGCCGTCCATACCCCAGGTGTCTTCGCCTACCTCGACGGTCCAGTCGGCCGGCCGCGGCGCGGCGAAGCTGTCACGCGGCATCGTGTCGATGAACGCCTTGAGACGCTCCTTGACCGCGGTGGCCACGCGCGCCACGTGGACCTCGACGGTCTCTGACGGGCCTACTACTCCCAGCCCCGCCTCGAACGCCCGCACCCAGAGCCTGCCGTCGGCGTACTCGGGCCTGAGCAACCGCCTGGGTCCTATCGCACCCGGAACCGCAACGCTGTCACCGGTGCCGGCGTCCACACCGATGACGACGGCTACGTCGTCCTCGGGGGGTGGCACGCTGTCCAGGTCGCGCCCTGGTGCGGGCCTCTCTGCGGGCCCGGAACCGGCCACCGGGACTCCACCACCTCCGCCGAACCCACCGCCCACCGCGGGCAGGGCGTGCTCGCGCGGGCCGAGCGTGCCCTCGGGCAAGAGCGTGATGACCGTGGTATGCTGCGCTCCATCCGACAGGACACGCGGAAGCGTGACGCTGACGAGCACCGCGACCAACAGGAGATGGAACAGCAGGCTGCCGGCACTCCAGAGTGGACCTCCCAGTCCGGAAGTCGGCGACACGCGAAAGTCGCGCCAGTGCTCCTGCCGGTAGGGGTTGTTATGCACGCGGCGCCCCCAGCCGCCCCAGCGCCTGCCCGACGCGCTCGACCGCCTCGGTCAGCCGCTCGCTGTCCACCGTCAACGCGATCCTGAAGTAGCCTTCCCCGCCCTGCCCGAAGGCGGTGCCCGGCATCAGCACCACGCCCTCGTTCTCCAGCACTTCCTTCGCGAACTCCGCACACCCGATCCCGCTCGGGAGCGGCACCCACAGGTACATCGTCCCCCGGGGCGGATCCACCGGGAGCCCGATGTCGGCGAGCGCCTGAACGGCGGTGTCGCGCCGCTCGCGGAATCGCTCGCGCAGTGGCGCGACGAGCGTCTCCGCATCGTCGAGCACGGCAGCCCCCGCCTTCTGCACCGCCATGAACGCACCGGTGTCAACGTATGTCTTGATCCGGTTGAGTAGCGCGATGAGGTCGGGGTTGCCGATGGCCCAACCCAGCCGCCAACCCGTCATCGAGAAGCTCTTGGAAATGGAGTGGAACTCCACCGCAACGTCGCGTGCGCCCTCGACCTCGAATATGCTCGGCGCGCGGTAGTCGTCGAACGTGATCTCGCAGTACGGGTTGTCGTAGGCGAGCAGGATGTCGTGCCGGCGACACACCTCCACCGTGCGCTCGAGATACTCTTGCGGCGCGACGGCAGTGGTCGGATTGTTGGGGTAGTTGAGGTAGACGAGCCGCGTCCTGGCCAGCTTGTCGGCGGGAAGCTCATCGAGCTCGACCAGGAAGTTCCGCTCCGCCCTCAGCGGCACCAACTCCGCCTCGGCGTCGGCCAACAGCGCTCCACCGATGTAGGCGGGGTAGCCGGGGTCGGGCACCACGCAAACGTCACCTGGATTCAGTACGGCGAGCCCGAGGTGGAGCAGCCCCTCCTTGCTGCCGATGAGCGGCAGCAGCTCCTTCGCGGGATCGAACGCCTGGCCGAAGCGCCGCTCGATGTAGCCGGATGCGGCCTGCCGGAACTCCGCCAGCCCAACCTGGAACGGGTAGCGGCTCATCCCCGGATCGCCCACGGCTTCGCGCAGCGCTTCCACCGCGACCGCGGGCGGCGGGAAGTCGGCGTCTCCCGCGCTCAGGTCGATTACGTCCACGCCCTCGGAGACGAGGCGGCGCCTGATCACCGCCAGCTCGTGAATGGCGTACTTGGGAAGGCGCTCGAGTCTGGCGCTGGGGCGGATCATGCCGGCGCTCCGATTCCGTGGCGCGCGAAGAACTCCTCGGCCGCCCCGCGCACCTCGTCCCACGAGCCCACCATGCGCTCGGCCGGCGGAAGCGAGCGCATCAGCACCTCGCCGTAGTTCCGCCTCACTATGCGATGGTCCATCAGCATCACCACTCCCACGTCGGTCCGCGTGCGAATCAGCCTGCCGAAGCCCTGCTTCAGCTTGAGGCCGGCGAGGGGCAGCAGGTAGTGCCTGAACCCGTCCTGGCCCTTCGCCTCGAGCGCTTCGAGCCGCGCGGCGGTGAGGGGCTCGCTCGGCACCCTGAACGGGAGCTTGGCGAGCACCAATGCGCGAAGCGAGCGCCCAGGAACATCTACCCCCTCCCAGAAGCTATCGGTCCCCAGCAGGATTGCCGAGCCCAGCTCCCGAAACCGCCGCAGCAGATGGTCGCGCTGTCCCTCGCCCTGCACCAGCAGCGGCCAGCGCCCACCCACGCTCTGCTTGAGCATCGCCGCCACCCGCCGCAGCGCGGCGTGGCTCGTGAACAGCACGAACATCCCGCCGTCCGAGGCGCGCGCCAGATCCAGGATCGCCTGCGCCACACCGCGGTCGTGCCCCGGCTCGTCCAAGCGGGGATCGGGCAGGTCGGTCGGCACGGCGAACATGCACTGCTCCTGAAACTCGAACGGCGATGGCAATGCCTCCGCATACTTCACCGCGTCGGGAGCAAGGGAGAGTCCGACGCGCTCCTTCAGGAACTCGAAGTCTCCGCCCGTGGCGAGCGTGGCGCTCGTCACCACCACGGTGTCCACCCGGTCGAACAGCGACTCCCGTAGCAGCGGCGCCAAATCCAACGGTACGGCGGCGAGCCCGATGGGGAACGGCACTCCGCCTTGCGGTCGATCGCCGCGCCGTTCCACCCAGCGCACGAGCTCCGCGCCCGGCGCCGGACGAAGTGCGAGCCCGAATCCGTCCATCGCGTTCTCGAGTCGCCGCACCACGCCGCGCAGCTCCTGCACTATCTGCGACCGGCGGTCCGGCTCCTCGGTGAGCTCCAGCCGGTCGGCCACCGTGTCCACCCCGTCCCTGAGTTGTCCGAGCCCCGAAACGAGGGCGTCGAGCGCCGACCCCAACCCGTCCTCCCAGACAGGATCGCCGGCGAACGCATCGTCCAACCGCCTCACTCCCGCAGCCTGCTTCGTGAGCCAGTCGGCGAGCATCAGGAACACGCGTTCGGCCTGGCCCCGCGCCTTGCTCACGGCAGGCAACAGCGTCGAGCGGATGAGGTCGGTGGAGGCGCCGCTCAAGAGATCGTCGCGCATGGCGAGCTCGGTGAGCAGCGTGGGGATCAGCCCTTTGCCGTTCCGCTCGAGCCGAGACAGCAATCGCAGCACACCGCGGGAGGTGACGCGCGTGCCGAGGTGCTGCGCCGCCACGTCCTCCAGGTGGTGGCCCTCGTCCAGCACCAGGCGGCGGTAGGGGGGAAGCACGGCGGCGTCCTCCCAGTTCTCCTGCGCGCGCCGCACTGACAGGTCCGCCGCGAGGAGGTGATGGTTCACCACTACAACGTCCGCATCGGCGGCGCGGCGCTTCGCCGCAAACAGGAAGCAGCGGTCGAAGTGGGGACACTCGAGCCTGCTGCACAGATCGGGTTCGGCCCGTACTTCCTCCCACACGTCGGGCGACGGCTGGGTGGTGAGATCCGCGAGTGATCCATCGGCGCTGTTTGCGGCCCAGTCGGCGAGCTCACCCAGCTCGTCGGTCTTCTCGGGCTCGAGCAACGAGCCCTGCCCGCCGATCGCCAGGTTGAGGCGCGTGTGGCACAGGTAGTTGTTCCATCCCTTGAGCAATGAGAACGTGGGTGCCCGCTCCGCGTCGGCGAATGCGCCGGCCAGCAACGGCAGGTCCTTGCCCACCAGCTGCTCCTGCAGGTTGATCGTGTTGGTGGAGACGACCGTACGCTCGCCGTTGGCGAGGCTCCAGTTGATGGCCGGAACGAGGTAGGCAAGCGACTTTCCGACGCCGGTGCCGGCCTCGAGCAGCGAGACGCCGCCGTCGTTGTACGTGTCGGCCACGTAGGCGGCCATGTCGCGCTGGCTGGGCCGATCCTCGAACGTGCCCAGCACGCGGGCCACGGAGCCGCCGGGCGCCAACGCGTCCGCCTGCGCTACCGGGTCCAGCTTCTCGTACTCCTTGGGGCGCGGAACCTCGACCACGACATAGAGGTGCTCGGCCGAGTTGTCTATGATGCCGAAGCCGACTCCGGCGTCATGCAGTTGGGCGGCCACGTGGAGGTCGGCGTTCGACGGCTCGAGGTTGCCGCCCGGATGGTTGTGGAGCGCCATCTGCCCGCGGGCGGCGACCCCCGGAAGCGCCAGCACGGCGTCCACGGTGCCGCGCGCGACCGCGCGCACCTCGGTGATCGTCCCGTCGCCGTCCAGCGTGGCGACGAACGAAACCTCCCGCCCGCCGGCCTTTGCGATCTCGGAGGCCAGCAGGGCGCGTGCATCGGTTCCTATCTCTGTCACGTCTTGAGCTCGCGCTTCTTGGCCGCTGGGAAGAGCACGTTGTTGAGTATGAGACGGTACCCGGGCGAACCCGGGTGCAGCGAGAGATCCGTCGGCGGGTCACCGATCTGGTGCTGCGGGTCTTCCGGATCGTGGCCGCCCAGATAGGTCCAGGTTCCCGACCCATACTCCCCGTGAATGTACTTCACCCAACCCGCACCCTGCTCGTCGGCGAGCACGGTGACGCTCGGCTTGAGCCGGCTGCGCCTGAACGAAGTCGTGAGGCCGTAGAAGTCGGGAATGACGTCGCGGTGGCACTGCACGAGCATGGTCGCTACCGGATCGATCTTGGCGCTGAAATCGAACAACTGGAACGCGCCGAGCGGCTGGCGCAGCGCGGGATTGTTGACCTGGTGCCCGTCGATGTCGGAGAAGCTGGCGACGGCGGGTGAGAGCTCGAGGCTGGCGTCCTGGAAGGCAAAGCTGCGCTCCCACCGCAACTTCTCCGCGGCAGTCGGGTCCATCGGCGTGCCGTCGCTGAACTGGGCCGCGATGTCCACGCCTTCTGCCGCGAGCGCCAGCTCCAGCGTCTCGGTCGCGGTGCACATGGCGAAAAGGAAGCCACCGTCCTGCACGTAGCGCCGGATGGTGCCCGCAACCGCCTTCTTCAATTCCGCGACGTTGTCCAGCCCGAGCGCTCGTGCGGTCTCGGCGTTGAGCCGCACCATGTCGCTCAGCCAGGGAGAGCCGCTGTAAGTCAGGAAGAACTTCGAGTACTGCCCGGTGAAGTCCTCGTGGTGCAGGTGGAGCCACTCGTAACGGCTCAAGTGCCCGCGCAGCACCTGGGGATCCCAGATCCGGTCGTACTCGATGCCGGCGTACTCCAGCGCCATCGTAACCGCGTCATCCCAGGGCGGCGCGTTCGGCGGTGCGTACACCGCGACCTTGGGAGCCTTCTCCAGGGGAATCGCGTCCATGTTGCTGGCCGCGACGGTGCCGCGGATGTTCACGACGTCCGCTGTCGACACTTCCTCGACCAGCACTCCCTGGAGCGCGGCTTCACGACGTGATGCGGCGTCCGCCTCCAACAGGTAGCTGCCGCCGCGGTAGTTGAGCAGCCACTCGGCGCGCCTACCCCTGCCGAGCGAGCGGAACGTGATCCCGTATGCCTTGAGGTGATTGGTTTGGCTCTCGTCCATCGGGATCAGCAAGCCCGGCCCCGACTGGCGTGGCGCGCCGCCCGACCGGGCGGCGAGCGCCCGGAGCGGACCCGGCAGCAGCGCGGTCGCGCCCAACGCCTGGAGGAAGTCGCGCCGCTTCATGACTGGGGGATCGCCCCGCGCACCTGATCCAGCAGGCGCCGCGCCTGAGGCACCACCGCGCTCTCGGGATGCTCGAGAATGAGGCGTTCCAATCGGTCCGCCGCCTCGGAGCGGCGGCCGGTGGCGGAGAAGACTTGTGCAAGCCTGAGCTGGGCGGCCGGAGCGGCCGGGCCGACCGAGTCGGCGGCCAACGCCCCCAGCAAGAGCGCCTCGGCGCGCCTGTGGTCCGCGATGCCCTCGGCCACGTCGGCGGCCAGCATGAGAACCTCCGATCGCCCTCCATCGGGAGCGAGTCGCTCGGCCGCACGTTCCAGCTCGCCGAGCGCCCGGGCGGTGTCGCCGCGCAGCGCTTCGAGCAGGCCGGCTCCGAGTTCCGGAAGCTGCTCGGCGTCAATGCGCTCCAACAGAACGAGCATCGCCGCGCGCTCGGTGGCTTCGCGGCGAGAATCCGCGTACGGCCCCGCCGCCCGAAAGCGCAGCCGCGCCTGGCTGAGGTCACCGCGGTACAGGGCAACCCACCCGGCGACGGCGTCCGCCCGCACCGAGGTCGCGTCACCCAGCAGGGCTTCGGCGCGTTCCAGCTCGCCTCGCATCACTCGCGCCCACGCCAAGTGCTCCCTCAGCTCGGCGGCGTCGCCCCCGCCCAGACGTGGCAGCCACTCCTCGAACCGTTCTTCGGCTTCGTCAACGCTGCCCGCGTCGGACAGCAGCCGGATGAAGCCCGCCATCGCCGCCGCCGCATCTTCGTTGGGGGATTCGAGCGTGCCGGCCAGGCGATCGAGCTGCCGCCGGGCCGCGGCCAGGTCGCCGGCTTGAGTGAACGCCTGGGCCGCTTCGAGACGCACCCGCTCGGCGGCGCTACCCGCCGACAGCTCGGCCAAGCGTTCCAGGGCGTAGCCGCGTGCGCGCCAGCCACCGGGGCCAACCATCCGCGTCGCCTGATCCGCAAACCTGAGCAGGAGTGCGACCGCAATGGACTGGTCGTCGGGCAGCGCGGCGTCCAGCACCGTCCACGCCTCCGCCGGTCTCCCCCAGCGAGCCAACAGGTCCGCGGCGAGCCACTGGGTTGGCCGGCTGGGATCCCCCTCCAACAGACGCTCCACGATCTGGTCGTGTGTCCCCACCGGCGCCTGCCCGAGCCCGGTGGCGCCCGCCGCCACGAGCCCACCGTTGTCCTCTACCACGATGCGCCACTGCACTGCGGCCTCCACCCACTCGCCCGTTCCCATGAGGAAGCGAGCGAGATCGGGCGCCAGCGCGACCTCACCTACCCACGACTGCCCCTCGATCAGCACCTGTCGGGCGTCTTCCGTGAAGCCGTGCTGCGCGAGCCAGAAGGACCACATCTGGTATGGTCTCGGCGCTCCCGGAATCGCGGCCGTCCAACCGCGGATCACCGCTTCCACGGAGTCGCGCCCCTGCGACGCGGCACTGCGGAACGCGAACTCCCACAGCACCGGGTTCCGCGGCTTGACCTGGATGGCGCGGACGACGTAGGGCCCCACCGAGTCACGCTGCCCCATGCGAACGAACACGCGCTCCACCCCGGTGAGCGCCGCGGCGTCGCCCGGCTCGAGCGCCAGGATACGCCGGTAGTAGTCGAGCGCAGTCGGCAGCTGCCCCTGCCGCTCCGCGGCCAGCGCCAACCCCCGCCACTGGGGATCCACCTCCTGCGCACGCGCGCCGCCCGCGCCGATAACGAGAGCGGCGACCAGAGCGAAGGCGGACCTAGCGACGTACATCGTTCAGCCTGCGGAAGTAATCCAGAATCAGCCGGCGCTCTTCGGGTGACAGCGCGCGCAGCTCCTCCCACGTGGGATACGGGTAGCGCGGCTCCGCGGCGCGCGCCGAACCCGCCTCCGGCAGCAGCACGTTGCCGGCGCCGGCTGCCTCGCTCACCCGCTCGCGGCGCTCGTCCTCCTCGTCACTTTCCAGCGAGCGGCCGGCATCCAGCAGGCGCCGGAACAGCCGCTCCTGTCGCTCCACGAGGTCGCGGTCGAGCTGGCCGCTCTCCATTCGGTCAGCCAACTCCTCCGCTTCATCGGCAAGCTGGTCCGCGCCCGACACGTCCCCCTCGGCATTGAGCCGCTCCAACTCCTCCGCCAACGCCCGCTGCCGCTGGGCGAGCGCCTGAAGCTCCCTCATCAGCTGGTCTCCCGCGGCCGGCGACATCGAGAGCAGCCCCCCTGCCTCTCCACTCAGCTCACCCTGCTGCTCGGCCAGTTCGGCCAGTCTCTCGACGGCCTCCTGCAAGCCCGAGCCCGATTGGGACCCACTCACGTCGCCCTGCGTCTGCAACAACGCGTAGATCACGTGGTTGAGCGCGTCCAGCGCCTCGCCCGCGCGCTGCTGGGCCTCGCGCGTATCGGGGTTGGCGCGCTGGACCAGGTCCAGCCCCTCGGCCATGCGCAGCTTGGCGAGTCCGAGAGCAGCGCCCAGGCGAGGTGGCACGAGAGCGTTGCGCCCCGCTGCCTGCTGCAGCCGGTCGATCACGCGATCCACTCCCTCTCGGGTCGCGGCCTGCGCGCCGCGCACATCGCTGTCCGACTCCCCGCGGCCGAGTCGCCGCTGGATGTCCTGCTGTTGCCGGGCCAGCTCGGCCGTCTCGACCAAGGCTCTGTCCAGCTGCTCCATCACCTCCTGGCGCCATTCATCGCGCAGCTCGTCGCGCTGTTCCTCGATCTGTGACGCCAGCGGCTCGAGCGCCTCGCTCGCCGACTCGCCCGACTGCCGCGCGCGCTCGGACTCACCACGCTCGGCGGCCGCCGCCGCCTGCCGCATCTGCCGGGCCGCGTTGTCGGCGTTCTCGATCGGTTGATCCAGCGCACGTTCGGGAGCCAGCGTGTCGAGCACGGCGTCTAACCGCTCCAGCTCGGCAGCCAGCGAATCGGCGCGGCGCGCCAGCTCACGTTCGGCGGCCGCCTGGGCAGAGTCCGTTCCCAGCTCCGCCTCTCGGTTCCACTCGCGCTGCTCTGCGGCGAGCTCGTCGGCATCCTGGGACAGTGAGGTGAGATCTCCCTCCATCGCGGCGCGCTCGAACAGCTCGCGCCCGCGCGCCAACTCCTCGCGCAACCCCTCGGCCGACCGCGCCAGCTCCTGCAGCGCCTCGCGCGTGGCATCGGGATCGAGGCGCTGCAGTGCGTCGCGCAGTGCCTCCAACCGAGCCTGAAGCTCGTCGCTAAGGGAGCGCTCAAGCAGATCCTCGATGTCGGCCAGTTGACGCTGGAATTCCGGATCGGTGAGGCCCGCGTCCCACGCCGCGTCCGCCACCTCGCGCACGTCCTCCTGCAGCTGTCGGGCCCGCTCGAGCACCTGATCCTGTTCGGCCAGCAGCTCGCGGGCCCGCTCCGCCGAGGCAAACGGCAACTGGTCCTCGCGCGCGCCGGGCACCGCCGCATCGCGCTGCTCGCCGCGCTCGCGCTCCGCGGCCAGGTCCTCGATCTGCCGCGCCAACTCCGCCTGATTGCGCACCAGCGAGTCGGCCTCGGTCGCGACCGCCCTGGTCGCTTCGCGTGCCGCCCTCCTGAGCTCGGCCATCGCGGGCAGCCACAGATAGAACGTGCGGCTCTCACCCACCTGCTCGACCGGTTTGTTGTCGAACACACGCACCTTGTAGAACGCGGTGTCACCCGGCAGGTAGCCCTTCCCTTCGAGCTCCAGCACCCAAGGGATCACGGCGCGCTCGGCGCCTGCGGCGGGAAGCGGCACCGGCTCGGCGCTCGGCTCGTCGCCCTCTCCGCGGCGGCTCACGCGCCACGTGACCAACTCCATACGCATGAGCCCGTGGTCGTCCCGTGCGTCTATCAACAGCGGTTGCCGCAACGAGAGCGCGGCAGCCGTGTCGATCCCCGGTACCGGGACCGCTACGAACGGGGCGCTGTCTGCGACCGCCTCCACTACCAGTTGGGCCGGCTCCTCGTCCATCAGACCACCGGTGAGCGGGACGACCTCGAGTGTCCAGCTGGCGCTGACGCCCACCGGAAGCACACCGCTGAAAGACTGTTCCTCTACCGGAAGCCGGACGGCCTCACCCGGCCGCCGCCACGCGGCGCCGGCCAGCGCGACCGTGGCGCGCCCCCTGGTCACGATGCGGGTGCCCACCGGCAGCAGCACCGGCGCCGCGCCGGGAGCCAGCGGCTCGTCGGCGCGGTCGAGGTAAGCCGGATAGCGCGCGAGGAGTTGGAGGTCGGCAAGGAGCGCCGGCAGCGCCACCTGCACGTGGACGGTCTCGGACCCCTTTCCGCCGCTCTCGGCGCGCAGGAACCGGTCGCTCTCGAGCGGACCCAGCACCACCGAGGCGCGGCCCGCCGTGTCGAGATCAATCCGCTCACTCGCCCAGGGATCGCCGGGGGCCCGCACCCACAACTCGGCCGCCGGCCGTCCGGGCGCGACCACCGATACCGTGATGTGCTCGCCGCGGCGCACCGCCGTGCGGTCCACCGACAGCACCACCGGTTGGCCGGCGCGCGCCAGCACAGCGACGGGGCGCCAAAACGCAGCGCCGGCTCCGGTCAACGGACCGGATCCGAGGAAGACGAACGCGCCGAGCGCAAACACCACGGCGCCACCCATCATCGACTGCCCGGTGCGCCGGCGCACGTCTCTGAGCGCATCACCACCGTCCGCCATGAGCCAGCGGGCCGTGCGGCCGTCGGCCAGCGAAGCGAGCGCGGCGCTTCCGTGGCGCTCGCTCCACGAGGCGATGCCGGCCACCGACCCGCGACGCTGCCCTCCCGAGCGCTCCACGTGGGCGGCAAGCCGCATGACCTCGAGCCGCAGCTTGCGGCCGCGCCACCACCACAGCCCCCAGACCAGAGCCGCGCCCACCGCGAGCCAACCCAGCAGTACCGCCGCGGGCACGCGTTGATACGCCCCGAGCCGTCCCAACACCACGCCCAGGGCGAGCATCAGGAGCACGAGCCCGAGCGTGAGCAGGACACCCGCTCCCGCCGTCCGCCGCATCAGCTCGCCTCGCCGCGACTCCAACCACCGCCTGGTTTCGGTCATAGGCTCGCGGTCACCGCGTAGACGAACAGGTTCACACCCATACGCACCGCCGTCTCGCGCAGGCCGGCCGGATCCCGGTGCACGTCGGGGTCCTCCCACCCGTCACCGAGATCGGATTGGTACGAATAGAACAGCGCCAACCGGCCGTCGATGAAGATGCCCAGCCCGCGCGCAGGCAGCCCGTCGTGCTCGTGGATCTTGGGGAGGCCCTGCGGGAACTCGTACACGGCGCGGTACACCGGATGATCCAGCGGCACGTCGGTGAGCTCGCGGTCGGGAAACACGCGCGCGATCTCGCGCCGGAACGACACGTCCATGCCGTAGTTGTCGTCCGCGTGCAGGAAACCGCCGCTCTCCAGGTAGAGGCGCAGCGCGCGCGCGTCTTCCGTGGAGAACCGCACGTTGCCGTGGCCCGTCATGTACAGGTACGGCAGGTCCCACAACTCCGGGTCGGTGAGGCGCACCACCAGCTCGCGTTCCTCCACCCTGATGGTGGTGCGCTGGTTGATCTCGAGCAGCAGGTTGGGGAGACTCGAGGGGTTGGCGTACCAATCGCCGCCCCCGGCGTACTGCAGTCTGCCGACTGTGAGTGGCGTGGGCGATTGCGCGGCGCCCAGCAGGAAGACGCCGAGCGCCGCAATGAGGAAGCGCTGCCGACTCACGACTCAGTCACTATGCGATAGGCCTCTCTCCGGGGCAGCGCGAACTCCTCGGCCAGGCGCCGTGCGGTGTCACGTCCACTGAGCCCGTCGTCCAACAGCGTCCGCGCGCGCGCGCGCACCGCTGCTTCATCGACCTCGGCCGGTTCACCGCGCTGCCCCGCGATCAGCACGGTGACCTCCCCCTTGGGGGGATTCTCCTCGTAGTAAACCGCCAGCTCATCGAGGGTCCCAGCGTTCAGCTCCTCGTGCACCTTGGTGAGCTCGCGTGCGACCGCCGCTTCGCGCTCGCCGCCGCACACCTTGCTGAGATCCTCGAGCAGCTTCACCAGTCGCGGCGGCGCCTCGAAGAGAACGGTCGTCCAGGGCGCCGCGGCCGCGTCTTCGAGCAGGCGGCGCCGGTCGCGCCCCTTGCGCGGAAGAAAGCCGAGAAACGTGTAGCGGTCGGCGGGAAACCCCGAGATGCTGAGGGCCGCGGCCACGGCCGACGGTCCGGGAACGGTGACGACGCTCGCGCCCAGCTCGCGCGCCCGGCGCACCAACTCTGCGCCCGGATCGCTTACCGCCGGGGTACCGGCGTCGGTGATGATTGCCACGTCGGCTCCGCCCTCGAGAATCCCCAACAGGGAGTCGAGCCGACCCTCGGGCGAATGCGCGTGGTAGCTCAGTACCTTGGGCCGGGCCCCGCAGTGCTCGAGCAGCACGCGCGCCCGCCGGGTGTCCTCGGCAGCCACGGTCGCGACCGCCTGCAGCACCTGCCTGGCGCGGTCAGAGAGGTCTCCCAGGTTGCCGAGCGGTGTGGCTACTACGTAGAGGGTCCCCGCGCTCACCAGCTCACTGTCCAGGGTAGGCGGTCGTAGAATCCCGCCTTCTGCAGAATGAAGCGATGCTCGCGCGTGCCTTCCTTCAGCACCGTGGGAGCGGCGCCCGGCGCGATCACCTCCAACTCCTCCAGCAGTGTCAGCGTCCAGTCGGACAGCGCAAACATGAGTTCCTGCGGCGTGGTCACGAGGTCGGCGGGGTCCTCGTCGCGGGGGGCGCCGATCACCTTCAGCGCCTGCTGCACGTTGGCCTGCAGATCCCGGATCCGCTCGACCCGCTTCATGGCCTTGCGCGGCACCTCGGCCTCTGCTGCTTCGGCGATCGCCCAGAATGCCTCCCGGTAAGTCTGGATCAGCTCCGGCGACGACTGCTCGGGCAGCTCGTCCGCTGCCGGAAGCACCCACGCGGCAACCTCGGGAAATGCTTCATTCTCGCCGGCCTCGAACAACCGCTCCACGTATTGTTGCACGGTGAGCCCGTCCAGCGGGTCATGGAGGTAGCCTTTCTGGAACACCCCGCCATCGAACCGCAGGTAGTTGACCCGGCCGTTCGAGATGAGCTCGAGAACGCCCGTGAACTCCTCCGCCATGAGATCCAGCAGCAACCGCTCGGGATGGTCCAGGTCCAGAGGGCGGCGCGCGGCTGATGTCGCGCAACCGCCGCACATCCATGCCAGTTGCTCCAGCGGAGCCGCACAGTAGATGATCTCGCCGCGCTCCGCTTCGCGCTTGAAGTGCGCGAGCGCCGACGGGATCGAACGCACCTGGCGCCCCTCCTCCATGTACGAGATCACAGTCGCGAGCTCGCCGCGCCGGAGTACCAGAAGGGTGACCTCGGTGGGCAGATACACGGCGATGAAGCCGTCCACCTGTCCGTCGCGGTCCGCCTTGGCGAAGTGCAGCAGCTTGTCCAGGTAGATGAAAGCCAGACGCGTCCGGTGCAGGAGCACCCGCTCGTGCGGGAAATCCAGGTCGGCGAGCCTGACCGAGGTGTCTGCCAGCAGGGCTGTGCTGAGGCGCATAGGTAGGGAATAGTACGAAGGCGGCGCGGGACTCGCAGCCCCACACCGCCTCCAAGACCTTTGGGCCGAGTTTGCCTAGCCCAGGTGCTGCTCCAATTTCTCCACCAGATAGGTCTTGGGAACCGCCCCAACGACCGTATCCACGTGCTCGCCGTTCTTGAAGAACAGCACGCTCGGAATCGAGCGGACGTTGTACTTCATCGCCGTCATCTGGCTTCCGTCCACGTCCAGCTTGGCGACCTTCACCCGCCCTTCATATTCCTCGGCCAGCTGCTCGATCACCGGTGCCACGATCTGGCACGGCCCGCACCAGGTGGCCCAGAAATCGACAACGGCCACGCCGTCGTGTCCCTCGATCTCCTGAGAAAAGTCCGTGTCGCTAACCGCCACGGGGTGTGTCACTGCCATGTCGAACTCCTGATCGTTATGTATGTTAGGCGCGGCCGTCGGCGCCGGGGCCGAGCGGCACACACTCACTCACGGAGGGTCCGTGACCGAACCCCAGGCTCGCATCGCCCACGTCGGCGTAGCCGTCACCGACCTGTCCGAGGCCGTCGGCTTCTACCGCGACGTGTTGGGCCTCGAGCCGTCCCCACCACAAAAGGCGGATGGGGCCCAAATTGTTTCCGTCGCTCTCGGCGACGTCGAGGTAGAACTGCTCACCCCCGAGTCGCCTGAAAGCCCGATCGCCAGATTCCTGGCCAAACGGGGGCCCGGTATCCACCACATCTGCTACCGCGTACCCGACCTCGACCGGGCGCTGGCCCGCTGCCGCGAGCTTGGGCTTCGCCTCGTGGACGAAACCCCGCGGGCGGGGGCCGGCGGGCACCGCATCGCCTTCATTCACCCCAAGGCGACGAGCGGCATCCTGCTCGAGTTGACGGAGTAGCCGCTCAGGCCGTTAGCGGCCTACTCGGACTCGCACGACCGGGCCGGGTTGCCGGCTGCCGCGAGGTCCACGTTCGACACCAGCCACCCATTCCCGAACCGGGTGACGGTGAACGGGACCACCGGCCGGCATCCCCTGCGGGTGATCTGCACCCGCACGACCCGCTGATTCTCCTCCAGGCCCCTTTGGGCGCCCGGAGCGAGGATCTCGTACGCTTCGTTCTCGAGATAGATGCGCATTACGGTGAGACGCCTCTCGATCTCTTCCGGTGCCATGTAGTTCCGAACCGGACCACGATCGGTGCCCCACAGATCGCCCATCGCCACCAACGAGTTGGCTCGCACGGCGTTCATGAACCCGTCGACGGCGGCCTCGGGACTGGCCGGCGCCGTCGTTCCGTCACTCTGACTGCTGGAGCAAGAACCGACGGTGAGGATGGCGCCGAGCAGCGCTATACTTCTAGTCGTCCGTAATCTTGGCATCGCGGTCGAACCTAAACGGATGCAATTGGCGGGGCAAGCGCACATGCGGCTTTACGTAAACATCGACCACGTCGCTACGGTTCGGGAAGCGCGCCGCACCGACGAACCCGATCCCGTCGAGGCAGCGACGGCCTGCGAGCGGGCGGGCGCCGACGGCATTACCGCACACCTGCGGGAGGACCGCAGGCACATCAACGACGAGGACGTCCGGCGCCTGGCGGCTGCCGTCACGACCGTACTCAACCTGGAACTGGCTACCGCGGAGGACGTGCTCACCGTGGTTACCGGGCTCGCCCCGCACCAGGCCACGCTCGTGCCCGAGCGGAGGCAGGAGGTCACCACCGAGGGAGGCCTCAGCCTGGGGGCGCCGGGCGCCCCGGCCGAGCCCCGCCTCGTCGAGGCGATCGGCAGAATGACGGCGGCAGGAACAAGGGTGAGCCTGTTCATCGACCCCGATCACGCCACGATCGACCGTGCTGTGGAACTCGGCGTCCCCGCCATCGAGCTCCACACGGGCGAGTACGCCAACACCTATCGCGAGTCGGAAGCTGCCCTGGAGCGCCTGCGTGAAGCAGCCCGCCACGCGCGTGATTCGGGCCTCGCCGTGCACGCGGGGCACGGCCTCACATATCGGAATGTGACGCCGGTCGCAGCCATTCCCGAGATCGAAGAGTTGAATATCGGGCACAGCATCGTGAGCCACAGTATCATGGTGGGGATGGAAGCCGCCGTGCGCGAGATGCGCACTCTGATCGATGCGGCGCGTTGACCGGCCGTTGAGCTACTCATAGTTTGGCGTCGATGAACCAACAGATGGGATTGTCCGAATTCTTCGCGATGGAGGCGAGCGAGTACCTTGAGCGCCTCGACGCCGTGGTGTCCACCAGCGGCTCGCCGAACCTGGACGAGCTCGTGGGCCTCGCCCGCCAGCTGCGCGGTTCGGCCCTGATGGCCAAGCAGGCGCCCATCGCGGAGGCTGCCACCTCCTTCGAGCGGTTCGCGCGCTCGGTGCAGGGTGGCAAGCGCGAGTGGGATGAGGCCACCAAGCAGACCGCCATCCGCGCGGTGGACGACTTCAAGATCCTCGTGCGGCAGCTCGCCACCTGGTCGGAGGCCGAGGACGCCAAGGCGGCCGCCCTGGCCGAGGAACTCGATCCCGGCGGCACCCGCGCGTCCGCGGAGCAGGCAGCACCCGCGGCTGAGCCGCTGGACAGCGGAACGCGCGCGTTCATCGGACGTGAAGGTGCGGCGGTGGCCAGCGCTTTGGATCAGACCGCCAAGGCGCTGCAGCAGGATCCGGGAGCCGAGGAGCCCCTGGAGCGCCTGCTCACCGGGATGCAGCCGCTGCGCGGCCTCGCCATGCTGGCCGAACTCCCCCCGATGCCCGACGTGTTGGACGGTGTGGAGCAGGCGGTCTCGGAGATCGCCAAGCGGAGCGAGCCCGTCGCGGACGTCGCCCTCGTGTTCAACGCCGCCGCCAAGGCACTCTCCCGGGCCACGCGCGAGATCTCGACCGAGGGGCTCGCGGACCCCGACTCGGAGGAGTTTCGGGATTTCGCGGCCAGGCTCGGCACACTGCTCGAACTGGACGAGGACCTCGAGCCGATCGAGGGATTGTACCACGACGATTCGGGGCCGCACGTAGTCCAGCGCGGCACCGCCTCGATGCATCCCGCCGAGCTCGGGCGGCTGGAGCTGGTCTCACACGGCGAGCACCTCAGGCTCGCGGCGGACCAGCTCGAGCGAGCGCAGTCGTCGGCGCAGCGAGAGCTCAGAGCCGGGACGCTGACCGCCACCTTCCGGGCCCTCAGCGTGGCCAGCGGCGGGCCGATGCAGGATGCAGTAGCACGATTCGCGGCCGCGGCGCGGCAAGCAGTGGGCCGGGGCGCAGCGTCGGAGCAGACCGGCGAGTTCGCGGCCAATTTACGGGAGGCCGGCTTGGCGCTCTCCGAGCTGGATGACGCGAACGAAGCCGCGACTGCCGAGCGGCTCGGCGAGATCACTTCGGTGATGTACACGCTCCCGAGCGATGGAGAGCCCGTTGCCACCACCCCGCCGGAAGCGCCGGCCGAGGGAGCTCTCGCGCGCCCACCCGCCGACTCCCTGCCGGCTGCCCCCCCTGTGGCGCCAGTGTTCGAGCCCGCACCGGAGCCGCAACCGGTCGTGACGCCGCCCCGACCTCCCGTCCAGGCCGCACCACCGGCCGCGCCCGCACCGGAGCCCGAGCCCGAACCGGTGGCGGCCTCCGAGCCTGCTGCGGCGCCGCCCCAGCCCGTCGCCGAGCCGGCGCGCTCCGGCGTGGGCGAGGAGACTCCGGACCTCGCGGGAAGCTGGTCGCGCTACCAGCGCTACGCCGACACCCTGGGGATGGGTGAGCCCTCCCTGGACGAGCTTCTGGCCGGCCCGCCGGCCGACCCGACTACCGCGGCGCCGGTGGCACCTGCAGCTGCCGCCGACGACGTGGTGATCCCGATCGCGGAGTTGTGCTACGGCGGCGAGGACGCCCTCAGGCGCGCCGTGAGCCTGCGGGCGCGGATCCGCACCGCGATGGAGGCCGGGCAGGATCGCACCGACCTTCGCGACCTCATTGAGGAAGCCCTCGATCTCGTCGAACTTGGACTCGCGCAGCACGAGTAGCACCCGCGGCCTCCGCTGGTCGGGGCTGCTGGGCGTAGCTGTCTCCATTGCCCTGTTGTGGTGGTCGCTGCACGACGTTGACCTGGGCGAGCTCTGGGCCCGGCTTCGCGGCGTTCACATCCTGCCGTTGTTGGCCGCGGTTGCGGTCGTCACCCTGTCGTTTCCGGTCCGCACCATTCGCTGGCGCTACCTGCTGCGCTCCGAGGGCAGCAGCCTTCCGTTCGTTCCGCTGTGGCACGCCACCGCGATCGGCTTCATGGCCAACAACCTGCTGCCGGCGCGGGCGGGTGAGTTGGCCCGCGCCTACGCCGCGCGCAAGCTGACCGGCGTGCGGTTCTCGACCGCACTGGCCTCTCTCGCGGTCGAGCGGATGCTCGACGGAATCACGCTCGTGGCGCTACTCACCGTCGCCATCTGGGCGGGCGGGTTCGCGCCGGGGACCGTGGTGGGCGCCGTGACACTGGGCGGAGTGGCACGCTGGGCGGCCGTGTTCTTCAGCGTGTTGCTCGCCATCGCGCTGTTCCTCGTGCACTGGCCCGGACCGGCGATGCGGATCGCCCGGCGAATCACGCACGCCGTGCTTCCCCAGCGCTGGGCCGCACGCACCATGGACATCCTCGAGGGGATGCTGTGGGGTCTCGACGCCCTGCGGCGGCCCAAGAGCTTTCTCGTCGTGATGTTCTGGTCGTTCGCAGTGTGGATCATGGCAAGCGCATCGTTCTGGCTCGCGTTCCTCGCCTTCGACCTCGAGGTGCCGTGGTCCGCGGCACTCCTGCTCCAGTGCCTCATTTCGTTCGGGGTCGCGATCCCCTCGTCGCCGGGCTTCTTCGGGCCGTTCGAGGCCGTCACTCGAGTCACGCTCGCCCTCTATGGGATCGGGGCCGCTCGCGCGGTGTCGTACGCCGTTGGCTACCACCTCAGCACGTTCGTGCCCATCACCCTGCTGGGCATCTGGTCGCTGTCGCGCGCTCACCTGCACCTGGCCGACCTGCGCGCCGACCCAGACAGTGGGGACGCCGGCGACCCACAGGTAGCACCCGATGCCTGACCTCGTGACGGTCGCCGCACACGCGAAGGCGAACCTCTTCCTTCGCGTCCTGGCGAGAGAGAGCTCCGGCTACCACGCACTCGAGACACTCTTCACGCTGCTCGAGCTGCACGACGACCTGACCGTAGAGCGCACCGAAGCGGGCATCGAGCTCGACGTAGATGGCGCCGACACCGGCCCTGCCGAGGAGAACCTGGCCTACCGCGCCGCGCAGATGGTGCTCGACGCCACGGGCCACAGGTTTGGTGTGCGGATCCGACTCGCGAAGCGGATACCGGTAATGGCCGGATTGGGCGGTGGCTCCAGCGACGGTGCGGCGGCGCTGCACGCCGTGAACCGGCTGGCCGAGAGCGCCGTGCCGCAGAACGAGATTCTCCAGTTCGCGGCCAGGCTAGGGAGCGACGTCGCCTTCTTCGCTACAGGGGCTCCCCTCGCGCTCGCGTGGGGACGCGGGGAGCGCCTCTTCCGGCTCAATCCACCGCCTGCTGCCCCGGCGCTGCTCGTCGTGCCCAGCTTTGGAATCAGCAGCAAGCAGGCGTACGAGCTGTTGGCACAGACCCGCACTCACGAAGAGCGGCGTGGCGCAGTGGCCCTTGAGTCGGACGCGTTCGGCTCGTGGGGCGCGATCGGGCGCCTGAGCGGGAACGACTTCGAGACGCCGGTTTTCGGAAAGGAGCCGGAGCTCCGGGAGCTGTTCGAGCGCCTGGCGGAGACCCGCCCTCTGCTGGTGCGGTTGTGCGGTTCGGGTTCGGCGCTGATCGCCGTCTATCGCAACGAAACCGACAGGGAGGCGGCGGAGCTCACGATGGGGCAGCGGGACCACGCTCTCGTAAGCACGCAAACGAGGGCAGTTCCGGCCCCGGCACCGAAGGCGCCCTAGCTCCCGCTACTTGGTCGTCAGGAAGGCGAGCCTGGAAGAGAGCTCGAACTGGCTGATGCCCTTCAGGTTCGGCGAGATGGATTCGAGCAGCTTGGCCAGGGCCTGCGTCGCGTACGAGAAGCCCTTCCGCTCCGGAGTAGCCCCACCGCCTACCATGGGACGCTGCCGCGGCTGCATGTCGAGCAGGCGGCGATCGACGGTTCCCCCCTCGAACCGGCTCTCGAATTCCTGCACGAAGATCTCCAGGTTCCCGATCATGTTGGGGAGCTGCTGCTCCCCGAGCCCCGAGAAGTCCACCTTGCCCACAGCGATGCTGAGCCGCCGCGGTGTGCCGTCGGCCGTGGCATAGAGGTCCACGAATGCCGGGTCGGCCGCAGCCGGTTCGTCCCCAGACTGGCTGGTGCGACCCCCGAGAGCGCCGAACCCGACCAGGGAATCCCGAGCCATGAAGATGCCGCTGGAACGCTGGCGCAGCCCCTCAGTGAGCCCGCCCCCACCGCCGCTCCGTGCTCCCCCCACTGCTGCCCTGGGGGTGCAGTAGACGGCACCGACGTGCGAATCGTAGGGCAGCTCTACTTCGCCGTCCTCGAGCTGCAGGCTGAGCGCAGAATCGCCGAACGCGAAGGAGGTCGCGGTGGACCACGGGGGCACTTCGCTCAGGCGCTGACCCGCCACGACCGCGACCCGAAGGCCCGCACCGCTCAGGCCAGCGGCCGCCGCCGCCATCGAGGCTTCGTCCTCTGCGGCCAGCCAGATCTCGGGGACGGGGTAATTGGCCTTCATGCGAAGCTCGGCGGGCGCCAGTCCGAGAAAGGGCGCGGCCCCGGCAAGATCGACGTCGCCGTGCGGTGGGTTGGAGACTACCAGCGTGTAGGTTGTCACAGTGGGCCAAGTTATCCGTGAGTCCACCCCCTGTCTACGCAATTGGCCACCCCGGGGACTGTGACGCGCGACACATCCCACGATCTCGAATCGGAGCTATTAGAGTGTCTGAGTTCCTACCGCACCCGCGGTAACTGCGGGGGCGCCCGATCGAAAACGCGGCGCGAAGGGGGGTTGGTGTCGCGTTCCGGATTCACCCTCATAGAGATGCTCGTCGTCATCGTCATCATCAGCGCGCTCCTCACCCTGGCGATGCCCAAGGTGAAGACCTACGTGCTGCATGAGACGGTGCGCTCTGCGCGTCGTCAGGTCACGACCCACCTGGCGCGTGGCCGCGCAACCGCGGTGTTCCGCGGCTGCAGGGCGGTGCTGCACCTCGATCCGACGAATTCACGAGTGTGGATCACGGCCTGTTCGCCCCAGGGAGCCGGCATAGACACGGTGGGAACGGTGGACAACTTCCAGAGCCACTTCGGGGTCGTGTTCACGTCGGACGGTGATTCCGTCCTGTTCACCCCCCAGGGCGTTGCGATGGCTTCTTCGTCGATCGCGATGACCTTCACCAAGGACGGCTGGACCGAGAACCTCGCCATCACGCCGGTGGGGAGGCCCATATGGTGAGGAGCGAGCGCGGCTTCACGCTGGTCGAGATGATCGTGGCGGTCACGATCTTCACCTGGGGCCTGCTCGCCCTGCTCGGGGCCAACGTGCTCGTGGTCCAGTTGTTGGCGGCCGGCGACCGGGCGACTACCGCGACGTTCTACGCCAGGGAGCGGCTCGAGACCCTGCGAGGCATGAGCTGCGCCGCCCTGACGGACGGAAGCGAGACCCGGGGCGGGGTCTACACGCTGACATGGGACTTGGAGCCTTCGCACGGCGGCGCCGTGCGCGACGTCGAGCTACTGGTCACCTATCCCGCCCGGCCGGACGTGATGCGCACCGATACCATCGAGAGCTCGGTCCTGTGCACACGCTGAACCGCCGCGGCTTCACCTTGATCGAGCTCCTTGTAGTGATGGGGCTCCTCGCCGTCATCCTGAGCGCGGTCTACCAGTCGATCGGATCCACTCAGCGGCTCACCGGCACCCAGGTACAGCGGCTACACGTACAGCAGAACACCCGAGCTGCGGCGCTCTACCTCAGCTACGCGCTGCGCGAGCTCGACGCGAGCGACGGCGATCTGAGGAGCGCCAGCGCCACGTCCGTACGGGTGCGCAGCATGCGCTGGGCCGGCGTGCTGTGCACCGACCCGCAGGCCACGGTCGGGGGCGTCGGGTTCATGCTGCGCGATTCGCTGATTTTCGGCGTGCGTGCCCCCAACTCGACGCTCGACTCGATCCTGTTGTTCCGGGACGGCGACCCCACGAGCCGGCTGGACGACCGCTGGCTGGTCGGGGGCCTGCAGAGCGTCGCCAACGGCAACTGTCCGGATGGCGCCCCCGGCACCGTGATAATCACGTCCATCTCGGCGGCCTCGGGCGGCGCCGACTCGGCGCTCGTCGGAATAACGGCGGGATCTCCGATGCGTGGTTTCCAGCTCGAGGAGATTTCGCTGTGGGACGACGCCGGCGAGCGCTGGCTCGCGCGGCGCTCCGCCGACCGCGGCGGAACCTGGACGGCCATGGAGAAGCTCGTTGGGCCGCTCACGGCCAACGGGCTACAGTTCGCCTACTTCGATTCGACCGGCGCCGCAGCCACCTCGGTAGATGAGGTGGCCTCCGTCGGACTGGTGGTGCGGGGACGCTCGCCCGAGCCGGCACACCTCACCTCGGGCGGCATTGGGTACGTGCACGACTCCGTCATCACGCGCGTCACGCTGCGCAACAACCAGGGGTTCTAGAATGCGTTTGACTCGGCGTAAGGAGGACGAACGCGGCATCGCCCTGCTGCTCACGATCCTGGGGATCGTGGTGATCGGGGCACTAATGTCCGGCTTCTTCATGTCGGCAATGCTGGAGAACCGCGCGGGACAGAACTCCCGGCGCGTGGAACAGGCGTTCGCGGCCGCCGAGTTCGGCGTCACCGAGACGATCGCCAGCTGGAACGTGGGAACGTGGAACGCCCTCACACCCAACCAGACCGATTCGATTGGCGGAACGTCTCCCAACGGCTCGGGCACCTACACGGGCCAAGTGCGCCGGCTGAACAACGAGATGTTCCTGGTTGACGTCACCGGCCAGAGCGCGGTGGGGCAGGCTCGCCAGCGCATCGGTGCGTTCGTCAAGCTCCGCAGCCTGCTGTTCGACATCAGCGCCGTCCTCACGACACGCGGACCCAGCACGTTCTCGGGTAACGCCGCGCTCGACGGCACCGACCGCGTCCCTGCCGCCTGGCCCGGCTGTCCACCGCTCGAGGGGACAAAATCCGGCATTCGAATTCCGGACGCGAACGACCTCGATTTCAAGGGCGGCTGCGCCGGAGCAGCATGTGTGACTGGAAGCCCCAAGGTCGACGAGGACGCATCGCTCGGCGACGACACGTTCTTCGACTACGGGGACGGCGACTGGGCCACCTTGGTGTCGCTGGCCACCAAGAGACTGCCGGGCGGCAACTACCAGAACATCGGCCCGGTATTGGACGGTGGCGGCGGCTGCGCGATCAACCAACAGAAGAACTGGGGCGACCCGCTGAACCCCGCCGCCGCGTGCGGCAGTTTCCTGCCTGTCGTCTATATCAACGGGGACGCCTCGCTGAATACCGGCGCGGGCCAGGGGCTGCTCCTGGTGGACGGCGACCT
>JBDHIS010000031.1:0-29955 GCA_039587315.1 Gemmatimonadota bacterium | reverse complement strand
CAATCTGTTATGCGCAACCGATACTGACAAGACCTCAGTTCAACGAAGTTCCACGTCGATGTGAGTGGAGCGAGCTTCCTGCGGCCGGAGGAGGTCGCGCACGCGCATGCTGATCCGGTAGTCGCCGCTCGGGATGCGCCCGGGAGCGAGCACGACACGCTCGGTCACAATGGACTGAGCGGGCGCCTGGCGCTGGTACCCGATCGTCAGGATCTGCTCGTCGCCGCGCTCGAACGCGTACTCGACCTCGTACCTGGCCAAGCCACTGGAGTCCGCCGTGAGCTCGTAGATCTCCGAGTAGAACGCCAGCGGCTCTCCGACCGAAAGGCGGCGCGTACCGGGCATCGCGCGCGCAATGTCCTCGCGGGAGTACGCGGTGTCCGAGAGCGACGCCACCAGGAGACTCGACACGGAGAGCCGGTCGAACCACAAGTAGTGGACGTCCGCCTCGGCCCTGAGGCGGCCGAGTTGATCGCCCTGCTTCACGTCCACTCCGATATTGTAGCGCTGTGCCCCCACGTGGAACACGAATGGAGCGGAGCCGACCACGCGGGCGATCTCGGTCCACTGCGTGTCCCACAGGGCGACCGCGCCGGAGTCGGGCGTGGCGCCGACGTACACCAGGTGGTACCCGTCGATCGCGCCCCTGAAGGTCGCCACCCATGCGTCGACGTCCAGCTCCGCCGGAAGGGACGTGTCCTCTGTCTCCAGGACGAGGGCCGAGTTGTGCAGCTCGGTCCTGTTGGTGGGATAGACCAGCATGTCGCCCACGACGGACGCAAACGTAATGGCCACGATGCCGTTCGGGGTTTCGTAATACCACTGCTCCGCGTCCACTGGCACGGGCCCCACGGTGATGAGACGGCGATCGGGTTCCCCGTAACGCAGGTACACCAGGCCCCTGCCGTCGAACCCGTAGTTGCGATAGCGAGTCAGCGAATCGGGCTCGGGGAGATCCCGAATGTCCACACCGAGCCCAACCCGCGCGATGTCATCCTCGAGTCTGGAGCGGCCCGGCATCGGGACTATCGTGAGGCCGAACGCGTCGCCCAGGGAATAGATGATGGCGCCGGACATGCCGGCATAGAGCGTCCGGTTGATTTCCGAGCGGTGGAACGTCGCCTGCGGGTGCAGCAGGGGGTAATAGTCACGCGCATGTGCCAGCCGCGCGAAGTGCTCGACTATCCGCTCGTTCTCCGCAGTGTTGAGGTCGGGCTCCCGCCGGGACCAGAAGGAGCGCAGGAACGTCTCGCGCTCCGCGGGAGAGAGCATCGCGTAGAGGCTGTCCTCCTCGGGCGAGGCTATCCCGCTGACTTGTCTCCACAACAGGCCGAGGGTATCGGACTCCGCGCGCTGAAGCGCCAGCTCGTAATCGGAGAGGCCTCCGGTGGTGTCCCCGCGCTCCAGGGCGCACTGCGCCTTGAGTGCCCAGACCGCAGCGTCGTCACGCCCCGCCGCAACCAGGGAGTCGATTAGCGCGGCAGCCCGAGGATACTCGTTGGCCTGCGTGAGGAACCACGCCCTGCGCAAATCGGAATGGGGGTTTCCCGCATCGTGTGCCAGAGCCTCTGCGGCCTGCCGCCTATGGTCGTTGTTCCAGTAGATCTGGTCGGCGATCTCCCACGTGTCCCTGTACTCGGCGTCCATGCGCCATACGTCGAGCAGCGCGCGGCGGATCATCCACTGGCCGTCCTCCATGGCGAGGTGCAGACCTACCTGCACCTGCCAGTAGCGGGCCTCCACGTAGCTCGTGTCCGCCTTCGCAGCGCGCTCGAGGTAGTCCCAGGCCTTCCAGCGGCCGATCACCGGCCACTCGAGATGCACGCGGCCCAGCAGCGTCAGCGCGCGCGCATCCTCTCGGTCTCTGCGCACCGCGCGCTCGAGCTCGCGGCGAGCCTCGCCCAGCTCGCCCTCGACGAGTAGTGACTCCGCCCGGGCGTAGAGCGACGTATCCTGAAGCGGAGCCGTCGCGGCGAGAGCGAGAAGGAGGGCGCCGCCGACCATGTCCGCGCCTAGCGCAGCTCCACGTCGGCGAGGGTCGTGTACTCCTCGCGTCCCGCGACCCGGTCCCGCACGGTCATCGTGATCTGATAGTTGCCGCGCGGCACGTCGCCGGGCGCGAGGACGATGCGTTCGAGAACGGTCCGGTTGGAACGCGCCTGGCGATCGAAGGCTATGCGTACCGTCTCGCCGCCGGCCGCCGGGACGAAGGCGTACTCCACCTCGTACCGTGCGAGCCCGGCGGCGTCCGCCGGGAGGTCGTAGATCTCCGAATAGAGCGCCAGCGGCACGCCCGCGGGCAGGCGGCGGGTGCCGGGCATCGCCGCCGCCACTTGATCGCGGCCGAAGCCGGTGTCGCTCACCGCGCCGATGAGAATGCTCGAAACGGTGAGTCGGTCCCGCCACAATTCCGTTATCTGGATTTCGGCGCGCAACCTGCCGAGTTGTTCATCCGCGCGGACGTCCACGCCGAGGCGCAGCGTTCCCGCTGCTGCGGCGAACACGAACGGGCCTGTTCCGGTAATGCGGTCCAGCTCGACCCAGTCGGTGCTCCACAGCGCCGCCGCGCCCGAGTCGGGCGTCGCTCCCACGTACACCGTGTGATCGCCAGCCGCTGCACCGCGAAACGTCGCCACCCACGCGTACACGTCCAGCGACGCCTCGATCGAGGTGGTGTCGCGCTGCAGCAGCTCGACGCTGTGGCGCACCTGGGGGCGCGTGGTGGGAAACACGACCATGTCGCCGCCGAGAGAATACTCGCCACCGCCCACGGTAGCCGCGGTCGCGCGCGCGAACACCGCGACCATCGGCTCGCCGGCCACTTCGTAGTACCATGCCTCGACCTGCCCTCCGTCCAGAACGTAGCGTCGCGCCGGCTCGCCGAAACGCAGGTAGATGAGGCCGCGCCCGTCGAATCCGTAACGCCTGTACCGGGATACTGAATCCGGTTCCGGCAATGCGCGCACGTCGGTGCCGACGCCCGCCGCCTGGAGGTCGGCTTCGAGGCGGGCACTCATCTGCGGCATGACCCCCGGAACGCCGAGTGACTGCACCATCGCGAACACTGCGGGGGAGATGTTGGCCATGAGGTTGCGGCGCCCCGGGGAGCGGTGGAACGCCGACTGTGGGTGGAGCAATCGGTAGTCGCGCCGCGCTCGCTCGAGGCGTGCGAAGTGCTCGGCTATGCGATCGTTGCCCTCTGTGATCAGGTACGGTTCGCGCTGCGCCCAGAACTTGCTGTAGAAGGCCTCCCACTCGTCCGGTGCCGCTGCCGCCCAGGCACTGTCTTCCTCGGGCGACGCAATCGTCTCGACCTGATGCCACATGATTCCTAGGGAGTCGGTCGCGGCGGCAGCCATCGCCGCGGCGTAGTGCGTGAGCCCGATTGCGGTGTCTCCTGCCTCCAGTGCGCTCTGTGCCATCAGCGCGCGGAGGGCGGCGTCGAGGTCACCCGCCTCCGCGCGGTCCGCGAGGATGCGATCGGCCTCCTCGTTCTTGCCAAGCTCGATGAGCAGCTGTGCGCGGCGCAGGTCTGCGGTGGGGTCTCCCGGGTGACGTGCCAGGATGATTACGGCCTGCTCCAGCTCGTCCTTTCCGTGGTAGGTGTGGCGCCAGAGTTCCCAGGTGTCGCGGTACGATGGATCGAGGCTCCAGATGCGGTACAGGCCGTCACGGATCGCCCACTCGCCGTCCTTGCCGCCGACCGCGAGCCCCGCCTGCGCCTGTAGGTACGCGATCTCGGGGTCGTCCGGGCTGAGCTCCCAAGCTTCCTCGAACAGGTCCCACGCCGCCCACGCCCAATCGCTCTGCCCCGCTTCTTCGAGCCGCACCCGGCCGAGAAGCACGAGCGCCCGCACGTCCTTGCGGTCTCGCTCCAGTGCGGGCTCGAGCAGGGCGCGCGCCCCGACGAAGTCTCCGGCCATGAGCAACGAATCGGCGCGGGTGTACAACGTGGTGTCCTGCCCCGGCGGCCCCACGGCAAGCGTGAGGGTGAGGAGCGCCGTAGTTATCCCATGATGCGCTCCAGTGCGGCCGCCTGCTCCGGCAGGAAACCGTAGAAGACGATCTCGTCGAGCCCGGCCGCATCGGCGGAGTCAGCGATGGCGTCGCGCATGATCGAGGCGGAGCGCTCGAAGTCGAACCCGCCGATTCCACTTCCCAGAACCGGGAAGGCGATGCTCTTTGCGCCCTGGGTGGCCGCGAGCTCCAGGCTCGCGGTCGTGCAGTCGCGAATGGAACGCTCCGACACCGGCTCGTCACCCATGGCGGCCGCGTGGATCACCCAGCGCGCGGCCATGCTGCCGGCTCCGGTGATGGCCGCCCCTCCGATGGCGATGGGACCGTGGCGGTCGCACTCCTCTTGAATGGACGGCCCGCCGGCCCGCCGAATTGCCCCGGCGACACCGGCTCCCAGCTTGAGGTGGTTGTTGGCTGCGTTGACGACGGCGTCGCCCTCGAACGTGGTGATATCGCCCTCCCGAACCGAGATCGACGGCATCATTCCTCGTCGTCGCGGAGCTCTCGGCTCACCTCGTCGAGGAGCTTGCGCTCCTGGGGCGTGAGGGATTCGATCCCGCTCTGGGAGATCTTGTCGAGCACCCGGTCGAGCTCGTCCTGTTTCGAGTGTTCCTCGTCCCCCTGGGGCGGCCCCGAGGCGGCTGCGGCGGCGGGAGACGGTGCGGCTCGCGGCTCGCGCACACGGCGTTGCGGCACGACGTGTGCGATCTGGCTGGCCTTCAGCGCGGCCCGTGCGCGGCGCATCACGGCTTCCTCGCTCTTCAGGTAGATGAAGCCGAAGAGAAACCCGCCGAGGTGTGCGAGATGCGCCACACCATTCTGTGCGCCGGTAATCGCGAGCACGAGGTTGATGGTTGCGAGGAATACCACGAGCCACTTCGCCTTGATCGGAAGCGGCAGGGGAAAGACGTAGATCGGTGCGTCCGGCCAGGTCATCGCGTACGCGAGCGAGACGCCGAAGACGGCCGCCGATGCGCCAACGAACGGTGCGACCGGGGTGAAGAGTGAAAGTGCGAACGAAAACGTCGCGCCACCCAGTCCGCAGATCAGGTAGTAGAGCGCGAAGGCGCGGCCGCCCATCCGCTCCTCGACCGGCGGCCCGAAAATGAACAGCATCAACATGTTGAACGCGAGGTGCAGGAACCCCGCGTGCACGAACATGTAGCTGGCGAATCCCCACCAGCGACGTCCCGCATCGGCCGGGCTGAAGGAGAAGAACTCGTTGAACCACGGTCCCGTGAACACGGTGATGGTCAGGATCCAGACCACCGTGTTCGCTATGATCAGACCCCGTACCCATGGGGTGAGCGAGAACGACGCTTGGGACCGCATATCTATCTAATCTAGGCTTCAGCCGCCGGCTTTGTTCCGGTCTCCCGCCGGGCCAACGCCAGGCGGCAGATCCGGTCGCACAGGTCCTCGAAGGGGATGCCCACAGCCGCCGCGGACTGGGGCAGGAGGCTGGTCGCCGTGAGGCCGGGCAGGGTGTTGGCCTCCAGCACGTAGGGAATCCCATCGGCGCCGAAGCGGAAATCGACACGGGAAAAATCGCGCAGCCCGAGCGTGCGGTGGCTCGCCAGTCCGATGCGACGCAGCTCGTCGGAGAGTGCCTGCGGTATGTCCGCCGGAAAGATCTCCTGCGTCATTCCCGGCGTGTACTTGCACTCGTAGTCGAAAATCTCGTGACTGGGAATTATCTCTCCCACCGCGAGCGCTTCGTCGCCCAGGATCCCGACGGTGTATTCGGCGCCGCTCGCGTAGGCCTCGAGCATGACGTCGTCATCGTAGGCACGAGCCTCCTCGACTGCGGCGCTGAGTTCGGCAACGCCCCGCACGACCGTGAGCCCTACGCTGGAGCCGACCCGGGACGGCTTCACGACGAGAGGCAAACCGAGCGCGGCGATTTCGGCGTCGGAAACCGGCCACATCTTCCATGCGGCGGTCGGGATGCCTGCGTCGCGGAACAGTCGCTTGGCCTCGTTCTTGTCCATCGCGAGTGCGCTGCTCAGCGGGTCGCTGCCCGCGTAGGTCAGCCCCGCCGCCTGGAGCAGGCCTTGCACCTCGCCGCCCTCTCCCTGAAGACCGTGCAGCACGATGAAGACGACGTCGGCCCCTGCAATGGGCTCGAGCTCGGTAAGCTCCGCACCTAGCTCGCGCTCGGCCAGCGCGGCCAGCTCGCCCAACGTGGGCGGCGTCTTGCCGACCGCCACGAGGCGGCGCTTCTCCTCCGCGGCGGACATCACGCCGCCGACGGTGTCCACCACCGTCACGTCGTAGTCGCGCGAGCGCAGCGCCGCGACCACCTGCCCGGCGCCCGCGAGGGCTACGTCGCGCTCCGGCGTGGAGCCGCCGGTCAGCACGGCGACGCTGGTCACGGCCGGTATTCCACTCGGTACTGAGGGGTCTCCCAGATTTCCACCGCATCGATCCGAGCGGCGGGTGCCGCAGCGGAAAGGCGGCTGGTCGTGCGCTCGCAGACGACCACTGCGAGCCGTTCGGCTGTGGGTGGAGTCTCGGCGAACGGCTCGAGGTCGTTGAGGTATGCGTGGTCGAATTCGCTCACGGCATCGCGCACGGCTTCCTCTACCACCCGGAAGTCCACGGCCATGCCGCCCTCGTCCAGCGCGTTGGCCTCCACGCGCACGGTGAGGCGAACGCGCCAGTTGTGGCCGTGCATGCGCTCGCACTTCTCGACGCCGGGAAGCGTGTGCGCCGCGGCGAAAGCCGCCTCGGCGGAAAGCAGATAGTGCGCCACGTCAGCTGATCCCGGCCATGTGATGCAGCACGTCGTAGCGGCTCACGATTCCAACGAGCTTGCCCTGGCGCCGCACCAGAACTGCCGGCGTCTCTCGTGAGAGCAGCTCCGAGACACGCTCCAGCGGTACGTCGGCCTCGACCACCGGGTACGGCTGCTCCATGATCTCGCGCACCGGTTGCTCGAGCACCACCGGCTGAGCTATGGCGCGTGCCATGAGAGTCGCCTCGTCGAGCGCTCCGACACAATCGTCGCTCTCCACTATCGGGAGCTGCGAGATATCGTAGGTCTCCATCAGGTTGAGTGCCTGCCGCACCGTCTGCGCGGGGGCGACGGTGACCAGCTCAGGCGCTCCGTCCGACTTGGCCGTGAGCAACGCAGTAGCCGTAACACGCTCCACATCCACCATCTGGTTCTCGCGCATCCACTCGTCGTTGTAGAGCTTGGAGAGATAGCGCTCGCCGGTATCGCACAGGATCGCGACTATGCACGCGTCAGGGTCGTCGAGGTCGCGCGCGATGCGAAGGGCCGTGGTGACGATGAGGCCGGTGGACCCGCCCACGAAGAGGCCCTCTTCGCGGGTGAGGCGCCGCGCCATCTGAAACGACTCCTTGTCACTCACCGTGAAGAAATCGTCCACCACGTCGTAGTGCAGGGTGCCGGGGATCTTGTCGCCTCCGATACCCTCGACCTTGTAGGGGTGTCCTTCTCCCACATGCTGCGAGCGCGCATAAGCGGCGTAGACGGACCCCTCCGGCTCGCCCACGATGATGCGCACGTTCGGGTTCCTTTCCTTGAGGTAGCGCCCTGCTCCCGAAAGCGTGCCGCCCGTACCGGCTCCACCCACCAGATGGGTGATCCGTCCCTCCGTCTGCTCCCAGAGCTCGGGCCCTGTCGTGCGATAGTGCGCGTCGGGATTCACCTGGTTGTAGAACTGGTTGGCCAGGACCGCGCCCGGTGTCTCCTGGGCGATGGCCTTGGCCTTCATCACGTAGTTCTCGGGGTGGTCCGGTGGAACCGCGGTGGGAGTGATGATCACGTCGGCGCCGAATGCCTTGAGCAAGCGCACTTTCTCGGACGACATCTTGTCGGGCATGGTGAAGATGCAGCGGTAGCCCTTGAGCGCGGCCGCGAGAGCGAGCCCGACGCCGGTGTTCCCGGAAGTCCCTTCTACTACGACGCCGCCCGGCTTGAGCTGGCCGCTCTTCTCGGCGTCCTCGATGATCGCCAACCCAATGCGGTCCTTAACCGAGCCGCCGGGGTTGAAGAACTCGGCCTTGCCGTAGATCGGCGACTTGAGTCCCGCGGTGACGCGGTTCAGCCTTATCAGGGGCGTCCAACCGATAGTATCGAGTACGTTGGCGTACGGCCGCCTGTGATTCTCGTTCACGATCCACCTCCCGATGACCCGTCCGGCAGCCGAAAGTGCACCGGCTGAAGGAACGACGTCGCAACGGCGCGACCGTCACGCCGCGCCGGTGCAAACCGCATCTCGGCTACGCCGGCGAGCGCCGCGGAGTCGAGTGCCGGATATCCGCTCGGCTCGGCGATCAGGGTAGAGTCCGGCACGACCGCTCCCGTGTCGTCCACGAATAGCCGCAGCACCACGGTGCCCTCGACGCGCTGCTCGTAGAGAGCGCGCGGGTAGCCGATGGGCGACTCGGCGTTCACGACCACCGGTGTCTCGAAACGACGTTGCGGCTGGTTCGTCGCCTCGCCTTGGGGTGTCGATTCTTCCGCCGCACAAGCGGCCAGCAGCACGGCTGCAATCCAGAGATGTCGCATTACCGATCCTCAGCGCGTTTCTTGAGCTCAGCGAGGCGCGTGAGCGCCTCGAGGGGTGTCAACGTCTCGGGGTCGAGGTCCTGCAACTCCTTGACCACCGGGTGTTCTACCGCGCCGAACAGCGCGAGCTGTTGCGGATCCGGCGTGGGCGGCGGAGCTATGCCCGCCACGTGATGTCCTGACTCCAGCAGGGTGAGGATCTCCCACGCTCGTTGCACCACGTCGGGCGGCAGGCCCGCCAGCCGGCCGACGTGTATTCCGTAGGAGCGGTCCGATCCGCCCGGAACGAGCTTGTGAAGGAACACGATGTCGTCGCCGGACTCCTTGACTGCCACGTTGTAGTTCCGTGTGTGCTGCAACTCTTCGGTGAGCTGTGTGAGCTCGTGATAGTGGGTCGCGAAGATGGTCTTGCAGCCGACGCTGTCGTGCAGATGTTCGGTGACCGCCCAGGCAATGGCCACGCCGTCGTAGGTCGCGGTGCCGCGTCCGATCTCGTCGAGCAGGACCAGGCTGCGGTCGCTGGCGCCACGCAGGATGGCGCTCGTCTCGCTCATCTCCACCATGAACGTGGAGTGGCCGCGTCCCAACGCATCGCTCGCGCCGACGCGCGTGAAGACTCGGTCCACCACGCCGATGCGCGCGGCGTCGGCCGCCACGAACGATCCCATCTGGGCCATGAGAACGGCGAGACCGGTCTGGCGCAGCACGGTGGACTTGCCCGCCATGTTGGGGCCGGTGAGCAAGATGACGCGCGCGGCGGCATCGAGAAGGACATCGTTGGGAATGAACTTGCCCGGCGGCAGCAGGCGCTCGACCACGGGATGTCGCGAGGCGGTTAGCTCGAGCCCCGTTCCCGCATCCACTTGCGGCCGCACGTAACGCTCGCGCACCGCGGTCTCTGCGAGAGCCGCGAACACGTCCAACGTGGCGATGGTTCGGGCCGCTGCGCGCAGCCGTGCCAGGCGCGAGGCGACCGAGTCACACAGGGCGTGCAGCAGGGCGCGCTCCGCCTCCAGAGCGCGTTCTTCCGCGCCGAGCACGCGTGCCTCGTAGTCCTTGAGCTCGGGCGTGACGTAGCGCTCGGCGTTGGTGAGAGTCTGGCGCCGCTCGTAGTTGTCGGGGACTGCGTCCTTGTGCGTCTTGGTGACTTCGATGTAATAGCCGAAGACCTTGTTGTATCCGACCTTGAGCGACGATATGCCGGTGCGCTCCCGCTCGGTGGCCTGGAGGGCGGCGATGTAGCGCTTGCCGCCGTCGCGCAGCTCGCGGATCTCGTCCAGCTCGGCATTCGCACCGGGGCGGATACTGTCTGCGTCGCCGAGCGATGCGGGCGGGCCGTCCACCAGCATTCGGGACAGCTCGTCGGTGAGATCGGCGAGCAGATCGAACTCCTCGGCAACACGCTCGAGCTCGGCGCTGCGCTCACGCGCGGCGAGCCCGTCGAGGGCGCTCTTCAGATCGGGCAGGCGGGCGAGGGAATCGCGCAGCGCTCCCAGGTCGCGCGGGTTGGCGCGGTGCGCCGCCGCTCTTCCCGCAAGACGCTCGACGTCGCGCACTCCGTCGAGCGCGTCCCACAGGCGCTCGCGGCCGCGCGCGTCGTCCACCAGCACCGCGACGGCGTCGAGGCGCGCGGTGATGCCGTCCACCGTGCGCAGCGGTGCCAACAGCCACTGGCGCAGCATGCGCGCGCCCATCGGCGTCACCGTTCGATCCAGCACCTCGAGCAACGTTCCGCCCTGCGCGCCCGGTCGCATCGGCTCGGTCAACTCGAGGTTGCGGCGGGTCATGTCGTCGAGCGGCATCGTGGCGCCCACGCGCCGTACCGACGGCGGCGCGAGCTGCGGCAGCCCGCCCGGCTGCAGCTCGCTGGCGTACTTGAGCAGCGCGCCCGCGGCCGCGAGCGCCGGCCGGTCCGAATCGCCGATGCCAAGGCCTTCGAGCCCGCGCAGCGCGAAGCGCCGCGCAATCTCCTCGGCGGCTTCGTCGGGGTTGAACTCCCACGCCTCTCGCTGCGTGACCATCAGGTCGCCGCCCGCAGCAGGCACTTCCCCTCCCTCCGGCACCACGATCTCGCGAGGGTCGAAGCGGGAGAACGCAACCTGGAGGTCATCCACAGCCACGGTCTCCAGGATGAACTCACCAGTCGAGAGATCCAGTGCCGCCAACCCAACGGGATCGCCAGGGAGGATTGCCACCAGGAAGTTGTTGCACGTGCCGTCCAGCCACTCGTGAGCGAGGATCGCACCGGGGCTCACCGTCTCGACGACCTCGCGCCGCACGACGCCCTTGGCGTGCTTGGGATCCTCCACCTGCTCGCAAATGGCCACACGATATCCGCGCTCCACCAGGCGTCGCAGATACTCGTCGGCGGCCTTCACCGGCACGCCCGCCAGCGGGACTTCGGCGGCCGCGCCGCTGTTGCGGCTCGTGAGCGTCAGGCCCAATTCCCGCGCGGCGAGCTTCGCGTCGTCGAGAAACATCTCGTAGAAATCGCCCATGCGGAAAAACAGAATCGAATCGGCATGCCGCGCCTTGATGGCGCGGTACTGTTGCATCAGCGGGGTCTCGACCTCGGGGGACGAGCGTCGCCTTCGGCTCACTGCTGCTCCTCGACCACGAATGGACTCCCACCGAGCCTCTGCCTCAGCTCGTTCACCAACTGCTGGGCCGCACTCCGCTCGGGGAAGCGCCCTACGCGCACCTTGAACAGCCCGTCGGCGCCGCGAACGACGTGAGGGTCGTAGCCCGCTGCGTGTAGCTGGCGCATCAGCTCGTCGGCCGCGAGGGCGTTCTGCACTGCTGCGACCTGCGCCGCGTACACGGTCTGGGTGCCGGCCGGCGGCTCCGCCTGCACCGAGTCACCAACGAGAGTGTCGCCGGCCTGTGGGAAGGCCGCGCAGCGCTGAAGTTGGTAGCGGGATCTTTGGGCCAGCTCGACGTTGTCTCCGGCGTTGGCGGCCGCCGCGCTCAGCAGGCGGCACCCGTCGGCGCCGTTTCCGATCTCCAACTGGGCGCGCCCGGCCCAGAAGCTCGCCTCGGGCCGAACCGCGCTGAAGGGGTAGTCCATCAGCACGCGCTGTGCGCTGCGGTATGCCGCGGCGTAGTCGCCGGCGCCGAACGCGATCTGGGCAAGGCGCAGGTGTGCCCGATCGGCCCAACTGGACCTGGCGTACTCGATGCCGACGCGGCGGAAGTAGAGTGTCGCGCTGTCCACGTCGGCCGCGACTACACCCGCCGCGTAGAGCATCTGGGGATAGAGCGTGTCGCTGGGGGAAACGTCCGACAGGCGCGCGCGCACGAACGCTCGCGCCGAGTCACCCTGCCCCTCCGTCGCGAGCCTGACCGCCACGGTGAGAGTCGAGTCCCCCTCGACCTCCTCCCACGGAACAGCCTCCTGCGCGGCCGCCGACGTCGCGACTGCAGACACCAGCATTAACAGCAAGAGTCGTTTCACGCCGCAGCCCTCCTGGCGCTCATTATGAGCAGCATGTCGCTCAAGGTGCCGACCTCGTCACTGATGGTCGTGGATTTCAAGGCGCGGTCGGCTTCGTATGCACTGTCGAGCGCCCGGTCTATGTCCTCGGCCGCCCATTTGGCGGCTGCGCCGGTCCAGCGCGCAGCCTCGGTCTGCCAGCTTCCGAGTCCCGCCGGGCGCGCCTTCCGGATGTGCTGAAGCAAGGTCTGCTCGACACGACGCGCCGGCGTTCCCGCGTCGAGCAGCGCCCGGGCCAGCCGCGTGCCCACCAGAGCGGTGCCAAGGCCTGCAACGAGGCGCACTCCGTTCACTCCCGATGCCGACAAGACGCTCTCCAGCATCCCGATTGCCCGCGGAACGTCACGCTCGAGCACCGCACCGACCCAGTCGTGTGCTGTTTCGCCGCGTCTCACGCCTACGAGGTTGGCTACGTCTTCCACGCCCATCGGCGACTCGCCCGCGGCGGCGGCCAGCTTCTCGATCTCCATCGCGAGCTGTGACAGCTCCGAGCCGAGCGCGTCCATCAAGTGGGTGGCGGCCTCGGGCTCCAAGGCGAATCCCGCACGCTCCGCGCGCAGCTTCACCCATCGCGCGAGACGCTTGGGGTCGAGGCCTCCCACGACCACGTGCGCCGCTTTGCGCGACAGCTCGGCGTGGGGCTTCTGACCCGCACCGTGCACCAGCACCAGCATGGTGGACGGCGAGGGGTTGGCGACGTAGCGCTCCAGCACCTTCCAGACGCGCGCGTTGCGGCGCCACTGCTCCAGCGCCCTGATCACGACCACGCGGCGTTCGGCCAACATGGGCGGTGTCTCGACCAGGGCGTGCAGGCTCTCCCCGTCCAGGTCGCCCGCGGAGCGAACGTCCAGGTTGAAGTCGCGGCTCGCGGGGTCCACCGCCTGCTCCAGCAACAGCGCGACGAGCTCGTCCTTCAGCACGTCCTCGTCGCCGGTCAGGTAGTAGACGGGAGCAAGGTCCCCGCGCCGGATCTTGCGGTACGCGGAGTCGAAGTCGAGGGAAGCCGCCATACTAGGCGGAAACTACCGACCGGAGGGTGTGGGAGAAAGTCTGCCCGCTAGGGCGACAGAGCCGTGCGTGCTCCGAAGGGTGCCTCGCCCGCTCCAGGGGTGCGCAGCGGTCCGTCGAAGGCCGGGACTGAGAGATGGGCGAAGCTGACGAAGGGGGGTGCGGGGTTGGCGACGACCATTGGGCGCGGTGACTGAACCGGCTGGCGGGCAGCGCGATTGTCTCCCGAGACTCCGGTGGCCTCCCACACGAACAACGCCGCCGCGGTGATCAGCATCAGCGCGACCATGATGCCGGCGGGAGCCGGAGTCACCGGCTCGAGCAGCGTGAGCGGCCGGTCCGCCAGGCGGCTCGCCAGACGCCGCCGCGACAGCCACGTGGGTTCGAGCTCACGCAGGCTCTTGAGCACCGTGATGCCCCGCGCCACCCTGGCGTGATAACGGGTGCACTGCGGGCAGACCTGCAGGTGCTCGCACATCTGCAGCTGCAAGTCCGCTCCGACCAGGCCGTCGCGCCAATCGGAATAGCGATCCAGAAACTCGTGACATTTCATGGCCAACGGTTGGTACAGCGTGAGGTAGGGGATGTTCCCCCCGGAGCCGGCCGTTTCGGGGATGGTAGTGAGCGGGCGCTCGCGCAAAAAGGAGGGGAGGAGCCGAACAGCGCCCCTCCCCGTCCATCCCCTCAATCCGCGGAGGTGGGGAGTGAGGATATCTAATCGAGCAGCGGCCCGATGATCTGGGCGAAGCGGTTGCGCGCCCGGTTGAGCCGGCTCTTCACGGTGCCGAGGTTGCAGTCGGTGATCTCGGCAATCTCTTCGTAGGTCTTGCCCTCGAGCTCGCGCAGCACGAACACGACGCGGTGATGCTCCGGCAACTGCTCCACCGCCCACTCGACGAGCTCGCGCAGGTGCCGCTTGCGGAAGAGGTCTTCCGGCCGGTAGTTCTTGTCCTCGAACTGAAGCGGCCGGTGGTCGGCATCCCAGTTCTTCTTGATCGTCTGGAACAGCACCAGCGGGCTGCGGCTCCGGTTGCGGAGCTCGTTCTTGGCCAGGTTGGACGCGATCGTGTAGATCCACGTCGAGAACTTCTTCGTCTGGTCGAACCGGTGCAGATGGCGGTGCACGCGGATGAACACTTCCTGCACCAGGTCCTCGGAGCGCTCACGGTCGCCGATGGTCCGGTAGATGAAGTTGAGCAGCCGCTTCTGGTAGCGGTCCACCAGGACCTCGAACCCCCGCTGCCGCCCCGCCAGGAACGCCGCCACCACGCCCGAGTCGTCGAGCGCGCGCAGTTCGATGGTCTCCGCCCCATAGGCGGGTTTGGGTGTCGCCCCCTGCAGGGTCTCAGGCCTAGCGGTCATCTGAAGCTCCCGGGCCGCGCCAGCCGGCCCTCATTCGGACGAAAAAGGCGCGCTAGAACGCCCCCCTTCTGTGCCCAAGTACCGCACGAATCGTACCGATTGGGCCATGAAGCCCAGTCCACTGGGCGTAAGCCGTTGACAGTCACTCAGATGCGAAAGGCCCGGCGAACCTCGTGCCGGGCCCCGTCTGGTTCCGAACTGTCCCCCGTAGGGGACACGACCCCTACGAGTTGAGTCGGAATCCGGCCACCCAGAGGAGGGCCGCGATGGACTTCGCGTCCACGATCCGCCCGTCGCGGATCATCTCCAGGATCTGGGTGATGGGCAGCGGCTTCACCTTTATGAACTCGTCCCCCTCGTGGTTGGGTTCCCCTGCGGTCAGCCCGGTAGCCAGGTAGAGGTGAATCCGCTCGTCCGTGAAGCCCGGAGTCGTGTAGATCGTGGTCAGGTGCTCGACGTGGTCCGCGCTCGCTCCGGTCTCCTCTCGCAGCTCGCGCCGCGCGCATTCCTCCGGGTCCTCCCCGGGCTCGAGTGTGCCGGCCGGGATCTCCCAGATGATCCCGCCCGCCGCATAGCGGTATTGCTCCAGGAGGAGGACAGACGGGTCGGGGCTCCCCGGGTCCGACAGCAGTGGGACCACGGCTACGGCCCCGGGGTGGCGGACGATCTCCAGGTCGAACTCCCTGCCGTCGGGCGCCCGGAGTGTGTCCAGGTCGACCTTTACGAGGCGCCCGTCGAAGGTGCGCCGGGAGCGGATGGACTCGGGTACGTCGCTGGTCATGGGGCCTCCGGGCGGGCGTGAGCGAAGGCCGCCCGCTGCCCGAGGGGGGGTGGTGGCCGGGCTCAGGCCTGCCGGGTGAAGACCACGAGCACCTTCTGATCCGGGAGGAGGTCGAGGGAGTGATAGGTCCAGCCTCCCCGCGCGCGCTCGTTCAGCAGGTCCGTGATCACGTCCTCGTCCTCGCGCGACTTCCCCTGCATCCGAAGGATCACCGCCTGGTACTCTGTCATCGAAGCCTCGAGGTCGAAGGGGGCCTTGTCCGTGGTGTGAATCTAGCGGCTTTTGGCCGGTCCCGGAAAGCGTGACATTCGTCACAGGACCGCAGAACGGCGGCTATGAGGCCACTTCTCTTGCGGGACTGCGAAGATCCTCTACCAGGAAGCGCCGTTGTTTGTGTGCAACGCTGCTGAGGAACTGCTACGGAAGAGCCGATTTAGCCGGATATGGCGGCTGCGGGCCCGGCCCGGCACGGATCCCTGCCCCGGCCGGCGCTTGGAGTCAGGCTGCGCAAACTGAGTTGCGCAGCCCCTGCGTTCCTGTGAATTCGCCGAAAATCGGCATCTGCGCATTTGCGTTACTGCGTTACCGGCGGCTTGAGCCGCAGTCGTGACGCCTGGTCTTGCGATGGGGTGGGGTTGTCCGTAACCATAGCTCCGGCGCGGCCGCCGGGCGGTGCCGGACAGGCCCGAATCCAGGTCCTTGGAGGCGTGTGCAGACACGACCCCCGCCGTACAGTATCTCTCGCGTAGTCCGCCTCATCCTTGGGACGGCGACGGTCGTGCTGCTGCTTGCAGCGTTCCTCATTCGCAGCGAACCACGCCTGTTCGTGGCCTCGGCGGCGTGTGGGATCATCTGGTGGTCCTGGGATCTCCTGGTGGAATACGTGGCCACGCCGTTTGGGTACTGGGTCCAGACGCAGCTTCTGGGGGGCGGGATCGGGGCTCTGCCGCCACAGGCCAGGCCCAACCTGGAGGAGGTGATCCGCCTGCTCGAGAGCCACCTCCAGCGGGGGGCCTCCCGCAAGGTGGACATCAACGCCGCCATCCGGCTGGAGGAGATCTACCGCATGGTGAAGAAGGATCCCGCGCGGGCGCGCAACGCCATCAGGCTGGCCAAGGAGCGCTATCCCGAAGCGCCCGAGCTGGCCCGCTACGATCTGGACGACGACGACGAGGGCTGGCTGGAGCGGCTGGGCAGGGGCCAGTTGCCGGGCGAGGGCGAGGGCACGGAGCCGGGAGGCTGAGGGCGCGGGAGCCGCAGGACCGCACGGCGCGTCGTTTTCAAAAGATCAACGCCCCATTAAGCGGTATCACAACAAATAATAAAGTGGTGCGGTGGAGCTCGGGAGCTGGTGCGGAGTACCATTCCTGCCGCGTTCGCCCGCTAATCAGCGGGGCTTGGCGCCGCCGGTCTCAAGCTGGCACTTGAAGCCATCTCCCCGCGCGGTCCCTCATTGTGTATAATTCCCGCCCCCGGGCCAGGTAGCTCAGTTGGTAGAGCAGGGGACTGAAAATCCCCGTGTCGGCGGTTCAATTCCGTCCCTGGCCATCCCCGAGGCCCGCCCATCGTGCGGGCCTCGTTGCTTGACCCCTGCTTGACGACCGAGTGGCACGCTGACCCCGACTCCAACAGGAGCGCCGCGTGCGCTACTCGATCGGCGTCGTCATCGGAATCACCCTCGTCTTCTCCTGCCTCTCGGTGCCTGCCGCGGCCCAAGCACAGGACCCCGAGGCACCCAAGAAGGGGTTCTGCTTCTATTCCGGTCCCCCCTCGAGCTGCGGCTCGTTCCTGGTCACTGAGGCGAACGCCCGCTACCGGGTGACGACGTCCGTCGGCGGCCAGAGCCGCTTCTATCTGACCGGCGAGGCCGGCTGGATGAAGAACCGGGGTGAACGCGCCGCTCTCGGTGGGACGGGCTTCTTCGGTTACGACTTCAACGGTGAGATCAGCCGGGTCGGCATCAAGGCTCGCTACCGCCGCTGGCTGGGTGGCTCGCACCGCCTGGACCTGTCCGCTGGGCCTATGTACACGTCGGCGGGGGAGGGCGGCGTCGGAGTCGTCGTGGGCGTGGATTACGGCCTTCACGATGCGTTCCTGCTCAGCCTAGAGCTCGACTACGCGCCGGTCGAGCGGCACATCGCGTTCGACTGCCCCTCACCTATCGGAGCCCCATGCCCGGCGACGACATCGCCCACGCTGTACGTGGGCGCGGGGTTCGGCCGGAAGTTGGGGATCGCTTCCTACGGCGTGGCGCTGCTTGCGGGACTCCTGGCCGCCGGATTCAAATGGAACTAGGGCGTCGGGGGCCCCCGAATGGGGGCCCTGTGCTTCGAAACGCCGCCGCCCTACGTCTGGGCGATGTCCAGCGATGTCACGTGCAGGTTGAGGCCGTGGTTCACCCTGAGGCCCACGATCCCATTGGTCTTCAGGTCGGAGCGCGGGAGGCTCGCCACCTTCTCTCCGTTCACGAAGAACTCCACCGTGTCGGACAGCACGTCGACGGCTAGCATATTCAGGGCCGTACCCTCCTGCCCCTCGTGCTTCACGATCGCCGCGTGCTCGGTCCAAGGGTGGATCACGCGGGTGTCGCTCCCCGAGCGCTCCTTGATCAGGAACTTCCCGTCCTTGCGTATCAGGAAATAGGTATAGGCCTGCGCCGATCCATCGAGGTCGGATCCCCCGAAAAAGACGCCGAACGCTTCGGGCCGCTCGACCGGGAAGAGGTGGATACTCGACTCGAGCCGGTACTCCCCCCACACCGTTCGCTCGGGGTCGTACAGGATCGCCGCCGGACCGGTCGTGATGTGCCAACCGGGAGGCATCTCAACGAAGTAGATGGCCGAATTGGGATTGCCTGCCCGGTCGAACCGGACGGTCCAGTCACCGGGTCGCTGGAACTCCTGGTCCTGGGCATGAAGTGCAGGCGCCAGGAGCGGCAGGCTGAGTGCGAGAATGGCTGTGCGCATGGTGATCTCCGGGAGGGCAACAGGAATCCGGGTCATGGGCTCAAGGGCCCTATGCGGAACAATCTACTCCCTTATGGGGTTGCCCACGAGAACGCCCTCAAACCGCGAAGATCCCGAGGCAGGAGGCATCCATGTCCATCTCGCGTCCAATGCTGGCCCTCGTCGGTATGCTGACGATTGGCGCGCTGGCCTGTTCTAGCACCCCCACAGGAAACAACCCACCAGGTGACACAGGCGGAGGCGACACCGGCGGCGGTGACACTGGTGGCGGCGATGGTGGCGGTGGCGACGGAGGGGGCGGAGGTGGCGACACCGGACCGCCGACGCTCTCAGGCGACGTCCAGCCGATCCTCACCAACAGCTGCGCGTTCTCGGGTTGTCACGCTGGCACGTCCCCGCAGGAGGGGATGAACCTGAGCGCCGGATTGACGCACTCCAACACCGTAAACGTTGCATCCAACCAGTCGGGCCTGGATCGCATCGAGCCGGGACTGGCCAACCAGAGCTATCTGGTCCACAAGATCCAGGGTACGCAGGGAACCGTGGCCGGCTCCGGCCTCAGAATGCCGCGCGGCGGTACACCGCTCAGCCAGGCCAACATCGACATCATCCGCGCCTGGATCGCAGACGGCGCCCAGAACAACTGATGCGGCGCCTCGGCCCCCTCGGCACCGGGCTCCTCGTGACGCTGGTGGTGGGGGCGGCGCCGGACGCCGCCGCCGAGCCCTACCTGGCCGTGCGTACCGGTCTCAAGTGCATGCAGTGCCATGTGAACCGTACCGGAGGGGGAGGGCGCAACGACTTCGGCGCGGTCTGGTCGCAGACCGTGCTGCCGGCGAGGACCTTGGCGCCCCGCAGCAGGCGCCTGGCGGATTGGGTAGGCATCGGTCTCGACGTTCGCGCCAGGTTCGACTGGGCGCTAAACGATGGCGTGACGCCCCAGACGGCGTTCGAGCTGAATGAGGCGAACATCTATCTCGAGGCAAACCTGATTCCCGACGTCCTGACCGTCTACGTAGACCAGTCGCTCGGACCCGACGAGCCCAGGGCGCGGGAGCTGTTCGCTATGGCGGCGTGGAAGCCGCTCAACGGCTACGCCAAGGCGGGCAAGTTCATGCTCCCCTACGGGCTGCGCCTGTTCGACGACGCGGAGTTCATCCGTTCGGAGACGGGCTTCACGTTTGCCACGCAGGACGTGGGCGTGGAGGTCGGGATCGAGCCGGGTCCGCTCTCGTGGTTCGTGTCGGCGACCAACGGCAGCTTCTCCGGAACCGAGAACAACAACCAGAAGATGTTCACGACGAGCGCCGTGCTGACGTTCCCGTGGTTCCGGGTCGGTGCCTCGGGCGCGCACAACAGCGAGCCCGGGCGCAAGACCGACGTGGCGGGAGCCTTCGCCGGCTTCCGTGTGGGTCCGGTGGTCGTGATGGGCGAAGCGGATCTGGTGTTCGACTCGTTCGACGACCCGGCCCAGAGCGATCGGGACCAGGTGGTCGCGTTCGTAGAGGGTGACTGGCTCATCGTGCAGGGACTCAACCTCAAACTCTCCTACGGGTTTCATGATCCGACCGCCGACATCCGCGACGGCGCCGTGAACACACCCGACGACGAGCGCGCGCGAGCGCGCCTCGGCATCGAAGCGTTCCCGGTCTCGTATGTGCAGGTGTCGGGCTTCTACACGCACCTCAACAACGCCCCCGGTACGGACAACCTCGACGTCATCGCACTCGAGGCGCACATCTACTTCTAATTCCTACGCAGATCACCGACGGCCAGGCCCCTGCGAGCTACTATTGGACGGCTCGTAGGGGCCTTAGGTTTGGCTATTCTTGGCCGCCGAGACCAGCGGCGGCCTCGTCGTAGGACACCTCAAGTGAGGTAGTCGCGGTCAAATGGGTGTGCAGCTGATCCACGCGGCATCGGTATTGATCCTGCTGGGAGCGGGAGCGTACGCCCTGCGGATGGTGCGCCTGGGCGGGCGGCTGGTTCCCTGGGCGCCGCTCGCCGCGGTCATGGGCGTGCTCGCCGTGTTCAGAGTCATCGGCCTCGTGCGCGAATTGACTGGCCGGTCGCCGTTCACGTCCGTCGGTGATGAGCTCAACGTTCTCCTTCTCTCCCTGCTGCTATTGCTCGGCCTGTGGCATATGCGGAGCCGTTTCGTCGCTGTCCACAAGGAAAGTGCCCACGCCTGGGCTCAGGATCGGAGGCTCCGCTCCCTCATCGAGAACTCGCTCGACCTCGTGACGGTAATCGACGCCAAGGGCAGGCTCCTCTACCTGAGCCCATCGGTGGAGCGGGTTCTGGGCCACGATCCGGAGCTGCTCCGCGGTCAGAGCGTCTTCGACCTCATCCACCCCGACGACATCAAGCGGGTGCGTACGTTTCTCGCCAGCCGGATCCCCAAACCCGGTGTGGCTCCGCTGATCGAGTGCCGCATCCAGCACCGGAACGCCACCTGGCGCCAGTTCGAGGTTGCGGGAAACAACCTGCTGGACGAGCCCCCGGTGAGTGCGATCGTCATCAACGCCCGTGACGTGACGCAGCGCAGGGAAGCCGAAGCCGCCGTGCGCGCCAGTGAGCGGCGCTTCCGCCGGCTGGTCGAGAACTCGTGGGACGTCTTCGTGCTGATCAACCGGGAAGGCATCATCGAGTTCATGAGCCCCTCGGTCAGCCAGGTACTCGGGTACGACTCCGAGAACTACCACGGCCGGCCGATGTTCGACTTCGTCCACACCGACGACGTGCTGAAGGTGGGCCAGGCGTTCCAGGAGATCCTGAGTGTGCCCGGCAGCTCTACCGTGATCGAGATTCGGGGGCTGCACGAGAGCGGTGGCTACCGCTGGCTCGAGGTCGTGGGCACCAATCTGCTGGAAGACCCCGGCGTGGGTGCGGTGGTGGGGATCTTCAGGGACAAGACGGAGCGGCGCCGTATCGAGGACGTACTCCGCTCGATCACGGAGGGGGTGTCTGGAGCGACCGGCGATGACTTCTTCCATTCCATGGCCGTTCTCCTCACGCAGGTGCTCGGTGTGAAGTGCGCCTTCGTGGCGCAGGTCATGCCCGATGCTCACGAGACCGTCGCGACGATCGCGCTCTCAGTGGACGGCGAGATCCTGGAGAACTTCGAGTACCAGCTCGAGGGCACTCCCTGCGGCACGGTGGTCAACCTCCGAACGTGCAGCTACCCGACCGGCGTGCGGCAGCAGTTTCCCGAGGACGAGATGCTGACGGAGCTCGGAGTGGAGTCCTACCTGGGGACTCCGTTGTTCGACAGTGCCGGGAGGCCGCTCGGTCTGATGGTGGTGATGGACGACGAACCGTTCGCTGAGGAGCAACTGGCGCGTGCCACGCTCGAGATCTTCGCGCCGCGGGCCGCCGCCGAGCTCGAGCGAGAGCATACGCTGGAGGCATTGAGCCAGTCTGAGGAGAGCAACCGGGCCCTGGTCGAGCACGCCAATTACGGCATCTATCGCTCGGCGCCCGCCGGGCGCTTCCTCTCCGTCAACCCGGCGCTCGTGAAGATGCTGGGCTACGCCTCGGAAGAGGAGCTTCTGGCCCTCGACATCGGGTCCGATGTGTACGTCGATCCCCAGCTGCGGCGACAGTTGATGGAGCGCTACGAGCGAGCGGAGCGGATCGAGGGCGTTGAGGTGGAGTGGAAGCGGAAGAACGGCTCCCGGTTCCTGGTGCGACTGAGCGGGCAGCCCCAACGCGGCCTCGAGGGCGAGACCCAGTCCTACGAGATGATCGCTGAAGACGTGACCGAGCAACGCGCCCTGGAGGAGCAGCTGCGCCAGGCCCAGAAGATGGAGGCGATCGGGCAGCTCACAGGAGGGATCGCGCACGATTTCAACAACCTGCTCACGGTCATCCTCGCGAACGCAGACATGATCGAACGCGGGCTGCAGCCGCAGCAGGTGGAAATGGGAGAGGACCTGGTCGACCTGAGGCGTGCGGCGCAGCGCGGAAGCGACATGGTGCGCAAGCTCCTCGGGTACAGCCGGCGTGGGATGATCGCGCTCAGGCCGCTGCAGATCACGACGGTCATCTCGGATCTGCTGCCTACGCTGCGCCGCGTGCTGCCCGAGAGCATAGATGTGCGGTTCATTCCCAGTGCCCCCGACGCAGTCGTCTCCGCGGATGAGGGCGCGCTCGAGCAGATCCTCTTCAACCTGGTGACCAACGCCAGAGACGCGATGCCCGACGGAGGCGTGCTTCGCATCGAGATCCATCGCGTGGTGGTGGACGGCGAGCATGAGGCGTTGGCCGGCTGGGGCGCCCCCGGAGGCGAGTACGCGCTGGTGTGCGTGGGTGACACTGGGCACGGGATGGACGACGCGACCAGGGAGCGGATCTTCGATCCGTTCTTCACGACGAAGCCGCCGGGGCTCGGCACCGGTCTGGGAATGGCCATGATCTACGGCCTCGTAAAGCAGCAGGACGGCTTCATCGAGATCGAGAGCCGCGTGGGCGAGGGAACTTCCGTGGATCTCTACTTCCCGCTCGTTACGGAAGGCGCTCACGACGAGCCCTTGGAAGCGGCCGCTGTCGGGCCGTCGGAGGGGACCGAGACGATTCTGCTCGTGGAGGACGAAGCCGCGATCCGTCGCGCCGCCAAGAGGCTGCTCGAGAAGAAGGGCTACACCGTGCTCCTCGCCAACGACGGCGTCGAAGCGCTCGACATCTTCAAGCGGCATGAGTCAGAGATCGATCTGGTCATCTCCGACGTTGTGATGCCCCGCCTGGGGGGACGCCAGCTGTACGAGACGCTCAAGCGCCAGGACAAGTCCACTCGCTTCCTGTTCACGAGCGGGTACACCGCTCGCGACATGCGCGACACGGATTCGCTGGATCCCGGCTGGCCGTTCCTGCAGAAGCCCTGGGACGTGGACGAGCTGCTCCGGCGGGTCCGTGAGATCCTGGATTTGGAGCCCCCCCAGCCCCGCGTCTGACCGCTGCGGACCCGGCTGTAGAAACCCCGCCACCACCGATACATTTCAGGACGCTGGAATCACTTCAGTCAACCGATATTCGAGTATGGGTGGAAGGAGCATTCGAGGAATGAGTGGAGATATTCAGGTCCCGATCCCGATCAACGAGCCGGTGCGCTCGTACGCCCCGGGGACCCCGGAGCGCAAGGCGCTCAAGGCGAAGCTGGCCGAGATGCAGGGACAGGAGATCGAGTTTCCCCTGATCATCGGGGGCGAGGAGGTGCGGACGGACCGCACGTACAAGGCCGTGGTTCCGCACGACCACGGGCACGTGCTGGCGACCTGGCACATGGGCGGGAAGGCTGAGTCCGAGCGCGCCATAAAGGCCGCCAGTGAGGCGTACCGGGATTGGTCCACCTGGGCTTGGGAAGACCGGGCGAGCGTGATCCTGAAGGCGGCCGACCTGCTCGCCACGACGTGGCGCGACACGATCAACGCCGCCACGATGCTGTGCCAGAGCAAGACCGCGCATCAAGCCGAAATCGATGCGGCCGCCGAGCTGGTCGACTTCTTCCGGTTCAACGTGCACTTCGCCGAGCGCCTCTACGAGGACCAGCCCATCTCGGCTCCCGGAATGTGGAATCGCGTCGAATACCGGCCGCTCGAAGGTTTCGTCTACGCGATCACGCCGTTCAACTTCACCTCCATCGCGGGCAACTTGCCCAGTGCGCCGGCGCTGATGGGCAACGTCGCGGTCTGGAAGCCGTCGCGTCCCGCAGTGTTCAGCGGTTACTACCTGATGCGGATGTTCGAGGCGGCTGGTATGCCCCCGGGCGTGATCAACTTCGTTCCGGGCGATCCGCGCGCGATCACGGAGGCCGTTCTGAACAGCCCGGAGTTCACCGGCATCCACTACACCGGGTCCACCGGCGTCTTCCAGGGCTTCTGGCGCACGATCGGGGAGAACATCGCCGGCTACAACACGTATCCCAGGATCGTAGGCGAGACCGGCGGGAAGGACTTCATCGTGGCGCACGCGAGCGCCAACGAGGATGCGCTGATCACGGCCATCGTACGTGGCGCATTCGAGTACCAGGGGCAGAAGTGCAGCGCCGCGTCGCGGGTCTACGTCCCCGAGGGGATGTGGGGTCGGATCAAGGGGCGCCTGCTGGACCAGATAGCCGGGATCAAGATGGGCGACGTCAGCGACTTCTCGAACTTCATGGGCGCCGTCATCGACGAGAAATCGTTCGACGACATCAGCGGCTACATCGATCACGCGCGAAGGTCCGCCGACGCAGACGTTCTCGTGGGTGGAGAGTGCGACAAGTCGAAAGGCTACTTCATCCGGCCCACACTCGTGCAGGCGCACAAACCCGACTTCAAGCTGATGTGCGAGGAGATATTCGGACCAGTGGTCACGGTGCACGTCTACCCGGACAACAAGTGGGAAGAGACCCTCGATCTGGTGGACGGCACCTCGCCTTACGCTCTCACCGGTGCGGTGTTCGCCGACGATCGGAGCGCCGCGATCCAGGCAATGGCGCGGCTGCGTCACGCCGCCGGCAACTTCTACGTCAACGACAAGCCCACCGGAGCGGTCGTGGGTCAGCAGCCGTTCGGCGGCTCGCGCGCCAGCGGTACGAACGACAAGGCGGGCTCGATGATGAACCTGCTTAGGTGGGTGTCCGCCCGGACCATCAAGGAGACCTTCGTCCCGGCCACCGACTATCGCTACCCGTACATGGGCGAGGGGTAGTCTATAGTCTATAGCCTATAGGCAATAGGTCAGGTACAGCGGCGGGCAGGAGGGTCATCCCCCCTGTCCGCCGTTTCGTTCGCGGCGGCCCGCCTGGCCCTCGACCGCCGAGCCGGCCACCTCCAGAACCTCTCAAAAGCCCCTGTTTGTGCGCCATATCACGCCTCAGGGTGTGATAAAAGCACTTGTTTCTTCGCCGGGCCGGTAAGACATTGCGGAATCTCGCTATAGGACAGGACTTACCGTGCGTAAAGCAGTCTATCTCACCGGCGCCCTTACCCTTGCCGTGACCGTTGCGGCCTGCGAGCCCGAGAGCATCACGGCTGCCAGGGACACCCTTGGCCTCGGCCCCAGGCGGACCCTCAGCATCGAGATGCCCGTGACGGTGGATACGTTCACCGTTTCGGAGATTCTCACCGACTGGCTCGGCATCACTACGACCGTCATTGCCGACAACCTGGTCGCGGTCGAGGCCAACCCGCAGATCGCCTCTCTGGACGTTTCCGCAGCCGTCGGCACGTTCACGAACGTTCCGCTCGACTCGTCGTTGCTGCAGTTCGCGGTCGAGGAGGAGATGCGGTTTTCGGCGGCAGGCCTCAACCTCGGTGAGTTCGAGGAGGCGGCGGGGCAGGCCACCGTGCACGAGGCGCTGATCGCGCTGGAGGTCACGAACCAAGTTGACGCCCCGCTCACGCTCCAGGACTTCACGCTCGGAGTCGTCATGGTGGACCCCGTCACCGGCAACATCCGCCGGGTGTTGGGCGTCCCCGACTACGAGACCGACAGCCTGGGCGCGCCGATACTGGTGAACCTGGCCGATCCCGGGCTCACGACATTCGCCATCGGACGCCAGACCGTGAAGAATGACACGCTTCAGGCCGCGGCAGTGGTGGACCGGCTGGTGGACAGCCTCCTGGCTGGGAGCGAGGTGGCGCTTGTGGGAGCAGGGACCGCGAAGGTGGGAGACGGGTCGCCGGGGAGTGTCGCCGCCGGCGATCAGCTCGCGATCTCGGCAAAGCCCATCATCGGGTTCGACTTCACCTTGCCGCCGGCGGGTGTCAGTCTCGACAGCTCGACCGCCCGCGAGGGTCTCGATCTCGACGACCCCAACGCAAACGACATCCAGGCCCGAATAGACTCGGCCGGCGCGCTGCTGCGTGTCACGAACTCCACTGCGTTCGGGCTCCAACTCGACATAGTACTCGTCGCCGATTCGGTTGCAGATGCGTTCTCGCAGCCGAACGGCGTGCCGCTGACTTCGATAAACGTCTCGCCGGGTACGGTGGACGCCAACGGGCGTGTCACCGAGGCGTCCCGCGACACGGTGTTCGTGGGGCTCACTGGTGAGACCGTGCGGCCGTTCCTCGGTGAGTGGTTCACGGCGGGTGTGCTGTTGACGCTCACCCCTGCGGCCGGTGGACGCGGAGCGATCCGCACCACCGACCATGTGATCGTGGACGCGACTGCCGTGATGCATTTGCGGGTGGGAGGTGGACAATGACCCGCGCCGCTCTGTTGCTGACCGCCGCGCTCGTTGCAGGCGGGAGCCTTCACGCCCAGGCGGTGCCGGAGGGCTCGCAGGCCTCCAAGGTGCCGCAGGCGTACAGGCGGACTCCCACCGTGCGTATCGACCCGTTCCGGAACGTGATGGTTCCGCACTGGGGACTGGTGATCACCGGCGCCGGAATAGCGGGGAACAACTCGATGTCGTTCCGCGAGGCCCGCGCGCTGCTCTACCTGGCCGACCAGGACGACGTGCTGGTGGGTGACGTGCTCGACGTGCTGAACCTCGTGCCCGCGGGTCAGGGATTCGAAGTCGAGGGTGAGCTGGAGGGCGGGTTCTACCTGGGCGGTCCGCTGGGCCGCCACCTCAGCCTCGGACTCTCGGCACAGGGCCGCAGCTTCGCCGTGTCCACGTTGGACGAGAGCGCGGTGGCTCTGCTGCGTGAGGGCAACGTGGCGCGCGATTCATTCCCCTTGGGAACCACCGGTGGCGCCGCCATCGGGACCCAGGATCTGGGCCTGCACGCCGTGGTGCGGCTTGGACCGTTCGGCGGCCCCGACGGGATGCACCTAGCGCTCGGCGGCGGAGCCCGGGTGCTCAAGCCGGTCTTCTACTACCAGGGATCGACCTCGATAGACAGCCGGATAGTTGCCACGGGAGACACGGTGGGCGCGGTCGTCGGGATAGACGTGCTCGCGACCCCGGACGTCGAATTTGCGCTGGATCTGGGAAACAGCGTAGTGGGTGACTTCATGGTGCGGTTCGAGTGGCCCGCGTCCGGAATCGCGTTCGAGGCGATGGTGGCCAACGTTGGAAACGTCACCGTCGACAACGTCGAGCGTAAGTCGTGGGACTACGCGGTCGCCACGACCAACGTGCAAGAGGTGCTGGACTCGCTGGATTCCGACCCGCTCACAGACGGGATCCAGTTCAAGTCCCTCGACGTGATCGACACGGTGAGCGTCGCGGTGGACATTCCCACCATCGCGCGCTTCTCGGTGAGTGCTTGGGCGAACCGGATACTGCAGCTCGACGCGAGCGCTCGGGTCGCCACCAGCGGCCAGGTCCTGGACTACCCGCTCGAGGTGGAGTTGGGGACCACGTGGCGCATCCTGAGGGTCGTCCCGTTGAGGGTCGGGCTCATCCTCGGCGGCCGCCAGGAAGTAGGCTTCACGGGCGGTCTCGGGATCGAGACCCGAAACCTCCTGTTCCAGATCGCGGCGCGCTCGATTGGTGGCTTCATGCAGGACGCCCACGGCGCAGCGGCAATGCTCGAGCTGGGGTTCTTCTTCTAGCGGTCGAATCGGGCTTGCTCCGAACCGACTGACGGGCAGGGTGACCCCTGCCCGTCTTTGCGTCCGAAACCGTCTCCCTAGGTTGCAGGACCCGTTATAATCCCCGGATGCCAAACACTACCTTCCGAGCCCGATTTGGGCTCCCGGCGGCCTTCGCCGTGACCGCGGCCCTGGCTGGTTGCGGCCCCGCGACGGAGAGCCCGGCAGTAGAGCACGCCCCCGAGGAGGGGGAGGAGTTCTTCGCCAGCGTCAAGCAGATCACATTCGGCGGTCAGAACGCCGAGGCGTACTTCTCGCCTGATGGCGAGCAGCTGATCTTCCAGCGCACCGAGTCCGACACGACCTGTGATCAGCAGTACGTCATCAACGTGGACGGGAGCGGCCTGGAGCTTGTATCGAACGGCCTGGGACGCACCACGTGCGGCTTCTTTCACGCCGGTGGCGAGCGGGTCCTCTACTCGAGCACGTTCCACGTCGACGAGCAGTGCCCGCCGTCTCCCGACTTCAGCCAGGGGTACGTCTGGCCGGTCTACGACTTCGACATCTACACGTCGGCGCCCGACGGCAGCGGCCTGGAGCGGCTGTTCGGGACCCCTGGCTACGACGCCGAGGCCACGCTCTCCCCCGACGGGGAGACCATCGTGTTTACCTCAACGGTGGACGGCGACCTCGACATCTACACGATGGACGTGGACGGGTCCAACGTTCGGCGGCTCACCGATACGCCCGGTTACGACGGCGGGCCGTTCTTCTCGCCCGACGGGAGCATGATCGTGTACCGGTCGTGGCACCCGGAGACGGAAGAAGAGTTGGCAGACTACCAGCGGCTGCTGGCCCAGGACCTGGTCCGGCCCAGTCGCATGGAGATCTGGGTGATGAACGCCGACGGTTCGGACCAGCGGCGGATCACCGACCTGGGACGCGCCAACTTCGCGCCGTTCTTCCACCCCGATGGGCAGCGCATAATCTTCTCCACAAACCACGCCGATCCCGAGCCGCGCGGTCGGAATTTCGACCTGTTTATCATGAATCTCGACGGGACCGGGCTAGCGCGCGTCACACACCATCCGGACTTCGACGGGTTCCCGATGTTCTCGCCGGACGGATCGAAACTCGTGTTTGCGTCCAATCGTTATGGGAGTGTACCGGGCGAGACGAACATCTTCATCGCAGACTGGGTAGAACCCCAGGGCGAGTAGTAGGACTGCTGGAGGATTGACCCAAAGTGGCCAAGAAGCGGGCGAAGGACGCGCAGGACAAGCCGAAGGACGAGCCGGCCGAGAAGCGCACGTACAAGAAGTCGGCGTCGCAGTCCGCAAAGGAGTGGATCAAGTCCATTGCCATCGCGCTGGTGATATGGTTCTTCCTGCGCGCGCTCCTGGTAGAGGCATTCCGCATTCCCTCGGGCAGCATGGAGAACACGCTGCTGGTGGGGGACTTCCTGTTCGTGAACAAGGCGCTGTACGGCGCAGAGCTTCCCTTGGTGCACAAGCGGCTCCCCGCGTTTCGCGAGCCCGAGCGATTCGACATCGTGATCTTCGAGTCGCCCGAGGAGCGCGGCGTCAACGTGGTGAAGCGCGTGGTGGGCATGCCGGGTGACACGCTGTCGATGACCGACAACGTCATGCAGCTGAACGGTAATCCCCTCGAGGAGCCCCACGTGATACCCGGCGATCCCACGATGGACCCGGAGGATCCGCGGATGCGGGCATGGCAGAGTCGCTACCTCGTCGGTCGCGACCTTCGCTCTTACCGGCCGACTCTCAAGAACTGGGGTCCGCTGGTGGTGCCGGCGGATTCGTTCTTCGTGATGGGCGACAACCGCGACAACTCCTACGACGGTCGCTACTGGGGTTTCCTGGGGCGTGACCGAATAGCGGGCCGGCCGCTGTTCATCTATTACAGCTTCGACAAGAACGGTCTCATGCCGGTGCCGTTCCTGAACGTGCGCTGGGGCAGGATTTTCTCGAAGCCCCGGTAGGCAAGACGGCCTTTCGACAGGAATACAGAGCCCCCGGAGTCACCTCCCGGGGGCTCTCTTGCTTCTGGTCATATTGTGGTTATGCAGATTGACAAAAGATTCTATTGTTTCTAGGCTGAAAGCGAGACAATATGTTGTTTCGCCATTCTGAAGGTTCGGAGGGGTCATGGACGCTGCGGACAGGCATCTGCTCTCGCTGCTGCAGGGTGACAGCCGCCTCACCTACGAGGAGCTGGGCGAGGCCGTAGGACTCAGCGCGCCCGCCGCCTACCAACGTGTGCGCAAGCTCGAGGAGTCAGGCGCTGTGATCGGGTACCA
>JBDHIS010000058.1:0-7696 GCA_039587315.1 Gemmatimonadota bacterium | reverse complement strand
CTGCGCCTGCCCACGGGACTTGAAGCGCCGCATCTGACGCTCCCGTTGCCGGGTCGATTCAGGGGAAACCTCGGCGCGATTGTTCGCGTACTGCTCCGTCACGTGCACGACCGATGCCATGGTGGTTCGGCGGGCGGCCGAGTAGCTCTTGAGCTTGTCGGTCACCATCCACCAAGGCGCAGCCCCCTGTCCTTTCAGCCGAAAGAAACGCTCCGCTGCCCGTCGGTCTCGGCGGCTCTGGACGAGGATCTCCAGCGTATCGCCGTCCTGATCGACAGCACGCCACAGATACTGGCGTCGGCCCTGGATCGTGACGAAGACCTCATCGAGATGCCAAGTGTCGCCACGCGGTCCCAGTCGTCGCTTCACTTCTCGGGCGTACGCCGGACCGAATGTAGCGCACCACTGCCTGATGGACTCGTAGGAAACGATGATCCCGCGCTCGGCCAAAAGGTCCTCGACGTCGCGGAAACTCAAGCAGAACCGATGGTAGAGCCAGACAGCGTGGCTGATGATTTCCGGCGGCTAGCGGTAGTCGTGGTACGTGGATTGGTCAGCGCTCATGGCCCCAGTGTGCCTGCCGGGAGGCCAACTTGACAATTCTCCCACCACTGAGCCCGCGCGGCGAGGGCCAGCCCGCAGGCTGGCCCTCTTGCCGCCGTCGGCTCAACTGCGTGTGCAACGGCGGGACAGGGTGCGGATCACTCCAGGGCGAAGACCCAGACCGTGCCGCCCTGAGGCACGTCGGTCTTGGTGCCGTAGATCGTGTCCAATCCGTCCTGCATGCGCTGGGCGTCCACACCCCAGCCGGCCTGAACCGCCACGTACTGCTTGCCCTCCACGGAGAACGAGCTGGGCACGGCAGTGATGCCGGAGTTGGTGCGGAACTTCCATAGCAGCGCTCCGGTCTTGGCATCGAAAGCGCGGAAGTAGCGGTCGTTGGTGCCACCACCGAAGACCAGGTTTCCGCCGGTGGTCAGCAGCGGTCCCCAGTTGTGATGCTCGTAGTTGTACTGCCAGACCTTGGTCCGGTCGTCCATGTTCCACGCCTGCACCTCACCCACGTGGTCGGCACCCTCGCGCAGGGTCAGGCCGATGTCGCTGATGGCCGCGGTGAGGTAGAGCTGGCCAGGCTTGTACGTCTCCTGCTTGCCGGTCAGGTGACCGCAGAGATTCTCATGGGCGGGGATGTACAGCAGACCCGTATTGGGGTTGTACGCCGCCGGCGGCCAGTCCTTCCCCCCCCACAGAGACGGACAGAAGTCCGCCTTCTTGCCGATGTGCGGGATCTTGGTCTCGTCGTAGCTGGGACGTCCCGTTCCAGGGTCGATGCTGGTGAACACGTCCTGGTACACGAAGGGCTCGCCGTCCACGAAGCGGATGGTGCCGTCGGGCTTCGGCTCCAGCACCCACAGGATGCCGTTACGGGCCGGGTGCACCAGCGCCTTCATCTGCTTGCCGCCTCGCCGAACGGGCATGATCAGGGGCGCGGACACCTCGTCCCAGTCCCACGCCTCGTTGTGATGATACTGGTGGTAGCCCTTCAGCTCGCCGGAATCGAGATCCAGGGCCAGCACCGAGTTGGCGTACAGGTTGTCACCGGCGCGATCGTCGGGCATCCAGGGCGCGGCATTGCCGGTGCCCCAGTACATCAGGTTCGTGCCGGGATCGTAGTGGCCGGTGATCCAGGTGGAGGCGCCACCGGTCTTCCAGGTGTCACCAGGCCAGGTGTCATGGCCCGGCTCGCCGGGACCCGGAATGGTATAGGTCTTCCACACCTCGTTTCCGGTCTTCGCATCATAGGCGGCGACGAAGCCACGAATACCGTACTCACCGCCCGAAACACCGATCACCACCTTGCCCTTGGCCGTCAGCGGAGCCAGGGTCAGGTAGTAGCCCTTGGTGTAGTCCTCCACCGCCTTCTCCCAGACGACCTCACCGGTCTTGGCATTGAGAGCGACGACGAAGGCGTCGGTGGTTGCGACGTAGACCATGTCCCCCCACAGGCCGACACCACGGCTGGTGGGATGAAGCTGGAACAGGTCCTCGGGCATCTCACGCCGGTAGCGCCAGATGATGTCACCGCTCTTTGCATCCACGGCGATCACCTGATTCATGGGCGTGGCGACGAACATCACGCCATCGTTGACGATTGGAGGCGCCTGATGCCCTTCGATCACGCCGGTGGACAGCGTCCATACCGGCCTCAGCTTGGAAACGTTCTCGGTGGTGATTTGGTCCAGCGGGCTGTAACCCCATCCCTGGTAGTTGCCGCGGTACATCAGCCAGTTGCGTGCCTCGGGATTGTTGAGGCGGGACTGGGTGATATTGCTGTACGGCATCTCGGCAACCACCGAGGATGCGACCAGCATTGCGGCAGCTCCAATTCCGAGTCTCGATAGACTGCGAAATCGACTCATAGTGCTATCTCCCTTTGGTCGGTTTGTAACGAAGGACTTGCCCTGAATGAAGCAAGGTCGGAGCTCCACCCACGACATATGGCGGGCACCCCCTGCAGGATGGCACGCCCGGACGCAATCGAAAGGCTTCCAAGCCCGGAAGATCCTCACGCTCGCATGAATGCCGGCGCTGGAGGCCGGCGGCAATTCTCGGTCACGTTCCCTGTCATCGAGCCTTCGGTGACGGTTTGCTTCCCGTCATCTGTTTCTTATCAGGTTCAGAACTGCTTCTTCTTGAATCCAACCTTGCCGACGAAGGCGCCGGCAACAACGATGACCCCACCTTCCAGCTTGAGGGGCAGGATCGCCAACCGCCGCGTCGCTGGTCCATGGATCGGCTTTCCGAACTCAGCGGCGTTGAACTCGGAGTAGTGGCAGTAGCACTTGAAGGCACGCGACTCCGGAAGCCACTGGGTCAGATCGCAGCCCTGATGGGTGCACACCGACGAGTAGGCGACGATTCCCTCCCCGCTCTGGTCGTCGATGATGGCGAGCGGCCGGGTCTGATCGTCCAGGACCTTGGCCTCGAGCCGCACAACGTTGACCCCGTTCAGGCGAGATCCGTCACGCAGCACACCGCTGACCGGATCCTTGCCCGCCGCCTGCAGCAGCTCGGCGCCGGTTGGCACCTGCGCCGGAGACACGGGCTGGCCCTTCAGCTCACCGAATCGGTGAGCGAGAACGTCGCCGGGCTGAGGCCGCTGCTTGTGCGCAGGCTTGGCGGCGTTCACCACGATCGGCACGGAGAGGGCCAGCCCCGCCCCCACCGCCCCGCGCAGCACGGTTCTTCGATTAGTTCCGGTCGTCAGGCCGTCACCGGCCGCCGGCAGGGGCCGATCCGCACGCCGCTTACCTCGTTCATCCCTGCACATGTGACTGGCTCTCGCGTTCGACAGCGGGCGAACGAAGGGGCGAGGGTGCTGCCCTCGCCCCTTCCGTCACCCTAGGCACTCCTCAGCTGATCTCCGATGGGAAGCGTTCGAATCCGCTTGCCCGTCGCGTTGTACAGCGCGTTGATCAGCGCCGGCGTGTAGGGAGGAACGCCGGGTTCACCCACACCACACGGACGGAGGTTCACGAAGTCCTCCACGATGTGCACCTTCACGTTCAACGGCGCATCGCTCATGCGGGTGATGGGATAGTCGTTGAAGTTGTTCTGGTCCACGGCACCCGCGGTGGTGGTGATCTTGCCGTGCCGTGCGATGGTGTTGCCGTAGATGGCGGCACCCTCGATCTGCTTACGGATCCCCTCGGGGTTGACATACCGCCCGCAGTCGATGGCCATGTCCACCTGGGGAATCGAATAGCTGCCGTCGTCGTGAACGACCACGTGCACGGCGCTCGCCACATAGCTGTGGAACGCCCGATGACAGGCAAGGCCCAGACCGTGCCCCTTGGGCAGTGTCTTGCCATAACCCGCTTTGTCCGCGACAACCCGCAGCACGTTGGACAGGCGCTTGGGCATGATGGGCCAGTCCTTCACGGAATCGCCGTAGTTCCAGTACTCCTTCACGCCGTCCTTGCTGAGGTCCATCTCGTCGGCCTCGCCGATCAGCTCGAGCATGAACTCGAGGGAATCGCGGCCGGCGGTCTCCGCCAGCTCATTGGCGAAGCAGTTCATGGCGAAGGCGTGCTGGATGTTGTTCACCGAGCGGTACCAGCCGACCCGGATCATGACGTCCGCCTCGCCGTTCTCGATACGCATGTTGGGGATGTCGTTGTAGGGCGTATCCACCAGACCCAGCCCGTACTCGATGTTGAAACCGTTCTTCTGTGCCGGGTTCCAGAGCCCCAGGATCGACGGCCAGGCGCCGCTGTGATGCCACGCCGTGACCCTGCCGGAGGCATCGAGCCCGGCCTTCATCATGTGCGAGCTGGCGGTGTGGTAGTAACCGTTCTTGATCTCGTCTTCCCGCGTCCACTGCACGCGAACGGGCGCGCCCACCATCTTGGACAGGATGGCCGCCTCGCAGACGTAATCCGGCTTCGACTTGCGTCCGAACCCCCCGCCCAGCAAGGTGATCTGACACTCCACGTCCTTCTTCTCCAAGCCCAGGGCCTCGCCCACGTACTGTCGCGTCTCGTTGGGAGACTGGGTGGAGGCCCAGACCTGCACCGGTCTGACGTTGGCATCGACGATCGCGGCCGGCGGCTCCATGGGCGTGTGGATGAAGTAGGGAACGAAGTACTCGGCCTCCAGAACCTTGGCGGCGGTTGCCATGGCCTCGTCCACGTTGCCACGCTCACGGATGATCTGTCCGCCCTTCTTCGCCGAGGCACGCAGCTTGTCGTCGTAGGTCTTGGAATCGTGAGCTGCGTTGGGCCCGTCATCCCACTCGATCTTTAGCTTGCGGCGACCTTCCATCACCGACCAGGTGTTGGCGCCCACCACCGCGACGCCGCCGAGCGCCCGGAACTCCGGAGCCTTGTCATCGGCGAGCGCGGGGATCTCCACCACCTTCTCCACGCCCTGGACCTTCAGTGCCTCGCTGGCGTCAAAGGACTTCACCTTGCCGCGGAACACCGGTGAGCGCGCGACCACGGCGATCTTCATGCCGGGAATGCTGACGTCGGCACCGTAGTTGGCACCACCGGTGCTGACATCGTAGTTGTCGATGTTCGGCATGTCCTTGCCGATGTACTTCCACTGGGACTTGTGCTTGAGCTTCAGCTTCGGCGCCGCCTCGCCGGAGGGCACGTTGATCCCTGCCGCCACGTCCACCACCTCGCCGAAGTCGAAGGACTTCCCGCTACCGGTGTGGTGAATACGGTGGTTCTGCGTATAGACCTCGCTGGGATCCACGCCCCACTTCTTGGCGGCCGCCTGCTCCAGCACGTAGCGCGCCGCGGCGCCGAGCTCACGCATGACGTCGAAGTGATGGCGCGTGCTGCGGGATCCGTCCGTGTTCTGCCCGTCCTTGCCGGCCGGGTCGTACTTCGTCTCGTCACCGGGGGCCTGCCAGATCTTCACCCGTGACCAGTCCGCTTCCAGCTCATCGGCAAGGATCATGGGGATACCGGTGCGCACACCCTGACCCATCTCCGCGCGCGAGCAGGTGATCGTGACCATGCCATTCGGCGCGACGCTGACGAATAGGTTGGGCTCGGCGGCACCGGCGGCGGCCCGCACCGCGGAGACCATGGAGAACGGAGCGACCTGGGCGCCCAGCACTAGCGCGCCGACGGCGCCGGTTCGCTTCATGAAGTCACGTCGGCTGAGATTTTCGATGGTGTGCATGATCACACCTCCTGAGCGGCTGTGCGCACCGCCGCAAAGATGCGCTGGTAGGTGCCGCAGCGGCAGATGTTGCCGGACATCCAGTCGACGATCTCCTGATCGGACGGCTCCGGGTTGGTCGCGAGCAGCGCCGCGGCCTGCATGATCTGACCGGACTGGCAGTATCCGCACTGGGGCACGTTGTTGGCGCGCCATGCGCGCTGCACCGGATGATTACCCTTGAGATCCAGCCCTTCGATGGTGGTCACGGACTTGCCGTCGGCCGCCGACACAGGCGTGCCGCAGCTGCGCACGGCCTGCCCGTCCAGATGCACGGTGCACGCCCCACACAAACCCATTCCGCAGCCGAACTTGCTGCCCGTCAGTCCAAGCTCGTCTCGCAAGTACCACAGTAGTGGCATTTTCGGGTCGCCGTTGAACTGGCGCCCGACTCCGTTGACTTTCAAGGTGACCATGCTCCTCTCCCCCTGCTTTTTTGGCCCTTTGACGGGTCTCGTTGCCTGGCAGTCTGGCGAAGATGGGTGGTTCTACGGATTCCGGATGGTCTCACCGATCCTGTTTGGGTCGAGTTCGAGGTTCTCGGTGGCCTGCGAAGCCGCTGCCGAAACCTCCGGCGGTTCTTGCCGATGATCGTGTGGCAGCCGAGCGGACTCGACATCGTTGGTCAACGTCGCATCTCCGAGATCAAAGACACGGCCGGACCAGCCGTGCCGCATTGAACGATTGACCTGCTCCGAGACGTCGCCCACCTGCTTTAATTTCCCACCGGTCGTGTCGAGACGCAAGTCCGATCGGGAAGTCCTCGGGAACTTCTCTACCGATCAACGGCTTCGATGCCGTCCCTCCTCAAAACCCATTCGTCAGCAGATACAGCGGGTTACGCGAGACCAGTCAACCCGTGGACACCGCTCTCCAAAGGGCTTGAAGACGGACCAACAGCACCACAAGCTCGCTCCGAGCTCGTGGTCGAAAACCTGGCCCTCCGGCAGCAGGTCTTGGCGCTCAGGCGCGATCGCCCCGTCCCGTGCTCGACGATGTCGACCGTGCCTTCTGGGTCGCCCTCCGGGCGTCCTGGCCTGGTTGGGCGAGTCGCCTCCTCCTCGTCCACCCCGACGCCGTCGCGCGGTGGCGCCGAGAACGGTTCCGACGCCACTGGGCGCAGATCTCGCGCCGCCGCCGTCCCGGGCGACCGCGGATCGAGCGGGAGGTTCGCGATCTGATCCGCTTGATGGCCCAGGACGGCTGGGGTGCACCGCGGCTCCACGGGGAACTGCTGAAGCTCGGATTCGAGGTCTCTCAGTCCACCGTGTCTCGATACACGCCCCGCCGGCCTGTCGAACCGGACAAGCTGAAGCGCTGGCTTGCGTTCCTGCGGAACCACAAGGATGCGCTCTCAGCGATGGACTTCTTCACGGTGCGACCGCCTCGCTGCGCATTCTCTACGTCCTGTTCGTCATCGAACACGGAAGACGTCGCGTCCGCCACTTCAACGTCACCTTCCATCCAACCTCGGCATCGGTGATCCAGCAGCTGCGCGAATCGTTCCCGTTCGACACCGCGCCGAAGCATCTCATCTTCGACCGGGACACCATCTTCAGCTCCGCTGTGGTGCGATTCGTGAAGGCGTTGGGCACCGAGCCCGTGCGCACGCGCTATCGGAGCCCCTGGCAAAATCCACTCGCCGAGCGCTGGATCGGGAGCTGTCGGCGCGAACTGCTCGAGCATGTCGTCGTCCTCGGCGACAAGCACCTCAGACAGCTGATTCGTTCGTACCTCGTGTATTACCACGAGGACCGTTGCCACCTCGGACTGAAAAAGGACGCCCCAGCGGGCCGAGACGTAACGCCTCGACCCTCGAGCAAGGCAAGAGTCGTCGCGCTACCGCGCGTCGGCGGACTTCACCACCGATACGAGTGGCGGGAGGCCGCCTGATGACGCGCGCCACTCCCCGAACATCGTCGCCGCCTCGATTCCGCGGATAAATAATGACAAGGGACAG
>JBDHIS010000030.1:0-31113 GCA_039587315.1 Gemmatimonadota bacterium | reverse complement strand
AGGGTCGCTCAAGAACATCGAGCACCTCGACGGGGACCCCAGGTTCGGGTTCGTGGAACACGACGTCTCGAAGTTCATAGGCGTGGACGGCCCGGTGGAGGCCGTCTTCCACTTCGCCTCACCGGCCAGCCCGATAGATTACCTGCAGCTTCCCATCCAGACACTCAAGGTGGGCTCGCTCGGCACCCACAACACGCTTGGGCTCGCCAAGGCCAAGAAGGCGCGCTACCTGCTCGCGAGCACGTCGGAGGTGTACGGCGATCCGCTGGAGCACCCGCAAACGGAGTCGTACTGGGGCAACGTGAATCCGGTCGGACCCCGCGGCGTGTACGACGAGGCGAAGCGCTTCGCTGAAGCTATGACGATGGCGTACCACCGCTATCACGGCGTGGACACCCGCATCGTGCGGATCTTCAACACGTACGGTCCACGCATGCGTCCTTACGACGGTCGAGTAGTCTCCAACTTCATCGTGCAAGCGCTCAAAGGTGAGCCGCTGACAGTGTATGGGGACGGCTCGCAGAGCCGGTCGTTCTGCTATGTGGACGATCTCATCGAGGGCATCATGCGGTTGTTCCATCGCGGCGACGCCGACCCAGTGAACGTCGGCAACCCCAACGAGTTCACCGTGCGGCAACTCGCCGACATCGTTATCGAGTTGACGGGGTCCGGGTCGGAAGTCGTGGAGCGGGAGCTGCCCGAGGACGATCCGAAGGTGCGGCAGCCTGATATCAGCCGCGCACGGGCCGAGCTGGATTGGGAGCCCACCGTGGAGCTGAAGCTCGGGCTGGAGCGGGCAGTCGAGTACTTCCGGACAGTGCTGGCGGAGTGACCGAGCGCGTCCTCGTCACCGGCGCGGCCGGGTTCATCGGCAGTCACACCTGTGGGCACCTGCTCGAGCGGGGGCTTCAGGTTATCGGCGTCGACAACTTCGATCCCCACTACGACCGCACCGTGAAGGAGCGCTGGCTGGCCCTCCTGAGGGGTCGCCAGGGCTTTCGGTTCGTGGAGCTGGATGTGCGGGCCAGAGAACCGTTGGAAGGCCTGCTCCCGGACGTGGACGCAGTCGTGCACCTGGCCGCGCGTCCTGGTGTCCGGTCCAGCTTCGAGGCGGCGGGCGCCCACCTGGCGATCAACGTTGGCGGGACGAGCGCGCTGCTGCGGGCGTGCGCCAGAGCGGAGGTCGAGCGCGTGGTGGTGGCGTCCTCCTCATCCGTGTACGGGGAAGGCGTGCCCGCTCCCTTCTCCGAGTCGGCGACAGACCTGAGCCCGATCTCGCCGTACGCTCTCTCCAAGCTCGCCGCCGAACGGCTGTGGCAAGTCGGCGCCGAGAAACACGGCTTGCGGGTAGCGGCGCTCCGGTTCTTCTCAGTGTACGGGCCGCGGCAGCGACCGGACCAGGCCATCATGCGGTTCACCCACCAACTGGCGGGTGGGGGGCTCATCAGACAGTTCGGGAACGCACGCAGCACCCGCGACTATACTCATGTGGACGATGCGGTCCGGGGTGTGGTGGCCGCTCTCGAGTGGACCTCTGCCGCGCGACCCGTATGTGAGATCTTCAACATCGGGAGCGGGAGGCCGGTCGAGCTGCGTGAAGTGATCAGGCTCGTGGGGCAGGCTCTCGGCGTGAAGCCGCACGTGCGCAAGGTGTCGCGCCGGAAGGGGGATGCCCGCGTCACGCACGCGGACATCTCCAAGGCGCGCGAGACGCTACATTTCGAGCCGCGGGTGGATATCGAGGACGGGGTCGCCCAGTTCGTCACCTGGTACGAGGAGACCTATGGACGTCAGTCCCGAGCAACTGCTTGATCGGGCCAAGGAGCGCTTCGAGCTCCACGACTACTACGGCTCGCTGTACCTCCTGCACGAGCTCATAGACGGGGGGCGGGCGTTCGCGGACGCCCACAACCTGCTTGGGCTCTCGTACGAGATGCTGGGCCGCCCGGAGCGGGCACTCGAGGCGTTCGACGCGGCGCTCGAGCTGAACCCGCGCTACGTGGAAGCCAACATCCACCGCGGCATCGTGCTGGCGGAGCTGGGACGGCACGAGGATGCGGCCGAGGCGTTCGAGGCGGCGCAGGAGAGCGGTGCAGAGGAGCGCGGCGGCTTTCCCTCGCACCAGGCAGCCAAGCTCGCCAACCTGCACGCCGACCTGGGTGAGGCGTACGCCGAGGCGGGCGCCCTGCGCGAGGGGATCGAGCAGTACCAGCGGGCGCTCGAGCTGGGGCCTGCGTTCCACGACCTGCGTTTTCGTCTGGGACGGCTTCTGCTCGACGCCGGACGCTCGCTGGAAGCGCGCGAGGAGCTGGAGGCCGTCGTGAAGGCACGGCCCAAGGCAGTTGAGGCACAGGCCGTGTACGGACTGGCCTGCTTCCTGTCGGGCGACGCCGCGACGGCTCGGACGGTGTGGGAGTCTCTTAGAGGGGAGCATCCTGACGACGTGCGCGTGAAAGCCTATCTGGGGATGTTGGAGCGTGGAACGGCGCCGTAGGTCGCGGCTCGTGGTGTGGAGCCACGTCGTGACAGCGGCCGCCGCGAGCCTCGTGGCGGCCGGGTGCGTCGGGGCGGCGGCGGAGCACGAGCGGCTCGCCGACCGCGCCTACGCGGAGCGTCGCTACAGTGAGGCGCTCGTCGAGTACCGGCTGGCCTTGGTGAACCGTGCCCCGAATGCCGGGCTCAGGGCAAAGGCGGGCGCGGCGGCGCTGCGCGCGGGCGATCTGGAAGCGGCCACGCAGGAATACGTGGCGCTGGGGGAGGAGGGCGGGGACGCGCGCCTTGAGGAGGCAGCCGACGGACTCGTTCTCGTTGCCAACGCCGCCATCGAACAGGGCAGCCAGCCGGCGCTCGCGGCGGCGCTGGGGGGTCTGCAGGCGGTCGCGCCGGGCCGAGCGCTGGGCGCGTTCGCACACGAGCTGGCCGGCAGCTTCGGAGCGGCGCCCCGCGAGCCGGAGGCGCTGCCGATCCTGGTGCACGCTGCTGCTGCGGCGCCCGATGCGAGGATGCTCGATTCTCTGATGTACGTCTACGGCGCCACGCTGAGGCGGTTGGGGAGGTGCGAGGACGCAACCACCGCTTTCGAGAGCTTGCTCCGCCGCCAGCGGGACCAGTCGGTCACACGGGGCGCGCGCGACGGACTCGTGCTCTGCGCGCTGCAGGTGGGGCGCCGGGCGCTCGACCGGGGACAGCCATCGGCGGCCGAGCAGTGGTTCTCGCTCGCCGCGACACGGGGCGGAGACTCCCCGGGGGCACGCGCGGCATACGTGGGTCTTGGAGACGTGCGGTTCGCCATGGGTGATCTCGGAGGTGCGATCGAGGCGTACGAACAGGCGCGCGCCGGGGCGTTCCCGGGCGACTCGATCTACTCCATCGTGGCGCAGCGCCTGCGACTGATCGGCGATGCCAACTTCATCCAGTAGGAGAGCGGTAGTGCGATCTGCAGTTCTCATCGTGGCGGCGCTTGCCGTCGCCGCGTGCAACAAGACTCTGGACCCGAGCCAGTATCCGACGCCCGAGTCGCTACTCGAGGCGTCCATGGATCTGTACAACCGCGGCAACTGCAACCAGGCGACGGAGGGCTTCCGGCGCCTGATCTTCGAGTTCGAAGCGTTCGATCCGCGCGTGATAAGCGTGCGCTACTACCTGGCGGAGTGCACCCTCAAGCGCGGGGAGCGGCTGGAGGCGGCGCGTCTGTTCCGCCGCGTGTCGGACGAGTTTCCGCGTAGCGATTTGGCGCCCCAGGCTTTGCTTCGCGCGGGTGATTCCTACGCCCAGCTGTGGAAGAAGCCGGACCTGGATCCGACGTATGGCGAGACTGCCGCGGCGACCTACCGTGAGCTGCTGGCGCGGTACCCCGCCAGCCCACAGGCAGACAGCGCGCAGGCGCGAATCCAACACTTGAATGAGTGGTTTGCCGAGAAGGACTACAAGAACGGCAACTTCTACTTCCGGCTGCATGCCTACGATTCCGCGATCCTCTACTTCAAGGACGTCGTAGCGAACTACCCGCAGACCGAGTACGCGGCCCGGGCCGTTGAGCGTCTGATCGAGGCGTACGACAAGATCGGCTACCAGGAAGAGCAGCGGGAAATGTGCGGGTACCTGCGCCAGTTCTATCCTGACTCGCGTCGCGCGGACAAGCTGTGTCCCCAGGGCGTAGCCTCCGAGTAGCCTGAGATGCGCCGCGGCGTCTTCGGCGGCTCCTTCGATCCCGTCCATCTGGGCCACCTCACGGTCGCGGCGGCTGCGGCGGATCGCCTCCTGTTGGAGTCCGTCCACTTCGTGCCTGCCCGAGAGCAGCCGTTCAAGATCGGCGGCCACGTCGCCACCCCCGGGGACAGGGTGGCGATGCTGGAGCTCGCGCTCGCGCTCGCGGACGAGCGCTTCGCGCTCGACACCCGCGAGCTGGAACGCGAGGGGCCATCATACACGGTGGACACGCTGCGGTCACTCAGGGCCGAGTTCCCCGTGGACGAGTTATGTTTACTGGTTGGGGCAGATACGGCTCGCGACCTTCTGGAGTGGCGCGAGGCCGAGGCGATCCCGGCGCTGGCGAGGATCATCGTGTTGACGCGCCCGGGTGCCGAGACGCCGGGCCTGGAAGAGGCGGGCGAGCTTCTGGAAGTGCCCCGAGTGGACGTTTCGGCTACCGAGGTCCGCGAGCGTGTGGGCCGGGGTGAGCCGATCGACGATATGGTGCCGCTCGCCGTGGCGGAGTACATCGAGTCGCACCGACTGTACAGCGCAGGAGACTGATGCTCAAGCAGCTGGTAACGAAAGTCATAGGGTCGCGCTTCGAGCGCGGGCTCAAGCACATTCAGCCGATAGTCGACGCGATTCGGGAGCACGAGGAGCGCCTGGGTTCCTTCTCCGACGAGCAGGTCCAGGCGCAGACGGACAAGCTGCGCGGCGTGCTCCAGGAGCGGTTGGGCGAGCTGCGCGCGGAGTTCGCCGAGCAGAAGCAGGCGCGGCACGATTGCGCCGACCCGCAGGAGCGCGACGAGCTGAACAAAGAGGTCCAAGAGATCGAGGAGGAGCTCAAGAAGCAGACGGCGAAGGCGCTCGACGACATCCTGCCGGAAGCATTCGCCACTGTGCGCGAGGCGTGCCGCCGCCTGGTCGGCACCAAGGTCGTCGTGATCGGACACGAGCTCGAATGGGACATGGTGCCGTTCGAGGTGCAGCTCATTGGCGGCATCGTGCTGCACCAGGGGAAGATCGCCGAGATGGCGACCGGTGAGGGGAAGACCCTCGTGGCCACCCTGCCGCTGTACCTCAACGCGCTGGCCGGCCACGGAGCGCACCTGGTCACGGTCAACAACTACTTGGCCCGGCGTGACTCGCAGTGGATGGGCCACGTCTACAAGTACCTCGGCCTCACCGTCGGCTGCCTCGACGACACGGAGCCTTCGAGCCCCGAGCGCCGGGCCGCCTATGAGTGCGACATCACCTACGGCACGAACAACGAGTTCGGGTTCGACTACCTGCGCGACAACATGGTGTTCTCGTTGGACCAGAGGGTCCAGCGCGAGCACACCTTCGCGATCATCGACGAGGTGGACTCGATCCTCGTGGACGAGGCGCGCACGCCGCTGATCATATCCGGTCCGGTAGGGAACGAGGCCGACCGCACGTACGCCCAGTTCAACGCGCAGGTCGTGAACCTGGTTCGCAAGCAGACGTCTGCGGTGAACCAGATCGTGGCCGACGCCGAGAAGATGATGGACGACGGCGATGAGCCCAGCTACGACGCCGGCGTGAAGCTGTACCAGGCTCAGTTGGGTACGCCGAAGAACAAGCGGCTCATGAAGTGGCTTCAGGAGCCGGCCATCAAGCAGCTCGTGCAGCGGGTGGCGCTGGACCGGGTGGCCGACCGCAAGTTGCCCGCCAACCAGCAGCGGTTGGGTGACATCGAAGAAGACCTGTTCTTCGTGCTGGACGAGCGGGGGCACGCGGTGCACCTGACCGACCGGGGAGTCGAGGTGATGAGCCCCGACGACCCGAACCTCTTCGTAGTGCCGGATATCTCGGAGGAGTTCGGACGGCTGGACGACGACGAGGATCTCAGCGCCGAGCAGAAGGTGGAGCGGCGGCGCGAGCTCGAGTCCGCGTACGCGCAGAAGAGCGAGAAGCTCCACATCATCCACAAGCTGCTTCAGGCGCACGCCCTGTACGAGAAGGACGTCGAGTACGTCGTGCAGGACGGCCAGGTGTTCATCGTTGACGAGTTCACCGGCCGCATCATGGCCGGACGCCGCTGGTCGGACGGTTTGCACCAGGCGATCGAGGCCAAGGAGAGCGTCACCGTACGGGGTGAGACCCAGACGCTCGCCACGATCACCATCCAGAACTACTTCCGGATGTACGACAAGCTCGCGGGCATGACGGGGACGGCGGAGACCGAGGAAACTGAGCTCTACGAGATCTACAAACTCGAGGTGATGGTGATCCCGACCAACCGGCCGGTCCGCCGGGTGGACGGTCACGATCTCATCTACAAGACGCGGCGCGAGAAGTACAACGCGATCATCGACGAGATCCAGCGGCAGTTCGAGCGCGGGCTGCCGGTGCTGGTCGGTACCACGAGCGTGGAGGTGTCGGAGACGCTCGCCCGCATGCTCAAGCGGCGCGGCATCAAGCACGAGGTGTTGAACGCGAAGCAGCACCAACGCGAGGCCGAAATCGTGGCGAACGCCGGCCGCTCCGGCTCCGTCACAATCGCCACCAACATGGCGGGCCGCGGCACCGACATCAAACTCGGGCCGCGGGTGAAGCAGTGCGAGGTGTGCGGCATCAAGGCGCGCGGGCTCGCTCCCTTCGGCCAGGTGATGGAGGAGGCGGATTTCTCGGCGGCCAAGATCAAGGAGCTCGACTGCAACGACGATCCGCCCTGTGGGCTGGTCGTGATCGGTACGGAGCGCCACGAGTCACGGCGCATCGACCGGCAGCTGCGCGGCCGCTCGGGCCGCCAGGGTGACCCGGGCTCGAGCATCTTCTACCTCTCGCTCGAGGACGACCTGATGCGGCTGTTCGGCTCCGACCGGATCGCCAGGGTCATGGAGAAGTCGGGCGCCGAGGAGGGCGAGGTCATCACGCACGCTCTGGTGACCCGTGCCATCGAGAACGCGCAGAAGCGCGTCGAGTACCAGAACTTCCAGGCGCGCAAGCGGCTGCTCGAGTACGACGACGTGATGAACCAGCAGCGCGAGGTCATCTACGCCGAGCGCCTGTATTCGCTGGAGGGGGGAGAGGAGCTGAAGGCCGAAGCGATCCGCCTGATCGACGACACGATGAAGCGGTTCGCCGGTGAGCAGGCGGCGGAGAACCCGGAGGAGTGGGACCGCGAGGTGATGCGCAACGAGCTCCTGATGCGCTACCTCATCTCAGCGCCGGACATCGTCGATCCCGAGAAGGTGCCGGATGTGGACGCGCTCGAAACGTTGCTCCAGCGCGCGGGCCGCGAGGCTTTCGCAGCGAAGCTCGCCTCGTGGGAGGAGCTGGCGAGTCGCCACAACGCCGCCGATCTGCCGGAGAAGCTGCTGTCGCACCTGATGCTCCAGGTGTTGGACGAGAAGTGGAAGGACCACCTGTTCGAGCTGGACCACCTACGGACCGGCATTCAGTACCGGGCCTGGGGGCAGAAGGACCCGCTCATCGAGTACAAGCGCGAGGCCTTCGAGATGTTCGTGGACCTGATGACCGACATCAAGTCCACGTTCACAGACCGGTTCTTCAAGTTCCAGGTGCAAGTGGGCGCACCCCCGCCGCAGCGCCGGATGGCCGTGCCGGCGCAGGCGGTGAAGCCGGACGTCCAGGCCACCGAGGCCGACCTGATGATGGGAGCCACCGCACCCAAGGGCCCGCCGCCGTCCGCGCTCCGTGCCACGCACGGCGAGGGCGGTGGTGGCGGCACGCAGACGCAGCAGCGCTCGGTCCCAAAGGTGGGGCGGAACGATCCGTGTCCGTGTGGGAGTGGTAGGAAGTACAAGAAGTGTCACGGGGCCAACGCTTAGCTCAAGCCGGACCGGCTCGGCCGCACCCCACCTCCGCGAACTGCACCGCGCTGCTACTTGCCTCCAGTGGTCTTCGGTCTTCCGATGCGGGCGCGCTGACGTTCGCTTCAGTGGGGTGCAGCCCTCGCCGGTCCAGTGTTACGCTTCCACTCCCACCTTTCGCGCCGTGATGCAGCGAATCAGTTAGGCGGTTCCCGGTTTCCCGCGGCATCGTGCCTCGATGCCGCATCTGCGCCTCTCCGAAAGCCGACCCGCCGAGCGCCCGCGTGAGCGGCTCTACTCGCTCGGGCCGCCGGCACTGACCCTTGTTGAGTTGCTCGCGGTCCTGATCGGTACCGGTACGCCGCGATCAGATGCGGTCGAGATCGCTCGCCACGTGGTTGGAGTGGGTGGTGGGTCCGTGCGGGAGCTGGCGCGCCGACCGGTCGCAGAGTTCGCCGGCCTGTCCGGCATGGGGCGTGCGAAAGCGGCGCGTGTGGTGGCCGCCCTGGAGCTGGGGCGGCGGTTCGCGGGGGAGGGAGACGAGCCGCGACGCGAGGTGCGCTCCCCCGCGGACGTTCACCGCTGGTGTGCGCCCACCCTGCGGGACTTGGTCGTCGAGGAGTTCCACCTGCTCACGCTCGACACGCAGAACCGCATCACGCGGGACCTGCTCATCACTCGCGGGACGCTCACCGGGTCGCTGGTCCATCCGCGGGAAGTGTTTCGCGCCGCGATCGCTGAGGCGGCTGCGAGCATCATCGCCGTCCACAACCACCCGAGCGGGAGCGCCACTCCGTCGGCCGATGACCGGGCCGTGACCCGGCAGCTCGCGGAGGCTGGGCGACTCCTGGACATCCCGGTGTACGATCACGTGATAGTGGCAGGCGCACGCTACTTCAGCTTCGCTGAGGCTGGCCTACTCTAGCCCAAATCGCCCCACATTCTCCCAGGTTGGCCCGGTTTGATCAAGGAGCCCACCCCGGAGTGAGTTCCCGGCTTCCCCCCGCCAGCTTTACATATGCACCCGAAACCTCCCATTATTGCTAGGTGAATCCGGTCACACGGGCGGGGTATCGGTTCCCGTGGCGGCCGGGGCAGGGACGTTTTGTCTCATGGAGGCCCGAGGGTAGTGACCGGCGCGCTTCAATCGGTGGACGCAGAGTTCGCCCAGGCTCTGGCCGAGCACGAGGATCGGCTCGACCTCGAGCTCGTGGAGCGCGCGTTTGAGGCGAGCTCCTCGGCGCACCGCGGGCAGAAACGCCTCTCGGGCGAGGACTTCATCTCCCACTCGGTGGCCGTAGCGAAGATCCTGGTGCTGCAGCAAATGGATTCGGTCACGATCGCCGCCGCCCTGCTGCACGACGTGCCCGAGGATTCGGACGTATCGCTCCAGGAGATCCGCGAGGACTTCGGGGCCGAGGTCGCCGACATCGTGGACGGGCTCACCAAGATCTCGAGCCTCACCTTCCGCTCGGCCGCAGAGGAACAGTCCGAGAACTACCGCAAGCTGCTGCTGTCCGTCGCCCGCGACGCTCGCGTGATCATCGTGAAGCTGGCCGACCGGCTGCACAACATGCGCACGCTCGAGCACCTGTCGGCACCGCGACAGCGCGCCATCGCGCTCGAGACACGCGAGATCTACGCTCCTCTAGCGCACCGGTTCGGGATGGCCGGGATCAAGAGCGAGCTCGAGGACCTGGCCTTCAAGTTTCTGGAAGACGACGAGTACGGTGCGCTTGCCGAGCAGATCCAGGCGAAGCGGACCGAGCGAGAGGAGATGATCGAGCGGTTGCGGGCACCGCTCGACGAGGCTCTCCGCGAAGCGGGCATCGAGAAGTACGAGTTGACGGGCCGGCCCAAGCACCTGTGGTCCATCTACAGGAAGATGCGGCAGCGTCACCGGCCGTTCGAAGAGATCTACGACCTGATGGCGTTCCGCGTCCTCGTGGACACGGTGCGCGACTGCTACCACGCCCTGGGGGTCATTCACCACCACTGGACGCCGCTTCAGGAGCGGATCAAGGACTACATCGCGTCGCCCAAGTCCAACGGTTACCAGTCGCTGCACACCACGATCTTCGGCCCTGGCGGCCAACTCTACGAGATCCAGATCCGCACCCGCGAGATGCACCGCACGGCGGAGTTCGGCATCGCGGCGCACTGGGTTTACAAGGAGCGCAAGCTGCGGGACGAGCTGGACACTCGGTTCGAGTGGTTCCGCCAGCTTCTCGAGCTGCAGCAGGATGCCCACAGCCCCGAGGAGTTTCTCGAGTTCCTGAAGATCGACCTCTATCAGGATGAGATCTTCGTGTTCACGCCGGACGGCGACGTGAAGCGGCTGCCTTCGGGGGCGACGGCCATCGACTTCGCCTTCGCCGTGCACACCGAGGTCGGCCTGCGCTGCCAGGGTGCCAAGGTGAACAGCCGCATCGCGCCGCTCCACCGCGCGCTGCGCAACGGAGACACGGTCGAGATCCTGACGGGTTCGTCTGCCCGTCCCAGCCAGGACTGGCTGAGCCACGTCCGGACGGCCAGGGCGCGGCACAAGATCCGCGGTTGGATCAAGCAGGAGGAGGCGGAGCGCAGCATCGGGCTGGGCAAGGAGATCCTGCAGCGCGAGTTGAGGCGGCGCCGTCTCGACATGCCCGACGACAACCAACTGGAGCTTGCGGCAGAGCGGCTCTCGGTAAGCTCCGCCGACACGCTGTACCAGGTGCTGGGGCGAGGCGACACGCCGATCGGGCAGGTGATCAAGGCGATCTTCCCCGACTACACGACCCAGGAGCTGAAGGCGCCCAAACCCACGGGGTTCGGCCTGGGTCGCGTAATGGACCGCATCCGCCTCGGGCGTGGGCTCAAGATCCACGGCGTGGACGGGCTGATGGTGCGGTACGCGCAGTGCTGCCAGCCCGTGCCGGGTGATCCCGTGGTCGGCTACGTCACCAAGGGGCGCGGCATCTCGATCCACCGTAGGGACTGCCCCAACCTGCTCACGATGTCGAACGATCCCGAGCGCCGCGTGGAGATCGACTGGCAGACCGTCGAGGGCGAGGTGTTCATGGTCTGCCTCGGTGTGGTCGGAGAGGACCGGCGCGGCCTGTACGCCGACCTGATGGAGGTCATCTCCGACACCGGCACGAACATCAAGAGCGCCGAGCTGTGGAGCCGGGACGGCGGGATGTTCGGCTCGGTGTTCGTGGAGGTGGAGAACCACAACCACCTCGCGAAGGTCATGCGGGCGATGCGGCGGGTTAAGGGGGTGTCGGCGGTGGAGCGGCGCGAGCCCGCGGCGCGGGGGAGTGGGGGGCCGGACGCCACGGAGCTGCGGCGCAGCTGAGCCCTTTCATCTCCAAGTGCGCCGTCCCACCCGCGGTCCCCACTCCGCGCGTCCCCCCCTTAGTTTCTAGTCACCATGGCGACGTTTGATCTGGAGATGCCGTTCTCGCTCGCGGGCGACCAGCCGCGGGCGGTGGGTGAGCTGGTTGCCGGCCTGCAGCGCGGCGACAAGTACCAGACGCTCCTCGGCGTCACCGGGTCCGGCAAGACGGTCACGATGGCCAATGCCATCGCCGCATACGGTCGTCCCACTCTCGTCGTGTCCCATAACAAGACGCTGGCGGCGCAGCTCTACGGCGAGCTCAAGGGCTTCTTCCCGCGCAATGCGGTCGAGTACTTCGTCTCGTACTACGACTACTACCAGCCCGAAGCGTACGTCCCCACGACCGACACCTACATCGAGAAGGACGCCTCGATAAACGAGGACATCGATTCGCTCCGGCTGCGGGCGACGTCCAGCCTGGTGGAGCGGGAGGACGTGATCATCGTGGCGTCGGTGAGCGCGATCTACGGCCTGGGCGATCCGGCCGAGTACCGCGAGCTGATGGTGACCGTCGACGCGGGCGCGGAGCGGTCGCGCGACGCGGTGCTCGAGGACCTCGTGCGCATCCAGTACAGGCGCAACGACATCGCGCTGGAGCGGGGGACATTCCGCGTCCGCGGCGACACGGTGGAGATACTCCCCGCCTACGAAGAGCAGGCGGTCCGGATCGAGTTCTGGGGCGACCAGGTCGAGCGCGTCTCCAAGATCGATGCTCTCACCGGCAACGTGATCGCCGAGCTGTCGCGCTGCGCCATTTATCCCACGACCCACTACGTGACGCGCCGGTCTACGGTCGAGCGTGCCGTGGGCACCATCAAGGAGGAGTTGGTGGGGCAGCTGCGCCAGTTCCGCGAGAACGGCAAGCTGCTCGAGGCGCAGCGGCTCGATTCACGCACCAACTTCGACCTCGACATGCTGCTCGAGATCGGCACGTGCGCCGGAGTGGAGAACTACTCGCGCCACATGGATGGGCGGCGTCCAGGCGAGCGGCCCGCGTGCCTGTTGGATTACTTCCCCGAGGAGTACCTCACCATCCTCGACGAGTCGCACGTCACGCTCCCGCAGATCGGCGCGATGTACCAGGGCGACCGTTCACGCAAGTTGACGCTGGTGGACTACGGGTTCCGGCTCCCTTCCGCGCTCGACAACCGACCGCTCAACTTCGACGAGTTCATGCAGCTCACCCCGCGCATGCTGTTCGTCTCCGCCACTCCCGGGGATCTGGAGCTCGGGCTCTCCGAAGGCGTGGTCGTGGAGCAGATCATCCGGCCCACCGGGCTGGTGGATCCCGCCGTGGAGATCAGGCCGGTACGGGGACAGGTGGACGACCTGTTGATGGAGATCCGCCGCGCAGAGGCGAACCACGAGCGGATACTGGTCACCACGCTGACGAAACGGATGTCGGAGGACCTCACCGACTTCCTGCAGCAGGCCGGCGTGCGCGTACGGTACATGCACTCGGACATCGATGCCATCGAGCGAATGGAGATCGTGCGCGGCCTGAGGTTGGGCGAGTTCGACGTGCTCGTGGGCATCAACCTCCTGCGTGAGGGTCTGGATCTTCCGGAGGTGGCGTTGGTGGCGATCCTGGACGCGGATCAGGAGGGCTTCCTGCGCTCGGATCGCTCGCTGATCCAGACCGTTGGTCGAGCTGCGCGCCACGAGTCGGGGAGAGGCGTCCTGTACGCCGACCGGATGACCGGATCCATGGAGCGCGCCATCGCGGAGATGAGCCGGCGCCGCGCGCTGCAGGAGGCGCACAACGCGGAGCATGGGATCACGCCGACCTCGATCCACAAATCGGTGGACCAGGTGCGCCTCGTTACGCGCGTCGCCGATGCGCGTGCGCCGAGACCCGAGCCGGCGCCCGCCAAGGCGAGCGAGAGCCTGAGCCGGGCTCAGATGGTGGAGGTGCTGGAGCAGCAGATGCGAGAGGCCGCCGCCGAGCTCGACTTCGAGTTGGCGGCGCAGCTGCGCGATCAGCTGTTCGAGCTGCGAGCCGACGCCGATCCGGAGCGGCACGCGCCGCGGGGCACCAGCGGGAGGAAGCGCCGTGCCTGACGCGATGACACTCGACGAGCTGAACCGGGCGGCGGCGGAGTTGTGGCGCGAGTTGGCGCCCGGCTCCGTCGTGTGGCTCACTGGCGAGCTCGGCGCGGGGAAGACGACGTTCGTTCAGGCTGTGGCGGCGGCAGCGGGCGCGGAGCCGGCGCGCAGCCCCTCGTTTGCCCTGGTGCACGAGTACTCGTCGCCGCATGGGCTGCTCGTGCACGCAGACTGCTACCGTCTGCGCGAGCCTGCCGAGGCGCTGGACCTCGACTTCGATGGACTGGTGCGGCAGGCCCGGTTGTTGTTCGTCGAGTGGCCAGAGAAGGCGGGCGAATACGCGCCGCCGCCCGACGCGCACGTGGAGCTGGCGCACGGGGACGATCCCGACCAGCGCCTGCTGGAGCGCGTGAAGTGAGCCTGTACCTCGCGATCGAGACGGCGACGGACGTCGGGAGCGTGGCGGTGGGAGACCCGGGGCGCGTCCTGAGCGAGGTCGCCTTTGCGGACAGGAGGCACGCTGCCGCGCTAACGGCTGCGGTCGAGGAAGCCCTGCGCCTGGCAGGAGCGAGTTACGAGACACTCGATGGGGTTGCGGTGTCCGACGGACCGGGCAGCTTCACCGGCCTGCGAATCGGGTTCGCGACCGCGGCCGGGCTGCTGCGGGCGCACGATCGATTGACGCTCAGCACGACGCCCTCGCTGGCGGTCGCGGCCTGGGCGGCCCATCGGTACGCGGAGGGGCCGGTCGCAGCGATGTACGATGCGCTGCGCGGCGACGTATTCGGCGCGGTGTACGACTGCCGCGAAGGTGCTCTGCGGACGCTGCTCGAGCCGATGTGTGTCCCGGTCCGCGTGTTGGCGGAGCGCTCGCCGGTCGTTCCGGCGTTGGCGGTAGGGGACGGAGCGCTCGCGTACGCCGAGGCCGTTCTGGAGTGGACCGGAAGGGAGCCGCTCGGGCCCCCCGCCGGCGTGCCGCGGGCTGGCGCACTGCTCGAGATGCTGGCCGTGCCCGGTGGCGCGACGGCGATCGAGGATCTCGATACGTTCGAGCCGGCGTACGGTCGCAGGGCCGCCGCGCAGGCCAAGTGGGAAGAGGAGCATGGCAGACCGCTGCCGCGTTCGGGTGGCGACCGAGGCTGACCTCGGCGGGATCGTCGCCCTCGAGCAGGAGGCGTTCTCGGACCCCTGGTCTCGCGAGAGCTTCCACGGGCTGCTGAGCCAACTGGCACTGGTCGCGGACGACGGGGACGGGGTCGCCGGTTACATCGTCGCTCACTGGGCCGGTGAGGAGAGCGAGATCCTCAACCTCGCGGTCCGTCCGGAGCTGCGACGTCACGGCGTCGCGCGCCGCTTGGTGGAGGAAGCGGCCGTACGGCTGCTCGCCGACGGCGTTCGCGTGGTGTTCCTCGAGGTCCGGGAATCCAACGAGGGCGCGCGCGCATTCTACGAGGGGCTCGGGTTCGAGCAGGTGGGCAGCCGTCCCGGCTACTACAGCCGGCCGCGGGAGGACGCCCTCGTGCTTGCCCGGTCGCTACCGCTTCATTGACAATGCCTCGTGCAGCCGTTTGCGTTGAGCGCGAGACGAAGCCTTCTACGGGGAACTGACCCCACTACTGATATCGGCCAATGAGCAAACAGATCGTCGAGTGCGTGCCCAACTTTTCTGAGGGGCGCGACAGTGCCGTGATAGAAGCGATTGCGGACGGCATCCGCCGCACGCCGGGTTGTACTCTGCTGGATGTGGATCCGGGGCAGTCCACCAATCGGACGGTGTTCACGTTCGTGGGCGCTCCGGCCGCCGTGGTCGAGGGAGCGCTCGCGGCAGCGCGTGTGGCACGCGAGCGCATCGACATGCGTACGCACTCGGGCGAGCACCCACGCATGGGCGCAATGGACGTGTGTCCGTTCGTCCCGGTGTCCGGCGTGACGATGGAGGAGTGCGTCGAGTGCGCCAGGGAATTCGGGCGGCGCGTGGCGGAAGAGCTGGGTGTGCCGATCTTTCTCTACGAGGAGGCCGCCGAGAAGCCGCACAGACGGGCGCTCAAGCAGATCCGCGAGGGCGAGTACGAAGGGCTTGCCGAGAGGATCGGGCAAGCCAAGTGGAAACCCGACTTCGGTCCGGCGAAGTTCGTGCCGGAGTGGGGCGCTACCGCCACGGGCGCGCGCTTCTTCCTGATCGCGTACAACGTGAACGTGCTCGGCACGAAGCAGCAGGCGCATCGCATCGCGCTGGACCTGCGCGAGCAGGGAAGGGGACCTGACGAGCCCGGGCGCCTGAAGCAGGTCAAGGGAATCGGTTGGTACGTGGACGAGTACGATCTCGCCCAGGTCTCGATGAATCTGGACGACTACCGGGTGACGCCGCCGCATGTGGCGTTCGAGGCGTGCGCGGAGCAAGCTCGGGAACTGGGCGTGGCGGTCGCAGGCTCGGAGCTGGTGGGGCTGATTCCGCTCGAGGCGATGCTTGCGGCGTCCGACTATTACATCGAGAAGGAAGACCTCTTCGTACTCGACGAGCGGCAGAAGATCCGCCTCGTGATCGAGCGGCTCGGACTGAGTTCGGTGTCGCCGTTCAAGCCCGAGGAGCGTATCATCGAATACATGATCGAGGACGAGGGAACCGAGCCTCTCGCAGCTCTCAGCGTGCGGGAGTTCGTGGAGGCGCTCGGCGCGCGCACGGCGGCGCCTGGTGGCGGGTCCGCTGCCGCTCTCGTGGCCGCGATGGGTGCCGCGCTGGGCGCGATGGTGGGCATGCTGACATACGGCCGCCGCAAGTTCGAGGACGTGGACGGGGAGATGCGCGAGCACATTCCGCCCGTTCATGAGGCGATGCAGCGGCTCATCCCCATGATCGACGCCGACACGAACGCCTTCAATCACTACATGGAGGCGATGGCGCTGCCGCAGGATACGGAGGCGGAGCGGAAGGCCCGGCATGTCGCGATGCAGGAGGGTCTCAAGCAGGCGATCGAGGTGCCACTCACGACGATGCGGGTCGCGGACGGCTCGTGGGACTCGATGGTCGAGCTGGCGCGGCACATCAACATCTCGATGCGCTCCGATCTCGAGGTTGGCGCGAGGACTCTGGAGACGGGGCTGTGGGGCGCGTATCGCAACGTCCTGATCAACCTCGCGGACATCGAGGACGACGCGTTCTGTGAGGCGGTCACGCGTGAGGCGGAGTCGCTCGTTGCTCGGGCTTCCGAGAAGTCGGCCGAGGTTCTCTCGGTGCTGGAGGCTCGCTCCCCTTAGGCGCTCCACCGGGCGGACCTCTGGTGTCTCATCTGCTTCCCCGAGCTTCCCCGGCCCCATCGACCTCCCCCCCCTCGCGCGGTCCTATCGCGTGACACAGGTCATTTTTCCCATTCCGGCCCTGGGCTACCCTGGTTCCCGCGACAACCGGTACGGGGGATTTGGGCCGGGTCTTCGGGAACCTTTTGGGGTGGGCAGAGTAGGGTTTGTCTATCCACAGAGGGCGTCCCGGGGCCTCATTGGAGCCCCGCAAGGAACCGCTCCAAATCGCGTATCTTTGGTTGACAAAAGGACTTAAAGCCCCTTAATTTGGGCCGGTCCGGGTCCCACCCCCAACGTCGGAGGTCGCAATTGAGCCGTAGTCTGAACAAGGTGATGCTGATCGGCAATCTCGGAGCGGATCCCGAGGTCCGCAGCACCGGCAGCGGGACCCGGGTGGCCACCCTGTCGGTGGCCACGGGCCGGACGTGGACGAACCAGGCGGGCGAGCGCCAGGAAAAGACCGAGTGGCACCGAGTGGTGCTGTGGAACAACAAGAGCGGCGGGCTCGCCGACGTCGCGGAGAAGTACCTCAAGAAGGGCGACCGGGTCTACATAGACGGGCGCGTCGAGTACCGCACCTGGGAGGACCGGGAAGGCAACACGCGCTACTCGACCGAGATCAATGCCCGAGAGATGATCATGCTTGGGTCGCGGGGTGGGGGGGGCGAGATGGACGCGCCGGCGCGTGCCAGTGCCAAGCCGGCCGCCGCGGACGGGCCAGCGGAGTCGTACCAGGACTTCCCGGAGGCGCTTGATGAGGAAGACGACGATCTTCCGTTCTAGCTGCGTTGCACTGTTGGTCGCTGCCTTTGCGGCCAGCGGCAGCTCGGCGCAGGAACCGGACAGTCTGCAGATCCCCGACCAGCCGGACGTTCACGTCGTGGTCGAGGGTGAGACCCTTTGGGATTTGGCGGGACGCTATCTGGGCGATCCGCTTCTGTGGCCTGACATCTACCGACTCAACACGCTTGTCGTGGAAGATCCCCACTGGATCTTCCCCGGCGAGGAGCTGCGGCTGGGCGGGCCGGCTGACGCCGCCGGGCAGCAGGTGGTGATCGGACAGCCTATCGAGGGGCAGCCCGGCGTTGACGTTACGCCGCAGGTCGAGCAGGTCGTGTTGCCGCCTGGTCAGCAGCAGGACCCTGGTGCGGAGGGCATTCCGATGCCCGACGCGCTGCCGCCCCCGGGCGCGCCGCCGCCGCCGCCACCGTCCGAGACCGCGCCCACTGTGTTCGCGCCGAAAGGCTACCAGGGCGGGTCGATTCAGAATCTGCGCGGCGAGGGCTACTGGTACCGGCCGATTCGGCTCGGCGAGTTCTACGCTGCCGGGTTCCTGACGGAGGAGCAGGACTTGCCGTGGGGCAAGGTGCTTCGGGCTGTCGGCAAGCCGACCCTGAGTAACCTGTCGGAGACCTCGACGACCCTCATCTACAGTGAGGTTGCCATCGAGGCGCCCGGCGGAGCCACGTACCAGGCGGGCGACTCGCTGCTGATGGTGGTGATGCCACGCTCGGTCGGTGGATGGGGCAACGTGGTCCGGCCTACGGGGATCGCCGTAGTTACACAGGCAACCGAGGATGGCGCCCGAGCGGCCATCGTTCAGCAGTTCCAACGGGTCAGCGACGGGCAATCCGCCATCCCGCTCGAGCCCTTCGTCAACCCTGGCCACGTGATTCCGGTGCCGGTGCAGAACGGTCTCGAGGGCTCGATCATAACGCCCCGTGACATCCACCCGCTGGTGCAGCAGCAGAACATCATGTTCATCGATAAGGGCCGGTCCGACGGGGTGGCTCTCGGTGACGTGTTCATGATTCTGCAGCCCGGTGAGCGCGAGGGCATCCAGCCCGACACCGTGGGCTACATGCAGATCGTGCACACGCGTGAGCGCTCGTCATCGGGCATGGTCATTTTCATCGAGGACCTGGGAATCGGCGCCGGCTCTCCGGTGCAGTTGGTTCGCAAGATGCCGTCGTGAGGAAGCGGGACACCGCGCCTCTCCCGGATACAATACAGTGTTTCGCGCCAACGGCCGCTTTTCGCGGCCGTTGCGTTATAATTGCCTCCGGTGCCCGGCGCTGCGCGCAGCGACCTGGTGCCGGCTTCGTGCATCTGGGCGGTAGGCACACGACTAACGCCGGTGTGGGAACGGACTCTCAAAGGGGTAAGTCGAGATCATGACCGAACGCGTGCTGGTGACGGGTGGTGCAGGGTTCATCGGGTCGCACGTGGCCGAGCGGTATCTGGCTGAGGGTCTTGCCGTAACGGTGCTGGACGACCTTTCGAGCGGCAAGCGTTCGAACGTCCCAGACGGTGCCGAGTTTGTCGAGGCCGACATTGGCTCGCCCGAGGCGCGCGACCTGATGGCATCGGGCGGGTTCACGGTTCTCAACCACCACGCTGCGCAGATGGACGTGCGCCGCTCGGTGGCCGATCCGGCGTTCGACGCCCGCACGAACATCCTCGGGCTGCTCAACCTGCTCGAGGGAGGCCGCGCGGGCTCGCTACGGCGTGCGGTGTTCGCATCGTCGGGAGGTGTCGTGTACGGCGAGAGCGACGAGCTGCCCCACCTGGAAACGGCTCGCAAGCTCCCCGTGTCACCGTACGGGGTGAGCAAGCTGACCTCAGAGTTCTACCTTGCGGCATACGCGCAGCTGTACGGGTTGGAGGTGGTGTCCCTGCGCTACGCCAACGTCTTCGGTCCGCGCCAGAACCCACACGGCGAGGCCGGTGTCGTGGCTATCTTTGGAAGCAGGCTGCATCGGGGAGAGCCGCTCACGATCTTCGGGGACGGATCACAGACCCGCGACTACGTGTACGTGGCTGATGTGGCGGAGGCAAACATGTGTGCCACGCGCTCCCGGGTGGCCGCGGCGGACGACATAGACGCGCTGGCCTTCAATGTCGGCACTGCGACCGAGACGAGCGTGACGGGTCTCGCACAGGCGCTGCTCGACGCAGCGGGCGGGTCGGTGGGGATCGAGCACGCTGCCGAGCGCGCGGGAGAGCTCCAGCGCAGCGCGGTGGCGATCGAGAAGGCGGAGCGCGAGTGGGGCTGGAAGCCCCAGGTGTCTCTCGTGGCGGGACTCAAACGCACCTACGAGTGGTTAGCGGAGGAAGCGGCATGATGTTTCAGGTGGGAGGGGCGCTCCCGACGAGCGCCTGGGAGCTCGTCACGACTTCGAGCGTCGCGACCAAGATCGTGCTGCTCGTCCTCGTCGTCTTCTCGGTCATCAGCTGGTTCCTGATCGCGCTGAAGTGGATCCAGTTCCGGAAGGTGCGGCGCCAGGCGGACCGGTTCTTCGACACGCTCGAGCGCACCAGCCGTCTGGAGGATGCGTATCACGCCGTGATGAAGCTGCCGCCGTCACCGTACGGCAGGCTGCTTCGCGAGGGCGTGAATTTCTTCTCCGAGCTACGTCCTGGCGCGCTCAAGGAGCAGACGGGTCAGCGCCAGCCCCTCAGTCAGACACAGCTCGACGTGCTGCGAATGATGCTCGCCAAGGAGGTGAGCGCCGAGCGGGATCTCATGGCGCGGTTCATACCGTGGTTGGCGACCATCGGGTCGGTGAGCCCGCTGTTGGGCCTGTTGGGAACGGTCCTGGGCGTCATGGACGCGTTTCTGGGCATTGCGGCGGGCGGCTCGGGCAACATCTCCGCGGTCGCCCCCGGCGTGGCCGAGGCGTTGGTCACGACCGTGCTGGGCCTGGCTGTCGCCATTCCGGCGGTCATGGGGTACAACCTGTTCGCCAGCAGGTTGGGCATCTTCGCCGGAGAGCTCGAGGGATTCGCGCAGGAGGTGGTCGGCACGATGGCGCGCGAGGGGAGGATCTAGACAATGGCGTCGGGGCTGCGCGGACACGGCGAGTTGCCCGTGATGGCCGACATCAACGTCACGTCGCTCGTGGACGTTGCGTTCGTGCTGCTGATCATCTTCATGATCACCGCGCCGATCATGCAGGGGGGCGTAGACGTGCAGCTCCCGCGCGCCGAGGCCCGGCCGCTGCAGCCGAGGGAGGGGCTCGTCGTGTCGATCGATCGGGAGGGCCGGATATTCGTAGATGAGACCGCCCTCTCGTACGATGACTTTCGCGCGGCGTTCCCGGCCATGGTCACGGCGCGACAGCCGAGCGGCGTTTACCTGAGGGCCGACCAGCGGGTCGACTACGGTCAGGTGGTGCGCGTGCTGGCCGCGATGCGAGCGGCCGGCATAGGTGACGTGGGACTCGTGGCCGAGCAGGAGAGTATCCGACGGTGATGCGCGCACGGCGTGCCCAGCGCCGGACTCAGTCCGCTCGCGGCTCCGGGTTCGCGTTTACTGCGACCCTGGCCGTGCACATCGCCGGGTTGGGGCTGCTGTTCTCGGCTCCCGCCATGGTGGGTGACGTGCAGCCGCCGGTGTACTCGGTCGAGTTGGTGGCCGCCCCCCGCCCGCAGCCGGAGGAGCGCCGCGCGCCCGAGGCTGTGGAGCGCCCGGCCGAGCGTCCGGCGCCGGTCAGCAACCGGCGGCCGCGCCGCACCACGGTGGCCGAGGAAGCGCCGCCACCGGAGCCCGAAGCGGAGCGGGAACCGGCGCCACGCACCACCCCCGATGTGGAGCTCGCGCCGGACGTCGAGCCCTCGACCGGCACCGATCCCGCCACCGTAAAGACGACGGGCGTCGAGTTTCCCTACCCCGAGTATCTCCGCAACGTGGTGGCGCAGGTCTATCGCAGGTGGCAGCGGCCCTCGGGTGACGTTTCGCTGCGGGCCGAGGCGCTGTTCTTCGTGCACAGGGACGGCACGATCTCGAACTTCCAGTTCGTGCGGCGCTCGGGGAGCTTCGGGTTCGATCTGGAGGCTCAGGGGGCGATCGAGGCCGCGGCCAACGCCGGCGCGTTCGGGCCGCTGCCCGAGGGCTACGCGGCGGACGTGTTGCCGGTGAGCTTCTTTTTCGACCCGTCGAGCACTCGATGACTCTTCTGGTCAGCGCGGCTCGCTCGGGCTTGCTGCGCGGCTTCCTGACCCTCGCAGCAGCCGCAGCGCTGCTGCTCAACGCAGCCCCGCTCGCGGCGCAGGACCCGCCCATCGAGCAGGGCGTGCGGATCGGGATCACGTATACGCCCGGGCTGCGGCCCGGGATGCTGGTTCTGGGTGGGGCGCGGGGGGTGGTGTTGGACTCGGTGCGCGCCATTCTGCAGCGCGATCTTCGCTACAGCGACCGGTTCGAGATGATCACGCTCCCCGGCGGAGACAGCCTCTTTCTGGGTATTGCCGGAGTGGCTGACAGTGGAGGCGACGAGGCGGCCACGACGGGCCCGGCCGAGCCGTTCGTCAACTACTCGCTCTACGCCGCCCTGGGCGCCAACTACGCCGTTGCCATTCTGGCCGATGCCGACACGGCGACCGCTCGGATAACGGTCTACGACGTGCTCGGCGAGAACGCCCGCCGCACGATCGCGCTGCCGCTCAAGCCGCTGGACGACCCCGATTTCAGGATGTCGGTCCACCGGCTCGCGGACGACGTGGTGCTGGCCGCGAGCGGGGAGCCCGGATCTGCGGCCACGCGGCTGCTCTTCATCCAGCGCGGCCGGCTGCGGCGCGTGGACTCCGACGGTGCGGACGTTGGGACGATCTCCCCCTTCGGGGTCGCGGCATTCTCTCCGGCGTGGGCGCCGAGCGCAGACCGAATCGTCTATACGGAGCTCTCCGAGGGGTGGGGACGCCTGGTCGTGGGCGACCCCTTGGGGGACGTTTTTGTGCCGGTTCCCGAGACCGAGGGGCTGCTCAACTACGCGGCCGCCTTCTCGCCCGACGGCGGTCTGCTGGCGTTCGCGCGCAGCGGGGACCACGGGACCGACGTCTACACCTATAACCTCGCGCGTGACTGTTGCTTAGAGCGCTTGACGGTAGGGAGATTTTCCGATAATCTATCACCCACGTTCAGCCCGGACGGACGCCAGATTGCGTTCGTTTCCACGAGGGCCGGACTGCCACAGATTTATGTGATGGCGGCGGATGGGACGGGGCAGGAGCTATACGCTCCGTTCGACTACGGGGTGACCGGGAGCTCATTGGCTCCGGAGTGGTCCCCTGATGGCACTCGCATCGCCTTCCATCGCGACGTTGCCGGCAGCCCTCAGGTCTTCATAATGGACGCGCGGTCACGTATGGTGCGCCAGTTGACCAGCGCGGGTCGGAACGAAGACCCGACCTGGGCGCCCGATGGTCGGCACATCGCGTTCGTATCGAGCCGGACCGGCAGGCGCCAGATCTGGGTGATTGATGTTGAGACGGGGCGGGTGCGGCAACTGACGCAGGCTGGGGATACACGGTTGCCGGCTTGGTCCCGCCGAATTTCGGAGCCTACGAACCCTTAGGATGGGAGTCCCAATGAAACTCAAGTTCGCAATGACGCTGGGCGTCGCGGTCATGGTGGCAGCGGCCGCGTGCGGCGGCGGACAGCCGGAAGAGGTGGCACCGCAGCCCGACCCGGACTCGATCGCGGCCGAGCAGGCCCGTCGTGACTCACTCGCCCGCGAGCAGGCCCGTCGCGACTCGGTCGCGCGTGCGCGCCGGTTGGAGGAGGAGCGCGTCCGCCGCGAGCGCGAGGAAGCAGCCCGCCGCGAGCGCGAGATCACCGTGGCTGTGGTCGCGATACTCGCCGAGCACGTCAACTTCGACTTCGACAAGTCGAACATCCGGCCGGGCGTGGACACCGAGAGGCTGGAGGCGAAGCTCGGGATCATGCAGGCCAACGCGGGGCTTCAGATGCTGATCGTCGGTCACGCCGACGAGCGCGGCTCCGATGAGTACAACATGGCACTCGGCATGAGGCGTGCGCTGTCGGCCAAGAAGTGGCTCACCGATCGTGGCATCGATCCGAACCGGATCGCGGTCCGCTCGATGGGTGAGGAACAGCCGGTGGATGCCCGCTCCAACGAGGAAGCCTGGGCGCTGAACCGCCGTTCGGAGTTCGCTGTGGCCGCCGGTGGTAACGTGCTGGTCCGTCCGACCGGCATGTGACGCGTTTTGCACTTCTCGCGGCGTGCGTCGCCCTGAGCGCCTGTGCGCTCAAGGGTGACGTGCGGCGCGTTGAGGAGCAACTGGCAGACTACAGAGCAGAGACAGCCCGCGCCGACTCGGCGCGGGCTGTCATGCTTGACCAGGTCTTGCTGTACCAGCAGCGCGTGCTGGATTCCCTGCAGGTGCTGCAGCGGCGGCTGGCCACCTTTCAGGGTGACATGCGCACCGACATGACCGAGGTGCAGGGCCAGCTCGTCCAGATCCAGGAGCTGACCGGCCAGAGCCAACAGCGCCTCACCGAGATGCGTGCGCAGTTGGACCAGCGGGCGCGGCTCGACGTCGTGCCGGGTGTGCCTGCCACGGGCGACACCGGTGCGCGGGCGGCGCAGCCGGGTCAGATCGGCGCGCAGGAGCTCTATAACCTCTCCCTGCAGCAGCTGCGTCGGGGGAGTCCGGTCACCGCGCGGGAGGGCTTCCGCAAGCTGCTGGCGGACTACCCGACCCATCTGCTCGCGGCGGACGCACAGTTCTTCATCGGCGAGACGTGGGAGGAAACCCAGCCGGACTCGGCTGCGGCCGCGTACGACCTCGTTATCCGCAACTACCCGGACTCGCGGCACGCACCCACCTCACTGTATCGCCTCGGGCTGCTCGCGGAGCGGCGTGGGGACCAGCGCGCTGCTGAGGTGTACTACACTCGAGTCATTGCGGGATACCCCCGCTCCGAGGAAGCACAACTCGCGCGCACCAAGCTGGGCAATCCCTAGTCCCCGAGGCGCGGCCGTCACGGCCTCATCGCCATGAAGTCCAAGACTCCCAGGAACGAAATGCCCTTCCTCGACCACCTCGAGGAGCTGAGGTGGCGCATCCTGTGGAGTCTTGCGGCCCTCCTCGTCGGCGCCGTCATCGGGTTCCTCCTGGTGCAGCGCTACGAGATTCTGGCCCTGCTCAAGGAGCCGATCGCACCGTATCTGCCGGACGGCAAGCTGGTCATCATCCGTCCGGCGGACGCGTTCATCATCACGCTCAAGCTCGCGGTGGTGATCGGGGCCGTTCTGGCGTCGCCGGTCATCTTCGCGCAGGTGTGGAAGTTCCTCTCGCCGGCGCTTTACACCCACGAGAGGCGCTACATCCTCCCCACGCTCATGTCCGGGCTCGGGCTGTTCCTGTCCGGCGCCCTGATGGCATACCTGTGGGTGCTGCCGGCGGTGTTCCGGATCCTGTACGGCTTCCAGTACGGGTTCCTGGAGTGGATGATCACCGCCGACGCCTACTTCGGCTTCGCGACGCGGCTCATCCTCGCCTTCGGGCTGATGTTCCAGCTCCCGCTAGTGATCGTGCTCCTCTCGGTGCTGGACCTGGTGCGGCCGAAGACGTTCGCCAAGCACCGGCCGTTGGCGCTCGTGTTCGCGTCGGTCATGGCGGCGCTGCTCACGCCGCCCGACGTCTTCTCGATGATGATGATGATGGCGCCGATCTTGATCCTCTACGAGGCCGGCATCCTCATCGCGAAGCTGATCGGCACGCGGCGCACGAGAGCCACAATCGGTGGTGCGATGATCGCGTTCTGCCTGTTGGGAGGGCTGCCCAGCAGCGCCGAGGCGCAGCTCGAGCGACCTAGCCAGGCCGCCAGGGACAGCATGCGAGCCGCGCGAGATTCGCTCGGTGGCGCGCTCGACACGGCGGAAGCCCGTGAGCTGGGACTGCCCACCGCTCCCTCGCGCGACTTCCCATCGGCAGACTCGATAATTCGCGCGCTGCAGCAGCGCGCCGGGTTCCGTGCCACGCGCTACATGGGCGACAGCATCACCCTGTTCGGCGAGACCCAGGAGATCGTTCTGATCGGTCAGGGGCTGGTGGAGCGGGAGGGGGCCACGCTGGAGGCGGAGAACATCGCCTTTCGGGAATCCGAGTGCCGCATGGTTGCCGGGGGGGATCCCAAGCTGTTCGACCAGGGAACGGTCATGGTTGGGGAGGGGATGCGTTACGACACGTGCGAGCGCATCGGCACCGTCGAGGGCGCGTTGACCAGCTTCGAGCAGTCGGGTGTGAAGTGGTATCTGCGCGGCGCCGGTCTCGAGATAGACTCCGGCTCGACCAGGCTCTACGGTGCATCGAACGACGTAACCAGCTGCAATCAGCCCACACCACACTACCACTTCGCCGCCGGGGAGGTGAAGTGGGTCAACAACACGGTGATGGTAGCCAGGCCCGCCGTGCTGTACGTGCAGGACGTTCCCATACTGTGGCTCCCGTTCATCTTTCAGGACATGAGGAGCGGCCGCCGCAGCGGTCTGCTCGTGCCCCGCTTCGGGCTCTCGGACATAGTGCGGCCCAACTCGAGCTACGAGCGCAACATCTTCAACATCGGCTTCTACGTGGCCGCGAGCGACTACCTCGACTTTCAGCTGTCGGTCGACTGGTTCTCCGGCAACTACACCGCGCTGAACGGGCAGATGCGCTACTCGTGGCTGTCGCGGTTCATGGCGGGAGGCGTGTCGATCTCACGCATCTGGGAGGAGGGCATCGACACACTGCCCGGAGACCGCTCGCTCAGGCTGCAGTGGAACCATCAGCAGACGTTCGGCCAGAAGACGAGGCTGACCGCGGCCGTGGATTTTGCCACCAAGACCAACGTGGTGCAGCGCAACGCGGTGGACCCGTTCGTCCAGACCGCCCTGCTGACTAGCCGCGTCAACTTCAACAAGCAGTACGACTGGGGCACGTTCACGGTCGGTGCCACGGTGAACCAGGACCTGAGCAATGAGACCAGGACCGCTACGCTGCCGTCCATCAGCTTCGCGCCGGTGCCCATCAACCTGGCGCGTGACGTGACGTGGTCTCCGTCGTTCTCGCTCCAGAACACGCTGGTCACGGGCCAGGGCTCCCCGATACTGGTACCGCTCCCGCCGGACGGCGGAGGCGAACGCTTCGACTCCGTGCGAACGGACGTGCGGAACACCAACTTCTCCTTCAGCACTCCTTTTCGGGTCGGGCGGTGGAACTGGCAGAACGACGTCAGTGTGGCGTCGAGCTACTCCAGCCTGCGGCAGACCATAACACTGCCCGATCCCGACAACCCAGACGACTCGCTGACACGGACGTTTAGGGAGGACTTCAGCACCGGCATAGACTGGAACACGGGCATCAACCTGCCCATGCTGTTTGCGTCCAGCTGGAGGTTCCAGCCTCGCGTGGGCGTCCGGAACATCACGAGTGGCCCTTTTTTTCTGCGCAATCGCAACACCCTGGGCGCATGGGTGAGTCAGGGGAAGCGGTTCTCGCTGAGCGCGGGGCTCACCCCGACGGTGTTCGGCTTCTATCCCGGCGTGGGTCCCTACTCGCGGATGCGCCACGCCGTATCGCCGATCCTCAACTGGGAATACGCGCCGTCGGCTGAGATCCCGGAGGACTACGCGAACGCGCTCACTCCGCTGGGGCAGAGCGGCGGACCCCAGAGGAGCCCCACGTTGCACCGGATATCACTGGGCCTGTCGCAGACATTCGAGGCCAAGTTGCGACCCCGCGAGGACGACACCACGGGAACGGCCGAGCCGCGCAAGGTGAAGATACTGAGCTGGCAGACGTCGCCGATGTCGTACGACTTTGAGCAGGCCGGGCAACCGGGGCGCACCGGCTGGGCCACGCAGCGGCTGACGAACCAGTTCACGAGTGAGTTGCTGAGGGGTTTCTCGCTCGCGCTCACGCACGACTTGTGGGATGGGGCCGTGGGTACGGACGCGGCGTCGTTCGACCCTTTTTTGACGTCGCTCTCGATGCGCTTCAGCGTCACCGGAGGGACGTTCCAGCGGATCCTGGCGCCGTTTACGGGACGCGACGACTTGGGACCTCCAGAGCCGGGCGCGCTGGACGAGATCGGACCCGAGCAGTCGACCCAACTGCCGGGCTCGGCCATGGGACCCACCACCCGTCTGGACCGTAACTTCTTCACTTCTCCCACCAATACGCCCCGCGCTGCGGGGCTTCGCGCGTCGGTCACATACGACCTGCAGCGCACACGGCCGCTGGAGACCGCGGAGGGCGTGCCCGTAGAGACGCCCGCCAACAAGGTGGTCGGGTTGACCCTCCAGTTCGCGCCGACGCGGCACTGGAACGTGAACTGGAACACTCAGTACAACTTCACGACCAAGGAGTTCGACCAGCAGGTGCTGCGTCTCGACCGCGACCTTCACCGCTGGCGTGTGTCGTTCGCGTTCATGAGGGCTCCGAACGGCAACATCGCGTTCAACTTCTTCATCAGCCTGATGGACCAACCCGAGATCCGCTTCCAGTACGACCAGCGCTCCACCAACTGAGCCCCCAACAGTGTCCTCACACGGGGACATCCCTGCCTGGCCAGGCAGGTCCAAACCATTATCTGACAACCACTTGAGAGACTAGGAATCCGCGGCACGGTCCCTGCTACTCCTGGGTAGTGGAACCCTACTGGGGAGTCACAATGCGCCGCATATTCGCCGGGTTTGCAGCGATGCTCTGGGTGGCCGGATGCAACAACGACAGCACAGTCGTCGCGCCAGGTGGGCCGCTCCCTGCTCCGGCCAACTTCTACTACGAGCTCGAGCCGAGCGGTGACCCCGTGAGGCCGATGGGTGTCCTGCTCGCCTGGGATCCCATCCTCACCGACGCACTGTTGGTCTATCGCGTGTACTCGCGGCCCGATTTCAACGTGGACTTCGGGCTGCGCGGTGAGACCACTTCGATCACGTTCCACGACAACGGCGACCCCGATCTCGAGTACTTCGTCGTTCCGGTGGATGTGGGCGGGTTCGAGGGCGTGGCGAGTCCAAGCGTGATCATTGACGAGCGGCTCCGCCTCGAGTCGCCCGCCTGGATCGTGGGTACGAGCCTCGACGAGGGTGTCTTCCTGGCCTGGTCCGACAACCCGTTCGCCAACGAGCCCGCGGGGTTCAAGCAGTACCGCGTCTACAGCGCCTCGTTCTCGCTCGACGACCCGGTGTGTGGAGCGTGGGGGCTGGAGGGAACCACGATCGCTCCCGAGTTCATAGTGTCTGCGCTCCCCAACGGTTTCCCGCGCTGCTTCGGCGTGACGGCGGAGAGCATCGAGGGATGGGAGAGCATGTGGTCCGACATTTGGGCGGACACGCCGCGCCCCGACTCGCGCAACGTCGTGATGTGGACGATGGAGTCGGACGCGTCGCTGGCCGGCTTCAGGTTCTGGCGTGACTCGAACTCCGACGGCATCGCCATCCGCAGCGAGCTCGGACTCGTGCTGGACGGAACGCGCACCGACCTCGACTTCCGTGTCTCACGCGATCTGAGCGGGCGGTTCTGGTTCCAGCCGGTGCGCTCCGGAACCGGGATGCTCGACATGGGCCCGGTGGATGATCTCACGGCCATCGACTACGCGCCTGAGCTGGGCTACTCGACCGGACAACACGAGGCCAAGGTCGGATTCGGGTACGTGTTCGAGATGGATGGCGGTGACGGCTTCGCGCGCTACGGCGGTCTTCGCGTGAGCCACGTTGGTGCCGACTACATGATCTTCGACTGGAGTTTCCAGACCGATCCGGGGAACCCGGAGCTTGCTCCCGGGGGCGGCATCAAGACCGCTGGCGCGAAGGGGGCGGTGATACCACATTAGCGCACCATGATGCGTTGCATAGCATTCGCTGCCGCCAGTCTCCTCTTCGGGGGGCTGGCGGCCTGCGTTTCCAGCACGAATCCCCCCTCGGGGTGGGGCCCCGCCGTCACGCAGATGCCGCAGCCCGTAGCGGAACGCACGCGGATGCGGATCTGGGTCGGTGGCCAGGGCTACGACCTGCACGGTCTCAGAGTCAGCGGGGACTCGGTGTCGGGCGTTCCGCACCTGCAGCGCTTCGACTGCGCGGAGTGCCGCGTGGCGTGGCTTCTCTCCGAGGTCGATTCGGTGCAGGGGCGCGAGTTCGACGCTTATTGGGGGCCCGCCACGACCAGGTTCCTGGTGCCCAACTCTCCGGCCGACACGGTGCTCTACTGGGTAGACGGCCGGCCGGTGAATCTCCACGATGTCCGCCTCGAGGAAGATCGGTTGACCGGGGTCCCGTTTGGGAGCCCCCAACGGTGCGACTCCTGCCGCATCGGTTTTCCCCGGGCGAGCATAGACTCCGTCCAGCGTCGGATGTTCAGCTGGGAGGAGACGCTCCGCGCCCGCTTCATCACGCTCGATGAGGCGCACGAGATCCTCCGAGCCGAGCCGCTTGCGGTCGAGGGCATGCCCGTAGTGACCGTGATGGCAAGATGGTGCCGGCTATGCACGACCGATTCGGTGTACGTCGTGGTGGAGCAGGGCTACGACACGGGATTGTGGGTCGAGACGAGTCAGCGGCGAGACATAGGGGCTGAGCGCCTACCGTCTCCAGGGACTCAGATCTTTCAGACCAGCGGCTACGTGCAGGGGTTGTACGCCAGCATGCGGGCCTCCAAGGGCTGGCCCGCCGGCAGCCTGAGCGCCACCGAGATCAATGAGCTGTTCCGGCGCCTGCGGCCGATACGGGACTCGACGGGTACGAAGAGACAGTAGCCACAGCCGAACACCAAGTCAGTGCCGCGGCGCCGCGCACCTCGTTGAGGGCGCGGCGTCGCTCTATATTCCCCCGATGATTGGGCAGGCAACCAGGACCGCATACTCTCTCGCCGCTCGAGAGGCACTCATATGACCGCCACCGCATCCCGCACCGTCCGCGCTCCCCGCGGGACCGACATCAGCTGCCGCGGCTGGGTTCAGGAAGCCGCGCTCCGGATGCTGATGAACAACCTGGACCCCGACGTGGCCGAACAGCCGCAGGACCTGATCATCTACGGGGGCACCGGTCGCGCCGCCCGCAGCTGGGAGGCGTACGACGCCATCGTCGCCGCGCTCAAGTCGTTGGGGAACGACGAGACGCTGCTGGTGCAGTCGGGCAAGCCGGTGGGTGTCTTCCCCACGCACGAGGACGCGCCGCGGGTGCTCATCGCCAACGCGAACCTGGTGGGCCGCTGGGCCAACTGGGACAAGTTCCGCGAGTTGGAGCGCCTGGGGCTCACGATGTACGGGCAGATGACGGCGGGGAGTTGGATCTACATCGGGACGCAGGGAATTCTCCAGGGCACCTATGAGACGTTCGGCGCGCTCGCGGCAAGGCGCTTCGGAGGTACGCTCGAGGGGCGGATCGTAGTTACCGGCGGGCTGGGCGGGATGGGCGGCGCTCAACCGCTAGCCGCCACGATGAACGAAGGGGTGATGCTCGCCATCGAAGTGGACCCCGCTCGGATTCAGCGCCGGCTCGAGACGAAGTACCTCGATGTGATGACGGAGTCGCTGGAGGACGCGTGGGCCCAGGCGAACGAGGCCCGCGACAAGGGTAAGCCGCTCTCGATCGGACTCGTCGGGAACTG
>JBDHIS010000082.1:0-2513 GCA_039587315.1 Gemmatimonadota bacterium | reverse complement strand
CGCCGGTGGAGAGCACGACGCGGCCAGCGACATCTTCGAGCGCAACGGCTTCGACGCGTCCGGCGAGACGCTGCGCCGCCGCCTGGAGTGGGTCCGGGCGATGGCGTCACCTCCCGGTGCCGAGATCCCACCGACGCCGTTCACGCCCGACGAGCTCCCCGAGGTCATCGGCACGCTCATGGGCATGAGTGATATCAACCGGTTCAGCCATGTCGTCATGGAGGACTCGCCGGTGGGTACGCCCCTCGGCCTGCGTGCCCTGAAGTCCTGGCTGCTGCGCGTGTTCGGATCCGAGCTTGAGGCGACCCGCCGGGTTCCGCTCGTGCCCGGCCGTGCGTTGGCGCTGCTGCCTCCTGCGGAGCTGCCCGCGGACATACAATGGGCGGCCGGTAACCCGCGTGTCGCAGACGCCGTGGCCCGGTGGGCGGCCACCGTCGAGCGTGAGGGCGCGAAGGTCATCGCGCCGCGGGTGCGCGGCGCGGTGGTGGAGGCCCTGCGCGCCTGGGAGGGGGAGCCCATGCCCCTGGATGGCAGGTGGATCGACGACGAGCTTGGGGCGCTCGAAGGCGAGGATCGCGCCATTGCCCGGCTCGCCATCGTCCTGGCCAAGGCGTCGTATCGGGTGACCGATGCGATGGTGAGAGACGTGCTCGGCGAGGAGCGGGATGAGGCACGATTCATCCGCATCCTCGCGTGGGCGTCGTTCACGGCGGCCAGGCGCTTCGCCCACGTCGTTGCCGCGAGGGCCGGCGTGGCGGACGCGAGAGAGGACGTGGCGGCAGCCGCGTGAGAGCAGCCGCAGGCGCGGGGCCGGGAAGCCCCCCGCGCCTTCATGGCGTCTTTCGTGGCGGGCACGGTCGCGACGTCTCGCTCCGCCGTGACCGGCGCCGGCCGCGCTCAGAACTCCGTCCGCACCAGCGCGTCCCGGAGCAGGTCCAGGTCCTCGTCCCGCGCGTAGGGCAGGTTGTCGACGAACTCCGCAGCGCTGAAGTCCGGGAAGGCAACCCGCAGTGCCTCGACGTTCCGGGCCGTTGCCTGACCGTCCTGGAGCATGGCGCTCGCCGCCACCGCGTAGGCCAGGTCGTCGCTGCGCGGGCGCCCGATCTGGTCTAGCGCGTCCCCGGTCTCGGCGTAGCGGCCCTGGTGGAACAGGGCCCGGGCCAGGTGGGTCCAGTAGCGCTGCGGGTGGTAGGGGTTGAGGCTCATGGACTTGCGCACCCACTGCTCGGCCTCCTCGGGCCGGCCGGCAAAGGCCAGCAGCTCGCCCATGGCGCACACCGAGCGGTCGTCGTTCGGGTTCAGGAACAGCGCGCGCTCCTGGTGGCGAATGGCGCGCGCGGTCGAACACCATCGCCTGCCCGAGGCCGCAGGCGAGCCAGGCGTGGGCGACGGCGTAGCCGCCGTCGCGGTCGATAGCGCGTGCGAACATCTCGATGCACGCGGCACAGTCGTGCGGGTTGAATCGGTGATGGAGGTCCTTGCCGCGCAACAGGTAGTCGTACGCATCGAGGCGTTTGGGCGGTGCTTTCCGGGCGCGGGCGATCTCCACCGACTCCACGCGGCCGGCTAGCGTCGCGACGATAGTGGACGTGATCTCGTCCTGCACCACGAACACATCGGCCATATCGCGGTCGAAGCGGTGTGCCCAGAGGTTGAGTCCCTCGGGCCCGTCGAGCAGCTGGACGTTGATGCGCACCCGCTCGCCCACCTTCTGCACGCTGCCGCGCACCAGGAAGCGCGCCCCCAGGGCCTCGGCAACCTCTCGGTCGGGCACGTCCTGTCCTTTGTAGACGAAGGTCGAGCCGCGGGCGATCACGTGCAGCGAGTGGAACCGCGACAGCGCGGTGATGATGTCCTCTGTGATGCCGTTGGCGAAGTAGTCGTCGGTGTCCGGCGAGACCTTCTCGAAGGGCAGCACCGCGACCCGCGGTGTCTCCCCATTCTGGGCTGGTGTCTCCACGGCCGGCCGCGCACGCGCCGGCGCCGGCGCGGCGTCCGAGCAGCGGATGGCATCGGCGAGCTCCTCCGTCCCGGCGTCGGGCTCGACACCGAGCTCCCGGTCCAGGGCGCGCACGCAGGCCTCGTACTGACGAAGCGCCTCGGTCCGGCGTCCGGTCCGGGCGTACACCTCCATGAGCCGGCGGTGCGCGGGCTCGCAGGCCGGGTCCATGGCCAGCCGGCGATTGAGCGCCTCTACGGCATCGTCGAAGCGCTCCCCGGCGACGAGCTGCTCCACCAGCCGGTCCATGGCGTCGCAAGCCCGACCCCGCAGCCGCTCGCGTGCCCCCCGCAGCCAGCTCTCGAAGTCCTCCTCCCGAGGTGACACATCTTCCAGCAGGTCACCCGCGTAAAGTGCGAGACAGCGAGACAGCGCCTCGCGGTCGGTGGCGCCCGCGAGCCGCTGGAAGTCGATCACGTCGGCGGTGCAGCACTCAGTGTCGAGCTCTAGCCGGTCCCCGCGCGTGGCCACTACGGGCCCGCAGGCGCTACGGATGGCCGACAGGGTTTGGCGT
>JBDHIS010000057.1:0-8217 GCA_039587315.1 Gemmatimonadota bacterium | reverse complement strand
CCGGCTTCCGCTTGAACATCTGCAGCATCCGGTCGGTCACCAGGAAGCCTCCAACCACATTGATCATCGCGAACGCCACCGCGACCATGCCCAGGTACCTCGCCACCACGACATCCCCCGTCCCGGCGACGATCAGCGCGCCGATGATGGTGATGCCCGAGATCGCGTTGGATCCCGACATCAGTGGCGTGTGCAGGGTCGGCGGCACTTTCGTGATGACCTCGAAGCCGACGAAGATCGCCAGCACAAAGATCACGAATAGGACAACCAGTTCCTCTATCATGAGGCCTTCACTCCCTCCGTTGCTTGCTGCGTCGCCTCGTGCGCGACGCGGCCTTCATGCGTGACACACGTTCCCTTCACGACTTCGTCCTCGAAGTCGAGGCTGAGCTGCCCCTCCTTGTCGAAGAGAGAGCCCAGGAAGGCGAGCATGTTCTTGGCGTACATTTGACTGGCGTGAATCGGTGTGCCGGCAGGCACGTTGAGCGGCCCCATGATCGTCACGCCGTGGCGCACCACAGTTTCGCCCTTCTCGGTGAGAGCGCAGTTGCCGCCCGTCTCCGCCGCGAGGTCCACGATGACGGAGCCGTTGGGCATGTCCTTCACCATCTGCTCCGTGATCAGCTCGGGCGCAGGCTTTCCCGGGATGAGTGCCGTGGTGATCACGACATCCATGTTCTTCATGTGGTTGTGGAGCAGCTCCTGCTCCTTCTTGTGCTGCTCTTCGGACAGCTCTTTGGCGTAGCCGCCCTCGCCTTCACTTTCCAGCGCCTCGGCTTCGATGAACTTGGCGCCGAGACTCTCCACCTGCTCCTTCACGGCCGGCCGCACGTCGAACGCCGATACCACGGCGCCGAGCCGGCGTGCCGTCGCGATGGCCTGCAACCCCGCCACACCCGCGCCGAGCACGAACAGCTTGGACGGCGCCACCGTGCCCGCGGCTGTGACCAGCATCGGCATGAACTTGCCGTGGTGCGCCGCTGCCATCAGGACCGCCTTGTACCCCGCTATAGTGCTCATCGATGAGAGCACGTCCATGACCTGGGCACGGGAGATCCTGGGGAGTTGGTCGAGACTGAAGCTCGTCACCTTGGCCTGTACGAGCTTCTCGACGAGATCGGGGTTGCTGAGTGGGAACAGCATCCCGACGAGGATCCCGCCGTCCTTCATCTTCGGGATCTCGCCCTCGGGACGCCCCACCATCAGCATGATGTCGGCTTCGCGCCACAGAGCACCGGCATCGGGCTCCACCTTCGCCCCGGCCTCGGTGTAGGCATCGTTCGTGTAGGAGGCGGCAAGGCCGGCGTCCTTCTCGACGCGCACCTCGTGCCCCTGTTTCACCAGGCGCTTCACGACATCGGGGGTCAGTGCCACCCGAAGCTCGATTGCGCCGCTCTCTTTTGGTACGGAGATGATCACGAGCTTTGCTCCTGATTGCCGATTTGACCTTCACCTAAGTGAAGAGCGGGAAGCCGGTGGCGCTTCCCCGCGGCCGGCGTCTCGGGCCTGACTGGCCAGGTGCTGACGCCATAACGGGTTACCACCCCACTCCACGCCCCGCACAATCCTAACAGCCAACTCCCAAGATTCGTGGTAGGCTCTATGAACGGGTTATTAAGAAGTCAGCGGCGCGCGTAATCCAAGAGAGCCTGCAAGGTCTGTGGAACCGCCTGTCCGAACACGTCGGCGGCGGAGACCGTGATCACACGAGCACGCGGCCCGGGCGCGCCGCCCTGTCCCTCGGTCCCGGCCGGCCCGGTGGGGCCCCGGTCTCCCGCGGGTCCACTGGCGCAGCGCCGCCCGCTCACGATGACGCCGTCCCCACCCTGACCGCCGGGGCCACCCCGGCCGCCGGGGCCGGCAGCACCGCCCGCCCCACCCGGCGAGCGTCCCTCGATCAAGCCCGCCAGATACGGCAATTCCGTGGGAGCCATGACCGTTACGTGTCCGCCGGAGCCGCCCGGGCCCCCGGGGCCCCCGGCCCCTCCGGGCCCCCCTACTCCACCACGGGTACCGGGGCAGCCGGCGCGGCCGGGAGCACCACGGGCCCCTTCCTCGCCAGTCAGGCCACGGCCACCACGGCCGCCGCGTGAGTCGATGGCAAGCCAATCGGAGGGCGGCACCGCCCTGGCATCCTGCAGCAGGTAGAAGGTGGGGGCGTCCCCAACTTGTATCCCCACCACGAGCAGCTCGTTGTAGAATGGCGACTTCGCCGTGCCCACCCTTACGAGGACGTCGGGCCCGGGGTAACCGGGCTCGGCGCGCTTGCCCGTAGGTCCATCGAACCGGAAGGCACGGGGCAGGCACGAGTACTCGGGCTCCACGACCGTGGAGATTGCCAGGGATGGTTTCGCCCGCATCTCCGCGTGAAGCTGGAAGCCGTCCATAGCGGTGACGAGGGGGTCGGCCTCGGTATCCCAATCCCCGCTCTCCCGGCTCACGGCCGCCGTACTCCAACGCCGCAGGAAGATCACGTGCAGGGAAGGCGGGTTGTCCTTGTCATAACTACGGGCAAACGGTACGACTCGGCCGTTCGCCAACACCGCCTGGTACCTGGCCTCGATCGTTCGGCCCGGGCACACCCGTGCCATGCCCGTGATCATGCGGAGCTCGGTTATCTGCGACACGAGCCCAGGATCCGGAGCATAGTCGGGGGGCGGCTTGTTGGAGCAGGCGGCAACGAACGCCGGCAGCAACATCGCAAGGAACGCTCGGCAGAACTGCGACTTGGGTGCACTCATGGTTCAGCCCCCCCTTGTGTGCATCTCCCGGTGTGGATCCTGACGGAGTCCCTCAACCCGGAACAGCGGCCCGCGCCCAGGCTGAGCCAGGCGCTCCTCGGCTCCCCGGTCGTAGCGGCTGCTCCACGCTGCCGTGATAGCAGCGGCGATCTCGTCGTCCGTAGCCCCGGCGCGCACCAGCTCTTTCAGATCCACCCCGCGGTCGGCGTAGAGACACAGGTACCACACGCCGTCGGCGGTGAGACGACTTCGCCCGCACGTGCCGCAGAACGGAGCGGTCGTGGACGCGATGATCCCGAACGTGGTGCCGTCGGGCAGCTGGAACCGCTCGGCCGGCGCGCCGCGGTCGTCCACACCTCGAACGGCATCGGCGCCGCCATAGTGGCTCCGAATGAGCTCCAGCATCTCGGCGCGGGTCACTACATCGTGGGGTGACCACTGCGTGGCCCCGCCCACGTCCATGTACTCGATGAACCGCACCTCCAAACCCCTGGCGCGCCCGAACTCCAGGATCTCGACCAGCTCGTCGTCGTTGAAGCCCCGGATCACCACCGTGTTGAGTTTGGTGCTCACTAGGCCCGCCTCGCCCGCCGCGTCGATTCCCGCCAGCACGTCATCCAGCCGCCCGCGCCGCGCAAACTCGCGAAACCGCTCGGGACGCAGGGTATCCAGACTGACCGTGACCCGGTCCAGTCCGGCCGCCTTGAGCGCTGCCGCTTGAGACGCCAAGACCAACCCGTTGGTGGTCATGGCGAGGTCCGTGATGCCACGGCTAGCCTTGATCAACTCCACCAGCCGCGGGAGGTCACGCCTCAGCAGCGGCTCGCCGCCGGTGATGCGCACCTTGGAGACTCCCAGCCCGGCAAACACCTTGACGAGCCGACCGGTCTCCTCGTGGCGCAGAATGGACTGCCGGGGGAGCCACACGTACTCCTCCTCCGGCATGCAGTAGCGGCATCGCAGGTTGCACCGATCGGTGACCGAGACACGCAGGCTGTCGAGGGCGCGGCCCAGCGAGTCGGTGAGGGTTGGCGTCATCACGATCTGGATTCTAAGGAGGCGGAGAAGACCATGCCAGATGGGATCATAGCGATCGGAAGCCGGGGGCGCGCCAGAGCCGCCCGGTCCTGGGTTGTCCCCTGGGCGGACACCCAGTGTCTCAGCGTCTCTACACTGTCACCTACCCTGTCTCGTGTACCGTAACCGGGACAGTGGAACACGCGCCAATTTGGCACCCCTTCGGACCTGGGCGTGCAATCGCTTATATTCAAACGGGTTCGGAGCGTGACGTGCGGCACGGGAACCGTGGCACGGTTTTCGCAATTTGGGTATGTGGGATGGGTGTGCGGACCGAAACTGACCCCGGCGCTAGGCGCCTGGAGCCAAACATGACGGGATGCACTGACAGCAGCGTTGGCCTGATCTACCGGGAATTGGAAGAGACCATCGCGTCTCTGACGCCCCAGGTGGAGGCCATGTTGCAGCCTATCGCTCCGGACGAGACGGTGTCCCGCGAGTCCGACGATGCCGGTAGCCGCTTCGCGGTCCCCCTGCGGTTCCCCGACGGCATCGGAAGCGGCATCGTGGTGGCGCGCATGTTCAGGTACCGCGACAGCGTCCGCCTGGACGTCGAGATCGTACACGATCGCATGCTGGCCCGTCCGGATGGGACTCCCTCCGATCGGCGTTGTTACATGAACGATTTCGTTGCCTCGATAGCACTCGCCCCCGGGACGGATGAGATCCCCACCGACTTTCGACGCAGCGTGCTGCGGGGAGTCAAGCTCGCGAGCGATGCGGTGCAGCGTCACAATCGCGAGGAGACGGCTCCGTGGAACCAGGTTCACGTGGTGGCACTGGCCCCGAACTAGGCCACCTGAAGTCATAGAGCAGGACGGGGACGCCGAGCTGGAGCTTGGCGTCCCCGTTTCTCTTGCAGCCCTCTCCATCGGCTACGCGCTAATCCGGCACCTCGATGGACGTAGCCGCCCAGGAACCGACGGGATCCAGCGTGTAACGGGCATCCCCCACGAAGATCACGTGCCCGCCCGATCGGCGCTCCACCACGAAGAACGGGAACCGCGCCCAAGCGAGGAACTTCCGCACCTCCGGCCCGCGGGTCGCGGCCATCGCCACCGGATTCTCTGGGAACCTGTCGATCGTGTGGTCGCGCCACTCCAGCCGAGTCGGGCCGAGCCAGTTGAAGTCGGCGAAGCTGTAGACATCATCGCTCTCGACGACCACCCATCGCCGCAGCGGGTTGAGCGGCACCGGTGCAGCCATGATCCGGTCCGGCCGCCGTCCGAGATGGAGCGTGGCCTCCGAGCGCACGATGCTCCGCGCCGCCATGTTTGAAGCACCCATGACGACGATGTAGGCCGCCAGCGCCCCCAGCGCGGTGAGCGCCGGACCCCGGCGGCGCCTCCGGTGGGCCAGCACAAACCCGGCCGCCAGCACGACCCAGATCAGCGGGTCCACGATGAACAGCGTATCACCGTAGGACCACTGACCGGAAAACGGCATCAACCAACGCATACCGTACACGTTCATGAAATCGAGCACCGGGTGGGTCGCCGCAGCGAGTGCCGACAACAGCAGGAGTTGACCCGGAACCACTGCCGTATCAGGTGCGCGGCCCCCTCGTCGCCGCACCAGGCGGTCCCACAGCAGCATCGCGCCGGTCAACGCGAATGGGAGAACGACCAGAGCGAGCATGCCGTGCGTCACTCCCCGCCGGAACCAGAGCGCCGTCACCGGACCCGCGAAGTACGAGAACACGTCCAAGTCGGGGAGGTTCGCGCCGATGATGACCGTGGCGGTTCCCAGCGCGGTGCGCCGCTCCAGCCCGGTCCGGGCGAGGGTGGCGCCGACCAGCGTGTGGCAGACAGGATCCACGTCAGCCGCCTCCGCGACCGGCCACGCAGACGTCGCATGGACAGACCGAAAGCAGGAAGTCGTAGGGATAGATCCCGGTCTGGTGCCCGTCGCTCCACTGGATGCGGATCGCGTAGCTCCCCACCAGGTCGATCGCCACGGCATGCACGTCATCGGAGACGGCCTTCGGATCGAGCAGTGGCCGACCCGTCATCTCGTCGTGGCACTGCGCGCACTGACACGCGAGGCGGAGGTCACGCGCCGGGTAGTGCCCGACGTGCTCCTCCGCCCAGGTGATCACTACGTCCCGCTCACCGCGATGGATGCGCTGCGGGACCGGCACGGCCTTCACGACTCCAGGGCCGCGTCCAACTCGAAGTCGAGATTGCCCTTGAGAGCCTTGGACACGGGACAGTTCTGCTTCGCCCCGTCTGCCGCCTGCACGAAGGCATCGTTGTCTATGCCGTCAACGCTGCCCCGCACCTCGAGCCGCATCTTGGTGATCTTCGCTGCCCCGTCCACCATCTCGAGAGTGCAGGACGCCGTAGTCGTGATCGACGCGGCCGGAGTCCCAGCCTTCTCGAGGCCCGCAGACAGCGCCATGCTGAGGCAGGCAGCGTGTGCGGCCGCTATCAACTCTTCAGGATTGGTACCCGCCGCTCCCTCGAACCGGGTGGGGAACGTGTAGTCACCCTCGAATGCTCCCGAACCGGCGGCGTAGTGGCCGTTGCCGGACCGCAGCACACCGTTCCAGGTGGCTGAAGCGCTACTCGTAGGCATCAAGTGCTCCTTGTGTGATGGGGTCTCGCAATCTAATCGTGCGTGGCCGCCCGCCCGCGGGCTCCCGCGAGGCGCTCAGCCAGGTACGCGGCCATGGTCTCCTCCGCCCAGAACATGGGCCGCCACGGGCTGCCCTCCACGAATCCGACGTGTCCTCCGCGGCCGCACAGCCTGAGCTCGATCGAGTCATTCGACTCGAGCGCCCCCCGAGGAACCGCGCTCCCGGGCAGGAACGGATCGTCGAGAGACTGAATCACCAGAGTGGGGGTCCGTATGCGCTCCACGAACCGGGCCGAGCTCGAACGCCGGTAGTAGTCCTCGGCCCCGCTGAAGCCGTGTACCGGTGCGGTTGCGAGGTCGTCGAACTCGCGAAAGGTCCGGGTGGCGAGCACGCGGTCGACATCCACGAGCGACCGCAGCCTGTCGGCCTTGAGGCGGACTTTGCGGTGCAGCTTGCGAACCAGATAGCTCCGGTACGCGCGCGAGAATCCCCGTTCGATCCAGTCGGCCCCAACTGACAAATCGAACGGCACCGATACCGTAGCCGCTGCCGCGGGAGCAACGGCCGGACCGGACCCGTTCCCGCCTCCCACTTCCCCCAGGTACTTGAGCAGCACGTTCCCAGCTCGCCGCTGCAGCCGCGGAAGTTGAGCCCCACCGTCGCCACGCCCCGACGACCAAGGGCCCGGTACGCCTGAAGCGCATACCTGGAGCGGGCCGAACCCTCCAGTCCGTGCAACAGGACTACCACTGGGACGGGCGCGCCGTCCGTCTCGGGAACGGGAGCCCAGTCCAGGTCTAGAAAGTCCCCGTCAGGCAGCTCTACCCGCTCGCGCTTCAGAGGAACCCCGGAGCGGGGCCGCAGGAGCCGCGCCCCAACCGTCTGGGAGTGCGGCCCCGGCAGCCACCACGCTGGGGAGAATCGTCCGGGAGTGGTCGGAGTACTCAGGGTGTGACTGTATCCGCGACTTCTGCGGACGGCGCAGCCTGGTCCATCTGGGAGTAGTCGAGTTCGCTGCCACGCAGGCTGTGCGGTATGAGGTACACAACCATCGCCACGATGGCGGCCATCACCACCGCAAACCTGCCCGCGCGCTCATCCTGCTTGGGCTTGAGACCAAGCACGGCCACTGCCACCACCCACACGAGCCACATTATCAGTGTCTTGTTGTCGGTGAGGTCGTAGCCAAACGGGAAGCCGGTCCAAAACGCGCCGAACGTGTATTTCTGCACGATCGGCCCCAGGATCATCCCCCCGAGCGTCATGCAGGCAAGGGTGGCCCACGCGAGGCGCCGCACGTTGCCGGGTGCAAACGCAGCCCCGAGGCCGGCGCGCAGCCCGATCAGGAGCGCGAAGAATATGAACACGATATGAGCGAGCAGAATCCCGATCGGCACCGGGTCCTTGTACCGTAAGACCACGGTCTCGTCGCGGCCCGGCAACCAGACACCCCCGTCTGGCGTGTCCAGCACCACGTAATACTCCAGCTTCCCCGCGGAAGGCTGGGCCGGCAGGTGAGCGACGAGCTCCCCGCCCTCTACCGCCAGCGGCACCGCCGTGTATTCGTCGCTGGTCGGGTAGCGCCGCCAGAGCACGGCGCCCGACACGTCGTGTCCGGGATTGGGAATCGCGATGCGTGCGTCCGCAGTCGTGTACGGGTTGCGCTTGAGGCGATAGCGATGGGTCTCGCCGGCCACGGCCAGCTCGCCCCGCACTGGCCGGGTCGGTCCGGTGCGGCGCTGGTACACCGCTGAGCTCAGCATCAGGATCACAGCGACGACCCACAACACGGTCCCGAGTCGCCGACTTCCGTTCGATTGT
>JBDHIS010000029.1:0-33462 GCA_039587315.1 Gemmatimonadota bacterium | reverse complement strand
CATCGTGAACATGAAGCCGGAGCTGTTCAACGGAGTAGTGGCGCGCGTGCCGTGGGTGGATGTGGTCACCACGATGCTCGATGAGAGCATTCCGCTCACCACCTCGGAGTACGATGAGTGGGGCAACCCCAACGATGAAGAGTATTACTATTACATGCTCTCATACTCACCGTACGATCAGGTCGAGGCGAAGGACTACCCCAACCTGCTGGTGACGACGGGGCTGCACGACTCCCAGGTGCAGTACTGGGAGCCGGCCAAGTGGGTCGCAAAGCTGCGGGCCATGAAGACCGACGACAACCGCCTCATCATCAAGATCAACATGGAAGCCGGCCACGAGACGGCGTTCCAGTATGCCTTCCTGCTCGACCTGGAAGGGATCAGCCAGTAGGAGTCACTGGTTGGCGAACGGCATGGTTCGGGGCCGGTCCGCGCGCGGGCCGGCCCTCTTGCCTACGCCCTGGTCTCCCCCAGGAGTCGCTTGCGCTTGCGCTCGGGAAAGCGCTCGATGGCATAGCGAACCGAGGTGCGGGGCATGCCGCCGCCGTAACGCAGCAGGAACCGCTCCAGCCGGGCCATGTCAGTCTTGCCGGCCTCGCGCAGCAACCAGCCGCAGGCCTTGTGCATCAGGTCCTCCCGGTCGGCGAACAGCCCCCGCACAACGCCGTACGCCACCTCCAGCTTCTCACCCCTCCTCGCCGGGAGCACGAGGCTCACGACCGCCGCTCGCCGCAGCCACTGGTTGCGCGACGAGGTCCAGCCCGTCACTCGGGCGACGAGGTCGGGGAAAAGGTCGATCAGAGGGGTCACGACCCCCGGGGCCAGGGAGTCGATCTCCGCCCAGTTGGCGAAGCGGCCTTCCTTGATCCACCGTTCCGTGCGGCGCAGCAAGGGCCGCTCGTAGGCGCGACGGTACCGTCCGAGCAGCAGCACACCCAGGGCCTTGGCCTCGAGCTCTCGAGCCCGGGACATCGCGTCGCAGAATGCCACGGCGTCCGCGACCCCCCAATCGGACTTCACCTCGCGAAACAACTCGCCGGCCACGCTCCGGACCACCGGCGCTCTAACACCCAGCAGGTGGACCGCGTCTCCCTGTTTGAAGAACCTCCGGCCACCGGCGGCCACCACCGGGCTGGCCAGAGCCTTGAGCCGGGCCCTCGCCTCCCAGGCGGCCCGCTGCGGGGTGGGGGGCTTCTTCCTGGTCACGAGAAGGCGTCTCTCATTTCCGGTCGGTCGGGAATCTGACTCGGCAGCGCTCAGGGGCTCACTATTGTACGGAACATTTGCTACCCTACAATGTCTTAATATGACAGCAGAGCCCGCCTTTGGGGGTTTGATGGGGTTGATCCGAAAGTTGCCTGTGCTGACCGGTGCGGCGCTCGTGTGCGCCGCTGCCTTGGTACCGGTCGAGCGGGCCGAGGCGCAGTACTTCGGTCAGAACAAGGTTCAGTATGAGAGCCTGGATTTCGAGGTGCTCCAGACCGAGCACTTCGACATCTATTACTACCCCGAGATAGAAGTCGCCGTCGAATTCGCCGCGCTCATGGCGGAGCGCTGGTATGCCCGACTCTCCCGGCTGCTGAACCACGACCTGTCCGGACGCCAACCCCTGATCCTGTACGCCAGTGGGCCCCATTTCCGTCAGACCAACACGCTTCAGGGGGCCATCGGCGAGAGTACGGGCGGTGTGACCGAGATCCTCAAGCGCCGCATCGTGCTGCCGTTCTCCGGCCCCCTCGCCGAGACGGACCACGTCCTCGGTCACGAGCTGGTTCACGCGTTCCAGTTCGACATCACGGGCGAGGGCGGCGGCATCGCCAGGGCGGGCATCCCGACGGTCATGCGCTACCCGCTGTGGTTCGTGGAGGGAATGGCCGAGTACCTGTCGGTCGGCTACCTCGACGCCAACACGGCGATGTGGATGCGCGATGCGGTGCGCCACCAGCTCCCGACCACCGAGCAACTCGCCGACCCGCGCTTCTTCCCCTACCGCTACGGTCAGTCACTGTGGTCTTACATAGCGGGGCGCTGGGGTGACGATGTGGTGGGGCGCATTCTCAAGGCCTCGCGCGCCGCGGGCGGTCCCCAGGTCGCGTTCGCCCGCGTGCTGCGGCTGCCTGCCGACTCGGTCGTCTCGGCCTGGCACCACTCCCTGCGGTCGTACTTCGAGCCGCTGATCGACATGACGGGCCGCGCCGCCGACTACGGGCGGCCGCTCATCACCCCGCTCTCGAGCGGGGGGCGCGTAAACGTGGCGCCGGCGCTCTCACCGGACGGGAGCAAGATCGTCTTCCTCTCGGAGCGGGATCTGTTCTCGATCGACATGTTCGTGGCCGACGCGTGGACGGGCGAGCTGATAGGCAAGCTCACCAAGACCGCCGTGGACCCGCACTTCGAGAGCCTGCAGTTCATCAACTCGGCCGGCGCGTGGGACTACCAGGGCAAGTACTTCGCGTTCGGAGCGATCTCCAGGGGGCGCCCCGTCCTCACCATTGTGGACGCGGAATCGGGAGACACCTGGCGGGAGGCCTCGTTCCCCGAGCTGAATGAGATCTTCACACCGAGTTGGTCGCCCGATGGCCAGCACATCGTGTTCTCGGGACTGGTCGGGGGGCTGCTGGACCTGTTCATCTACGACGTGCGGGAAGACAATCTCAGGCGGCTCACCAACGACGCGTTCGCCGACCTCCAGCCGGCGTGGTCGCCCGACGGCACGCAGATAGCGTTCGCGACGGATCGATATTCCACCAGTCTCTCCAGCCTGATCTACGACGGCTACCAGCTCGCTTCTCTCGACCCGATGACGGCCGCGATCGAGCCTATCCTCGCGTTCGACGAAGGTAAGCACATCAACCCGCAATGGACTCCGGACGGCGAGAGTCTGTACTTCATCTCCGACCAGAACGGGATCTCCAACGTGTACCGGCTCGAGATGGAGACCGGCGAGCTGTTCCAGGTCACGAACCTGTACACGGGAGTCAGCGGCATCACGTCATTGAGCCCCGCGATCACCGTGGCGGCAGTGACGGGCGAGCTGGCGATAGGTGTGTACGAGGACGACATCAACGCCATCTACATGCTGGATCAGCCGGACGTGTTGGACGGCGGTCCCGTGCTGCCTCCGTTCAGGGGCATCGACCCGCGCTTGCTGCCCCCGTCCGATCGTCTGACCAACGACGTACAGAGCCTGATCAACAACGCGTTCTACGGCCTGCCGCGCGACCGCTCCGGCTTCTCGATAAAGGACTACAAGCCCAGCTTCGCGCTCGACTACATCGGTCAGCCGTCGCTCGCCGTCGGTGCGGACCGGTTCGGTACGTACATAGCGGGCGGCGCGTCGCTGTTCTGGAGCGACATGCTCGGCGGTCACAACCTCGCCACGGCCCTCGAGATCCGCGGCAGCTTCAAGGACATAGGTGGCCTGGTGGGGTACACCAACGTCACGAGACGCCTCAACTGGGGCGTCACGCTGCAACAGGTCCCGTATCTCACCGGTCAGGTGTTCTTCGAAGAAGGCCCCCCCGGAACGGCTACGTTCATCGAGCGAACCAGGCTGCTGAGGCAGACCCAGCGCATCGCATCCGGCACGCTGCACTATCCGCTCAACAGGGCGCAGCGGCTGGAGGCCAACGCTCGGTTCGTGAACATCAACTATGATGGCGAGGAAGAGATCAGGGTATTCGACGTCAGCGGCATTCAGATAGACCAGATAAAGCAGGACTGGGAACTGCCGCCGAATCTCTACTCGACTCTCACCCTCGGGAACACGAGCCTCGCGCTGGTCTACGACCAAACCCTGTTCGGGGTCACGAGCCCCATGCTCGGGCTCCGCTACCGCCTGGAAGCGGCGGGCACTCTGGGCACGCTGGACTACGGAGCGGGACTGGTCGACATCCGCAAGTACTTCATGCCGGTGCGGCCGTTCACTTTGGCGTTCCGCCTGCTGGGGAACGGGCGCTACGGTCCTGACTCCGACGACGGAAGGCTGCAACCGTTCTTCGTGGGCCACGACGGAATAGTACGGGGCTACGACTTCGGGTCGTACAACTTCGGAGTGGAGTGCGGACCGGATCCGGTTCGGGGCGTTCAGTGCGACTCGTACGACCAGTTGTTCGGCTCCAAGATGCTGGTCGGGAACGTCGAACTACGGTTCCCGCCGCTCGGCGTGCTGGGCGTGGGCAGCGGGCTGTTCGGGTTCTTGCCGATCGAGGCCTACATATTCGGCGACGCGGGAATGGCCTGGTTCACGGACACCGACGCCGAGAACGCATACTTGGCGGCCCTGACTCCGCAGTTCGACGACCGGGCCGTCTGGGACGGTGGCCAAAGCCGGCCGGTGTTCAGCGCCGGTGCCGGCCTGCGGATGAACTTCTTCGGCTTCCTGATCCTCGGTGTGCACTACGTCTACCCGTTCAACCGCGAGCGCAACGGCTTCTTCCAGTTCAGCTTCGTACCGGGGTTCTAGCCCTACCCACGCGACCGCAGAAACGAAGAAGCCCCGGGGCAGGACCCCCGGGGCTTCTTCATATGGTGACCGGGCCGACTCAGCTGCGACGCACGACTACGCCACCGTTCGTGGTCTTGGCGCGTATCAGCTTGCCGCCCGACCCCAGATCAACTGACAGGTGCCGGTCGAGTCGCCCCTGCACGGTCACTGGGAAGTCGAAGCGCAGCCCCCCGTTCGTGGTCCCGGTTTCCAGCCTGGCGTTGTAGTCCTCCGGGATTGCGAGCCGCACCCCACCGTTCGTCGTCGTGACGTCGAGACCGCCACCCTGCCACTCGCTGCCGCTGAGCCGGATGTCGAGCCCCCCGTTGGTCGTGTGGCCACGCACGTCGCCGGCAACCGCATCGAGCTTGACGCCCCCGTTCGTGGTCCTGAAGTCGATGTCGCCCGCGACGTTCTCGATCCCGATCCCTCCGTTCGTGGTACTGAGGGAGAGGTTCGAGTTGCGCGGTGCGAAGACGCGGTAGCTCACCGACCACGACTCGTCGTGCCCCATCCGGGGGCCATCGGAGTCGATCCCACCGTCGGTGGTCACGGATACGCGGGAGAGTATGTCTCGGGCATCTCCGTCGCTGTCGGCCCGCGCCGATACACGGGCCCGAACAAGGACCTCGTTGCGGTCCCAGCCCTCGACGCGGATTCCGCCGTTGGGGCTGGCGTCCACGCTGAGCATGCTGCCCGGCGAGAGCGTGAACTCACGCACCTCGCAGGCCCAGCCGCGATCCCGGTCGTGGTTGCGGTCGCACCATTCGTCATCTTGCGCCACGCTCTGCGCCAGGGCTGTGGGCACCACAATGACCAGGGCAGCCGCTATTCCGAGGAAGACCTTCATAGAGGTCGCACGTTGCAACATGAGGGACGCTCCGGTTCGGTTCATATCCTCTTAGACGGTACTTCGGTCCAGAAGGTTGCAGGATCGGCTCCCAATGGGATCGGGATGAAACCCCCAACTCGACTCGAGGGTAGCAATCGGGAACGATTCGACGGGATTCCGGCCCCATTGATACGGGCCGCACCTGCCGGCACATTACCTGCTTGCCAGCCCTTTGGGAGATCTCAATGAAGACCATTCGGACATTCCTGATTGCTGCCGCCCTCGTGGCGGTGGGCTCACCGGTCGCGGCGCAGTCGGCGCCGGACGTCGACATTCCCTATCAGAAGTTCGTACTCGACAACGGGCTCACGCTGATAGTCCACGAGGACCGCAAAGCACCCATCGTGGCGGTCAACGTGTGGTACCACGTAGGCTCGAAGAACGAGAAGCCCGGGCGCACCGGCTTCGCGCACCTGTTCGAGCACCTGATGTTCAACGGGAGCGAGAACTACGACAGCGACTACTTCCAGGTACTGGAGCCGCTGGGCGCCACGGACCTCAACGGGACCACCAATTACGACCGCACGAACTACTTCCAGAACGTCCCGACCTCTGCGCTGGACGTAGCGCTGTGGATGGAATCGGACCGTATGGGGCACCTGCTCGGCGCGGTCACGCAGGAGAAGCTCGACGAGCAGCGGGGCGTGGTGCAAAACGAGAAGCGGCAGGGCGAGAACCAACCCTACGGCCGGACCGGGATCACGATCACCGAAAACACGTGGCCGGCCGGACATCCCTACTCGTGGAGCGTCATCGGGTCACTGGAGGATCTGGGGGCAGCCAGCCTCGAGGACGTGCACGAGTGGTTCCGCAGCTACTACGGCGCGGCGAACGCGGTTATCGCCATCGCGGGCGACATCGACGCAGAGACGGCTCTGGCGAAGGTCGAAGCCTACTTCGGGGACATCCCAGCGGGCCCGCCGGTAATCAAACACGAGTCCTGGGCGGCACCGCGCACCGGGACGCACCGCCAGGTCATGCAGGATCGCGTGCCGCAGGCACGGGTCTACATGGTATGGAACATCCCCGAATGGTCCTCCCTGGACGCCAAGTACCTGGACCTCGTGACCGACGTGCTCGCGGCCGGCAAGACGTCGCGCCTCTACAAGAGGCTCGTATACGACGAGCAGATAGCGACCGACGTCTCGGCCTTCGTGAGCCTGCGTGAGATCGGCGGCCAGCTCCAGATCCGCGGCTCGGCCCGCCCGGGAGTGGAACTAGTCGAGGTAGAGCGTGCTCTCAACGAGGAGCTCGAGCGGTTCCTGCGGGAGGGGCCCACCAATCAGGAGCTCGAGCGGGTGAAGACGCAGTACCGGGCCCGCTTCGTTCGCGGAGTGGAGCGGATCGGCGGCTTCGGCGGGAAGTCCGACGTACTCGCGATGAACGAGGTCTATGGGGGCAGTCCCGACTTCTACAAGACGACGCTGGAGCGAGTGGCAGGGGCCACGGCGAGGGACCTGCAGGACGCGGCCGTGAAGTGGCTCTCAGACGGCAAGTACGTACTCGAGGTGCACCCGTTCCCGGAGTACACGACCATTGCGTCGGCCGTGGACCGCTCGGCCCTGCCGACGCCGGGTGAGCCACCCACGGCGAGCTTCCCCGAGATGCAGCGCGCGATGCTCTCCAACGGTCTCGAGATCGTGCTCGCCGAACGCCATGCGGTGCCGGTCGTCAACCTCCGTCTGATGGTTGACGCAGGATACGCGGCGGATCAGTTCGGGCTGCCGGGCACGAGCAGCCTGGCCATGTCCATGCTCGACGAGGGAACGAGGAGGCGAACGGCGCTCGAGATCAGCGAGGAGCTTGCGATGCTGGGCGCCACGCTTGGCGCCGGCTCCAACCTCGACATGTCCACGGTGTTCTTCTCATCTCTGACGGAGAACCTGGACGAGTCGCTCGACATCTTCGCCGACGTCGTGCTCAACCCGTCGTTCCCGGAGGAGGACTTCGAACGCCTTCAGCGCCAGAGGATGGTCCAGATTCAGCAGGAGAAGGCACAGCCGTTCGGGATGGCCCTCCGAGTGTTCTCCCAGTTGCTGTACGGAGGTGACCACGCTTACGGGAACCCGCTCACCGGCTCGGGCACGGAGGCATCGGTCCAGCAGATGACGCGGGAGAGCCTGGTCGAGTTCCACGAGACCTGGTTCAAGCCCAACAACGCCACCCTGATCGTGGTGGGCGCCACCACCATGGACGAGATCCGCCCGAAGCTCGAGCGCCTATTCCGTGATTGGCAACCGGGCGATGTGCCGCAGAAGAACCTGGCGACCGTGGCGCACCAGCCCGGCGCCGCTGTCTACATCATGGACCGGCCCGGCGCCATCCAGTCGGTGATATTCGGGGGACACGTGGCTCCGCCCAAAGCCAATCCCAACGAGATAGCCGTCGAGACGATGAACACGATTCTCGGTGGCGACTTCTCCTCGCGCATCAACATGAACCTGCGCGAGGACAAGCACTGGTCCTACGGTGCGGGCAGCTTCATGTGGGACGCCCGCGGCCAGCGGCCGTTCCTCGTCTATGCGCCGGTGCAGAGCGACAAGACCAAGGAGTCCGTTGCGGAGCTCGCCGGTGAGCTCCAGGGAGCACTCGGCGGCCGGCCCTTTACTGCTGAGGAGCTGGAGTTCGCGAAGAACACGAAGACTTTGACCCTGCCCGGCTCGTGGGAGACTGCGGGCTCAGTAGCCGGCTCCATCGGTGAGATCGTTCGGTTCGGACTCGACGATCGGTACTTCGATACGTACGCGGGCGAAGTCCGGGCGCTGAGTTTGGGCCAGATCCAGGAAGCGGCGGACATCGTAGTCCACCCCGACAACGTGGTATGGGTAGTGGTCGGAGACCGCGAGAAGATCGAGTCCGGCATCCGCGAGCTGGGAATCGGCCCGATGTACCTGATCGACGCGGACGGTAACGTACTCAGCGAGCTGGGTACGAACTAGGCGCTGCTCGACGGGGCGGCGGCCCCTTGGATCAAAGAGAAAGCGGGAGGCGCGTGGTTTTGCGCCTCCCGCTCTCGTATCGGCGTGCGGTCGAGCGCCCTACCCCTCTCCCACCAGGCGCGCGATTCGCTCCCGCACGTCGCGGACGATGGGCTGCAGCTCCTGATCGGCGTCGTTCCACAGCTCCACGAACTGGTTGTAGTACTCGACGGCCTTGGCAGTGTCACCGCGCGCCTCGTACAGCTCGCCTATGCGCTTGTACGTCTGCCCCAGCTGATTTTCCTCCTGGTACATGCGGAACAGGCCGGGGGCAATAACGGCGCGCCGCCACCCAGCTCCTTCTCGATGCGGTAGGTATCGCCAACGAAGTCCTGGAGCCGCTCCTGGAGCGCGCTCACCTAGGCCTCTCCGACCAACCGCTCGATGCGGCCCCGCACATCTTCCACGTACGGCTCCAGCATTGCGTCGGCGTCCCGCCACAGGTCCACGAAGCGGTTGTAGTACTCGAGGGCCAGCTCGGTCTCACCGCGCTGCTCATGCAACTCGCCCAGGCGCCGCAGCGTGCGCCACATATTGCCGTTGTCGCTCCCGCCCCGGAACAGCTGGGGAGCGTCCAGGTAACGCTCGTAGTACGCCTGGGCCGAGTCGGCCTGGCCCGCGCGGTCGAAAGCCTCCGCCAGCTCCATCAGCCCGCAGATGGGACAACCCGGGAGGCCTTCACGGAACTGCCTGTACTCCTCGATCGCCTCTTCGTTGCGCCCCTCGGCCATTTCGATCTCGCCGCGTGCGAGGTGCCAGCCGTCCTCCGCGTCCTCCTGCGTCTCTGCATCGGTCTCGGTCTCGAACCTCTCCATGTACTCCCGGGCGCGCTCCGGTTGGCCGGCCCGCGCGTAGAAGCTCACGAAGCCGAAGTAGTCGCGATCCTCGGGGGGGAGTGAGTCCATCGGGTAGTGCCGCAGGGCGGCATCCATCTGCCGGACCGCCTCCGCCGGATCATCCTCGAACCACAGCGTTACCCAGGCCTGGATCTGGCCCAGCCAGTAATCCCGGGGCTGCTGCCGGGTCCACTCCAACCCCAGCGCTTCGGCCCCGTCGCGCCCCTCGCGTACGTGGCGAATTGCGTCGTCGATCTTGCCCCGCACCGCGGATACGTTCGACAGATCGAATGCCGCCAGCATCTCCCACTGCGGGTTGCCGCGCTGCGATGACCGTAGGTGCTCGAGCGTGGCCTGCGCGGAGTCGTACTCACCGGTCGCGCTGGCGAACGCCGCTCGGAACCGCAGCATCGCGGGTTGGTCGGGGTACTCCTCCGCGTACATATCCAGCACCTGCCGCGCCGAGTCGGCATGGCCCAGCGTGTACAGGGAGGAAATCGTGCCCTGGAACGTCGCCGCCGGAGCGTGCCCCAACGCCACCGACCGGAGGCGTAGCTCCACTGCCTCCTCCTCCCGTCCCAGATCGGCGTAGATGTTGGCCAGGTTGTTGAGCGCGATGCGGTCGTTGGGGTACTTGTCCAGCACCGAGCGGTAGGCAGCGACGGCGGCCTGGTCGTCGTTCTCGACGAGTTGGTAGTAGGTCCCCTCGGTCAGGTAGCGCTCGCGCTCCGTGAGCCGGTCACCCAACCGCATTGCGGTTGCGAGGGCGGAGTCCCGCCCTTCGAAGTCGCGGCCCGTGTTGTTGAGAACGATCCCCAGCTTGCGCCACGCCATGGCGAAGCTGGAGTCTTCGGCCACCGCCTCTTCCAGGAGCGTGAGGGCCCGGTCCACATCTCCGAGATCGTTCGCCCGCGTGCCCTCCACCAGCTTCCTGAGAGCCACTGTAGAGCTCGTCGTGACCCGCTCCAGGGGCGGATCCGACCTGATCGTTCGTAGCGACTCACCGACTCTCTCACGCAGGCTCGCCGAGAGCCGGTCCACCGCGCCGATCACCTCATCTGCACTGGCAGCATTCTCGCGGCCCGCCCACAACACGTCGCCAGTCCCCACCGCCACTAGCCGGGCGGAGAGCACATACCCACTGCCGAGCGGACGGATCTCGCCGGAGAGCACCGCCTTGATTCCCTCACGCTCTGCGATCTCCGTCGCGAGCTCGAGCGTCACCGTCTCTTCGGGATCCCGCTGCATGCGCTGCAGCACGATCCCGACCTGCGACGCCTCCATCACGGAGACCGTCGGGGATTGGGTGAGATCGATGTGGAACAGCTCGGTGACCGTCACCGCCAGCGTCGTGTCGGGGGAAGAGTTCTCGAATCGCGCCAGCACGAGCCGCTCGCGCTCCTCGAGCACTCCTGACGCCACCAGCGTCCCCACCGGCCCGATGCCGAGCATGCGCATCGCCATGTAGCCAGTGGCCACTATAGCCAGAGCCCCGAAGGCGACCCCCCCTCCGATCAGTGCCTTGTTCCACGTGAAGTGGCGTTGGACGCCGACGGCAGGCGTGGCGGTTATGACCCCGGTTGCCCGCGCGATGGCTCGGTTCCGCTCGTGGCGACCGGTCAGCAGCATTATCGGGAAGCCCGCTACCAGCAGCACGACCGCGCCGTAGAAGACCCAACTCGGGAGCCCCAATTGGAGCACCAACAGGTACACGATTGCGAGTGCACCGAGCGCGGCTAGCGCGAACAGGCCCGCCACCCTCCCGGGATGGGTCTGCCGCACCGCCGTCTCCAGGCTCACTGCAGAGACCGGGGCCGTGCCCGCGGGCGTCATCCCGCCGGTCGGCGTGAGCAGCGAGTCGAACTGCGGCACCAACTCGGCGGCGCTCTGCCAACGGTCGGCGGCCTTCTTCTCGAGACAGCGCATTACGAGGGCGTTGAGACCCTCGGAAACCGTGGAGCGGTGCTTCGTCAACGGCTCCGGCGTCTCGGTCACGTGCGCCGCCATTACCGCTTGCGGCGTGGCTGCGGTGAACGGCGGCCGGCCACAGAACATCTCGTACGCCAACGCTCCCACGGCATAGATGTCGGCGCGGTGGTCGGTGTGGGGATCTGCTGCGGCCTGCTCCGGCGCCATGTAGGCCGGAGTCCCCAGGGCAATGCCCAGCGACGTGAGCGATGAGGACGAGCCGCTCGAGGCCGACACCGCCTTGGCCACGCCAAAGTCGGTGACGACCGCGTGGCCCTCCGAGAGCAGCACGTTGTCCGGCTTGATGTCGCGGTGCACGACGCCGTTGCGGTGCGCGTACGCCAGAGCGTCAGTCACCTCGCGCAGTATGCGCAGAGCCTCTCCCACCGGGAGCTCGCCCTCGCGCGCGAGCTTCACCCGGAGTGACTCGCCCTTGATGTACGGCATCACGTAGTACAGCAGGTCGCCGTCGGCACCCGCCGTGAGCAGCGGGACCACGTGCGGATGCTGCAGCTTGGCGGCGAGCTGGATCTCCCGGTTGAACCGCTCCTGGCTCACGTCGGCGGCCATCTCGGGGGGAAGCACTTTGATGACGACCTGGCGGCCCAGCGCGACTTCCTCAGCGAGAAAGACGCGGCTCATCCCCCCGCCACCGAGCTCCTTCTCGATGCGGTAGGTGTCACCCAGGGCGGCTTGCAGGCGGTCCGGGAGGGCGCTCAAGTAAACGGGATTCCTTTGTTCGGGAAGACGATCTTCAAAATTACGCCCGGGAGCCTCCAGAAGCCAGAGGGCACGAACTCCCGTATCTGTAACGAGATCAACGACCTGCGGACAATAGCATATCTTTGGTGCCGTGGAGCCCCTCACGTCCCTGGTCCAGGCTCTGGGCACGATCCCCGTCATCCTGACGGTGCTGCTGTCGATCATCACGTCGGCGCACGTGGTGCTGTACAAGAGGGACAGCCGCGCCGCCGTGGGATGGGTGGGCCTCGTCTGGCTGGCTCCCGTAGTGGGCTCTGCGCTCTACGCTCTGCTGGGCATCAACCGCATCCGGCGCCAGGCAGCTGAGCAGCGCTCCCAGCGACCCTTCATCGGCTCGGGTGAGATCCGCCGCATGCTGGCGCCCGCCGAGCGCGCCACGCTGCCGGAGCAGGTGAGCCACTTCCACACGCTGGCGGAGCTCGTCGACCGGGTGGCGGATCGGCCGCTCACGGCCGGCAACTCGGTGGTGCCCCTGATAGACGGTGAAGAGGCGTATCCCGAGATGATCGCCGCGATCGAGGCGGCCGAGCGCTCGGTGGCGTTGTGCACCTACATCTTCGACAGCGACTACGCGGGCCGGCTCTTTCTGGATGCTCTGGAACGGGCGGTCAAAAGGGGTGTCGAGGTACGCGTGCTGATCGACACGGTGGGATCGCGCTACTCCCGTCCGCCCATCCAGCGGGAGCTCAAGCAGAGGGGTGTGCCACACGCGCTGTTTGGCCGCACGCTGGTGCCCTGGCGCATGCCGTACATGAACCTGCGCATCCACCGCAAGATCCTCGTGGCAGACGGGAGGCTCGCCTTCACGGGGGGGATGAACATCCGTCAGGGGCACCTCGTGGCCAGGCCGTCCCCTAATCCGACGCAGGACCTTCAGTTCCGGGTCGAGGGCCCGGTGGTCGCTCAGTTAATGCGCACCTTCTGCGAGGATTGGGCGTACACTACCCACGAGCACCTGAACGGAGAGCAGTGGTTCCCCGCCCTCGCCGGAGCGGGCAGGGTGGCGGCACGCGCGGTGAACGACGGCCCGGACGAGGACTTCGAGAAGGCACGCTTCGTTCTGCTCGGCGCCCTGGCCTGCGCCCAGAAGTCGGTGCGGATAGTGACCCCTTACTTCCTGCCCGACTCGAGCATCATCACCGCACTCGACGTTACGGCGCTCCGAGGGGTGAACGTCGAGATCATCCTCCCCGAGGAGAACAACCTGGCGATCGTGCAGTGGGCTTCCACAGCGCAGCTCTGGCAGGTGCTGCACCGCGGGGCCCGCGTGTTCTACGCCCGACCGCCGTTCGATCACTCCAAGTTGATGCTGGTGGACGGTGGCTGGTCGCTGTTCGGATCCACCAACTGGGATTCGCGCAGCCTCCGCCTCAACTTCGAGATCATCGTCGAAGCCTACGACACCGCGCTCGCGGCCCAGCTGAACGAGATAATCGACGCCAAGCTGGAGGGCGCGCGAGAGATCACGGCCGACGACGTGAACGGACGGTCACTGCCGGTGAAGCTGCGAGATGGCGTGGCCCGGCTGGCGGCGCCGTACCTCTAGGCAGCAGGGCCACCCGCCCTTCCCACTCCAGTTCAACCAAACAACCGGTCGGGGTATCCAACCCTGGAGAGGCACACACCGACCGGAGACCACCATGAAGATGCTCTTGGCAATAGGGACCATGTCCCTCCTGTTCATTCCGGCCCTCCCCGAGGAGTCGGCCCAGCAGCGCACGATCCAGGGCCGTTGGGTAGCCGAGCTCAATTACTGGAACGATGCGGCCTGGGTGCACCTCGAGCTGCGCACCGAGATAGACGGCGACCGGGTGCATCACGGGAACAGCTTCCGCCCCGGCGAGCTCGCGGGTCTCGACCTCCGCAGCAACCGGCAGGGCACGGTCAGCTTCGAGCTCCGTCGCGAGGCCGGCACGATCGTCTTCCAGGGCGAGCAGGACGGCGACGACGCGCGGGGTGAGTTCGTCTGGACCGGCAGCGACGCCTTCCTGGCAAGCATGGCGGGGCTGGGATACCGCAGCATCTCGGAGCGCGAGCAGTTCTCGATGACGCTCCAGGACGTGACTACGGGGTTCGTCACGGCCATGCGGGACCGTGGCTACGCAGACCTGTCAAAGCGTGACCTCATCCGCATGCGCATCCACGACGTGAGTCCCGAGTTCGTGGACGGGATGGCTGACGCCGGATACCCGGACCTGCCGGCCGCAGAGCTGGTGCGGTTTCGTATCCACGGGGTCTCGCCCGAGTTCGTGGCCGAGATGCGAGAGGCCGGTTACGCGGGCCTTTCCGCCGACGACCTGCGTCGGGCCCGGATCCACGGAGTCTCCCCCGAGTACGTGGCTGAGATGACCGCGGCCGGGCTCTCGCGCATGTCGTTTGACGCGCTCGTCCGCATGCGGATTCACGGGGTGGACAGCGACTTCATCTCCGACATGGCCGAGCTGGGGTACACGGACCTGTCGGCGAACGAATTGCGCCGGGCACGGATTCACGGGGTGAGCGCAGAGTTCGTACACGAGATGAGTGAAGCCGGCTTCGATCACCTCTCCATGGACGACCTGGTACAGATGCGCATACACGGCATGAGCCCGGGATTCATTTCCGGGATGGCGGAGATGGGATATGCCGATCTCTCATTCGGCACGTTGCGCCAGATGCGCATCCACGGCGTGAGCGGGGAGTTCATTCGCGAGATGGCCGATGCGGGCTACGAGGACATCCCCGCGGACCTCCTGATCCGGATGCGAATCCACGGCGTCGACGCCGACTTCGTACAGGAGCTCGCGGACCACAACTTCACCGGACTCAGCGCAGACGACCTCGTGGAGGCGAAGATCCACTCCGGCTGGTGGAGGGGTCGCAGTCGGTAGACGTCGAGCTGGACGGAAGGCAAACGCTGGGGGGAGGTCGGGGCGCCGGACTCAGCCCCCGATCACCCCCAGCAGCCACGCGGCACCGAGAGCCCCGTAGATCCCGAGCACATACCCGCAGACCGCCATGAGCAGGCCCACCGGCGCCATAGCGCGATGGTAAACCCCGGCCACTACGGGGGCAGAGGCTACACCTCCGATGTTTGCCATGCTTGAGGTCGCGAAGAAGAAGAGCGGCGCTCTCAGGATGCGGGCCGCAGCGAGCAGCACGAGAGCGTGCACGCCTATCCACACCACACCGGCCGCCAGGAATGCCGGCGCCTCTATCACCGCCCTCAAGTTGGCCTGGGCGCCGATCGCCCCGAGCAGCAGGTAGAGCGCCGTGTAACCGAACCGCGATGCCCCGTACTCCTCCAGGCGGCTGACCGGAGTGAACGAGAGCGCGAGGCCACCAGTCACCACTATGAGCACGGCCCACGTGGTGTGACTGATGATCGTGGGATCACCGAGAGCAGGTAGCCGATCGCCAATCATTGCGGCGAGAACCGCGCTGCCGAATCCGACGCCCACTATGATGACCGAGGTCGCCGTGGTTAGCGGGTGGCGGTGCTCGGCGAGATCGGCCAGCCTGCGGTTGGTCTCCTCGACCTTTTCCGTATGCGCGTTGGTTCTCGCGTCGAACTTGTGCTGGAACGCGCTGAAGAAGAGCAGCACGCCCATCCAGCCGTAGCCCACCACCGTGTCGATCACGATGATCGGTCCCATCAGCTCGTCCGGCGTCCCCACACTCTCGGCAATCGCCACCATGTTCGCCGTGCCACCGATCCAGCTCCCCGACAGGGCGGCGAACGCCTTCCAGGATTCCTCCGGCAGAAACGCACCGAACAGCAGGAACGAGACGACCGCGCCGAGCACGATGCCGACCGAACCGGCCACCACCATCATCAGCGCCATTGGCCCCAGGCGGAGGATACTCTTCAGATCCACCGAGAGCATCAGCAGAATGAGCGCCACCAACAGCAGGTAGCGAGTCATCCACCCGTACACCGGCGAGTCGCCTGGAATGATGCCCACCGCCGCCGAGATTGTCGGCACGAAATAGGCGTAGATGACCGGTGGAGTGAACTCGAAGAGCTTCTTGAACCGGGGCTGCGTGCTCGCCCAGAAAATCAGACCGGCGACCGCGGCTATGTAGCCGAAGACGGCGTTGGGGTCGGTTATCAGTGCGGCGCTGGAATTCAAAGGCCCGTCAGCTCACTGAGGAGTCGGGCACAAAGATAACGGCGGGACCCGGCGTGGCTACCGCTACGCCCCGGGCTTCACTCGATGTGTACGTTGATGATCGGGAGGACGCGGAAGATCCCGCGGTTGTTCTCGGCGATGTTGAGCAATCCAATCTGCACGCCGTACAGCTCCAGCGCGTAGTTGACGAGCCCGATGCTCACGCCGCGCTGCCTCCCCTCGAAGGTGTTGGCGTAGCCGATTGCCACGCCCGAGAGGTCGTCGGTCCTGTTCCACAGCGAGATCGTCGCGCCCTCGATGGACATGCCCGCACGCACGTGTGCGAGCGCGGCGGCGAGTCCCTGGATCTCCATCCCTCCGGTGACGCTGAGCCCGGCTACGCCTACCCCGCGCAGCGTGGTGCCACCCACGACACTCAGCCCCGCCACCGACAAACCGGTGAGCTCGTCTCCACCCACGGCGGCCAACCCCGCCACGTTCACCCCCGTGAGACTGGTTCCACCGATTGTGGCGAGGATCGCCGCGTTGATACCCACCATGCTCTCCCCCGCCACCGTAGCCAGTCCGGCCACGTTGAGCCCCTCCATGCTCGTGCCGGCTACCGTTGCGAGTACGGCCGCGTTCACTCCGACCATCCCCGCTCCCGCCACGGTGGCGAGCCCGGCCACGTTCAAGCCCTCCATGTCGGCACCGGAAACCGTCGCGAGCCCGGCTACGTTGAGTCCGGTCATCGAACCGCCGGAAACCGTCGCCAGGATCCCGGCGGAGAGCCCGACCATTTCCTGATTGGCCACCACGGCAAGGAGACCGAGCTGCACTCCGTGGTACCAACCGGCTTCGGGCGCGACTCCCACCGAGAGACCGTTCACGGTTGCCCATCGGTTCTTGCTCGAGCGCCAGAACGTGATGTTGAGGCCGTTGATCTGCTCTACATGACGATCCATGAAGTTGATGCGCAGCCCGTTCCACCGGTGCGAGTTCCCTATGCTGAGGCCGCTGCACCCGGGCCCGATGTTCAAGGCGGCACCACAACCCGCCTTGGGCTCGGGTGGTTCGGGAAGGGTATCGTGTTCCTGGGCGACGGCGGCGGGAGTGACCGCGAGGATCAGAAGGACCGTGAGGCCGGCGCGCGTCATGGATCGTGAGACCTGTAGGAGTCAGCACAACCTACGGCAGCGGGCGCCGGGTAGTTTCACTCCGCAGTACGCCCTCCTCAGCGAACTGTGCGGTGGCCAACGTTCGCTTCGGAGGGCGTACTGCTCCATTGATCACCCGGTACTAGCACCACCGAACGCGCACGCGGTACTCGATCGTCGTCTCGCCGCGCGCGGGCACTGTCACTTCATACTTGAACGTGAAGGCATCCAGCTTCGTCAGCTCGTGGCTGGACTCCAGGACGTCCCAGTCGCCACCCACGGGCTCCACGACCTGGACCTCCGTATCTTCGTCCTTGTGATTCCGCAGGTTGATCTCCCAGCTGCTCTCCGACACGCAGCTGCTGATCACGGTGTAGTCGGTCTGGACTCGGTCACCGACCACGTCGAATGCCTCGCCCATCTTGATGCGGACACGCTCGTCCCTCGGGGTGTGATCGATCCGGTCCTCCCCGATGAACTGCTGTGCTCCCGATCGGTCGGCCTTGTAGACCCGCACTACGCCCATTGGAAGCGGCATGCCCAGGTTGTTGTCCTCTGTGTTCTCGATGTCGAGATACACGCCGACCTTCTGGTTAGCCTGGATCTGGCCGTAGGAGCCACGGTACCAATACTGCTGCCCGTAGAAGATCAGGCGCTTCCGGATGCCTACGTCCTCGCCCTCGAGCAAGACCACCTGCTTCTGCTCGTTCTGCCGCAGGGTCGTGGGACGCTGCATCGTGTAGAGGTGATACTCGAAGAAGCCTTCCTCCACGAACTGCTCCTCCGCCACTGCCGAGCGCAACGCGTCCATCTCCATGCGGCGCTGCATCTGTCCGGTCACGCGTTGGACGTCGCCGGCCACCAGTTTCAACTGCGCGTTCTCGTAGGTCGTACCGCTTTGATTCGTGAGGGTCACCCAGCCGGTCAGGTCGCCGAGCGTGTCGTCCTCATTGATCACGAAGACGTAGTCGGCCTTCCAGTTGAGACCATGCGTGAGATAGGAGACCTCCAGCTGCTGCCGCGTCTCACGGCTATCCAGGAGCCACACCAGCGTGGGCTTGGCGATGAGGTTCTCGGGGATCTCCGGAAACGAGAACCGCCCCGGGAAGTTGAACGTGATCTCGTCCCCGATCCTGAGAATGGGCCCGCCGTTCACCGACAGAACTTCGGCCTCGTATTCCTCGTCCCGGCCCGTCTTGGAGTTGTAGCGATATACGGTGACCGTTCTGCCTACGTACTTCTCGAGCAGTTTCTGCGGGTTGAGCAGATCGTACTGGTAGTTCTGCTCCAGGACCTGGAGCCGTCCACCACCCAGTGCCTTGATGTGAACAGTTTCGGGCTGGATCTGGGAAGCCACGTCCCGGAACTCGAGCGCGCTGGTGCCGCGCACGAGCGTCACGTCGCGAACCTCCCGCACCAACCCGAAGTTCTGGTTGTAGACGGTGATCGCCACGCTCTGCCGCTGGTCGGCCGTGGACTGCTGCCCATCCTGGCCCAGCGCGAGCGCAGGAAGAAGTGCCAAAAGGGCAGCTAATGCCGTGCCAGCCAACAGGTTACGTCGCCGCCACTCGGTGTGCATTCTGGACATCGTCAGCTCCTTGTGACTGTGCTGTCCCTTATGACGATCGGAGCCGGCAATGTTGCACAGCCGTCCATCGAGCCTTGAAAACGGCCGTAACACCGGAGAGATTAACGCTCTCGATTCGGCCAACGACAACGCGGCACCACAGGAGACCCCCTAGAATGCGATACGGAGTCGCCACACTTGCCATTGCGTCACTGCTCGGCGCTGCGCCCGCCCAGGCACAGGTGGACGCGCGGATGTTCCGCTACCCCGATGTCTCCGCCACGCAGATCACGTTCGTTTATGCTGGCGACGTCTGGGTGGTGCCCAAGGCTGGAGGAGTGGCACACCGTCTGAGCTCGCCGGCGGGTGAGGAAGCCTTCCCCCGCTTCTCGCCTGACGGGGCGCACATCGCGTTCAGCGGCAATTACGACGGCAACGGCGACATCTACGTCGTCCCCACGATGGGCGGGGAGCCGGTCCGGGTCACATACCACCCGATGGGCGACCGGATGCTGGATTGGTATCCCGACGGCAGCGCCCTGTTGTTCGCATCTGCCCGAGAGAGTGGCCGCCAGCGCTTCAACCAGTTCTATCGTGTTGCGCCGGGTGGCGGGCTGCCGGTGAAGTTGCCGCTGGCCTACGGCGAGTTCGGGACGCTCTCCCCCGACGGCACGACTCTCGCGTTCACGCCCAAGTCACGTGAGTACCACACGTGGAAGCGTTACCGCGGCGGGTGGGCTACCGACGTGTGGCTGTTCAACCTCGAGACCCTGGAGTCGCGCAACATCACCGACCACCCGGCCAATGACGGACAGCCGATGTGGTACGGACGGACCGTCTTCTTCCTGTCGGACCGTGATGAGAACCAGCGCTACAACATCTGGGCGCTGGACCTCGACACGGAGAGCGTGCGCCAGGTGACGCGGTTCACCGACGTGGACGTGACGTTCCCGGCCATGGGGCCTTCTGACATCGTGTTTCAGGCTGGAGGGCGGCTCTACCTGATCGACCTCACGACTGAGCAGATCAGCGAAGTGAACGTCGAGGTCGTGACGGATCGGGCGACTCTGCGGCCGCGCAACGAGAAGGTGGCCGAGCTCATCTTCAGCGGGGGCATCTCGCCATCAGGCAAGCGCGCGGTGTTCGAGGCACGCGGCGATGTGTTCACGTTGCCTGCGGAGAACGGACCTGTCCGCAATCTGACGAACAGCTCGGGCGTGGCAGAGCGCTACCCCGCCTGGTCACCCGACGGACAGTGGGTGGCGTACTGGAGCGACCGCCCCGGCGAGTACCAGCTCACCGTACGGCCAGCGGACGGTTCGGGCGAGGAGCGTGCCCTCACGTCGTATGGCCCCGGGTTCCGCTATGCGCCCACATGGTCGCCGGACTCAAAGAAGCTGGCCTTCGTGGACCAGACGATGACTATCCGGGTCTACGACATGGATCGGGAGCGCACAACGGACGTAGACCAGGCGCTGTTTTGGTTCCAGGGGGCGCTGAACGCGTTCTCGCCCAGCTGGTCCTCCGACAGTCGCTGGCTCGCCTATCACCGCGACCTCGAAAACCGCAACAACGCAGTATTCCTGTTCGACACTCGGTCCGGCCAGCTGCATCAGGTCACTGCCGGTTATTACAGCGACGCACAGCCTGCCTTCGATCCTGACGGCAACTACCTCTACTTCCTCACGAACCGGTCGTTCCGGCCGGTTTACAGCGACTTCGACAACAGCTGGGTATACCCCAACGCCACGAACATCGCGGCCGCTTCCCTTAGGGGTGACGTGCCGTCCCCGCTGGCGCCGAGGAGCGACGACGAAGAGGCTGCGGCGGACGAGAGCGAAGACGGGGACGACGAGGACGACGACGGCGCAGTCGAGATCGACCTCATGGACCTGGAGCGGCGTGTGACCGTTCTACCCCCGGAGGCGGGCAACTACGACGACCTCAGCGCTGTCTCCGGTAAGGTGTTGTTCCGTCGCCTGCCGCGCACCGGGAGCGGTGGCGACGAGAGCCCGATCGTTTATTGGGATCTCGAGGAGCGCGAGGAGAAGACGGTCATCAACGATGCCGATGGCTTCGACGTATCCGCCGACGGTGAGAAACTCCTCCTGGTGCAGAACAGCCGGTTCGCGATCGTGGACGTGAAGCCCGACCAGAAGATGGACAAGCAGCTCCGCGTCGCCGAGATGGAGACTGTGGTGGACCCGAAGGCGGAGTGGCGTCAGATCTTCACCGACGCCTGGCGCCTGGAGCGCGACTTCTTCTACGATCCAAACATGCACGGCGTGGACTGGAACGCGGTTCGAGTGCACTACGGTCGTCTGTTGGAGGACGCGGTCACCCGCTGGGACGTGAACTTCGTGATCGGCGAGATGATATCCGAGCTCAGCGCTTCCCACACCTACCGCGGCGGCGGCGACGCGGAGTCGGCGGCCCGGCGCGGGGTTGGGCTGCTGGGGGTGGATTGGGAACTCGACGACGGCACCTATCGCGTCGCGCGGGTCATCCGGGGCGCGCCGTGGGACGCCGACGTGCGCTCGCCGTTGAGCCAGCCTGGAGTGGGCGTGAGCGAGGGAGACTACATCCTCGCCGTGAACGGCATTCCGCTCGATCCGAACCGTGACCCATGGGCGGCGTTCCAGGGGCTGGCCGGACAGACCGTCGAGCTCACCGTGAACGACAGGGCCCGACTGGAAGGATCCCGGCGCGTTCTGGTCGAGACCCTCTCCAGCGAGACCCGGCTCAGGCACCTCGAGTGGATCGAAGCCAACCGGAAGGCCGTGGATGAAGCAACGAACGGTCGGGTCGGGTACGTGTACGTGCGCAGTACCGGGATCGACGGACAAACGGAGCTGCTGCGGCAGTGGCGTCCGCAGATCGACAAGGACGGTCTGGTCATCGATGAGCGCTGGAACAGTGGCGGGCAGATCCCGGATCGGTTCGTGGAGCTGCTCAACCGCCCACCGCTCGCCTTCTGGGCAGTGCGCGACGGGACGGATTGGGCCTGGCCGCCGATCGCCCACTTCGGCCCGAAGGTGATGCTGATAAACGCCTGGAGTGGATCCGGCGGAGACGCATTCCCGGACTACTTCAGGAAGGCCGGCGTGGGGCCGCTGATCGGCACCCGGACCTGGGGTGGCCTCATCGGAGTCTCGGGGGCGCCGCCCCTGATCGACGGCGGCGGCGTTACGGTGCCGACGTTCCGGATGTACGATCCCGACGGTGGCTGGTTCCGCGAGGGACACGGGGTGGACCCGGACATCGAGGTGCCCGAGGATCCGACCGCCCTTGCGCGCGGCAGCGAACCACAGCTCGAGCGCGCCATTCAGGAAGTCCTGTTGCTGATCCAGACGAACCCGCCGGCCCGACCGGTGCGGCCGCCTTACGAGGACCGGCGCGCTCCGGGGCAGATGACCGATCCCGACGGGCAGTAGCAGTAGGGCGAGGGATAGCAGGACTCAGTGCAGGAAGAAGCCCCGGGGTTCGCGCCCCGGGGCTCTTTCTTACCAGCGCTCTGCAATCCCCCGCGCCACGTGATCCGCAATAGTCATGATCGTAAGCATCGGGTTCACGCCGCTCGACCCGGGGAACGCGCTCCCGTCGGCCACGTACAACCCCTTCATTTCGTGAGCCTCGCCCATCTCGTCCACCACGGACCGCGCCGTATCGCGACCCATGGCAGCCGTGCCCAGCTGATGAAACGAGATGTACGACATGCGGGCGTAACGGTACCCGCGGGAGTCGGCATCCGACATCAAGCGGTCCAGCCAGGCTCCTTCGCCGGGCAGTCCACGCGCAGGTGGCGTCTGCAGCGTGAAGATCTCCTCGGCGCCCGCTTCCGCGAGCAGCCGGGCCGCACCCTTCACTGCGCCCCGCACGTGCAACGCGTCGAAGCGCGATAGCTCGTAGTGCACCCGCGGCCGCCCGTCCCTGCCCACGGCCACCTTTCCGGGATCCCGGTCGCGCAGCAGCACACCTACCAGCCCGAGGTGCCCCAGCCGGGCTACGTCTTCCTTGAACTGGCGCGCGCTGTCCCACCCAAAGGCGCTGGCGGCCAGAACGAAGTGAGCCGGCGCCGTCTCGAACTTGGCTCCGTAGCCGTCATCTTGATCGGCGAACTGGTCGGAGTAGCGAGTCTGGATCGAACCGGTCCAGGGCTCCACCCGGTCGGGGAATACCCCCATCACGGCGGTGGCCGGCTGAAGCAGGAGACCCTGGCCGATTCGCTTGTTGCCGAGCCCCGACCGCTTGAGGATGGCTGGAGTATGTATCGCACCCGCCGCGACCACGACTGCTCGAGCGCGAACGCGGAGCCGACAGGCCGTGCCGTCCGAGCGAGTGACACTAGCCTCCAAACCCGTTGCGCGGCCGGCTTCGGAGATGACCCGATCGACCTCGCATCCAGCTACCATCCGGGAGCCCGCCGCCGCTGCATCGCTCAGGTACGTACGCGCGGTCGAGTTCTTGGCCCCGTGCCTGCAGCCGTAGCCGCAGTAGCCACACTCCAACCCTTCGAGGCAGTCGGTCACGTTGCGCGGCATCAGGTCCACGTGCCAACCCAGCTTGCGGCAGCCCTGCTCCAGGATCTCGTCGCGCCTGCCGGGCGTGGTCCACCGCGTGCCGACGTTCAACCGCATCGAAACGCGGTCCAGCGACTCATTGAACCGCGCGCTCTCGAACAGCGACAGCCCCGACAACCGATCCCACTCGCCTCGCACGCGCTCCGGAAGCGGGAAGCTCGTGGTGTAGTTGATCACCGTGCCGCCGCCGAGACAGCTCCCCGCAAGAACCGGCATCGAGCCGCTCTGCGTCATGAGAAGCCCACCGTCCAGGTATAGCGACTCCAGCATGTCGCCCTCCACCTGTGTCATGTCGCGCGAGCCGGGGTTCGGACCCTTGTCCAGCACCACCACATCCAGTCCCGCCGCCGCCAGCACTCCCGCCACCACGCCACCGCCGGCGCCCGACCCCGCGATCACTACGTCGCAGTCGAGCGTGGTGTCGCCCTCAATCTGGAGCGTCGGGAGCGGCTCGATCGCCTTCTCTGGCTGGGGCAGCGGTCCCGGATAGCCCACGGTCCGCCAGGCCGGGTGGGAGCCGTCGGCCATGGGCCAGCCGTAGTAGGAGACGTGGGCCAGGCGTTTGAGCGCCTGGAAACCGGCGCGGCGGATCGACATACGGGAATGCGCCCAGCTCTTCAGCACCGCCTCGCGCGCCGCGGGCCCCATCGCGGGGAAGGAGGCCGGCTTTCCACTCATCAGGAGATTGACGAGCGGCGAGTTGAGCGCGGAGAGCAGCATGCGCAGGCGGTTGCGGTCCCCGGGATCGCGCAGTGACTCGATGAGGCACTCTACCCTGCCCGCGGTGCCCGCCGTGCGCGCGCCCGCGGCGAAGAAACCTTCCGGATCGTCATCTCTGACGATCTCCGGCAGCAGGGTGTCGCACACCGCAGCGAGCACTCGACGCTCGCGCTCGGTCAGGACCGGTTTGCTCTCGTGGTTCGGCATGATGGACGAAAAGGTGTCCGCTGGTACGCCGTGACTGCAAGGTATGGGCATCATCACCGGCCGGGAGCGTGCTAGATTGTAGCATGCGTCTCTCCGCTTCCGACATCTACGCCTACCACCGCCCATCCCTGTGCGGATTGCGGGTCTATCTCCGGCAGCGCGGTGAGCTGGAGTCGGGGCCGGGTGAGTACGAGGAGGTGCTCCGGAGACTCGGCGAGCGGCACGAGCGCGCTCATCTCGGGTCGCTCGGTGGTGCGGTCGCGCTCGACTCGGGAATGCGCGAGGAACGCGAGCGGCTCACCCGCCAGGCTGTGGCCGACGAGCAGGAGGTCATCTATCAGCCGGCGCTCAGGGCAGCGCTGGAGATCGATGGCGTGCGCTGCGAGGTCACTGGCGATCCCGACTTCCTGATCCGTTGGGGTGACGGGTATCTCATTCGGGACTGCAAGATCGCACGCCGCATCACTCACAAGGACCATCCGGAGATCCACTACCAGATGGAGCTCTACGGGTGGCTTTTCGAGCGCACGTTCGGCACCCCACCGCGGGCGCTCGAGGTGTACAACGGCGCCGGCGAGATAGTCGAGCTCGGGTACAAGGGAGGCACACGCGCCCTTCAGGAGCTCGAGCTCGTCGCCGGCATAAAGCGGCTGCCCAAGGAGCCGTACGAGCCTGTCGGTTGGACCAAGTGCCATGACTGCCCGTTCCACTACCGCTGTTGGGCACAAGCGAAGGGCCGCAAGGACGTAGCGCTGGTCTACGGCGTGGACCAGTGGATGGTCCACGAGCTGCGAGAGGACGGGATCGAGACGTATCCCAAGCTGGTGGAGCTATTCACCGAGGAACGTCTCTCACGGCTCACGAAGCCAATGGACGCTCACCCGTCGAAGGTGGGCAAGCGGGCGGCATCGATCATGCGCATGGCGCAGGCGCTCGTGGACGGCAGGGAGATCATCATCCAACCACCGGCCGTCCCCGAATGCGACGACTACGTGATGTTCGACCTCGAGGGAATGCCGCCTCAGCTTCGGGAACCGGCCAAGATCTACCTGTGGGGCCTGCAAGTGTTCGGACGACACCCGGGCGAATTCCAGAGCGCGGTGGCGGACTTCGGCGCCGAGGGCGACCGCAACGGCTGGCTGGAGTTCCTCCGCCTCGCGGGCGAGGTACTGGACGAGCACGGTGACCTGCCGTTCGTCCACTGGCACTCGTACGAGAAGACGAACATCCGGCTGTACATCGAGCGTTACGGCGACCCCGAAGGGGTCGCTGACCGCGTGCTCGAGAACCTCGTCGACTGCCTCCCCCTGGCTCAAGAGTCGATCGCGCTCCCGCTTCCCAGCTACAGCCTCAAGGTCGTCGAGAAGTACATCGGCTTCGAGCGAAAGCTCCGAGACACGGGTGGAGACTGGGCCATGGCGCGCTACGTGGAGGCAGTCGAGACAGAGGACGATCTCGAGCGACAGGCCCTGATGAACCTGATCATCGCCTACAACCGGGAGGATCTCGAGGCCATGTGGGCCGTGCTGCAATGGCTCCGCTCCAGGGGGCAGCCGGATCTCAAGGGAGCCCCAACGAAGAGCGCCCCCCGCTCAACGAGCGAGGGGCGCTAATTCGTTCAGCGGCTGCGGGAACCGCCGCGGCCTAGCTTCCCTCGCCCGGCGGGAAGGTCTTGAGGAGCTTCTGGGCGATCTGATAGGCGTTCCGGTCGCTCTGCTCGGGGCTCCCTCCCTCACGGAGCTCCATGGTGGCGCTGCCACGCCAGATGAGCTGTTCCTCCGCCCCTTCCACGACGTCGATCAGGACCGTTCCCTCATCCCACTCGTTGACGTAGGTCTGCGAACTGGACACTCCCATGCCGCCGTAACCGTACCACCCCCAACCGTACCCGTATCCGGTGTTCATCGTCGTAAGGCTCATCTTGCCGTCGATGTCTCCGTGCCAGGCAATCCAGAAGTCCGGGCTGCCGGCGCTCACTTCACGGAAGCCCTTCTCCTGCAGGACCTGATTGACGGCGCGCTTGATTCGTCCCTCGACCAGGTCGTTGTAGACCCGCGGATCGAGATCATCCCTGCTCTCACGCTGCGCCCATCGGTACGTCTCCAGCGCCGAAAAATCGGCGGACGGATCGTAGTCCGTCTGGATCTTCACGCCGGACCCGCAGGCGGACAGGCCGATCACCGCCGCCATAAGTGCAAGGCCAACACGTCTCATTTGGACTATTCTCCTTCGATAGCGGTGATGCCGTCTGGTTGCCTCACGGGGAATTTACCCGGGCGGCGCTGGGGCCACTACCCCGCCGGTCGCTCAACCGTGTATACCCGCGATGCGCGCCATCGGTTGCAGCCCCCTTTTCAGGGGGCCCGGCCGCGCCCTAAGTTGGTACATACTACGCACTGACCATGCCGAAATCACTTCTCACCATCGCCGCCCTCAGCCTATTCTGGGCCTGCTCGCCGGCCTCCTCCCAGCAGCCTGGCCAGGTGGAGATCGTCTTCCTGGACGTGGGGCAAGGGGACGCCGTGCTGATCCGCTCCCCGGAGGGCAAGACCGCCCTGGTGGACGCCGGACCGGGCTCGGTCGCCCACGTGCTGGCCCGGCGCTACGGAGTGGATTCCGTGGACTTGGCCGTTGCAACCCACCCCCACGCGGATCACATCGGTGGGATGGTCGCTATACTGCTCTCTTTCCCCGTCCGCTACTACATGGACAACGGAGCGCCGCACACGACCTCCACCTACAGCCACCTGATGGCCACGTTGCAGCGCTCGGACGTGACGTACCTGCAGGCTACGCAGCGATCCGTCGAGCTCGGCAGCGTGACGATCCGGGTGCTGCCGCCACCCGAGGACGGCACCGGACTCAACAACCGCTCCATCGGACTCCTTCTGGAGTACGGCGAGTTCCGGGCGCTCCTGACCGGTGACTCCGAGGCGGAGGAGCTGAACCACTTCCTGTCACTCGGAGTCCCGCAGGCCACGCTGCTCAAGGCGGCGCACCACGGAAGCCGCGACGCCGTCACGCCGGCGTGGCTCGCCGCCACGAAGCCGCGCGTCGTGGTGATCTCCTCAGGTCGCGGTAACAGCTACGGTCACCCCCACGAGTGGGCCTTGCGCTACTACGACACGGCGGCCGAGGCTGTGTATCGCACGGACGTGCACGGAGACATAACGATCCGGGGCGGGCACGACGGTGGCTACGAGGTCGAGACGCGGTTCGTGCCCTCGGACGGCGCGGCCATTCTCGCGCCAGGGCCCTCCGCCGTGGATCCAATCGAGGTCCGGGTTTATCCAGCCGGGCCCGAGGAGCACGCGGTCGTCGGGAACAACACCGCACGCGCTGTGGCGATCGGCGGGTGGGGCCTGTGTAACGCCGCGTCGTTCTGTTACATCTTCCCCGACGATGCGTCTATTGCTGCCGGTGACAGCCTCATCGTCTACACCGGCGCCGGACCCAGCGGCGGCCGCTCGCTCTACATGGACGGCCAGATTCCCTCTTGGGACGATGATGGCGACGCGGCCGTCCTGCGCGACCTTACCTGGGACGTAGTGGCCACATACGGCTACTGACGGTCATAGCCGAACCCTGTACGAGCGGTAACTTTGATGGGTGGGGTGACGGTCGCCGCCCCGGCGCGGCGGGCGGCCACCCGGACCGAGTCGTGAGGAGGTGCGATGGCGAGCGAGCTGATCTACGCTGTGGACCGCATTCAGCATCGCACTGCGGTTCTGGTCGACGACGGCGGGCATTACGTGCTCGTGCCGTGCTCGCGGCTGCCACGTGAGCTCAAGGAGAGCGACGTGCTGCGTGTGCCGGTGGACGACGCCAACACTCCGGACTGGGGACGGGCCGAGATCGACGAGGAAGAGGGGGAGCGACGCCGGGGCGAGGCCGGACGAGTCATTGAAGAACTCGAGAGGCGTGACCCCGGCGGAGACGTGAAGCTCTAGACCCGGCTAGCGTGCGATGGTCGCCAACCGTCCGCCCCTACGGGCCTCGACTGGAGGCGCGGGTGGCACCCCCTCCGAGATCATCTCCCGGAACCGTAGGCGCTGGCGGATCGTACCGGGCAGCGCCGCTATCCGCAGGTACGTCATCGAAATCGGCGAGGGGACTTCGAGCAGCGCTTCGAGGTGATCCATCGCCGCGTCGTCCTCACCCAGCATCCCGTAGATCCACACGAGGCTCACACGCACGGCGAGAGCTGACAGCGCGTCGTTCGCCTGCAGCAGGTCCGTCTCCAGCAGTCCGGCCTGGCGCAGGGCGAGTGATCGGTCACCCATGCCCGCGTAGGCCCGCCCCAGGAACATCGAGACCACCGGGTCGCCGGTCGTGGCCGGCGCCGCCCGAACGGCGGTGGCGAGCGAGTCGAAGTACGCTCGCGCGAGACTCGGGCGGGTGCGCAGCCGATTGAATTCGGCCAGCGTGAAGTAGTAGTCGAACGGGTAGGGCCCGCTCAGCGAGCCGGGAGACAGTTGCTGGAACACACTGTCGTAGGCTCCCCCCACGATGAGCTCGGGGGCTACTTCCACCAGGGCCAGCGCCAGCTGCCCAGGTGTAACCTGGGCGAGCATATCGTTGGCCACCGAGTGAGCGCGTGCGGTGTCGCCGTGCCAGCGCAGCTGGAGCGCGATCTTGGTCTGGAACGCCGCGGCGTTGTCGGGAGACAGCTCGAGCGCCAGGTCGAGGTACCGCTGGGCATCTTCGTAGCGCCTTACGAGGAAGTGGAATATCCCCGCCGTCACTGCCCAATCCGGCTCCCTCGGATCCAGCTCGACCGCGAGCGCCGCGTTGGCCACCGCCTCGTCCCACCGTCCGCGCGCGGCCTGCAGCACCGCGATCTGAGTGCGCGCGTAGGCGTTGTTGGGCTCGCGCTCGGACACGTGCCGAAACTCCTCTAGCGCCCGCGCCGGGTCGGACTCGGGTCCCCAGTAGTAGTACAGGCCTCGCGCCAGGTGAGCGGTGGGCAACTCCGGCGCTAGCGCGAGCGCCGTATCGACTGCCTGCTTCGCAAGCAGCGCGCGCCGGTCCGTGTGGTCCACGAAGTGCCGGTACAACCAGATGTGCGCCACCGCCTGCTCTGCCCACGCCAGTGCGAACTCGCCATCGAGCGCGATGGCGTCGTCGAAGAAGTCGATGGCGATGCGCCGCGCATTCGCGTCGCCGCTGCCCCGGCTGCCCTCCAGGTAGTCGTGACCCCTCAGGTACAGCTCGTAAGCCTCCAGGCTCGTGGTCGGAGCGCCGGCGATGCGCTGGCGCTGCGGCTCTGCCAGAGTGACGTCCATCGCCCGGGCGACTCGCTCGGCGATCTCGGACTGCAGGCGGAACACCTCCACGAGGTCCTCGTCGTACACACTGGCCCACATGTGAGTGTCGTCCGAGGCACGGATGAGCTGCGGTATGATGCGCACGCGACTGGTCGGGTCCGACGGCCGCTCGCGCTGGATGGTGCCCTCCAGAATGTAGTCCGCTCCTAGCTCCGCTCCGATCTCCCGCGAACTGAGGTCTGTACCGCGATACTGCATCGCGCTGGTTCGTGAGATCACCCCCAGCGTACCCAGAGACGCAAGTCGCGCGGTGATTGCATCCGTGATGCCGTTGGCGAAGTACTCATCCTCGGGAGGGCCCAGGTTCTCGAACGGGAGCACCACGATCACGGGCAGTGTCGAGCCGACTCCCGTCCTTGGACCGACAGCCAGTACCGCGGCGATGACAGTGACCACCAGAATGATCGCGGCCGCCGCGGCTGCGATGCGCCGCCTCGGGTCCCAGAAGGCGCGTGCCGCATCGGCGGCGACCGAGATCCGCTCGAGTCCGCCTGCCGGAGTCGCCGCCAGGTCGGCGAGCTGCTGCAGCGCTTCCTCCGCGGACTGCCACCGCCCGTCCGGATCCTTCTCGAGGCACTGCATGACGAGCCGCGCGAGCTCGGGCGGTGTTTCCGGACGGTGCTGCTGCACGGGGTCCGGGTCCTTGGATACGAGCGCCCCGAGGAGGCTCTGCGGCGTCTCGCCCTCGAACGGGGTGCGCCCCGTGAGCATCTCGTAGGCCAGAGCCCCTACGCCGTAGATGTCGGCACGATGATCGATGTCGGGATCGGCGGTCGCCTGCTCGGGCGCCATGTAGGCCGGCGTACCCAGCACGAGCCCGGCTGTGTCCGACTCGCGCCCTTCGGCCGCCGCCTCCAACGCCTTGGCCACGCCGAAGTCGGTCACCATCGCGTGGCGGCCGGACAGCATGACGTTGCCCGGCTTGATGTCGCGGTGCACCACGCCACGCTGGTGGGCGTATTGAAGCGCATCCAGCAGGTCGTGCAGCAGCGCAGCCACCTCGGAAAGGGACATGACGCCGTCACGGGCGAGACGATCCCGCAACGAATGCCCCTCCACGACCGGCATTACGTAGTACAGGAACCCGCCGGCCTCACCGGAATCGTGCACGGGGAGGATGTGCGGGTGCGACAACTTGGCTGCGATCTTGATCTCGCGCAGGAAGCGGGTCGACCCGAGGCTGGCCGCGAGGTCGGGACGGAAGACCTTCAGCGCCACGCGGCGGTCGTGCTTCAGGTCGTCGGCCAGGTAGATGATGGCCGCACCGCCCCGCCCGATCTCTCGAAGCAGGCGGTAGCGCCCGGTCAGGGCCTTGCCTAGACGATCCTGCAGTTCTCTCATGGGGCTGTAAGATGGCTGCAGACCCGAAGAGACGCGAGCGCCGCGCCCCAGGGTGGACGGAGGGCTCCTGGGCCAGCTATCATGGTTCATTCTAAGCCAGACGCACGTGGGCCGACGCCGGTGTTGGAGGCATCACCGGTGGTTCCGTTGCGGTACCTCGATCCAACTCGAAAGTTCCTGCCCAGGGAACTCACCGACCCCGATGGAACAAATGGGGTATATGTTCAGTTGTAGATTGGGATGTGGCTGGTGGGGACACACTGAATCTTCGCTCCGCACTCTGCACGGTGGTGCGGGCCAGTCGAGTGGAGGAAACTCGATGATCGCTGCCGGCCTAACATTGCTGGTCTTGATGATACCGAAGGGCGACCCCGGCCTCCCGTCGCCGCTTCAGGTACAGGGCACCGACGCCCATTGCATCGTGATGGGCATGCCCACCGACGAGCGCCTCAGTCCGCTCGACTCCATCACGTTCCGCGTCGACGACCATCCGGTAAAGATCTGCTACGGGCGACCTTCGGCGCGCGGCCGCACGATGATCGGCGGGCGTGAAGTCCCCTACGGCAAGCTGTGGCGCACCGGAGCGAACGAGCCCACGATGATCCACACTTCGGTCCCGCTGAGCGTTGCGGGGATCGAGATCGAACCAGGATCGTACTCGCTCTACACGATTCCGGGAGACGGCAACTGGGTGGTCATCATCAACAGTTCGATCACGCAGTGGGGACACATCGCGGAGTACAGTTCGAAGGTGAAGGCGCAGGAAATAGGCAGCGCCGAGATCAGTAGCGAGTGGCTGGAAGACCACGTCGAGACAATGACGTTCCGCACGGAGGCCACCGCGTACGGTGAGACGGTGCTGCTGCTGGAATGGGAGCATACGCGGGTGAGCATCCCGATCGCGGTGAGCGAGTAGGCGCTTCGCGCCCGCACCTCGGACGGCACCGTCAGGTTCCGGATCGAGAACTGAACCGGAATCCAGCGACGAGCCCTCTGAGCGGGGCGGATCCGGCCAACGGCCGGGCCCGCCCCGTTTTCTCGCCTCCAACGGCCCTCCTGGTTATCCTCCGCAGTCGCCCGGGGCGCCTCACCCTGTACAGAGCGGGAACCGCCGAGCATCCCGGGCCGTAGATAGGAGAACCCCGGCGGTACGCCCCGCAGCGGCGCCCGCCAGCGACTCGAGCCCGGAGAACAAAGTGACGCGCATCAAACGCCTCTCGTACGTGGCCGCTCTCGCCGTGGTACCAGCCTTCGGCTGCTCCCAGCCCCAGGCAGCACCATCCCCGGCGGTCGAGCCGGCCCCGGCCCCTGCGGCGCCGGCCGCGCCAGGCGCGGCCATCACGCCCGCCGACCTGAACGACCGGCTCACGGCCTACGCCCACGACTCGATGATGGGCCGGGAATCGGGGACGCGCGGCAACTACATGGCGACCGAGTACATAGCGGCGGAGTTGCAGCGAATGGGACTCGAGCCGGCCGGTGAGAACGGCACCTACTTCCAGACGATTCCGCTCGTCACGACGAGCATCGACCCGGCCTCGTCGCTCGCTTCCGGAGACAGCAACTTCACGCTCTGGACCGACTTTGTGCCCATGTCTTCCCTGTTCGCCGGGTTCTTCGGATTCAGTGCCGAGGGGAACCTGGAAGACGTGGAGGTAGTGTACGGCGGCCGCATCGGCGCGGAGACGATGCTGGCGCCGAGCCAGATGGAGGGGAAGCTCGTGGTGCTCGACGCACCGTTGGGACCGGACGGCTCGCCCCACTTCCAGTTCTGGCAGCCACTAATGGGAGGCGGTGCGGAAGGATACGGCTCTGCCGCGGCGCTCGCGTTCGTTACCCTGGACATCACGCCGCCAGGCTTCCTGGGGTTCCTGCAGCAGCCGGGCGAGTCGCTCGACGACGAGCAGGATGAGGAAGCCGGTGGTCCACTCGCAATGTTGGTCACGGAACGGGTCGCCGCACAGCTTCTCGGCGCCGCTCCAGAGAACGCATCGGTCGGCGCGGCAGGGAGAACCGCTAGCTTGTACTTGGGGGTCGTGAAGGGCTCGCCTGAAGCGCCCGCGCGAAACGTGATCGCCATCCTGCGCGGCAGTGATCCGTCGCTGCGCGCCCAGTTCGTGTCCATAGGGTCGCACAACGATCACGTCGGGATGACGCCCAACCCACAGGACCACGACTCGCTGCGTGCGTTCAACGCCGTGGTGAGGCCCCTGGGCGCCGAGAGCCAGCAGCGACCGCCCACCGAGGAGGAGATCGCTCAAATCCGCGCCATCCTCGACAGCCTGCAGGCGAGCCGGCCGGGACGGGTCGACTCGGTGTTCAACGGTGCCGACGACGACGGCTCCGGTACGGTCTCGGTGCTCGAGATCGCAGAGAAGTTCGCGCTCGCTTCCGAGCGGCCGCGCAGGTCGATCATCTTCGTGTGGCACACCGCCGAAGAGAAGGGACTATTCGGCGCGGCGTACTTCACCGACCACCCGACGGTGCCGCGCGACTCGATCGTGGCGAACATCAACATGGACATGGTGGGACGCGGCCGCCCGGACGACG
>JBDHIS010000028.1:0-33285 GCA_039587315.1 Gemmatimonadota bacterium | reverse complement strand
TGACGGAAGAGCTCGACCGCCTGACAACTGCCCTGGCAGACACCTACGCCGTCGAGAGCGAGCTCGGCGCCGGTGGCATGGCCACGGTCTATCTGGCCAAGGATCTCAAGCATGACCGGATGGTGGCCATCAAGGTCATGCAGCCCGAGATCGCCGCCTCGCTCGGTCACGAGCGGTTCCTGCGCGAGATCCAGATCACCGCCAAGCTGACCCATCCGCATATTCTCCCGCTGTACGATTCCGGGGAGGCAGACAACTTCCTGTTCTACGTCATGCCGTATGTAGAGGGAGAGTCGCTCGCAGAGATGATCCATCGCGAGCAGCAGCTCTCGCTCCACGATGCGGTTCGCATCGCGCGCGAGGTAGCCAGCGCGCTCGCGTACGCACACAGCTACGGGCTGATTCACCGCGACATCAAACCCGCCAACATCATGCTCTCCGGTGGACATGCGGTCGTGGCCGATTTCGGCATCTCCCGTGCGGTGAGCGAGGCGGGTACCGAGAAGCTCACGCAAACCGGAATGTCGGTGGGTACCCCGGCTTACATGAGCCCGGAGCAGGCGGTGGGCGACGAGCGAGTGGACGGCCGCAGCGACATCTACGCGCTGGGTTGCGTGCTGTACGAGATGCTCGTCGGTCAGATCCCGTTCACCGGACCCAATGCACAGTCCATCATCGCGCGCCACACGATGGACGCGGTCACTCCCCCGGGGATCATGCGGCAGTCCATACCGCCCGAGCTCGAGGACGCCATCCTGACGGCGATGGAGAAGGCCCCGGCCGATCGCTTCAAGACCGCCGGCGAGTTCGAGGAGGCGCTCGACCTCCTGGACAGCGGCGCCGTGCCGCTGCGCAGGGCTTCCCGGACCATGTCTTCCCCCACCCTGCAGCGCCGGGGGGCCCGGAAGTCGCGTCGCAGCGTGTGGATCGCCGCATCGGCGGCAGTAGCGGTGGGTTTGGCGGCCGCGGGGTGGCAGTTCTTCCTGCGTGGCGGCGGTGCCGCGGAGGGCGCGGGCGGACTCGACCCCAAGACCGTAGCGGTGCTGTACTTCGAGGACCTGAGCCCGGCGGAGGACCTGGGTTACGTGAGCGACGGGCTCACCGAAGAACTCATTGGTCGGCTCAGCATCGTGCAGAGCCTCGAGGTCGTCTCGCGCAACGGCGTTGCGCAATTCAGGGACTCGGACGCGAGCCGCGACAGCATCGCGAGGGCGCTGGAGGCCGGCACCCTCATCGAAGGCAGCATTATGCCCGCGGGAGACCGCCTGCGGATTACGATGTTCCTGGTGGATGGCGCGAGCGGAGCCGACTTCGAGCGCGCCAGCTTCGAGATCCCCGCCAGCGAGTTCCTCGCCATGCAGGACTCGGTGACAGAGGAAATCTCAGGTCTCCTCCGTGAGCGTTTGGGAGAGGAGATCGAGCTGCGCGAGCGGCGCGCCGCCACGTCCAGCGTCGAAGCCTGGGCTATGGTCCAGCAGGCCGAGCGACTGCGCAAAGACGGCGAGGCTCTGCTCGAGGCCGACGATGTGGACGGGGCATTCTCTTCTTTCGACCGGGCCGACTCGATCCTTGCACTCGCGGAAACCACGGATGCCGAGTGGGCCGAGCCGATCGTCCTGCGCAGCAGGATCGCCTACCGGCGCTCGCGGCTCGCTTCAGACATGCCCGAGGCCGAGCGCTGGATCGAGGCCGGCATGGGCCACGCCAACCGTGCGCTGGCGATGGACCATGACAACGCTGAAGCGCTCGAGCTGCGTGGTACGCTGCAGTACTGGGGCTGGATCATCGGCACGGAACCCGATCCGGATGCGGCCGAGGACCTGCTGAACGCCGCGCGTGCCGATCTCGAAGCGGCCGTCAACGCGGACGCCTCACTGGCTGGTGCATACAGCACGCTGAGCCATCTCTACTACCAGATCGACGACGACGTGCCTGGAGCTCTCAGGGCGGCCCAGCGGGCATACCAGGAAGACGCATACCTCGCGGTGGCGAACCAGGTGCTCTGGCGCCTGTTCCTGGGATCGTTCGACCTCGAGCTCCTCACCCAGGCTCGCCGGTGGTGCTCGGAGGGCTACCGGCGCTTCCCGAACGACTACCGGTTCACGGAGTGCCAACTCTGGGTCATGACCACCCCCCTGGTCGAGCCCGACGTGGACGAGGCCTGGCGACTCAACCGGCAGATGGTGGAGCTGACCCCCGAGCCCGACCGGGAGCATCAACAGCACCGCGGGGAGATGATCCTGGGAGGCGTTCTCGCTCGCGCGGAGATGCCCGACAGCGCGCGCCAGGTACTGACCGGCGCCAGAGCCGGATTCGAGCTCGATCCGGACCAGAACCTGGTCTTCATCGAGGCCTACATGCGCACCCTCCTCGGCGACTACGACGAGTCCGTCCAACTGCTCGAGCGCTTCACCGCCGGGGCCGCAAATCCGACAGATGTACTCGCGGCTGATTACTGGTGGTGGCGGGATCTGCAGGACCACCCCGGATTTCGCAGGCTGGTGGACACTGCTAACTGATTGCCGCCTAAGCACTTAGAGTTCACAACAAACCCCTCACCGACAGATTATCTCGGCTTTCCTTGACAACCCCGGGGAAGCGGGACAGCATTTGTGACGTAGATCACACTTTGGCCCTGGGCAGGGGAACCCTAAAGGAGGCTATGTGCGCCGCCGCTTACTACCACTGATGCTTGTCGCCGGAACCGTCTTCGCACTGGGCTGTGCGGACGGCGGCGTCGACCCCACCGGGGCAGAGTTGAAGAAGTCTCAGATCCCGAAACAGACCGCACCGCAGGCCCAGATCAACAAGCTCATCAACGCCCTCTTCCCGCAGCCGGATAAGGCCCAGGCCCATGCGTTGTTCTCCGAGGTCAAGGACCTGCTGTCGGACGGAGACGTCGAACTGGCGCAGGAGAAGGCACTGGAGCTGCTCGACCTGGCCACGGCACTGCTCCTCTCCGATGCTCTCCTTCACCCTGATGACGAGCCCAGAGCCGACGCCTACACGCGGTTCTATGAGCTGGTACGCGAATTCGTAGGCCTGCCGGAAGGCACGGCGGCACCGGTAGATCCCGGGGCCCCTGGATCGGCCGAACTGCCCTCCGGCGACGCCACCGTGGACTGGCAAGCCGGTTCAGTCGAGGAGACCGTAGTAATCAAGATCACGCGAAAGGAAGGAGACGCTTCCTGCGGGTTCCTCATCGACAACCCGCAGCTCGGTGGCTGCTACGACTACACCCGCGAGCCGGCCGGGAGCTTCGTCCTGCCCGTCGAGGTGACGGCCTGCTTCGACGAGCTGGATTACGAGGAACCGCAGCTCAGCCGCTTCCTGCTCCACAAGTCGGATGACCCGACCAATCCAAGTGCGCCCGTCGACGCGCTGGAGCCGCTGGACCTCGGTCCGGGAGGTGGAGAGCCTTGCTTCACGGGCGAAGTCGAGTCTGCCAGCCTGGAGTCGAGCGGTCTCGCCAACTTCGCGCGGGCACGCTGGAAAGACATGCGCAGCGCCTTTGCGGCTGTCTTGGGCCCGCAGCCGCTGCAAGCCGCCGCCGTTGCCGGAGCCGGCAAGCGGCTTGGCGGACTCAGCGGCTCCTTCACCGACATCGGTGCAGCCCTCCCGGTACAGATGGACTACGAGGATGAAGACGACGCGGAGCGCACGGCCCCGGAGGGTGCTACGCTGCCCACCACGGTGCGCGTCACCGACGTCGCCGGTCAGGACGTCACTGGCGCCTACGTGACCTTCACAGTTACCGAGGGCGCCGGTTCGGTGGGCTCCACGGAGACCACGGTCGCCACGGTCGACGGCATCGCCAACGCACAGTGGATAATCGGCTCAGGGCTCAACAAGGTGGAGGCCAGCGGCCGCGGCATCGGCGTGCATGCTAATCAGAGTGGTGACGGGCCGTTCATTCCTGGGCCGGGTGAGACCAGCGTCGAGCTGGGAACCGGCGTTCTGGAGTTCACGGCGTACTCGTTCGTAACCGTGTCCCAGGCCACAGTGGACGTGAACAACTACCACTTGCAACTCGATCCGGGGCTGATGTCGGGCGCCAACTTCAGTGGTACGGATCTTCTGTTCAGCGGTGCACTCGGATACGGCAACGGTACATCCGCGGTCTACTTCTACAACAGCCGGACCGGACTCTCGGAGTTCAGCGGCACCGACATCGCCGTGTTCGGTCCCGGGCCGGGCGCTGATCATCAGACCCGCAACGTGATGAGCGAGGCGCCGACGTTCGGCCAGAGCACGCTCGGCATCACCACGGTTCGGGAGTCCTTCGCATTCGCCGGGGCACCGGACGACGACTACGTCATCGTGCGGTACACGCTGTTCAACCAGAGCGGCGGCGCGATATCCAACCTGACAATCGGCCAGATCATGGACGCCGACGTCGGCACCGACATCACGGATGACGAAGTGGAGTACGTGTCCGCCGATGGCCTTGCGCGCGTCTCATCGCCGGCGGACCCGCCGGCCGGTTTCATCATTCTCGGCGCGGCGGTCACGAACTACATCGCCTACGCCAATCCGGGTAGCCCGTTGTCCCCGGTGGACCCGGCCACGGCCGCGGACTGGTTCCACTTCCTCACGGCCGGAATCGTGGATCCGGATCTGTCGTTCGGTCCGGCCGACATCCGTCACATCATGAGCCACGGTACCGTGGCCATACCTGATGGAGGGTCGTACACGATTGGGGTTGCGCTCTTGGGCGGCGCCGACGACGCGGACCTCGCAGCCAACGCGGCTGCGGCGCGGGCCAAGTACTTGACGCTTCCTCTTCCGCCGACTTCGCCATAGGAGAAGCGCGCAACTTTGACAGCATTAAAGGGCGACTCCTCTGGAGTCGCCCTTTCTTGTTGGGCACCTGGCCGCCCCACGTACCCCTGTCTAGTCTTCAGGCAGTACGACAACCGAGATTCTTCTGGTGCTCACCGGAGAGACCGATGCTCGCAAACCGCACCGTCAGATACGCCATTCCGTTCGCCGTATTCGCACTCACCCTGATCGCCACCCCACTCTCCGCCCAACTCACCTCCGAGCAAGTCGTAGACCTCAAGCAGGTGACCTCGGTCGCAATGCACCCCTACGGGGAGTACGTGGCCTACACGCTGCGGGTGCCGCGCGGGGCGGACGATGGTCCGGGTAGCACCTTCTCGGAGGTCTGGGTGGTACCCACGAGGGACGGCGAGGCCCGGCGTTACACGAGCAAGCCCCTCTCGGCATCCGGTGTGGGTTGGTCTCCCGACGGGGGGATGATCACGTTCCGCAGCCGGCGCACGAGCCACGATCCCAACACTCAGGTGTGGGCCCTCATGCTGGGCGGCGGCGAGGCAGAGCGGCTGAGCCACGCGCCTCGTAACGTGGGCAGCTATGCCATCTCACCCGACGGGACCAAGCTGGCGTACACGATGCGCGACGCCGTGCCCGACGACGTGGCCGAAGCCCGGCGCCAGGGCTTCGACGAGCGCGTGATAGACACCTGGACCACCATCACGCGGCTGTACGTGGAGGACCTGGTGACCGGAGAGAGCCACCTGGTCACGGAAGACGACCTCCACGTCCGGGATTTCTCGTGGGCGCCCGACGGCAACTCGCTGCTGTTCCGCGCCGGCGAGCGGCCGTTCACCGACGACGGCTACATGTACACCGACCACTACACGGTTCCGGTAGGCGGCGGTACCGCGACCATCGTCCACGACACGGAGGGCAAGCTCGCGGGTGGCCGGATCTCGCCGAGTGGTGAGTACGTCGCCTGGCTCGGCGCGGTCTCGCTCAACGACCCGGCGTCAGGCAGCCTGTTCATCGCGGCCGGCAGCGGTTCGCCGACCAACCTCACCGAAGGCTACGAGGGCACTGCGGTCGCATTCACCTGGAAGGATGATCGCACGATCCTGCTCAACACGATCGAGCGCACCCGTACGTTCCTCTACGAGGTCTCCGTCCCCGGCGGCGACATGAAGCGGCTGCGCGGCGACGAGGGCCAGATCTTCCGTGGGATCTCGCTGTCGGACGACGGGCGGAGCTACGCCACCGTCTGCAACACCCCGACTCACCCGAACGAGGTGTGCGTGGGAAGCAGCAACGGGCGCTCTCTCGAGCGGCTCACTGTATCGAACCCGGACCTCGCCAGCATCGCCTTCGGCGAGCAAGAGTCCATCTCCTGGACCGGTGCGGACGGATGGGAGATCACCGGAGTTCTCATCAAGCCGGTCGGCTTCCGCGCGGGAGTGCGCTACCCGCTGCAGATGCAGGTACACGGCGGCCCCGAGTCGGCATACCTCGACGGCTGGAATACATCGTACAGCACCCTCGCTCAGGTGCTGGCGCAGCGCGGCTTCATGGTCTTCATGCCCAACTATCGCGGAAGCACCGGACGCGGAGTGGATTACGCCAAGGGGAATCACAATGATCCGATGGGCAAGGAGTTCGACGACATGCTGGCCGGCATCGACTACCTGGTCGAGCTGGGTTACGCCGATCCCGAGCGAGTCGGCGTGGGCGGTGGCAGCTACGGTGGTTATACCGCGGCCTGGGCCACCACCAAGCACAGCGATCGTTTCGAGGCCGCCGTAGTGTTCGCCGGAATCTCCAACCAGATATCCAAGATCGGCATGACCGACACACCGGGCGAGAACGCTCTCGTGCATTGGAACTTCTGGCACTACGACGACTGGGATCTGGTGTGGGACCGCTCGCCCCTGGCCCACATGCACAACGCCAACACGCCGACTCTCATCGGGCACGGAGAGAGGGACGAGCGCGTCCCCACGGGCCAGGCGTTCGAGTTGTACCGGGCGCTCAAGTATCTGGAGGTCCCGACCCAGCTGGTGATATACCCGCGGGAGCCGCACGGCCTCAGGGAGCGTGCGCACCAGGTGGACTGGAATCGGCGGGTGCTGGCGTGGTACGAGCGCTGGCTCCTCGACAGGCCGATGCCGTAGCCACTAGCGCACACCTAATGCGGAACGGGGCAGCTCACCACGAGCTGCCCCCTCTTGCATCCCATTCAACTGCCGGCTAACTACGCCGCTCTCTTCATCACCAAGACCGCGTTCACGCCACCGAACCCGAACGAGTTGGACACCACGACCTCCGGACTCCCCTGGAGACCGCCGTTGTTCAGGTAGTTGAGGTCACACGCCGGGTCGGGAGTGTCGAGATTCACCGTGGGTGGAAGCCACCCGCGCGACAGCCCGAGCGCGCAGATGCCGGCCTCGAGCGCGCCGCTCGCGCCTAGCGCGTGGCCGTAGTAGCCCTTCGTGCCGCTGATCGCGAGCTTGGGCGCGTGCTCGCCGAACACGCGCTTGATGGCAGCCGTCTCGGTGGGGTCGTTGAGCGGCGTCGAGGAGCCGTGCGCGTTGACGTAACCCACTTCGGGTGGGGCAACGTGTGCGTCCTCGAGCGCAAGACGCGTAGCTCGCGCCGCCTCGCGGCCATCCGGCCTGGGCGCAGTCATATGGTAGGCGTCGCTCGTGAGTGCGTACCCCAGAACCTCGGCGTAGATATGCGCACCGCGAGCGATGGCCCTGTCCCTGCGCTCCAGCACGAGCACCGCCGCCGCCTCCCCCATCACGAATCCATCCCGCCCCCGGTCGAACGGCCGCGACGCGCGCTCTGGATCGTCGTTGCGGGTGGACATGGCCCGGATGATGGTAAAGGCCCCGAAGCTGAGCGGCGAGAGCGGCGCCTCCGCCCCACCTGCGAGCATCATGTCGGCACGCCCCGAACGAATTGCATGGAACGCCTCGCCGACGGCCACCGTGCCCGACGCGCACGACATCGCATTGGTGGAGTTGGGCCCGGTGAGCCCGAACTGGATCGCGATGTTGCACGAGACCGCGCCCCCGAATACGGACGTAGCGAGCGCGGCATCCACGCCCTTCAGCCCCTCGCGCAGATAGACGCCGACCTGCCCCTCGGCGTGCGCCACGCCGCCGAGTGCCGATCCCATCATGACACCGATGCGGTCTCCGTCCTCCCGGCGCTCGGCGAGCCCCGCGTCTTCCAGCGCCAACCGTGACGAGACTACGCCGATCCCAGAGAACCGGTCCAGCCGCTTCACAGCTTTGGCGGGCAGATGATCCTGCGGCCTGAAGTCGTCTATCTCGCCCGCGATCCTGCTCTTGAACGGCGCCGGATCGAAGTGGGTAATCGTGCGCACCGCTGAGCGCTTGGCTCTCAGGCCCGACCAGAGACCCTCGACTCCCGTACCAATCGGCGTGACGCATCCGATGCCGGTTACCACTACCTCCGTCATGACGACTCTGCCTTTCGCTTGACCCCCGCGAGAGTGCGGGAGGCAATGCCATGAATGAAGACGGGGCCGATGACCCAATTGGCCGCGATCCAACTGATCAGCGGCCAGCGAGGTCCGTCCCACTCGTGCACGAGGGTCACATCCACCAGGTCACCCCGTTGCTCGAGGCGCCACTCAACGTCCATCCCCGAGGTGATGCCCTTGATGTGGTGATATCGCACTAGGTGCCGGACGGGATCCACCTCCATTTCCGACATCCACCACGTCGGGTACTTGAACAGTCCGAAGGGCCGCCACGCAGCCATCTCCACGACCCCACCCCTGTCCGAGCGCTCCAGCATGCGCACCCAGCGGTAGTGCTTCAGAAACTCCGGCCACCGCTCCACATCGGCGGCTGCCGCGAACGCCCGCTCCATCGGCGCCGCTATGGTGAGTTGGTCAAGCGTGCGCACCGTTCACCCTCCATGTGGCAACGAGACGGAAGCCCGGCCGGCTGTCGACGCGGGCGTCGACTCCCGCCTCGCCCAGCAGCTCGCCAAGCTCCCGCGGCTTGTAGCCGCGGCGCACCGAGACGACGCCGTCGTGCCGGCTGACGCGGTGAAACCGCAGGGCGTGTGCGGCAAACCAGATGCCCCACGACGCAAGGCGCGAGCGCCGAATGTCGGCGATCACGACCCCCACTCGGGCCACTCGGTCCAGCTCTCGCACAACTTCGATGGCTGCCTGTCGGTTGAAGTGATGCAGCAGCTGACTCGCGACAGCAACGTCAACGCTCCCGTCGGCAACGGGTAGCCGCATCGCGTCGCCCTGCACCGCCAGCAGGTCACGTTCGCCGCACAGCCGGGCCGCCTCGGGATGCCAGTCGAGCGCCACCGCCTTGAGGCCGTTTCGGCCACCACGCCAATCACGCTCGAGGTAGCGAGCCACGTCGCCCAATCCGGCTCCGACGTCGAGCAGAGTGAGCGCGCGATCCGGCCGGCTCCCGTCCGTCAGGCGCCCGACGCCGTACGCCACCGCGCCCCGCCCGCCGAACAACAGATTGGATCGGGCTATGTCGGACAGCGTCGCCCGGGTCACGCTCGGGTCGAGCGCCGGCGAGTCGAGCGCCTCGGAACCGATCGGAGAGAGGACTTGCCGGGTCACGCCGCGAGCTGCCAAACGTACGATGGTCTCAACACCCGTGAGGCGGGCACGAAGTCGCCCGTAACACCGACCAGGATATCGGCCAGCGCGGGTTTGCGCGCGAGCCGTTTGGCGACGTGGTTGAACACCCTGGGATGGGCGACCGCCCAACTAACGATCCGCTCCACGGCCCACTTGCCCCTGAACTCCCGGCGCCGCGCCACGTCGTAGGGAACCAGTTCGGTTGCGCTCAGCCTGTCGCTCTCCAGTGCCGCGTCCACATTATTAACGACGAGCTCCGCTCCGCGCAGTGCCGCGTAGATCCCCTCTCCCGTGAACGGGTCACAGAAGTCGGCGGCGTCGCCCACGAGCATTGCCCGATCCGCAGTGGCGCGTGTGGTCCAGCGCGCGAACGGACCCGCCGCTCGAACCGGAGTCACGCGCTCACCTGAAGCGACGCGCTCCGCAACCGCCGGGAACTCCCGGAGTAGCGAGTCGAACCACTCCTCCAGCGACCCGCACCGGGGTGCGCGGGCCAGGTCCGCAACGGTAGCGACGTTGGTGAGACCGCGCCCCACCGATGCCAGGCCTACGTAACCGAGCCGGCCCACGTGCATCTCACCCACGTCACCCATGCCCGAAACGCCGGCGACGTGCGTTACAAGCGCCACACGGCTGCGGCGCCCTCGGCGCGAGACACCAAGCAATCGGGCTACCCGCGACTGCAGCCCATCGGCGCCGACCACTAGGCGCGCGGAGAGAGTCGACCGCTGCGCCCCCGACCGCACGGCCAGCCGGCGGACACCGTTCACTGTTCCCTCGAATCCCTCCACCACGGTGCGCTCCAGCAGCTGGGCCCCGCGCGCCGTCGCCGCCGCGGCCAGATGGGCATCCAGCACCTCCCGCGGCATCGCGATGCCGTGGTCGCTGTAGCCCCGGAAGCCGTGCCCGCCAGCGAACCGGCCCGTGAACGGCGTGCCGTCGGGACTCGACACCCGCATGCCCTTGAGCCGGGCGGGCCGCTCCGCGGCGAGGGTCTCGCCCAGTCCCAGCCGGTCCAGTACCCGCGACGCCTCGGGGCTCAGGTATTCGGCGCAGGGCTTGGGACGGGGAAAGGCCGACCGCTCCAGCAAGGCCACCGCGAAGCCGCGCTCGGCCAGGAACGCGGCCGTGGCACTGCCGGCGGGACCGGCCCCCACGACTACAGCGTCCCAAACCCGTGTCAGCACGAGAGTCTTCCGTGCCGCGCGTCACGGCAGCCAGCTCGATATGGACGCACTCCTGTGAGCGCGACGGATGCGGGTCGCCCCTTACGTAAGTTGTTGCGACCCATTCGATTCACGATGAGCACCGGGTTGAGGGGAAGTCCATTCTACTAGGGACCGCTGCCGAACTCCAGAATGTTCCAACAGATACCGCCGCATGCGAGGGCGGGTTCCCTGCGGGACACGGCCAGTTGAGCGCCAAGCCCCGTGGCCGGCCCACGCCGGAGGAGCTGCTGTCCCAGCTCGACCTCGAGGAGCACCTGGAGGATCCGCGCATCAGGCAGCGCTTCGTCACCACGATGTTTGAGGTTATTGCGCCACGATATGACCGCTTCACACGAGCGTTCTCATATGGAATGGACCGGAGCTGGAAGCGCACCCTGCTCGACGACCTCGCACGGACTCTCTCGCCGGATGACCGGATGCTCGACATCGCATGCGGCACCGGGGACTTGTCGTTCGGTACCGCCGAGCGGGTCCCAGGTGTGCGTGTGATCGGTGTGGACATCTCACGGCGCATGATCACGCGCGCCGAGCAGAGCCCGCGCTCGCTCGACGCTCCCGGGGTGAGGTTCGCGGCGGGCAACATGCTGAGTATCCCGCTCCCGGATTCGTCGGTGGACGCCGTCGCCGCCGGTTATGCTCTGCGCAACGCTTCCGATTACCGGCGGGCACTCGATGAGTTGACGAGAGTGCTCAAGCCGGGAGGCCGGCTTTTCGCGCTGGACTTCTACCGCCCACGGAATCCGCTGTGGCGCAGCCTGTTCATAGGGTACCTTAGGATTGTCGGCAAGCTGTACGGTTGGCTCTGGCACCGCCAGCCGGTTGCGTACGGCTACATCGCGAGCTCGCTCGAACATTTCGTGTCGTGGCAGGAGTTCGCCGCGGCACTCGAGCTCCGCGGTTTTACGGTGGAGCGCGTTCGGCGCAAGCTGTTCGGGGGCATCTGCATTCACGAGGCGAGTAAGGGGGCACGGGGGGTGGTGGAATGAACGACCGCATGGACAGCGCGCTGAGGAAGCTGGCGTCCGTTGCCGTCCCGGAGGGGCTGGTTCTCCTGGTCGTCGTCGTGCTGCTCCAGTTCGACGGGATTCGGGAGCCGCTCAGCGCTCTCTCCAGCTACTACCCCTACGCGATCATAGCCATCGGACTGCTCCTGGCGTGGCGCTTCGGCCAGAGCCAGATATTGTTCAGCCTCCTCGTCGTTGTTCTGGTAGAGCGGACCCTCGCCTTCACGGACTCCGGCGACCGAGCCGATGGAGTATTCCAGGTTCTCGCGTTCCTGCTGCCTCTCAACCTGGTGACGTTCGCTCGGCTCAGGGAGCGCAGCCTCCTCACCAAGAGCAGTGCGATACGGGCCGGCGCCATCCTGGTCCAGGCGATACTGGTCTTCGTGTTCGTTCGCATGGATACCGTTACAGCGGTGCTCGAGACCCAGGACGGCCTCCCCGAGTGGCTCTTCTCCTGGACGCCGATCGGCTATATCGGCCTGGTGACGTTCGGCGGCGTCTTCACGCTGCTGGTGGTCCGGCAGGTACTCGATCCCACCGCAGCCGGACGTGGCTTCCTGTGGGCGCTGCTCGCGGCGTTCATCGCGCTCAACACGACCGGCGATACGAGAACGATCTACTTCGCCACGGCCGGACTGATCCTGGTGGTCGCGGTCATCGAGACCTCTTACTCTATGGCGTTTCGCGACGGGCTCACAGGGCTCCCGTCGCGCCGTGCGCTGGACGAGGCGCTCACGCGGATCGGCGGCAAGTACGCGGTCGCGATGGTCGATGTAGACAACTTCAAGAAGCTGAACGACACTTACGGCCACGACACCGGCGACCAGGTACTGCGCATGGTTGCCGCAAGGCTCTCGAAGGTGTCGGGCAGCGGCCGAGCCTACCGCTACGGCGGGGAGGAGTTCGCGATCCTCTTCCCCCGCTTGTCGGTGGATGAAATCCTGCTGTTCCTGGAGGCCGCGCGTCAGGAGATCGAGGAGACCAAGTTCAAGCTGCGCGGCGCCGACCGGCCCAAGAAGACACCCAAGGAACCGAAGCGCACAGGTAGGCGGGGCAAGCGAGTGTCGGTCACCGTCAGCATGGGCGTGGCAGAGCCCACCAAAGAGAACTGGACGCCGCTCGAGGTAATCGAGGCGGCCGATCAGGCACTCTACCGGGCGAAGGAGGGGGGGAGGAACAGGATCGAGTCCTAAGGGGCTCTAGCGGCCCTCACCTACCAACTCCGCAAGCTCTTCGCGAACTTGTGCAACTTCGTCCGCGAGCACCGGCTCCGGATCCGACCGCAGTATCAGATACTGGTCGTAGGCCCTTACCGCTTCCTCGCGGTGCCCCAAAGCCGCCGCAAGGCGTGCCTGCGCCAGGAGCCGCGTCGATCGATAGTAGATTACCTGGCCCGGCAGCCCACCCCACAACCGGGCAAGGCGGAGCGCCTCTTCGTCCCGACCGAGGCGTTGATACAAGTCCGCAAGCTGCAGTTTGAAGGGCTCCTGGTAAAATGGGTGAAGCCCCCCGTGCATCAGCTCGGCCTCCACATCGCGGATGGTCTCGACCGCCTCGGGATCACCCGCTAGCGTCTGCTGCCACGCTTCCAGCACGCTGGCGCACAAGCGCGACATGCCCGCACGCGCTCGACCGTCCGCTTCGGCGATCTCGGCGGCCTCGCGGAGCAGCGCCACCGTCTCTTCGACGGTATCGGTCCGTCCTTGGCTCATACGCCAGTGCTCGAGGTAGCATCTGACCCGGTTGGCTCTGTTGCCGCCGCCACGGTCTCCAGCCGCCAACTCTTCGGCCGTAGCGTTGCCGACCAGCTGCTCCGCTTCCCGCACCGCCCTCATGACGAGTGCAGTGTCCGCGTCCCAGTAGAGTCCAAGGAGGATCCACCAGTACCTGGAAAGTTCGGGCGTAGACGCCTCGAGGTGCGGCGTCGCCCTCTCGGGCTGACCCCGATTGAGCAGAAAGTCGCCAACTACATCCCTGGCAAACTCGTCTCCGTCGAATGCGCGCCGCTCAAGCTCGGCGGCCATCCTCTCGGCGTCGTCCATCGCGATTGCCGCGTGTTGTGCCCAACCGATTCGCGGGGCGATCATCCCGGTCGGCTGCTCGGGGACGGCGCTGCGCGCCGAGTCGATCATCACACTGTCGCCCTCCAGGTACGCCGCTATCCAGCGCACCCAGGGCTCCCATCGACGCTCGGGAACACCACGGAGCTTCTCCAGGTCCCCAATGGCCGCGTAGTGCTCGGCCAGGTGAATCCACGGTTCGGCGTACCCATCGGGGTCGAGTTCAACGGCCCGCTCGAACGCCGCGACGGCACGGGCGGTGCCGTCGTCGTGGTAGCCACCGCCCTCGTGCCACAGGTAGTCGCCGTAGCGCATCCAGGCATCCCACCGGTCGGGGTACTCCTGGACGGAGCGCTCGTACGTCTCGAACGAGCGCTGTTCACCGATCCACTCTGGATATCTGTTGCGCTGGCTCTCGGCAACGAAGATCAGCGAGTCCGGCCGCGGCAGCCGGTCACGGTGCTGCCAGGCGAGCCTGCGTCCCCTGTTGTACTGACCCTCGACGGGCCGCGCGGCCCATCCGCTCGACCACATCAGGCCGGCTGCAGCGAGGGCGAAAGTGGTGTCGGCGTCCACGGCATCCTTGAATCGCGCGGCGGATTCATCGAAGTCACCCCTGCGGAACGCCTGCTCGCCGGCGAGCCACGCCTTCACCGCTTCGGTGGACGTGCTGATGAGACCCGGCAGCCGCTCGAACTCGCCGGCCGATGCAGCCAGGAGCTGGACTCCCAGTGACTCCGCAACCGTGATCTCGCTTCCCGCCGGTCCCCTCGCGCTGGCTTCGGCGAGAATCTCCCGACTCTCGGCCCGGATCAACTCCGCCTGGGCCAGCACTCCACTCGGCTGCTGGATCACCTGACCCGTTACGATCCGCGAGGCGCCGACGTCCTGGGCTACCCTGCGCTCCCGCTCCGCCGGGACGCTGGTCGCCGACCGGGCACGATCCCACGCCTTGAGCACAACCCGGCTGTTCACGGCCCGCGCGCCCGCTTCGCCGGTGAGGGCGAGCGTCAGGAACTCCGGGATTGCCGCGCCGAGCCACGCGACCGAATCCGACCCCACTACCTCGAACGGCAGCACGGCGACCAGGTCGTTCTCGTCGGCCCCGAATCCAAAGCCGGGGAGGTCCACGTTGCGCCCCACAATTGCCGCGAGGCCCGCCAGTAGTATCACGACCGCGGCCCATCCCGCCTTGGGCACCCAGCCGAACCGGCCGCCGCGCTGCTCCGTGGACTCCGCTCCCTCGAGCGCCTCCACAAACTCGTGCGCGGTGGCCCAGCGGTCCGCGGGTACCTTGGCCAGTGCCCGCATGATGGCGGCCTCCGCGCCGGGCGTGACGGTGCTCCGCACGGTGCGCAGGCTGGGCACCGGGTCCATCGAGTGCCGCGCCATGATCGCGGCGGCGCTCGTCCCAACGAAGGGAGGCGTCCCCGCCAGCATCTCGTAGAACACGCACGCCAGGGAGTACACATCGCTGCGCGCGTCCAGTGCTTTGTCGCCGGCGGACTGTTCGGGGCTCATGTAGAGCGGCGTCCCGACCGCGAGCCCGGTCTCGGTGAGCTGCTCTCCGCCCGCTTCGCTCACCGCGCGAGCGATCCCGAAGTCGGCGACGATCGCGTGCCCCGCCACGAGCAGGACGTTCTCGGGCTTGATGTCCCGGTGGACGACTCCATAGGAGTGCGCGTGCCCCAGCGCGCCGCCAACCTCCCGCACGATCTGCATCGCGTCGTCGAGCGAAAGCTGCCCCTCACGCTGCAGCCGGTCGCGCAGGGACTCACCCTCGACGAACGGCATCACGTAGTAGAGCGAGCCGTCAGCGTCACCGGAGTCGTAGAGCTGGAGGATGTGCGGGTGGTGCAGCTTGGCGGCGATGCTGATCTCCCGCAGGAAGCGCTCCGCCCCCAGCGACGCGGCCAGCTCGGGTCGCAGCACCTTCACGGCGACCGTGCGGTCGTGCTTGACGTCGCGCGCACGATACACGATGGCCATCCCGCCGCGACCGATCTCCTCTTCGATCTCGTACGTGCCGGCGAGCGCACTTCTCAGTTTATCGCGCAGCGAATCCGCCAAGCGGGAATCTCCCAGCTGCTTGTGGGTGTGGTCGAGCGGGATGGACGCTCTCCAGGGTCGCCAATAATGAAGAGAATTGCCCTCGGCCGCCAGAGCGCAGGTGGTCGTTACCCACGGCAACGATCAGGGCCCGAAGCTACGATCAGCTCCGGGCCCTTCCTTCAACTGGCTCGAGACTGATCTACTCCAAACTGATCAACTCCGCGTTTGCTGCGTTCTGCAGGTACTGCAGCACCGCTTCGGGAGTCACCGTGCCGTAGTAGTGCTCCCCCGCCTCGCGAGCCTCGGCCGCCACGTAGCGGTAGATGTCGAAGCCGCTGCGATGGCCGTTGACCGCACTCATGATCTCGAAGCCCATTAGCCCGTTGAGCCCACGCACGAAGCCGACCTGACGGCGACCGGTGAGGAACTCCGTGGGGCCGGCAACCAGAGTCGGCGTCATCCCCGAGAGCTGCTGCATCGCCTCGCTCTCTTGGCGGCGCGACGGCGGGTTGTCACCGGTGAGCTCGCGGTACGTCACCGTCAAATCGCGCAGCGCCTGCGACTGGCGCCGATCCAGCTCCCCCGAGAGCCGGCTCACGTAACCACCTACGATGGGATCCACCTCCTCGAGCGACCGCAGCGCCATCTTCTCGCGCTCGACCGCGTACCACACCTGGTCCAGCGCTTCGAAGTACACCGAAGCCTTGTCGTCGGCCGCCGAGATCATCGACAGCGCGATGCCGGTGTTCGCACCGAGACGAGAGATGCCCCGCCCCACCGTCTCCGCCGCCAATACGGGGACGTCGGTGCCGTCCACGCTCGCCATGGTGTAGGCGATCAGAGCTACGGACGCTGCAGCGCGACCGAGCTGCGTGCGATCGATGTTCCAAAGATCGTCGTCGGAGGAGTGTATGAACCGGTCGGGCATGTTGGTAAAGGTCACGCCGGGTACGCCGATCGGCGCCTCGAGGAACGTCATGTGGTCGGTGGAGGTGTGGAAGAAGATCATCTCCGCGTTGAAGCGGTGCTGTGTCCCCAGATGCGACATGTGCGGCTTGGGATATAGCAGATGACCCTGGCTCATCTGGGCCAGCTCGAACGTGTTGCCGGCAACCATGTATTCAATGACAGCCTCGACCACGTCGTTGTAGAAGTGAAACCGGGTGGCGGGCAGGCGCGTGATGTTCTGCTTGCGCATCACGTCCTGCGCCTGGTTGGCACCAACCATGTCCTGGTTCACGTTCACCCACATCGAGAGGTGCGCCTCGGGATTGTCAGCGAAGTACTGCCGCTGGCTCGAGATCTCGTTCACCCACCAGAAGCGAAGGTTGCGCTTGGGCCGCGGCAGCCGGCCCTCATTGATGAGCTTGTTCAGTGCCCGCGCCACCTCGAGCGTGCTGGCGCACCCGCTGGCGTCGTCGTTGGCCGACGTGCCCTCTTCCTGCAGATGGCCCGTGAGAACGATGTCCTGGCCCGAACTTGGGTCGGTACCGGGGATGAACGCTTCCACCATCACCTGCCAGGGCTCGCTCCCCTGCTCCGAGTCGAACGCCGACTGCACTACGGCGTGCGCGACTATCGGCTCGCTCGACTGCTGCAGCCGGTTCCGCAGCGCCACTCCCTGCCGGGTAGACAGGTTGAAGGCAAACGTGGGCTCGCATTCATCCGAGCCGCGACTCGGCACACTGATCCAGCGCAGCTGATCGGGGCGCGACACTCCGGCACCGCTGATGCCCATGTCGGATGAGAACGGGCTCGGATACCAGACGACTCCGGCAGCTCCCCGCTCGCACACCCCGCGGCGCATTGCCTGAAACGACGAGCCGTAGGTGAGCAGGATCTTGCCGGCCACTTCCTTGCCCTCGTAGTCCTCTTCCTGGCCCGCGCCGATGTCGATCAGCTCACCCGTGACGTCGGCGGGGCGCGAGTTGTCGGCGAGATGCAGCACCGACTGCAGCGTACTTGCGATCCGCTCCGGCTCGGGCTCCACGATCCACAGGTCCGCGAACTCCGCGTTCCACGGCCGCCTCGTCGAAGCCTGTTTGATGAGCTGCACGTTGCTCAGGCCGAACTCACGTGCCTTCTCATCGAAGTACTCGGCGACGGCCCACAAGCCGTCGGAGCCGCCTCCCGGCCGGTGGAAGTGGGTCATGTACCGAATGTGGTCGTAGGCGGCGTCGCCCGAGATTTCCTGCGTGATGAGCTGGGTGTAGGCTTCGTCCAGCACCCGCAGATCCTGGGCCGAGGCAGCGCTGCCGGCCGTCACAGCCAGGGCGACGGTCGCGACGGCGGCACTGAGAACGCGAACAGGCTTCATGTTTCCTCCAATTGCAATTCTATGTTGACCAATCATCGTACCCCTCCGTGTCAGGCGGCGTCCAGTGGCGCGGCCTGGCCCAGCCCACGGCGTTACACCTCCGACGCTCGGCGCCGACAGATGGTTGCATTGAAACGCGGACCGGGGGATTGCGGATCGGCGAGCTGCCTACGCGATTGTCATCCGCTGCTTGCGAAGTACGGCTTCGGCCTCGTCGCACCAATCGAGCAAGGCCTGGTCCACCAGCTCCCGATTGCCTCCCGGCGGCTTCTGAGTATCCTCTATGGGACCGGAAGCGGAGCGGCGGTGTGACGGACCCCAAGGCCATCAAGGCAGCGTTGAAAGGCAGCTACGCCGTCAAGCACGAGCTCGGAAGCGGCGGCATGGCCGTCGTATACCTCGCGCGCGACGCCAAGCACGACCGCGAAGTGGCCGTGAAGGTGCTCAAGCCGGAGCTCGCCGCCGCGGTCGGACCGGAGCGCTTCCTGCGCGAGATCAAGATCACCGCCAAGCTCAACCACCCACACATTCTGCCGTTGCTCGACTCGGGCGAGGCCGGCGAATTCCTCTATTACGTGATGCCCTACGTGAGCGGTGGATCGCTGCGCTGGGTTCTGAAGCGGGACGCGATCCTCTCGGTCGCCGAGGCCGTCCGCATCACGGAACAGGTCGCCTCGGCCCTCGATCACGCCCACCGCATAGGCGTGGTGCACCGCGACATGAAGCCCGAGAACATCCTGTTCTCCGAGGGCCACGCCATCGTCGCGGACTTCGGGATCGCCAAGGCGGTGAGCGCCATCAGCCGCGATCAACTCACTCGCAGCGGCTTCCCCCTGGGTACCCCGGGTTACATGAGCCCTGAGCAAGCGGCAGGCAGTACGGCGCAGGATCCCCGCACGGACGTGTTCGGCCTAGCGTGCGTTGCGTACGAGATGCTCGTGGGAGATACACCCGGTATGTGGCCCACAGAGGAGGCGGTTCGCGTAGGCCGGTTCCTCGACGCGTCGCCGGCACACCGCAAGACGCTCGACCGGCTGCCAGGCAGAGTCGAGCAAGTCCTTGCGAAGGCGCTCGCAATGCGTCCGGCCGACCGGTTCGCGACACCGGGAGAGTTCGCGAGCGCGCTCGGCGGATCGTCACAGCGCACGGCCCGGCTCTCCGACGCGGAGGTGAGCGAAGTGGTCGAGCGTGCAGTCGAGCTGGATGCGGCTCATCCCACCGAGGAGGGCGCTCTGTCCATCGGAGGTGTGGAACAGGTCGCGGCAGAGGTCGGCATTCCGCCGGCGCGCGTGCGCGAGGCACTCGACCAGGTGGACCGTTCACGGGAGGCCTTGCCTGCCGATGCAGTGGCTCGTGGGCTGCTCAAGCCCAACTTCAAGAAGGGCCGTCTCACAGTAGAGCGCACCGTCGCCGGTACGCTCGCGGAAGCCGACTACGACGTCTTGATCGAGGAGATCCAGCGATCGCTCGGCTTTGTGGGCACGGTCTCGGGAGTCGGAAAGACGCTCAATTGGAACGGCACCAAGCCTGGGTTCGTGGGTAGGGACGTCCGCGTGACGATCACACGCGGCGGGGACGAGACGCAAGTGCACATCGAGGAGCATATAGACCTCCGCGGCCCGTCCATATTCGCACCGGCGTGGGGCGCCGCGGGCGGTGCTGGCATCGGCGCCGTGTTGGCAGCGGTGCTGGGGTTACCCGAGGGGGGGATGGTTGTCATGACCCTGGGATCTGCGTTCGGTGGGGCGGCCCTGATGATAAACGGGCTCATCAAGGGACTGGCCCGCAAGTATGCGCCCGAGCTGGAGAACCTGGCCGACCGGCTGGCGACGCACATCGAACACAAGGCTCTCACCCAAGACGCGGGAGAGAACCGAAGGCTGCCGTCGAGAGAGGCGCCCCCCTCCCCCGTCTAGAACAGGAAGTACCGTGGGGTCTCCTCCTTGTAGCGGCGGTACTCGTCCCCAAACTGCCGCTCCAGATGCTCCTCCTCCACCCGCACCGTCAGGTGCATCAACACGACGAACAGCGCCACTGCGGCATAGGCCATCCAGGTATGGCCCACCATTGCGTAGCCTAGAGGAAAGAGGGCGTAGCCGGTGTACTGCGGATTCCTGCTGAAGCGGTAGATGTCCGAAGTGATCAGGCGCTTGGTGTCGACACCCACGAACATCCTGGATGAGAAGCGGCGCAGCGGAATGAGAACGAGTACGACTCCCACGACCATGAGCCCGTATCCGATCCACTGTACCGGCGCCCGGGGCGGCGGGAACATCGGCATCGAGTAACCCAACACGATGTGCGGCACGAACCACGCCGCCAGCAGCAGCACCACACCCAGCACGGTAGTGCGGCCGAAGCGGCGGTAGTCGCTGCGGTACTTGAGGACACCGATCGCGATGACGGCGGGGGCCAGGGCGAGGAGGATCTTGTTCATTTCCATGAATCAAGAATCTCAGGGCGGTGCAAGGCGCGCAAATCTCCGAGCCGAGCCGGGGAAGTCCACTCCCATCGCGAATCCCGCCGACAGTCCAAACGCTGTCGCACCGAGCAGCACCCTGACGTCGAACCAGAACGCCAGGCCAGGGGTCGTACCGGACGGGACGGTTGTGAGCGCGGCCCCCACCACGAACGAGAGGATCGCCAGCCACTGGTAGATCCTGAGCCCCCCGATGACGAGGGTCTGTGGCTCTCCACGGTAAGACTCTTCCACGAATCGGGCGACGCCGGAGAGGATTAGATACGCTCCGGCAACGAGTGAGTAGACCGCACCGAGCGACCAGAGGCGCAGCAGGATCACGGCGACAACCACGTTGGCCATCATCGAGTACAGCGGCGTCGGATGGAGCGGCACACCCTTGAGGTCACCGAGCGTGCAGACTCGGGAGCGCTCGTGCCAGTACCGAATGCCGACTGTCTCCCGGGTCTCGAAGCCGTGGCAACATCCCTGCACCAGGCAGCGCGCGCGCCCGATCGCCTGTATCCACGGCGCGGCCAGGGCGATCACAGCCAGAAGCAGCATAGTGTTACCGCCTGCGGCGCCGACCACGAGGGTCATGGCGATCGCCCCCAGCACGCTCCCGTAATAGCCGAACGGCCGCGACAACTTGGGCGACCCCTCGAGCGTCTGCGCCCACAACCCCGCTCCCAGCAGCCCGGCAAAGTGGATGATCACGAGCTGCCAGAACGCATTCGGGCCGGCGAACCCCGCCGCAACGGTGAATCCGACGAAGCCGCCCACGCCCGCGTAGGCGCCGTGATTGATCAACCGCACGCGGCCCACGCGCCACTCGCGCCAGGAGTTCGCTACTCGCCCGGCCGAGCGGCGCAGCAGCTGCCAGATCCAGCCGTAGTTGCGCAACAAGAGGAATACGAGGGCGGCGGCTACAAGGTCGGCGAGAGCGTGCATGCCGGTCGTGAGGCAACTGATCGTTATCAGGATCGCCCACGCCCATCCGACTGCCCCCAATATGCGAGACCGACTGCTCCACGCATCGGCGGCGATGAAGCTCCAGATCACGTGAAACGCGGGGAAGGCCGCGACCGTGTTGGACATCGCGCGCTCGAACATGAGGAATCGGCCCAGCGCCGACTGTGGCTCAAACGGTCTCGGCGGAGCTATCACCGGAACCGTGAGGTAGATGAGCGTCACGACCGCCGTCGCGATCAGACCCGTGACCGCAAAGCGCCGCAGCGCCCCCTTCGTCGCGGCGACCAACACGGCGGCCGGCACGAATACATAGACGCTGGCGTACACCGCCTCGGTCCACTCCAGCACAGGCCAGTCGCGCTCGAAGGGGAGGTACGCCTCGACCGCGCCGGACGGGATGCCGAGTTGGTACACCGCCTCGAACGCGATCGCCCAGGGCAGGATGACGAGCAGGAATATCGAGAGGCGATCCAACGCCGTTGGCGGATCCGGAGAGTCGCCGGGCAGTGCAATCAGCGGTTTGCGCTCCGCAACTGCGCCAAACCGCTTTCGGATTCCGTGCCTCTCGAAACCGAGAACGAGAGCCGCGCACGCCAGTGCAACGGCTGGCGATACGAGCCAGGTCCCACTTGGCGACCTCAAGATCATCGCGATGCCGAAGCAGAGCATGGCGAACCCGACGTAGATCGGATGAGCTGTCAGGCGATACACACCACTCGCGACGTACACGGGCGGCGGATACGGGCTCATCGGAAGCCCCCGACCGTACACCCAGAGCGCCCACGTCCCCGCCGACATCAGAATGAACCCGGCACCGAGGAAGACGGGACCGGCCCACCGGTAGGAAACAACCGGTAGTGGTACCACGTCGGTCGTGGCCACGGCCCACCCGACGAGCAGCGCCGGGATGACCACCACGAACAGGCCCGCGTAGGCCCACTTCCCAGCTCCGCTCACGGCCATCGAACGACCTCGTGCACGGCCCACCCTGTGCTCGTCGTATCTTGCCCGCTGAGCGTTCCACGAGTGAGCCACTTGGTCTCGTGTGCCGTTCGCCAATTGGGTATCAGCGCGGCGAAGGCCCGGATTGACCGCAGTGCGGTAGTGACCAGCCGGCCCGAGCGTAGCACCCGCCCGCCCCGCAGGTCCAATACGACCCCATCCTCCGGCAGCTCCACCCGATCCTCGGTCACGCCGGCACGCCGTCGCTCGGCACCGTTCACCCAGACCCAGGTCCCGGGCGTAGCTCCGCGCCACTGGATCCAGATCAAGGTGTCGGTCGGGGAAAGGAAGCGACCCCACCACAACTCGTCGAACGGAAGCCGCCATGGCTTCAAGGTCATGGTGAGGTGTTCGGCGTACGCCTGCCCCTGAACCACGTCACCGCCGATGCGCACGGTGGCATCCGCTCTTGGAGCCACACAGTGCCAATGGATCATCCCTGGAGGCCCATCGAACAGAGTGCGCTCGATGCTCGCCGAACGCGCACTCCACGTGCCGGAGACCCCGAGCCCCGGGCAGCTCCACTCAACCTCGCCGTGGACTGCTGTCGGCCCGAGCCCCGGGCGCAGGGTGTAACGGTGGGTCGGTTCCCCGGATGTGGGGTTCCGAAGCGTCGCGCCGTAACGGAGCCGCAGCGGTCCCCACCGGATGGATGCCCAGTACAGAATGACGGCATCGCCCGTGTCGGACACGCAGTCGAGGTACCACTTGGAGAGTCGGAACATGGGCCTCCGCGCCTACGGCTGACCCAATAATCACCGCTCCGGTGTCAAGCGTGCGTCAAGACCAAGCTCGCACGGCCTGGACTACGAACAAGGGGTGGCCCACTCAGGATTACCCCGTGGCCAGGAACTCCTTCGCGTGGCGCAGCCGGTCGCGCTCGGTGTCGGCGTTTGCCGTCACCTCTAGGAGAGCCTCGTAGTAGGTCCTGGCGAACTTCGCGTTTCCTTCCAGCTCGGCGGCGCGCCCCGCCCCATACAGACTGTTGAACCGGTTGGGGCTGCGATCCAGGGCGGCCTGATATTCTACGAGCGCTTCACGCGGCCGGCTCAGTTCCATCAACATGTCACCCAGAAGCTCTCGCGCCGGCAGGACCTCACCCGGAGTGACCGGATGCTTCTCGGTGCTGGCCTCGAGGTCTGCCGCCTGGCGCATGGTCACCAGTCCGCCGTCGCGGTCTCCCCGCCCGAACTCGAGCCACGCGAGCGCCGAGAGCCGCTGGATCTCGACCTGCGTTCCCCAGTAGGGGCTCTTGGCAGCGACCCGCTCCTGAAGTGTGGTGAGCGTTTCCAGGTCGGCGCGCGCCTGTTCGAACTGGCTACTTCTCGCCGCGCCGAGCGCCCGCGCGAAGTAGGTGATCGCCTCCATCGCGGTCGCGGTCTCCCACGGATACTCGCCCGGTACCCGCGGCTTGAGGTCGGCTGCGGCCTCCCACTGATGCCGCTCGAGCAAGATGCGTGCGGGCACCGCGGCGAACGTGTACGCGCTGGCCACGTGCGCCTGGTATGGCGGCTCGACTCCTTCGAGCTCTTCCAGCACATCCAGTGCGCGCCGGTCCTCGGCGCCCTGGAGGAATGCGTACGCCAGGTAGTCGAGCGCGTGGAAGTAATGGAGCGATGTCTCGCTGCCAACTGGCCGCCTGAGAGCAGCGTCGGCCGAGCGGCGGTTGAAGTCTATGGACTCCTGCCACAGTCCGAGCCGCGTGAATGTGTGGGTCGGCATGTGGAGCGCGTGCGGAATGTCCGGCGCCAGCTTGCCATAGCTCCGGGCCACGTCGGCCGCTCCGCCCGACAGCGCCGGGTTGTCGTAGGCGTGGATCACGTAGTGGTGGCCGCCCGGGTGATCCGGTACCTGCTCCAGGACCTCCTCCGCCATGGCTCCAGCGGCCCGCTGCTTGGAGAAGGTCTTGTCGCCCGGGTCCACGGTGCTCAGCTGCGCCAGTGCATAGAACGCGGTTCCCTCGGGATCGCGCGGGTACCGCTCGTGGAACGCGCTCCATCCGGCCTCGAACGCAGCGAGGTTCGGCTTCTCGGATTCGCCGCGTTCGGTGCCGAAGTAGCCCTCCATCGCCTCAACGTACGCCAGCTCGTGCTCGTTTCCGGCCAGGGATCGTGCTTGCTCCAGCAGGGCGCGTCCGTGCTCGAACTCCTCCTCGCTGGGCGGGTCGGACCACAGCGGATGGACGATGGTCATCGCCTGTCCCCAGTAGCCCATCGCGCAGTCGGGATCGGCCTCAGTCGCCGCGCCGAAGTAGGCTCGCGCCTCCTCATAGGTCATGCTGTGCAGCAGTGCCAGGCCGCGACCGAGTTGGACTGCGGCCGGACCGGTGCACGAATGTGCCAACTGTACAGTGCCGAGCGGCGCGCCGGACGAGTCGGTCACGGCGATGGCCGCTCCGCCACCAGAGCCGCCACAGGCGGCGAGGACCAGTAGTGTTGCGGCTGGGAGCATCGAATAACGCATCGTTTCTTTCTCTCCAGATGGGAGGACGGGCGTGTGCCGAGAGCACCCTCTTGGTGGTAATGCGCGGTGGGCCGGAGAAAGCGGACATCGGCACTGCTCCGGCTTGTGCTTCCTTCCACACCCCCTACTTGAGACCGCGCTCCCCTCACCCTATCGTCTCGACATCCAAGAAATCCCCGTGAATTGAGACAGGCAAGGTCCCGATGAGCGTGACTGTGAGGCAGATTGACTCGAGGGCCGACCGCAGGAAGTTCGTCAACGTGCCGTGGACGGTTCACAAGAACGACTCCCACTGGGTGCCGCCGCTAAGACAGGACGTGCTGGACACTCTCAACCCGCGCAAGAACCCGTTCTTCGAACACGGCGAGGCCGCCCTCTTCCTCGCCGAGCAGGACGGAAGCGCCGTGGGACGCATCACCGCCCACACGAACCGGCTGCACAACGAGTACCACAAGGACAAGGCCGGCTTCTTCGGGTTCTTCGAGTGCATCGAAGACGAGGCGATCTCCGGAGCTCTCCTCAAGACAGCGGAGAGCTGGCTCAAGGAACACGGCTGCGACAAAGTGCTCGGGCCAGAGAGCTTCTCGACCAACGAGGAAACGGGTATGGTCGTCGAGGACCGCGAGGGGCCACCGATGATCATGTGCGCCCAGAACCCCGCCTACTATCCGCGCCTGGTCGAGGCGGCGGGCTACGAGAAGGCCAAGGACCTCTATGGCTGGTATTACGAAGTCGGTGAGATACCCGACGGACCGCTCAAGGTCGCGCACGCCGTCGAGAAGTACCCGGGCCTGACTGTTCGCGAGGCCGACCCCAGGCACATGGAACGGGACATCCACATCGTCCGCGAAGTGTTCAACGCCGCCTGGAGCGACAACTGGGGATTCGTGCCCTGGACCGACAAGGAAGTCGAGCATGCGGCCAAGCAGATGAAGATGATCATCGCGCCCGAGATCACGGCCATCGCAGAGATCGACGGCAAGCCAGCGGGTTTCATGGTGGCTCTCCCCAACGTCAACGAGACGATCAAGGATCTCAACGGCCGGCTGTTTCCAACCGGGATCTTCAAGCTGATCTGGCGCCTCAAACTGAAGCGCCGCACGCCGCGCTCGGCCCGGCTCCTGCTGCTCGGCGTCAAGCCCGAGTTTCGCGGCGGCGCGTTGGGCGGGCTGAGCGTTCTGCTTTACGTGTTCGCACACCGCGGCGGCGAGAAGATCGGCATCGAGTTCGGAGAGCTCGGCTGGACGCTCGAGGACAACGAGAAGATCAACGCGGGAATCCAGTTCATGGGGGGGAGGATCGGGAAGGTGTATCGGGTTTACGGGAGGGACCTGTAGGCGCCACCTTGGCCACACCGCGGTGATGCGGACAACACAAGGCCCCGCTTAGTGCCGTGGCAAGCGGGGCCTCTCTTCAACGCACCTACTGTTGTATCGGTCTCCGGTTACTCAACCCGCACCGCTGACCAGTTTCCGGTCCCTCCACCGGGCCCGATCGGGGACGTCGTGTTGAGCGTCACCGTCCCAGAGGCTTGATCCGCCTGAGGATACGACGCGTTTGCCACTCCCGTGCCGTTGCCGACTGTGCTCGTGTTGGAGCAGTTGGAGTCGAAGGTCGTCCTGAAAGTGAGCAGCCGCACCTGGTCGCCGGAGAACTGGACGTCGAAATCGACTTTGTGCGTGCAGCCGAACGTCGCCTGATTCAGGAGCGTCCAGGATGACGCCGTGCATGCCCCACCCGGCAGACAATCCGCGAAGGCTGAGGTAACGACACCCCCGCCGCCGTCCAGTGCGTCGAATCGCCATACCTGGGTCTCGTTGTCATCGACGCCATTTGCGTCACTACACGCTAGGGCAGCAAGCGTGAGTAGTGCACCCAGTCCCATGAGTGCGTTGGGTGTGATTCTCATCACCGTCCACCTCCGTAGACTAGAGCGTTCTTCAGTTCTCGTGCTGATTATCTAGTACATAGCTCCGATCCAAACCGTGGCGGTGGTCACCGTCAGGGACCTCCTGATTGCGCCTCAGAACGTCCACCATTACGTTCCCCGCCCACTCCCGCTCGAGGAACCCACGCATGAGAGTCGCACTGGCCCGCTCCCGTCAGAGGACCGTTGGCAGTCTCTGACGATTCGAACACCGGCGAGCCCCCTGCCGTGGGCGGCGCGCAAGGCGACCCCGCCGTCGACGTGGCCGCGCCCCCGCACCGGCTCCATGGTGCCCGCCGCTTCGGACTCTTCGTGCTTGCGTTCGGGTCGGGCTTCGCGGTGCTCACCATCGAGATCGCAGGCGCTCGGCTCATCGCGCCGGTCTTCGGACTCTCGGCTGTCCCGTGGACGGCAGTCATCGGCGTGATCCTGGCCGCCTTGGCGGTGGGGAGCCACCTGGGCGGCCGATTGGCCGACCAAGGGCGGATCCCCCTAGCGTGGGTACTGGTCGCCGCGGCGCTCACGGCCGCGCTGCCCGTCGTGGGCGCCGGCATCCCGTGGATGGCCCGGGGCGTCCTTGGCTTCATCCCAGGGGCGTTGGCCAGCGCGCTGATCCTGTTCGCACCGGCGGTACTCTGTCTCGGGGCGGTGGTGCCGTATCTCGTCCAGGCAGATACCGAGAGCCTGGGTAACGTGGGGCGCCGCGCAGGTGACGTGACAGCGGCGGCCACCGCAGGCTCCATCGCCGGCACGTTCATGACGGGCTTCATCCTGCTTCCGGCCTTCTCGCTCCCGGTGCTCCTGGGGCTCACCGCGGCGGGCCTCCTCGTCATGGCAGGTCTATCCGGGTGGATCTTGGGGAAGCGAGTGCCCACAGGGTTCATCGCCCTCGGCGTCATCGCCCTGGGTACCCTGGGCGTGGCATCGGCCCAGCGCCCTGCGGATACGTTGCATCAAGAGCAGACTCTCCACGCATCGGTGAAGGTCACCGAGCGCGATTGGGGGGATGGACGCCTGGTGCGTGAGCTCTGGCAAAACGGGAGCTCGTCGTCCGCCGAATACGTGGACACCGGGTCGCCGGCCCACAGGTACGTCGACGCCAGCGGCCTGATCCTCGAGCCCGTCATGGACGACGTGGAGTCGATGCTCGTGCTGGGTGGAGCGGCTCTTTCGCTCCCGGTGGCATTCAGCAGATGGCAGCCCGAGATGCGCATCGACGTGGTGGAGATCGATCCCGTGGTCACCGAGTTGGCAGCGGAGTACTTCGCCTATGGCAAGGCGGACTATCCCAATATCCACGTTGTGCACGAGGATGCGCGTGTCTATGTCCGGGACAGCGAGGATCTCTACGACCTGATCTACCTAGACGTGTTCGAGCACCTGCTCACAATTCCGTGGACCATGGTGACGGTGGAGGCGTTCACGGAGTTCGCGGATCGCCTCGAGCCCGGTGGCTTGTTAGTAGCGAACGTGCTCTCGCCCCTGTCGGGGCCCGGCGTAGGCTTTCTCCAACGCCTTCGCGCCACCGCGGTGGAGGTGTTCGAAGAGGTGCAGGTTTACGTAACGGATTCCGAGGTGGACCGCGCCGCCATCCAGAACCTCATCGTGGTGGCGAGTCGCGATGCCTCGGCGGTCCCGAAACTCGAATGGCCAGTGGCCGGCCCTGGAGCGGCGGGCCGCCCGCTCCGCGACGCCTGGGCGCCGGTGGAGTACCTGCAGGCTCGAGTCTTCCTTGAGGGTGTCCGGTGGAACTGATGCGGTGAGGAGAAAAGGCCGCGCAACTTGCGCGGCCTTTCACAGGCCCGGCAGGACTCGAACCTGCAACCCCCGGTTTTGGAGACCGGTGCTCTACCAAATTGAGCTACGAGCCTATCAGGCGTCCCTTGCCAGACCCACTCTCGGCCACTACACCTCCCTGGCGTGGGACCCCAGGATGGAGGGCCCCCTGGGCCATCCTCCGGCTATGATCTTAATTGACAACTGCCGCGCGGTCTACCGCACCGACGCCGGACGAAGAATGACCCCATCAACACCTGACCCCAAGCCGACGAGCGAGACCCCGGCGGATTCCTTGCGCTCCGGGCCAACTCGCTGGGTGCTCATTGCCCTTGGATTCCTGTTCACTGCCCTCGGAGCCATCGGGGTCGTGCTCCCCTTGTTGCCCACTACTCCCTTCCTGCTGGTGGCGGCCGCATGCTTCGCCAGGTCGTCACCTCGGTTCTACAAGTGGCTGAGCACGCAACCTGGGGTCGGCCCAATGATCCGGGAGTGGCGCGAGACGCGTACCATTCCGCTCCGAGCAAAGGTCTGGGCCATATCGCTGATCGTGCTGGTTGGTGGCAGCTCCGTCGTGCTTTTTGTGGTGAACCCTTGGGCCGAGTTGGTGATGGGTCTGGGCCTCCTGGCAATAGTCGTTTGGCTCCTCAGCATTCCAACCCGAGGAGACCATAGGGACTAGTCGTCAGTCGGCGGAGGAGAGGCGACGACCCCGAAAAACACAAACCGCGCCGAAATGACGCGGTTTGTGACCGCAGCAGCGCTGGGTCCACAGCCTGCTTGGTAAGGGGTGGCTGAGGGGAATTGAACCCCCAACCTCCGGAGCCACAGTCCGGCGCTCTAACCAATTGAGCTACAGCCACCACGGCCCCGTAAAACCTACGGGCAGTTGAACCTAGCGGGGCCCGGAAAAGGGGTCAACCCGAGGGCCAGAACCCCGCTGCAAGCGCCGTTGTGCGCTCATCCTGGGGCACTTTCACCCCGTCCAGCTCGGCCACAGCGACCACCCCGCGAACCGCGGTAGTGATCCAGGCGGGGCGGCCGTCCAGCAGCTCCCGTTCGTAGCCGCCCTCCTCCACCTCCATGCCAAGCTCCCGAGCCACCTCGATCGCTCGCGCCCGCCCGATGCTCGGGAGGATTCCAAGCTCGAGCGATGGAACCCGCACCTTGGTTCCCTCGAACCACCCGATCGCGAACAGTGAGCCCTCTGCAACGTAGCCGTGTGGCGTGAGCAGCACGCCCTCGTCGGCGCCCCGTTCCCGGGCCTCAGCACGCGCCCGGTCGAAGATCTCCCGGTCAGTGGTCTTTATCGGATAGCCGGTATGCACCACGCTCGACGTGATCAGGCGAACCGGCCCGAGATCCGGCAGCTCGCGGCGAGTGATATCGAGGCGCCCGTCCCACTCAGCCCGGAGAATCCCCTCGGCCGGACCGTCCGACGCTTCATTCAGCAGCAGCTCACCCAGCCCGTCCGGCAGCGAGGGCAATCCCACCGCCTGTCGGCTTAGCTCGAGCCGCTCCAGGTGTCGCGCCAGGAGAGGCAGCGAGCCTTCCTTCACACGCAGCGTTTCGAATACGGCGGTCACCTACTCCGAAGCTCCCAGGGCGACTCGCATCGCCTCGCCCTTGCGCAGCGACTCGCGCCACTCGCGCGCCGGATCCGAATCCCAAACGATGCCGGCGCCGGCCTGGACCACAGCCTCGCCATCGCGGACGACTGCCGAGCGGATCAGAATATTCACCTGGAACCCATCGGGCCCGAACCACCCGAGGCCGCCCGTGTACTGGCCACGCGCCACGGTTTCGATCTCGGCAATCACCTCCATGGCGCGGATCTTGGGCGCCCCGGTGATCGTGCCGCCGGGGAACGTTGCGCGCACGATGTCCCAGCGTGAGATCCCCTCGGGCACCGTGGCGCGAACCTCGCTCACCAAGTGGAATACGTGTGAATACTCCTCCAGTACCTCCTGCTCGGCCACGACGACCGACCCGAACTCGGCGACCCGTCCAAGATCGTTGCGCGCGAGGTCCACGAGCATGCGATGCTCGGCCTGCTCCTTCTCGTCGAGCTGAAGCTCGTTGCGCATGTCGGCATCGCGTTCGGCGTGGCCGGTCTTCTTGCGTGTGCCTGCGATGGGACGGGCGCGCACCGTGCCGCCCTCACCTTCCCCACCCCGGTATTCGACCAGCAGCTCCGGCGACCCGCTGACCAGTTGCCAGTCGCCGAAGTCCGCGAAGCCCATCCACGGCGACGGGTTCACCGAGCGCACCCGTAGATAGGCATCCCACGGCGCGCCCTCGAGCGCGAACCGCTCCGCAACCGCGATGTTCGCCTGGTACACGTCGCCGTCGGCGATGTAGTCGCGCACGCGCCGCACCGCTTCCTCGTAGGCAGGCTGGTCGAAGCTGCGGCCCAGGAGCCGCGCCGAGACATCGGGCGATGCGCCTGATTCCTCGCCCTCACCGCCCGGCGCAGCACCGCGCACGATCCCGCACCCCTCATCGTCCCCGATCAACTCGCCGGTTCCGAAATCGAGCACGACCTCGTGCTTCGGCTCGAACAGATCCGCGAGGGGTTGCTCTAAGGGCGGCGGGCGGCGCTGTGCGTGCGGCGGCAGTCCGAGCTCGTAGGCCAGCGTGCCGTAGAGATTGATCGCTTCGGGAGGAATCCCGTCCAGCCAGCCGACGTCGCCCACGGCCTGCTCGGACCAATCGAGCCGGAAGCGGCGCCGGGCACCCCAGGCGAGGCGCGCCGTGCCGGCGCGGCCGACACCGTCCTCTAGCAGGACCACGGGACGCTCGAGCGAGGGGACGAGCGCCAGCAGGTTGTCCAGCAACCGCTCAGCCGCGGCGCTTGGCCTGGTTCGCCACCGCCTGCTGCGCCGCCTTCACCTTCTCGGGATCACCCAGATAGTAGGACCGGATCGGGCTCAAGTCGTCGTCGTTCAGCTCGTAGACCAGCGGGATGCCGGTGGGGATGTTGAGCCCGACGATCTCCTCCTCCGAGACGTCGTCCAGGTACTTCACGAGGGCGCGCAGGCTGTTGCCGTGGGCGGAGACGAACACTCGCCGACCTTCCTTCACCGCCGCAGCGATCGTCTCATGCCAATAGGGGAGCATCCGCTCCACGGTGTCCTTGAGACACTCAGTGAGTGGGAGCTCATTCTCAGCGAGGTTGGCGTAGCGCGGATCGTGGCCGGGGTAGCGCTCGTCATCCTTCGTGAGGGCCGGAGGCGGGGTGTCGTAGCTGCGGCGCCAGATCTTCACCTGATCCTGGCCGTGTTGCTCGGCGGTCTCGGCCTTGTTGAGCCCCTGGAGGGCTCCGTAGTGACGCTCGTTGAGACGCCAGGAGTTGTGGACCGGAATCCACATCAGGTCCATCTCCTCCAGCGTGAGCCACAGAGTCTTGACGGCCCGCTTGAGAACGGAGGTGTAGGCGACGTCGAAGACAAAGCCCTCTCGCGCCAGCGCCTGACCCGCCTCGACGGCCTCCCGGACGCCCTTCTCGGTGAGCCCGACGTCGGTCCATCCGGTGAACCGATTCTCCTTGTTCCAGGTGCTCTCACCGTGCCGTTGCAGAACCAGCTTTTTCATCGCCCAGTCGTCCTTTCAGTCGACCCGAATCCGCCCTCCAAGGCGGACTCGAGCCGTGCCGCCGAGATCGAGTCCAACTCCGTAAGGCATTGAAGTAACAGGGCTTAGGTTGAGGCGTCAAGTTGTGCCCCCCGATCGCGTCAGGGGAGGTCATCCACGGCTGCAACCTTTTTACCGCCTGCCCCGTCTAACTAACACACGCAAGCGCGACGCGAGCCTCCCGCGTCCAAGACAATTCATTGGAATGCCGCAGCGCGGAGGTATCCGTGGCGCAACCAGCAAGCCCCTCCAGGGGGAAGACGTGTAGCTGTATCGAGCCGAAGCGCACGATGGCCTGTTTGGCCCTGGTCTTCGTCGCGCTCGGCTTTATCACGTCCCCCACCCAGGCCCAGAACGCCTCAGAAACCGTCAGTACCATCAATGCGCCGCCGCCGCCGGCAGTTGCGCTACGCGCGGTACCGGACGCCCCCAAGCTGGACGGCCGTCTGGACGACGAGGCGTGGCAGGACGCCCCTGTCATCACGGGGTTCGTGCAGCGCGATCCTGAAGAGGGCGCGCCGGGCACCGAGCGCACGGAAGCATGGGTGCTCTACACCGATGCGGCGATCTATGTCGCCGTGCGGGCCTACGACTCGCAGGCTGACCAGATCGCCGCCAATCTCACGCGGCGCGACGAGTGGTCGCCCTCGGACCGGATCGGGGTCGGCATCGACTCGTACCACGACAAGCGCACGGCCTTCTATTTCCAGGTGAACCCCGCCGGGGTGAAGCGCGACGTCTACTACTACAACGACAACTGGCAGGACGATTCGTGGAACGCAGTGTGGGACGTGGCCGTCTCACGCGACTCCGAGGGATGGACCGCCGAGTTCCGGATCCCGTTCAGCCAACTCAAGTTCGCCGCCGGCCAGGAGACGTTCGGCTTCAACATCTACCGCCGCATCAACCGCACGGCAGAGGATCTGTGGTGGCGGCTGCCGCCCAAGGAAGAGTCCGGCATGGTC
>JBDHIS010000009.1:159715-160540 GCA_039587315.1 Gemmatimonadota bacterium | reverse complement strand
CTGGCCGAGGCGGACAGGCTGGGCGCCCTGCGCACGCTCCCCAAGCCGTTCACATCGGAGCAACTGCTCGACTCGATCGACTCGGTGATGGCGGCGCCCCAGGCCGCTCCCCGCCGATCCGCTGGACAGGCGGACGGCCCCCCGACGGGCGGGTTCGAGAGCTGGCTGCGTAGCGAGAGCGCACTTCCCGGCGTCTCCTGGGGCGGAGTGCTCCTGGTCACCAACCTGATCCTGGCGCTCGCCGCCCTCGTACTCTCGATCCTGACCCGGCTCGGCTCGTAGAGCCGGCGCGATCTACTCCGTGGGGGCGCCACTACCTGTGGTCGCCCCCCGTTTATATTGACGTGTGAAGGCTCCTCACCCCACCACAACTTTCGACTGTCAAATGACGACTGTATCGAGACGCACACCCGGCGTACTCTTGGTCTGGCTCCTGGCCACAGCAGCCGCGCTCCTGCTGGCTGGCTGTGAGCGCTCGGGATCGAGCCAGACAATCTCGCAGCAGGACCTGATGGAGAGCCTCCAGGCTGACCCGGCTCCGCTCATCCTCGACGTTCGTACGGCTCGGGAGTACCAGAACGGGCACGTACCGGGAGCGTTCAACCTGGAGTACCGCCAGATACCGTCCCGGCTTGTCGATCTCGCCCCGGCGATGGAGCGTGAGATAGTCGTCTACTGTGAGGTGGGGCCGCGCGCCCAGGCCGCTCAGTCGATGCTGCTGCAGGCCGGATTCACAAACGTGCGCCACCTCCAGGGCGACATGTCGGCCTGGCGCCGCAGCGGGTTGCCGGTAGCACGTTAGGACCGGAGGGCTGCGCGGCACGG
>JBDHIS010000009.1:0-159702 GCA_039587315.1 Gemmatimonadota bacterium | reverse complement strand
AGGGGGACCATGCGTGCTGAACTGACCGCGCTCGCGGCGCTCGCCGCCATTGCACTGCCGCACCCCGTGTTGGCGCAGGATGCGGCGCCGCACGATTGGGAAAACCCGTCCGTGTTCGCCGTCGGCCGGGAGCAACCTCGTACCTGGTTCGTCCCATTCCCGGACCGGCACTCAGCACTCTCCCTTCGCGCCGAGGACTCGCCCTTCTATCAGTCCCTCAACGGAGACTGGAAGTTCAACTGGGTCCGCAAGCCAGCGGACCGGCCCCTCGAGTTCTACCGAACCGACTACGACGTCAGCGGGTGGGACGACATCAGCGTCCCCGGCGCATGGGAGTTCCAGGGCTACGGCTATCCAGTGTACCTGGACGAGTCGTACCCGTTCCCGCCCGATCCGCCACGCATCCCCAACGATTACAACCCGGTCGGGTCGTACAGGCGCAGCTTCACGGTTCCCGAGTCATGGGCCGGCCAGGGGGTAACGCTGCACTTCGGCGGGGTGCGCTCCGCCATGTACGTGTGGGTCAACGGCGAGCTCCTGGGATACAGCCAGGGCAGCCGCACTCCCGCCGAGTTCCGCATCACCGAGCACCTTCGTCCCGGAGAGAATCAACTTGCGGTCGAGGTGTATCGCTGGAGCGATGGCGCATACCTGGAAGGTCAGGACTTCTGGCGCGTGAGCGGGATAAAGCGCGACGTGTACCTGGTAGCGGAGCCCACGGTGCGCATCCGCGACTTCTGGGCGCGCGCCGAGCTGGACGACGAGTACGAGGACGGGAAGTTTCGCCTCGAGGTCGAAGTCGACCGATCGGGCGATGTGCCGGCCCCGCCGACGTGGGTGGAGTACGAGCTGCTCGACGCGCACGGTGAGTCCGTAGTTGGGGGACCCGAGCGAAGCGTGGTCGAGCAGGGCGAATCGCTCTCGACCACCCTTTCGTTCGAACACGCGGTCGACCGGCCGCTTCGCTGGACCGCCGAGACGCCGAACCTCAACACCGTGTTGATCACGCTGGGGGACGCTTCCGGTGTGGTGCAGGAGGTCGTCACGGCGAAAGTGGGCTTTCGCCGAGTAGAGGTGGTAGGCGGCCAGCTCCTGTTGAACGGCGTTCCGCTCACGATCAGGGGAACGAACCGGCACGAGCACGACCCACGCACGATCCACACGATGTCCGAGGAGCTGATGCTCGAGGACATTCGCTTGATGAAGTCCCTCAACATCAACGCCGTGCGGACGGCTCACTATCCCAACGTCCCCCGCTGGTACGAGCTCGCCGACGAGTACGGTCTCTACGTTGTGGACGAGGCGAACATCGAGTCGCACGGCATGGGGTTCGATCCCGACGTCACCCTCGGCAACGATCCCGCGTGGCGTGACGCGCACCTGGACCGCACACGCAGGATGGTGGAGCGGGACAAGAACCACCCGTCCATCATCATCTGGTCGCTCGGAAACGAGGCGGGTGACGGCGTCAACTTCCAGGCTACATCGGCCTGGATCAAGCAGCGCGACCCCTCTCGCCCGATCATGTATGAGCCGGCAGGCACCGAGCCCCACGTGGACATCGTGGCACCGATGTACGCGCGCTACTACATGCTGGAGCGCTACGCTCTCACCCACACCGACCGGCCACTCATCATGTGCGAGTACGCCCACGCAATGGGCAACAGCGTGGGCAACCTACGGGACTACTGGGACATCATCGATCGCTATCCGCAGCTACAGGGCGGGTTCATATGGGACTGGGTGGACCAGGGTGTTTGGCAGACCGACGCCGAGGGAAGGGAGTTCATCGCCTACGGTGGCGACTTCGGCCCTCCGGGTGCGCGGCACGACGGCAACTTCCTGCTGAACGGAATCGTCGCGGCGGATCGCAGCCCGCACCCACACGCGTGGGAAGTAAAGAAGGTATACCAACCCATCACGATCGAGGCCGTTGATCTCGAGCGCGGCATCGTGGCCGTCAGCAATGGATTCGGATTCACGACCCTCGAGGGTTTCAAGGCCGATTGGCGCATCACCGCGGACGGCCTCGAGCTGGCGCGAGGACTCGTTCCGAGTCTGGCGCTGGCTCCCGGAGCACGGGACGAGGTGGAGCTCGACCTGCCGGCGATAAACCCCGAGCCCGGCGTCGAGTACCTGGTCACGATCCGATACGCGACTGCCGAGCCACGGCCCTTGCTGCCCGAGGGGCACGTGGTCGCCTGGGAGCAGTTTTCCCTTCCCCTGCGGGCGCCCGCCCGTGTGGCCGATACGGAGGCCCTTCCCACACTGGAGTTGGTGCTGGGCGACGGACGCGTCGAGGTTCGGGGCGAGCGATTCACCGCGGTTGTGAGCGGCGAGAACGGTACTCTCGACTCCCTCGTCTACGATGGGCGCGAGTTCCTGCGCAGCGGTCCCGTGCCCAACTTCTGGCGCGCTCCTACTGACAACGATTTCGGGAACGGCCAGCAAGTCCGCTCACGCGTCTGGCTGGATGCCGGTGCGCAGGTAGCCATCGAGTCCGTCAACGCCGAGCAGCTGGAGCCCGGCGTGGTGCGCGTTAGCGTCGGCGCGAGGATGGACACGGTCAGGTCGAACCTCGAGACCCACTACACGATCTACGGCGACGGCGCCGTGCTGGTCGAGCAGAGATTCACCCCGGGCAGCGAAGACCTTCCGGAGATTCCCAGGATGGGCGTGACCGCCACGTTGCCCGCCGACTTCTCACACGTCGAGTGGTACGGGCGTGGCCCACACGAGAACTACTGGGACCGCAGAACGGGCGCCGCCGTGGGGCGCTACTCGATGCCGGTGGCGGACCTCTATCACCCCTATGCGCGGCCGCAGGAGAACGGACAGCGCAGCGACATCCGCTGGGCGGCAATCCGCAACGACGACGGAGGTGGCCTCCTGATCGTCGGCCTTCCCACCGTGGAGTTCAGCGCCCACCACTTCGCCGCTGCGGACTTCGACGCGGGCGAGGAGAAGGCACAGCGCCACACGGTGGACCTCGTGCCCCGCGACTACGTCACACTCAATATCGACTATCGGCAGATGGGAGTAGGTGGAGACAACAGTTGGGGAGCGGTGCCGCACCAGGAGTACACGCTTCTCCCCAAGCCGGTGGAGTGGGCGTTTCTCATGCGGCCCTTCACCACGGCCGACCCCTCACCCGAGACACTGAGCCTCGCAGAGCTTTACACCACCGCCCTCGCGGCATCCGTCACCGACCGGAGCATCGATCTTCACGACTTCACCGAACGCAACCGTGTTGAGCATCTCGCCCTTGGAATGGCCGTGCAGGTGGCCGACTCGAACTCATCGCGCTACTCGGCCGGCGGCGACGCGGCGCTGACGGACGGCATTCGCGGTTCGATCGACCGTCGCGGAGGCCACTGGCAGGGCTACGAGGCGGCCGATTTCGAGGCCATCGTGGATCTGGAAGCAGAGCGGCCGTTGACGAGCATCAAGACGGGGTTCCTCCAGGTCCGGTGGGCGCGCGTGCTCCTTCCCCTCGAGGTCGAGTTTGCCGTGTCGCGGGACGGCGCTACGTTCGACGTCGTGGCCACCGTCGTGCACGACGTATCGCTGGAAGCCGCCGGGCCGCTCAGGTGGTACGCCGAGGCGGATCTCGAACAAACGGCGGCCCGCTACGTGCGGGTCCGGGCCCGCAACGCAGGGCGCGCACCCGATTGGCACGATGACGCGGGCCTGCCCGCATGGATATTCGTGGATGAGATCCTGGTTCGATGAGGTGAGGCAGTGACCCTGGAAGCGCAGCGCCCCGCGCTCGGTCATGATGAGGCCCGCAACCTCACGCGCGAGCTGTACGGACTCGAGGCAGAACTCGAGCCGCTCCCCAGCGAGCGCGACCAGAACTACCGGGTCACGATCGAGGGGGGGGAACGGCTGGTCCTGAAGATCTCGGGGTCGGACGAGAGCCCCGAACACCTCGCCCTCCAGAACGAAGTGCTCGGCTGGCTGGCAGAGCACGACCCCGAACTGCGGGTACAGCGCCTGCGTCCCACGCTCGCGGGCGATAAGATGACGGTGATACGCGGAACCGACGGGCAGGAGCACAGCGTGCGCTTGCTCACCCACCTGCCCGGCTCGGTACTCGCTGGCGCCCGACCACACTCACCCGCCCTGCTGCACGACCTCGGCGCTCAGCTGGCTCGGTTGGACCGGGCACTGCAGGGGTTCACCCACCCCGCCGCGGAGCGCCCCCAGTTCTTCTGGAACCTCGAGCGGGCACCGCAGATCGTTCGCGAGCGCCCAGAGTCGATAGAAGACCCGACGCGCCGCTTGATGCTCGAGCGCGTGCTAGAGCTGTGGGATGGAGTGGTCGCTCCCGTGTTCCCGTCGCTGCGGCGCAGCGTCATATACAACGACGCCAACGACTACAACGTGCTCGTGAGCGAAGCGGGTGCCGGGAAACGAGAGGTGACCGGGTTCATCGACTTCGGCGACATGCTGGAGGGGCCCGTCGTATGTGACCTCGCAATAGCGGTGGCGTACGCCATGCTCGGGAAGCGTCATCCGCTGGCGGCCTGCGCCCAGGTCGTTGAAGGCTACAACGAGGTGTTTGCGCTCACGGAGCCGGAGCTGGAAGTGGTCTTCCCACTCGCCTGTGCGCGGCTCGCCGCCAGCGTCTCCCTCTCCGCCGTGCGGCGCGGCACCGAGCCGGAGAGCGACTACTTGATGATCAGCGAGGCGCCCGCGTGGGAGACGCTCGAGCGGCTCGCGGACGTGCCACCCACGTTTGCCCGCAACGTGTTGCGCGAGCGCTGCGGCCTGCCACCGTGCCCCGACAGCGGTCACGTCGTGCAGTGGCTCGAGCGAAACGCATCGGAGTTCGGACCGGTCATCGAACCGGACCCGCGCCGGGTGGCAACCACCGAGTTCGACCTCAGCGTGGCGAGCCTCGATCTCGGTGACGGCGAGGAGCTCGCCGGCTCCCCCGCTTTCAGCGAGTGGGTGTCCCGCCAGATGGAGGAGCGCGGAGCGCGCATCGGGATCGGACGCTACGACGAAGCCCGCATGGTGTACACCGGCGCAGCCTTCGAGGGCGTCGGTGAGGAGCGGCCGGAGCAGCGCACCGTCCACTTGGGCATGGACCTGTTCCTCGAGCCCGGCGCTCCCGTCATGGCGCCGTTCGCCGGGCGCGTGCACAGCGTTCGAGACAACTCGGAGCCGCTCGACTACGGGCCAACGGTGATCCTGCGGCACGAGCCCGCCGGTGGACCCGCTTTCCACACGCTGTACGGACACCTGAGCGAGGACGCCCTGCGACTCAAACCTGGAATGGAGATCGCCAGGGGCGACGTGATCGCCCGTCTCGGGGCTTTCGAGGTGAACGGAAACTGGCCTCCCCACCTACACTTTCAGATCGTGACCGATCTGCTGGACCGTGAGGGAGAGTTCCCTGGAGTCGCCGCCCCCAGCGAGCGGGCGGTCTGGCTCAGCCTGTCTCCCAATCCCAACCTGGTGCTGCAGCTCCCCGGCGGAGCCGCCGGCCCGGACCCATCCGAGCGCGCCGCCCTGCTGGCCGAGCGGCGACGACGACTCGGCCCCAATCTGAGCCTCGCCTACGACGCACCGCTACACATCGTGCGTGGTCGCGGGCAGTTCCTGTACGACGCCGAGGGACACGCCTATCTCGACTGCGTCAACAACGTGTGCCACGTCGGGCACTGTCACCCGAGAGTAGTCGAGGCCGCGCGCCGCCAGACGGGCGTTCTCAACACGAACACGCGCTACCTGCACGAGAACCTGGTGCGCTACGCCGAGCGGCTCAGCGCTACACTCCCCGACCCGCTGGATGTCTGCTACTTCGTGTGCTCGGGGAGCGAGGCCAACGAGCTGGCGCTGCGAATGGCGCGGGCCCACACGGGACGGGATGATCTGGTGGTACTCGAGGGAGCGTACCACGGGAACACGGCGGCGCTCATCGACGCATCACCGTACAAGTTCGACGGACCCGGCGGACGTGGCGCACCACCGCACGTGCACAAGACGGTAATGCCTGACGATTATCGCGGTCCGTATCGGCGCGGGGAGCCGGACTGCGGCATCGAGTACGCCGCGCACGTCGCGCAGGCCATCGAGCAGGCACGCGCCGACGGGCGCGAGATTGCCGCGTTCTTCAGCGAGACCCTGTTGGGCTGCGGTGGGCAAATAGAGCTTCCGCCCGGCTACCTCGAAGCCGCATACGGCCACGCTCGAGAAGCCGGTGCGCTATGCATCGCAGACGAAGTCCAGGTTGGATTCGGCCGCGTGGGCACGCACTTCTGGGGCTTCCAGACACAGGGAGTGGTCCCGGACATCGTGACCATGGGCAAGCCGATCGGGAACGGTCACCCGCTCGGCGCCGTTGTAACGACCCGCGAGATCGCGGCCTCGTTCGATACCGGCATGGAGTACTTCAATACGTTCGGAGGAAACCCGGTGTCGTGCGCGATCGGACTCGCCGTTCTCGACGTCATCGAAGATGAGCAGCTCCAGGCCCACGCTTTGGCAGTGGGTGGTTATCTCGAGGATCGCCTCGCCGCGCTGCGGGAGGAGCACGCAGTGGTCGGCGACGTGCGCGGACGCGGCCTCTTCCTTGGCGTCGAGTTCGTGTCGGATCCCGAGACGCGCCAACCTGCGACGGATATAGCCGGATACGTCGTGGAGCGGCTCAAGGACCACGGCATCCTCACGAGCACCGACGGGCCCGACGGCAACGTGCTCAAGCTCAAGCCGCCACTCGCCTTCTCGCGGGCCGATGCCGACCGTCTGGCGACGACGCTGGACTCGGTACTAGCGGAAGACTTCGTTCGGCGCCGCTAGGTAGACCGTCCCGACGAACGCCACCATGCCGAGTTCTGTGCTCTTGTGCTCTGAGCACGGTGCCTCTTTCTTTGAATCTACGGAGTCCGGTTCGTCTGTGGAGAGGGAGGAATAGGTGATCCAGGTCTACGACAAGAACACCGGCGTAATGCTCGGGACGATCACGCCAGAGCAGCTCAAGTTCCTCGTGGCTCAGCTCGAAGAGGAGTCCACGACCGACCAGGACTACTACATCGACACCGCGACGATAGAAATGCTGCAGACCGTGGGGGCCGATCCGGACATGCTGCAGCTCCTGCAGGATGCTCTGGGCGACAGGAAGGGGATGGAGATCCTGTGGGAGGAGGACGAAGAGTGACACAGACCGACGCGGGACTCGTCGACTTCAGGGGCTTCATCGCCAGCCTCGCCGCGACGGCTGCGGTGACGATAAACAACATCGAGCAGATCAAGGGCGGCGATGGCGCCGACGGAGAGGCGGAGCCACTATCCCCTGACGAAGCCGCCAAGCAGCTGGAAACGGCTCATCTGACTGCGCGCCACATCATCGACACGATGTCCATGCTCGAGGCCAAGACCAAGGGGAACCTAACGGACGAGGAGCATCAGTTCCTGGCGACCTCGTTGACCGAGCTGCGCATGGCGTACGTTCGGGTGGCCGGGCAGGCCAAGCGGTCGTAGGCGACAAGAGACATGGTGTGGATCTACGCAGTCGTCGTCTTGCTCGCGGTCCTGTGGCTGATGAGCTGGCGCTCGCGCGCGCGGCAAGCGGGCTTTCCGCGCTCATACAACCTGGAGCGACCCAATCACGTGGCCATCATCGACGAGGTCCGAGAACGGTACGCCAATGCAATGGCGGACGAGAACAACGAGTTCGCGGACTGCATGTTCAAGCCGGCGGACCTGCTACCCTACCCCAAGGACGAGATCCGCAAGGCGCTCACCGCGCTGCTCGATTACGCCGAGGGTCGGCGCGACTCCACCCTGCTCGACGAGCACATTCGCAACCCCTCCATCGTGCAGGTGCTGCGAGGGTCGCTGATGCAGCTCGAGACATACCTCGACGCCCCGGCTGTGGACATCCCACACGATCCGGACGCGAACCGCGAGTTCGGACTGCGTTGGGTGCAGCGGCGCGAGAAGGAGTGAACACCCATGGGCAAAGGTGACCAACGCAGCAAGCGCGGCAAGATCAGCCGCGGCACGTACGGAAAACGACGCCCCCGTCCCGGCAAGAAGCGGCGTCTCAAGAAGCTGGCGCGGGAGAAGGCAGGCGCTTAGGTCCTCGCGCCTTTCTGCGACGGCACCCACTCGGAAATCGAATTCGAAGCACCGTGATTGCGGCGCAGGTAGCCGCGAGGAGGGGTGGAAGATGCGTAACCGATTGCTCCCCGCGTTGGCGGCGTTCGGGTCGGTGGCGCTGCTGGCCGGGCAGCTCGCGGCGCAGCAGGTCTCGTTCGACGACTATTTCACGGACGGGACGATGCGAGTGGACTACTACCATACGGGTGGCAACGCCACCGAAATAGTGAGCCTCGACCGCGTGGTGTCCGACGGCCCGTGGCCCGGCAGCCGCACGCGGCTGATCGATGACACTGGATTCGGCAAGTACTTCTTCAAGGTACGCGACGCCGCGAGCGGACGGCTGCTATACTCGCGCGGGTTCGCATCGCTGTTCGGGGAGTGGGAGACGATCGGCGAGGAGATGCACCGCACTTTCCACGAGTCGGTGCGTTTCCCGTGGCCCAGGGAGCCGGTGCGCGTAACGCTCGAGAAGCGCACCGACGCCGGCGACTTCGCCGAGCTCGCGACTATCGAAGTGGACCCGGCCTCGAGATCCGTGAACAAAGGGGACCTCGAGCCGAGGGGCGAGGTGTGGGCGCTGTTCGAGCACGGACCGCCGGGCGAGAAGGTAGATCTGGTGGTGGTGAGCGCGGGCTATACCGAGGAGGAGCTGCCCAAGTTCCACGCCGACGCGGAGCGGCTGGTGGGCGAACTCTTCTCATATGAGCCGTTCAAGGGCCGCAAGTCGGATTTCAACGTCTGGGTCGTGGATCTGCCCTCACCGGTTTCCGGCGTCACCCGGCCGCACTCGGATCGCTGGCGCAGAACCCCCCTCTCCAGTCAGTACGGGATCTTCGACAGCGAGCGCTACTTGCTGACACCCGACAACCGGGCCATGCGCGACGCGCTCTCGGCAGCGCCCTACGAGTTCGTCGCGGTTCTGGTAAACGCGGCGCAGTACGGCGGCGGGGGCATATACAACTGGCAGGCGGTCAGCTCGGTGGACTCGGAGTTCTCTGACTACGTGTTCGTGCACGAGTTCGGTCACCACTTCGCCGGGCTGGCGGACGAGTACTACACATCCTCGGTGGCGTACGAAACCGGGGGAGCCGAGCACCCGGAGCCGTGGGAAGCCAACGCTACGGCGCTGCACGATCCTCAGCACATCAAGTGGGGGGATCTCGTCGAACCGGGCACGCCGCTGCCGACCCCCTGGCCCAAGGCAGAGTTCGAGGAGCACTCGCGCCGGATTCGGGCCCTGCGCCAGGAGCTGATTGACGGGAACGCTCCGGAGGCCGATTTTGATGCTCTCTTCCGAGAGCAGCGGGAGATAGAGAGACAGATGCTCTCGTCTGGCACCCATGCCGACCACGTGGGAGCTTTCGAGGGCGCGTCGTACGAGGCGCGGGGCCTGTACAGGCCCGAGCAGGACTGCATCATGTTCTCGCGCAACATGCACGGGTTCTGCCGCGTATGTCGCCGTGCCATCGAACGGATCATCGAGCTTTACGTGGGTATATGACAGACCGGCCGTTCCCTGAGATGGCCGCCACCACCACCCGGAGGTTCACATGAGAATCGGAAGACTTGCCGGCGTCTTGTTTGGCGCCGTCGCGGTCACAGCGCTGGCAGGGGGACTGACGGCGTGCAACCGCGCCGCCGCCCAACTCCCCGCCATGACGGTGTACAAGACCCCTACGTGAGGCTGCTGTGATCAGTGGGTGGTTCACCTACAAGAGAGCGGCTTCGAAGTGACGGTTCACGAAGCACCAGTATTGGACTCGATCAAAACGGCGCACGGCATCGGTGAGGAATTCGCCGGCTGCCACACCGCCCTGGTGGACGGCTACGTGGTCGAGGGCCACGTCCCGGCAGCAGACATCAAGCGCATGCTGGAAGAGCGACCGGACGTGATCGGACTGGTCGTGCCGGGCATGCCGATCGGATCTCCCGGCATGGAGAGCGCCGACCGGCCGGCAGAGCCCTACGACGTCCTAGCGCTCGACAAGGAAGGCACTGCATCGGTCTACTCGCAGCACTGATCGGCCCACCGCGGCCGGCCCTTCGGGGCCGGCCGTTTTCACATGGAGCAGTAACCCAGTGCAGTATCTCCCCGAAGACGCAACCAGGATCTTGCGACGCACTCCGAGCACGCTGAGCGCCCTGCTGAGCGGACTCCCCGAGTCCTGGATTCGCGCGACCGAGGGACCCGACACGTGGAGCCCCTACGACGTGGTTGGCCACCTGATCCACGGAGAGCGCACCGACTGGATCGCGCGCGCGCGGACGATACTGGACCACGGCGAGTCCCGGACCTTCGATCCGTTCGACCGCTTCGCCCAATTCGAGGAGTCGCGAGGCAAGACGCTGGATCAGCTGCTGGAGGAGTTTGCCGCGCTGCGCGGCGCCAACGTCGAGACCCTCGAGGGGTGGAATCTCACCGACGACGAGTTGGGCCGTACGGGACGGCACCCCGAGCTCGGCCGCGTGACCCTGCGGCAGCACCTGTCCACGTGGGTGGCCCACGACCTGGGCCACATCGCCCAGATCGTGCGAGTCATGGCAAAGCAGTACGGCGAACAGGTCGGACCCTGGCGCGAGTACCTGCGCATCGTGAGGGACTGATGAACCCTTGGGGCAGGGCGTGGGTCGCGCTCACTTTGGCGCTCGCCGTGCACGTGGCCGACGAGGCCGCGGGCGGCTTCCTCGAGTTCTACAACCCGGTGGCGCAGAGCGTCCGCGACCGCCTGGGACTCCCGTTCCCGCCCGAGTTCGACCTCGCTACCTGGCTCGGCGGCCTCATTCTGGTGGTCGTGCTGCTGCTGGCGCTGTCGGTGGGTACGACCCGCGGGTGGCGCTGGATGCGCCCCGCTTCGTATGGATTCGCCGTGGTCATGATAGCCAACGGGCTGGGCCACATCGCCGCTTCGACACTCTCCGGGATCCTCATCCCGGGAACGCTGTCTTCGCCCCTGATCCTGGCCGCGGCGGGCTGGCTCATCTACGCCACGAGACCGCCCGCTCGACACGAATCCCCGGGCGGCTCCGCCTAACTCCAAGCACGACAGTGCATTACATCATCACAGCACACTTCGCCGGGGGCCTCCCTTGACATGGTATCTATCATTATGATATCATATTGATAGTGCAAGAGAGGAGGAATCAATGTTTCGTGAGATCCAACGCACTGTAGCGTCGGGCTATCTGGCGCTCTTCATGCTGGTAGCGGGCAGCGTCGCGATGGTCTTCTGGATGGTCAAGGCCATCCAGGCCGAGGCAGTGGTCAGCATCATCGTCGCATCGATATTGCTCATGGTGCTCGGCATCTGCTTCGCGGGGCTGTTCATCGTGAACCCGAACGAGGCGCGTGTGCTGCAGCTCTTCGGAGCCTATTCCGGCACGTGCAAGACACCGGGACTCAGGTTCGCGAACCCGTTCTATACCAAGTGCAAGGTCTCGGTCAGGGTTCGCAACTTCGAGACGGGCAAGCTCAAGGTGAACGACAAGAACGGAAACCCGATCGAGGTCGCTGCGGTCGTCGTCTGGCGTGTGACAGACACAGCCGAGGCACTCTTCGAGGTGGACGACTACGAGGAGTTCGTTCACGTGCAGAGCGAGTCGGCGCTGCGCGGGTTGGCGGTGCACTACGCGTACGATGCGCACGAAACCGACGCCATGGCGCTCACCACGCACACCGGCCAGATCGCCGAGAAGCTCCAGGTGCAGATCCAGGAGAGGCTCGACAAGGCGGGAGTCGAGGTGATCGAGGCACGCTTGAGCCACCTGGCTTACTCGCCGGAGATCGCGCACGCGATGCTGCAGCGGCAGCAGGCAACTGCCGTGATCGCGGCGCGGCGCAAGATCGTGGACGGCGCGGTCGGGATGGTCGAGATGGCGCTCGAGCAACTGTCCGACAAGGACATCGTGGCGCTGGACGAGGAGCGCAAAGCGAGCATGGTGAGCAACCTGCTCGTCGTGCTCTGCTCGGACCGGGGCACGCAGCCGGTCGTGAACACGGGGTCGCTGTACCAGTAGGCTCACCGTGGCGCAGCGGAAACCGTTCCTCCTGCGCATGGACCAGCAGGTCCATGAGGCGCTCGAGCGTTGGGCGCGCGACGAGCTCCGCAGCGTGAACGGGCAGATCGAGTTTCTGTTGCGGAGGGCGCTACAGCAGGCAGGGCGCCTGAAGAGGGAGGACGAGGAGGGGGAGCAGGGCTCCCCCTCCTGAGGGTCAGGGGGCGCGCCATGCGGCGCGCTCCTCAGGCCGTCAGCTTCTCGAGCTCCGCGACGGCCCCCTCGAGAATCTCGTACACCTTGCGGCGCTTCTCCTCATCTTCCCGCAGCTTCCAGGTCGAGCGGTACGCCTGCCCGACGAGCCGACCCACGACTCGCGTGATCTCCGGCATTGGGTCGCTGAGGATCGAGTCGATCGTCTCGTCCACCCGGTCGAAGATCCCGTCCACAACGGACCGGTGCTCGTCGAGGAACTTCTGCCCGTCGTCCGTGATCGAGTAGATCTTCTTACCCTCGACGTCCTCGCTCTTCACCAGCCCCTCGTCCTCCAGCCACTGGAGAGTGGGGTACACCGTGCCCGGTGAGGGCTTGTAGCAGCCGTGGGTCTGCTCCTCCAGCTCCTTCATCACCTCGTATCCGTGCATCGGCTTCTTCTTGAGCAGGCGCAGGATCACGTACTTCATGTCGCCCGACTCGAACCATACTCGGCGCCGGCGGCGACCGCGGCCACCGCGTGCCCCACCCTTGATTCCGAATATCCAGTCGGCGGGGTCCCAGCCGAAGCACCAGGCGTTGTCGTTCTCGCGCATCGGAGTCCCTCCTTATCTTCCGATATATCTCGTCGTTGTATCGTCACGTAATATCGCACGATATATCGTGGGAATCAAGCGGCCTGCTGGACCTGAGGGCCGTACCGGGTCAGAAATGGGAAAACGGCCGGAATACCTGGGTTTCCGGCCGCAGCGCTGGCCAGCCCGGCAGCGAGAGCGCCGGGCTCGGCACCTTCTGGATTGAGACGGCGCAGTCGGGGGGGCGCTACAACCCGGGCGTCACTTGGCGCAGAACCGTGTGCCCGTCAGCCACCGAGGCTCATCGGCCAGGGTGCTCCGCTGTAGAACGCGATCAGGAGCGCGGCACCCGCGAGGGCCATGTCCTTCATGAAATGCGCCATCTCGTTCTGCATCGTCAACGGGTCGGTCTCTTTCCAGAACGCGTGCATGAAGAACGCGGTCCCCGTCAGGAAGATGACGACCAAGCCGGCCCCGATGAAACGATGCCATCCCAGCAGCACGAACACCCCGCCCAGGAGAATCGCCAGTCCGCTGACCACCGTCATCAGCTTGGCTGCCGGCACTCCCTTGGACGCGGCGTAGGCCGTCCCCTCGCCGAGCTTGAAGAAGTGGTTCAAGCCGCTCGCGATGAAGATCATCGAAAACAGGATGCGACCAATGAGGTGCATCCACGGAAAGAGCTGCTCCGGCATTCTGTGCCCTCCTGGAACGAGTATGGGAACCTCGACGCCAACGATGGGACGGCGAACCACGATCCGCAAGCAGCGGCGGCCCTCGCGGCGGCCCGTTCCCCCGGGTAGTTTGCCTCCGTTCCCCAATCCGGTAGCAACGATGACCAAAACGATTCCGCTGGTGCTCTTTGCGCTGCTCGCAGTCACGGCCCCACCCAGCGCGACTGCGCAGGAGCAATTCGAGTTCTACGGCCGCGGCCCCTATCGCTCGGCGGTTCCACGGCCGAGCGATCTGCTCGGATACGATGCCGGTGCGCGCCACACGCAATACGCCGAGCAGCAGGCCGTGCTCGGCGCACTGGTTGCGGCCGCCGGCGACCGCGCGCGCACCGAGGAGATCGGTGTCACCGAGGAGGGGCGCGTGATGAGGGTGCTCCTGATATCAGCGCCCGAGAACCTGTCGCGCCTCGACGAGATACGCCGCGACCTGGCGCGACTCGCCGAGCCGCGAGCGACGAGCCAGGAGGACGCTGCTGCCATCGCGGCGGGCACACCGGCATCCGTGATGCTCTCCTACTCCATTCACGGGAACGAGCCGGCCGGCTTCGAGGCCGCGATGTGGGTCGCCTACCAGCTGTTGGCGTCCGAGGAGCCGGCGACTCTGGAGATGCTGCGGAACACGATCGTGGTGCTCAACCCGTCGGCCAATCCGGACGGACACGAACGGTTCGCAGTTTGGTACAACTCGATAGCGGTGGGTACGGACGAACCCTACGCGTACGAGTGGAACGAGCCCTGGAGCATATGGGGCCGCTACAGTCACTACCGCTTCGACATGAACCGGGACTTCCTGGCGCTCTCGCAGGCTCCGACCCGCGCCATGCTCGGCGCCATCATGCGGTGGCACCCGCAGGTGTTCGTGGACCTGCACAGCACGACGGAGCAGTACTTCTTCCCCCCACCACCGGCTCCCATCAACACGAACGTTCCGCCGCGCACCGTACGCTGGTTCGAGACCTTCGGGCAGGCGAACGCGGCTGCATTCGACCGGTACGGTTGGCAATACTACGCGCGCGACATCTTCGACCTGTTCTACGTCGGCTACTTCGACGCCGGCCCCACCCTGCACGGGGCCACCGGAATGACGTACGAGAGCGACGGAGGCAAGGCGCTCAAGCGGCGCCGTGACGACGGCACGGTGATCACGTTCGCGGAGGGGATCGCACACCACTACGTGGCGTCGCTCGCCACCCTCGAGGCCGCCGCAGCGCATCGCCAGTCTCGGCTACTCGATTTCTACGAGTTCCACCGCACGGCCATCACCGATGCGCGAAACGACCCGATGCGGCGCATCGTGATCGAGCCGGACGGCGATCCCACGAATGCGGCTCGACTTGCCGCTATCCTGCTGTCGCACGACATCGAGGTGACCAGGCTCGAGGCTCCATACACGTCATCCTCCGCACACAGCTACGTGGCAGGCATGTCCGCGCCAGCCCAGCGCCGCACGTTTGGGCCGGGCGCGCTCGTGGTAGACCTGGCGCAGCCGCAAGGCCGCATGGCGCGAGCCCTGCTCGAGCCGGGCGCGGAGCTGGATCCTGCGTTCGTGCAGCGCCAACTGGAGAAGTTCGAACGCAACCGGCGTCGTGGCACCCAAGCCAGCTCCGAGTGGTACGAGTTCTATGACGTAACGGCGTGGTCCCTGCCGCTCACGCTAGGGCTCGACGCGTACTGGACCGGGGACACGCGCGCGGTGGACGGCACCGGCCTCACCAGGCCGCCAACGGGCGACGCCGCTGCCGCATTCGGCCCCGGTGGTGGGGTATCCGGGCGGGCGCAGTCGGCATACGTCTTCCCGAACGACCGGCAGGGAGCGGCGAAGCTGGCTCTGGCTCTGCTCCGCGAGGGCTTCGTCGTCAACGTGAGTACCAAGCCGCTGCGCGCCGACGCCATGAGCTATCCGCGCGGTACGTTCGTATTGCGCACGTCTCGCAACCCCGACCTGCTCCACGAACGAATCGCTGAGCTCGCCGGAGAAGCCGGCGTGACCGTCACGGCAGTCGGATCTGCGTATCCGGACTCCGGTCAGGTCGGCGTCGGCTCGCAGAGTGTTGACCCGGTGTTCCAGCCCCGCATAGCGGTGGCAGCCGGCCGCGGCATCAGTACGACCGGGTACGGCGCGCTGTGGTACTTCCTGGAAGCCGAACTCGGGCAGCCGATCGCACCCGTAGCACTCTCCTCGGTAAGCCGGATGTACACGCTGTCCGACTACAACGTGTTCATTCTCCCGGGCGGGAGCTCGGGCACCATCCGGCGAGAGCTGGGCGAGGGCGGCATCGAGCGCCTCAAGCGGTGGGTGCGCGACGGCGGCGTGCTGATAGCATACGATGGCGCCGCTCTCTTCCCGGGGCATGAAGACGTGGGACTCGGATCGGTGAAGCGCTTCAGCGCAGGTGATGATGGCTCCACGACCGACAGCGTCGTCAGCGATTCGGAGAAGTCTCCGCCACTCGTGTCGCCGTCTGCCGAGCCGGGTGAGTTCGAGTACATACCGGGATCGATCTTCCGGGCTACACTGGATCTCACGCACTGGTTGACGCTGGGGTACCCGCAGAAGTCACTGCCCGTGATGCTCTCCGGAGGAACGCTGCTCGCGCCCTCCGAGAGTGGAGACAACCCGGTGGCTTTCGTCGGGAACGAACTGCTCCTTGCAGGTTTCACCTGGCCCAACAACACGGAGCGCTTGCTGGACGAGACCGTCTGGGCCGCGGCGGAGCGACAGGGACGCGGTCAGGTCGTGGTCTTCGCCGACGACCCACTCTACAGGGCGTTCTGGCGCGGCCCCGCGCGGCTGCTCACCAACGCGATCCTGTTCGGGACGGGACGGTAGAGACGAGCTGAGACGAGAGAGGGGCGGCGCCCGATGGGTGCCGCCCCTTTTCCAGTTCCTCGACTGCAGGAACTTCGTCAGTACTACAAGCGATCCTTGTCGTCCTCGTGGGCCCGATCCTCCTGTTCGTCGTGCTCCCAGCGGTTCTCCCAGAAGAACCCGCGGTCACGCTCGGGCACGGTGACCGTAACCTCGACGTTTCGCTTGTTGCGCATCACCTGGATGGTCATCGACTCTCCCGGGTCGTACGAGCGCATGATGCGAAGCGCGTGGGAAGGGCTGGAGGGCGTGCGCCCATCGATCCCCAGGATCACGTCGCCGCTCTTGAGGTCGATCGAGTCGTCCTTCGGCGGCCGGATCACCAGCAGCCCTTCCGAAGTGCCGAAGTACTCGCCCAACTCCTCGTCCAGCGTGACCATCTCCATGCTCAGCCACCCGAACGGCATCAGCGCCCCGAACACCGGCTCGGCGAAATCCAAGGTCATTGTCGGGTCGGGCACCCGCACGCCCGCTCTCGGCGATTCGTAGATCAGCATGTTGTTGTCCGCCGAGTCGGTCCGGAAGCTGTAGGCGTACGAGAGCGGCTCCAGGTGCCGCACCTCCATCTCCGCGGTATGCGTCTCGTCGCCGCGGCGGTACCGCACCGAGAGCGTCTCGCCCTCCTCGAGCTCCTGGATGACCCCAACCAGCTTCTCGCTCGGCGTGTCGTCGCGCCGGCCCGAGCTGGAGAGATCTGTGCCGTTCGCCTCGACGATGACGTCGCCGGCCTCGATGCCGGCCTCATCCGCGGGCCCTCCCGGCGTCACCGCGCGAATCACGGCGCCATCCGCCTCACCGCGCCGGCTCGTCTCGAGGATGACACCCATCTGAGGCCGGCCTACACTCAAGAGCACGCTTGCATCGACATCTGGAGCGGTCCAGACACGCTCCGGTCCGACCATGACCCGAGCACGGGCGAGGCCTGAGTAGAGATCCCGGTAGTAACCGGACCGAAGCTGCCGCTCGGCCGCCCGCAGGGCAGCCATCGCCTCGCGCAGAGCCTCGTTGGCTGCCTCCTCTTCGGATGCGCGCATTCGGTCCAGCGCGGCCTCGAGCTCACGCTGCGCCGTCTCGACCTGCTGCATCGCGTGCTCGAGCTGTTGTTCCCTCTCCCTGTCTCGGTCCGGCTCCTGCGCCACGGCCAGGGCCGGAGCGCCCACGCTTACGCCAAGGACCATCAGTGTCAGGTGTCGCATTCTCATCTCTCTCACTCCTTACAGATGCTTCGGCGGCAACCCCGCTTTGGGAGCCGCGGTCAGTCGATCAGTGGCCCACGTAGGACGCCTGCTGCACGTGCGTCACTACCAGTTGGTCCATCAGTGTCACGCGCTCACGCCACAGGTCGCGCAACTCTATCGTCACCTTCTCGTCGTCGCGCTGAATGGTCGCGATGCCGGCATCAATGATCGCGATGCGATCCTCCAGCTCCACGATCACGGCGACCGTCACGCCGCGCAGCACGCGCCGCTCGTCCTGCACCTGCCGCAGTATGTCCTCCAGCTGCACGGACTCCTGCTGCAGGTCCGTGACCTCCTGGGCGACGAGCGGTGGGGTCCCGGGGCCGACCAGGCCACGGGCCGTTATGACCAGCGCCACCGCTGCGGCCGCCGCCAACCCGCTCCACCCGGCATTGCGCCAGCGCGCGCGGCGCCGCGAGCGCTGCAGCTGCTCCCGCACCACCGGCCAGCGGTCGCGTGGCGGTGAGTAGCTGGGCAGCGCCTTGAGCGCGGCCACCCGCTGGTGCAGCCCGTCGAGTGCCGCCCGGCAGTCTTCACACTCGCTCACGTGGGTGCGGGTCCAGGCTGACCCTTCGCCGTCCCGCAGATCCAGGAGCTCCGAAATGGTGCAGTGTCTCAGCATTGCACCTCCTTGCCGAGCATACGCCGCAGCCGCGCGTGCGCACGCGACAACTGTGACTTGGAGAAACTCACGGTCTTGTCCATTAGCTCAGCTATCTCCTCGTGCGTGTAACCTTCTACGTCGTGCATCCAGACAACCGCTCGCGACGTATCCGACAACTGCCCCATCGCCTGCTCCAGATCCAGCTGCAGTCCCACGTCGCCGTCGCTACGCCCGGCCCAGGTTCCTTCCTCATGCAGTTCGTCCGTCTCTCGGTACTTCTCGTACCGGATGCGGATCAGGGCCTTGCTGGACGCGATCCGTTTGATCCAGGCCGAGAGGCTTCCCGGGACGGTGCCCCGGAACTTCTTGATGCTGCGGCAGACCTCCAGGAAGGTCTCCTGCAACACCTCCTCAGCGTCCTCGGCCGTCCGGCAAATCCGCCGCGCCAGCGTGTACACCGTGCTCTCATAGGCCCGGTACACCCGCTCGAGCGCTTCCAGATCGCCCGACTTCGCCCGTTGGATCGCGAGCTCGTCCAATGCCGCCAGCGTTGTCTCTGTCATGCCCGTATGATAGACGCTCGGGGGGTCGGGATGGTCGCAGGGCCCTCCGGCCCCGGTTTCGGCCGGCGTTTCGGAGCTGCTCGCCTGGCCACCCACCTCCGGAAACTGACGAGCTTCGCCCGCCACTCCCCACCCGACCACCCCGCCGGGAGCGGCCTTCGGCCGGGCTTCTCCGGGGCGCGGCGCTCTGACGTTTCCTCTGGTGGGTGACCAGCCTCGCCGCCATCATCAACCCCTGGCCCTGCGACCACCCTCCTTTCACACTAAACCAAAGCGGGAGGCCGACTTACGCCGGCCTCCCGCTCCCATTCTGCTGCCTCCCGACCCTACACTACCAGGTTCACCAGCCGGTCCGGCACGTGGATCGCCTTGCGAACTTCCTTGCCTTCCACGAAGCGCTGTACGCTGTCCTCCGCCAGGGCCCGCTCGATCGCTGCGTCCTGCGACAGCCCGGCCTGTACCCGCAGCCGGCCGCGTACCTTGCCGTTCACCTGCACCACGAGCTCGATGGTCTTCTCCTGCGCCAGCTCTTCGTCGTAGCCGGGCCAGGTGGGGCCGAAGACGCTGGTGTCGTGCCCCAGCCGCTCCCAGCACTCCTCGGCAAAATGCGGCGCGAGCGGCGCGAGCATGACGACCAGCGGCTCGATCAGCGCGGCGGGAGTCCCGGCCTCTCCGGACGCCCGCAACACGTTCACGTACTCCATCAGCTTGGAGATAGCCGTGTTGTAGCGCAGCTCATCCAGGTCAGCGCCCACGCCGCGAATAGTCTGGTGCAACTTGCGCTGCGCCTCGCCATGCCCGTCGCCCAGTTCGCCATCGGTGGCCGCCGTCACCAGCGCCCACGCCTTGTCGAGGAAGCGCCTGATCCCGGAAATCCCCTCGTCCCGGAAGTCGCCACCCTCCTGGTAGGGACCCAGGAACATGAGGTACATGCGGAACGTGTCGGCACCCCACTTCGCGATGTACTCATCGGGAATGACCACGTTACCCCGGGATTTGGACATCTTCGCGCCGTCCTTCACGATCGTTCCGTGCGCGCGGAACTGCGTGAACGGCTCCTCGAAGTCCAAATGACCGAGATCGTGCAGCGCCATCGTGATGAAGCGGGCATACATCAGGTGGAGCACGGCGTGCTCGTTTCCGCCGATATACGAGCTCACCGGGAGCCACTTCCGCGTGAGCACCGAGTCAAATGGGCGGTCGTCGAACTCGGTGGACGGATAGCGCAGGAAGTACCACGCCGAGTCGAGGAACGTATCCGATACGTCCGTCTCCCGATGCGCATCCTTGCCGCAGCTTGGGCAGGGGACCTGGTACCACTCCTTCACGCGAGCCAGCGGTGACACGCCGCTCTCGTCGGGCCGGAAGTCCTCCAGCGGAGGGAGCACCACCGGGAGGTCGCCCTCCGGTACCGGCACCGTGCCGCAGTCGTCGCAGTAGATGATCGGGATCGGCGGTCCCCAGTAGCGCTGCCGCGAAATGCACCAGTCGTGCAAGCGGTATTGGACCTTGACCCCACCGACCTTCTTCTCCTCCAGCCACTTCGTGATGGCCTTTACCGATTCGGCGCACGGCAGGCCGTCGAACTGGCCGGAGTTCATCGCGGTGCCGTCCCACCCGGTGTAGCCGATCCCGGCCTCCGCAGGGTCGTCGGGCTTCACCACCTGGCGCACCTCGAGATCGTACTTCGTGGCAAACTCGAGATCCCGCTCGTCGTGCGCGGGCACCGCCATGATGGCTCCCGTGCCGTACTCCATCAGCACGTAATCCGCGATCCAAATCGGTACCGACTCGCCCGTCGCTGGGTTGCGCGTGTACGAGCCGGTGAAGACGCCCGTCTTCTCCTTGTCGCCGACCCGCCTCGAGACGAGATCCATGGCGCCCGCCTGGCGGCGATAATCGTTCACCGCCTGACGCTGTTCGCCCGTCGTGAGCTCATCAACCAGCGGGTGCTCCGGCGCCAGCACCATGTAGGTCGCGCCAAACACCGTGTCGGGCCGCGTGGTGAACACAGTGATCGGCGTTCCGGTGGGCGTCTCGAAAACGAGGTCGGCGCCCTCCGACCGCCCGATCCAGTTCACCTGCATCATCCGGGTGGAGTCCGACCAGTCGAGCCACTCGAGATTCGTGAGCAACCGCTCGGCGAAGTCGGTGATCTTGAAGAACCACTGCTCGAGGAAGCGAAGCTCGACTGCGGTTTCGAGATGGCGCTCGCACATCCCATTGATCACCTGCTCGTTCGCCAATACCGTCTTGCACTCGGGACACCAGTTGACCGGCGCCTTCTTCCTAACGGCGAGCCCGGCCTCGTACAGCTTGAGGAAGATCCACTGTGTCCACTTGTAGTAGCGCGGATCGGTCGTGGAGACCGCGTGATCCCAATCGAGCATCAGGCCGACGCGCTTCATCTGTTCGCGGAAGCGCGCGATGTTGGCCGGGATCAGTTCGGCTGGATGAGTGTTGACCTTGAGCGCGTAGTTCTCCGAGTGGATGCCGAACGCGTCGAAGCCGATCGGCTCGAACACGTCCCACCCCTGCAGTCGCCTGAAGCGGCCGTGCACGTCGGCTCCCACGAAGGCGAACACGTTGCCCACGTGGAGTCCCTCCGCAGAGGGGTACGGGTACATCATCAAGTTGTAGTACGGCTTCGGGGCCCCGTGAACGTCGGTCGCGTTCGTACGGCGCTCCCCCCAGAGCTGTCTCCACTTCCGCTCGACAGCCTCGGGATCGTAGGTCTGAGTCTCGCTTCGTTCCGCGCTCATGGCACGGGTAATCTAGCACGGCTTGCTCCCCTTGGAAGCCGGTCGTAGGTTTTTCGCAGCCATGACTGCCCAGTCCACGAAATCGGCCGATCTCCACAAGCGCACGCTCCTGATCGGAGTGCCGCTGGCCGTCATCACCGTCTCCCTGGCCGCCTGGGTCTCCGGACGGATCGTGGAGCGCCAGTCTCACGCGGCCGGCGAGGAGCGTGTGGCCCGCGCCGTCGAGCAGGCATCGACGACCGTGGACCAGTGGATTCGAGAACGCCGTATCTACCTCGGCCTGCTCGCCCAGATCCCCGACGTTGTTGAGGTCGTGCGCGGCGCGGGCGTGGAGGCGACCCGGCTTGGCCTGCAGCGGCTCCCGCAAGCGGAGCTGGAGCGCCGCTTCGAGGCGACGCAGGCCCTGCGGCCGGACACTGCCCTGGCCCGCCTGCTCGAGGAGTTCGGGGACGCGTCCGACTTCGCCGCCATCCTGATCACCGAGCTGCACGGCTTCTCGGTCACCAGCACCGGTATCACGGACCACTTCGGCCATGCCGACGAGGAGTGGTGGCAGGCAGCCTTCGACCTGGGCGAGTACCAGGGCTCGCCCGAGGTGGACACCGGCACCGACCTGGTCACCATGGCGCTGGCGACGTACGTGCTCGAGTCCAACACTCGGGAACCGATCGGCGTGATGCGGGGACAGGCGGCGTTCTTCCGCTTGGCTCGGATTCTCGGCGTGGACGATCCTGACGCCAGGATGCTGCTGGCAGTCGTGGACTCGTCCGGACGCGCGATCGTGACGCGGGATCCCGAACGCAGGCTCCGTCCCGTGCCTGACGCCGGGAACATCCCGCTCGAGAGTGCGACGGCCATTCTCTCACTCGAGTCCCCCACCGAAGGAAGCCAACTCGTCGCCACGGCGCCCACGAACGGAAGGCGCTGGTGGGTCGTGGTGCGGGAGCCGGAGAGTGTCACGTACGCCGCCGCGCGGTCGCTCAAGCGGTCGCTCTACACTGGCGCCGCGGTGGTCCTCGGGCTCGTCCTCGCGGTCATCATGTACGTCACCTCGTGGCTCAACCGGAAGGTGACGCTGCCGGTGCGGATGGCTGGAGCCGTCGCCAGCCGGGTTGCGGGTGGAGACCTCTCCGCGTCGGTCGGCGGCGAGGCCGCCGGATCCGAGGAGGTCGGCCTCCTGCTGAACGCGGTCGAGCAGATGGTGGATGCCCTGCGCAGGCTCGTGGGGCAGATCCGCATCGCGTCGGAGGAGTCGGCTTCGATGGCGGAGGAGATCTCGGCTAGCACTCAGGAAATGTCCGCGTCCACCGGAGAGATGGCCAACACGTGTCAGACTCTCTCCTCCCAGGCCACGAGTCAGGCGGAGATGGTGCGCAGCGCGGTCGACGACGCGACGCGGATCAGTGGGATCACGTCGCAGCTAGCCGACGGCGCCAACGTAGCCGCCGAGCGCAACCAATCCCTGCTGGAGACGTCCGAACGACATCGGGAGCGTCTGCTCTCGGGAAGCGCGCAGCTGGCGGACCTGGCCTCAGACCTGGAGTCGGGGGTGGAGGACGCCCGGAAGCTCGCGGAGATGTCCGAGGAGATCGAGGCGTTCATCAAGCAGGCACGCTCCATCGCGGCGCAGACGAACATGCTGGCACTGAACGCGGCGATCGAAGCCTCGAGAGCCACCGGCACGGAGAGCCGCGGCTTCGCCGTGGTCGCTGACGAGGTCCGCAAGCTGGCGAGTCAGGCAGCGCAGGCGGCGGGCACCACCTCGGAGACGGTGAACAACGTGCTCGCCAACCTGCAGACGACAGGGGAGCGGTTGACGCGCCTCGCTGCCGCCAGCACGTCGGTGCGGGAGATCGCAGAGGCCGCAGCCGCCGGACTCAAGGAAGTGGCTGGTGGAGCAGCTGAGACGAGCGCGTGGACCGGCGAGATCTCGGGAGCTGCAGCCGACGTGAAGAGGCTGGTCGAGGAAATAACCGAGCGCCTGCAGACGATCCATGGCGGCACGGAGTCGGTGGTCGCGGCGGCGGAGGAGATCGCGGCGTCGGCCGAGGAGCAGAGCGCCTCGACCGAGGAGATCGCCGGCTCCGCAGCTCAACTCGCCGAGGCGGCCGATCGGCTTACCCAAGCGGTCAGTACGTTCAGGGTAGCTGGGACTGGTGGGATCAAACAGCCCGAGGGAGAGACTCCGCCATCGGGTGAGGCTGCCGCGTAACGAACTACTCGCCGTTCAAGCTCGCGAACCGAACTTCCAGCACGTCTTCCAGCTCCTCCAGGTTCTCGAGCACCTTCGCCGGCAACGCCTCGGCCACCACGATCGCGGCCAGAGTCTCGTCACCGCGCTCGTCGGGCCTGGACTGGTGATAGGAGGCGATGTTGATCCGCGCCTCCCCCAACAGGCTACCCACCCTGCCGATCACACCAGGTACATCGCGGTTGCGCATCACGACGACGTGCCCCTCAGCAGGGACGTCCACGACGAAGCCGTCGATCCGCACGATCCTTCCCGCGTACTCACCCAACATCGCTCCGTCCACCGACACTGTGCGTTCGGGTGTACGGACCGAGACGCCGATGGTGGTTTCGAACCCGGAAATGGGGTGGCCCACGCGGCGCTCGATCGCCATGCCACGCTGCTCGGCCCGACCGGCTGCATTGACGAGGCTCACCGCGTCCACGCCCATCGCGGAGAGCACGCCTTCGACGGCGGCCAGCATGGTGGGCCGCGGCGCCGCGTCGTCCGAGCCGCCATAGGAGACCTCCACCGACTGCACGCGACCGCGCGCGACAGCCGCCGCCAGCCGGCCCAGTCTCCGGGCCAGATCCAGCGTAGCTCCCAGGCGCGCTATGACCTCGGACGACACACCGGGGAGGTTCACCGCCCCGCGCAGCGTGCCCTCGAGCAGCGCATCGCGCACGTTGGCGCAGATCTCCGAGGCAACGCGTTCCTGCGCTTCCGACGTGGAGGCCGCCAGATGCGGGGTGAGCAGAATACGTTCGGCGCGCCTGAGCGGCGAATCGGCCGGCAGCGGCTCCGGTTCGAACACGTCGAGGGCAGCCCCCGCCAGCTCTCCGGCCTCTACTGCCGCCACGAGGGCGTCATCGTCGACGAGGCCGCCCCGCGCAGTGTTTACTAGAACGGCGGTCGGCTTCATCATGCCGAGGCGCTCACGGTTGATCAGATGCTGCGTCTGGTCGGTGAGAGGTACGTGTAGTGACACGACGTCTGCGCGGGAGAGCAACTCCTCGAGCGGCTCGAGCTCGATCCGAAGCTCCCTGGCTCGTGCCTCGGGAAGGTAGGGGTCGTGCGCGATCACCTTCATCCCGAACGCCCGCGCAACCGTCGCAACGTGGATGCCCACGCGGCCCAGCCCCACGAGCCCCAGCGTCTTGCCGCGCAGCTCCGTACCGGCGAACCGCTTCCGGTCCCACTCCCCTTGGGACATGCTCTGTGCGGCCCACGGGACCCGGCGCACCAGCGCCGTGAGAAGAGCCAGCGCATGTTCCGCCGCGCTCACGGTGTTGGCACCGGGCGCATTGAGCACGGCGATCCCCCGGGCTGTCGCGGCTTCAACGTCGATGTTGTCCACGCCCACGCCGGCCCGGCCGATCACAGCGAGTCGCGGAGCGATCCCGATGAGCTCGGCGGTGACGGTCGTGTCGGACCGAACCATCAGCGCTTCAGCCCGCTCGAGCTCCACCGGCAGCCGCTCGGGCTGCCCGGCCAGGGCCACGACCTCGAGCCTCGGCTCGGCACGCAACAGGTCGAGTCCAGCGTCCGCCACTCGATCCGCAACCACCACGACCCGGCTCACCGCGCGACCTCCTCGAGGGTGGCCAGAAGCTCGCGCACGCCGTCGGGCGTATGGTCGCCCATGTGTCCTATGCGAATGGTGGAACGCTTGAGGTCACCGTACCCGGAGCCGATGGTCCACCCGCGTGCCTTCATGTCGCGGGCCAGATCCCGTCCGTTGGCGCCGTCCGGAACGCTGAGGCATGAGACGGTCCAGGAGCGGCGACCGTCAGGCGGCAGGAAGGAGAACCCCAGCTCACCGCCGCGGCCCTGCAGCCACTCCTCTACCACGCCCCGCATCTCCTCGTGCCGGCGCCAGCGCGCCTCGGGTCCCCCCGCCGCATCGATTCGCGCGAGTTGTGCAGCCAACGCGTAGAGCAGGGGGATGGCCGGGGTGTTGGTCGGCTGGTGGTTTGCCGCGGCCTTCTCGAATGCCAGCACGTCCAGGTAGGCGCCGCGCTCGGGAATGCCCTTGGCCGTCTCGAGCATCCGCTCCGATGCGACCGCCATCGCCAGCCCGGGTGGAAGCGCCATCGCCTTTTGGGAACCGGTGAGCGCAAAGTCCAGCTTCCACGCGTCGGTTTCGACCGGGATTCCGCCAAGCGACGTCACCGCGTCCACCAGCAGTAGCACGTTGTCGAACTCCTGCACGACCGAGGCCAACTCACCCAGCGGCGCGAGCGCGCCGGTGGAGGTTTCCGAATGCACCAGCGTCACGGCGTCCACGTCGGTGCGCTTGAGCGCGTCGCGCAACATGTCAGGCTCCACCGTACGTCCCTTCGCGACTTCGAGCCGGACGACGTCGCGCCCCGCCGAAGCCACGATGGCCGCGAACCGCTCGCCGAAGGCACCACCCACGAGCGACAGAGCGCGCTGTTTCACGCCGCAGCGCACCGCCATCTCCATGAAGCCGGTGGCCGAACACGTGCCGACGAACACACGTCGCCCGGTTCGCCACATGCGCTGTAGCGGCGCCTCGAAACCCTGCATCAGCTCCACCATGTCCTGCCCACGATGCGGAATCATCGGCCGGGTCATGGCAGCCAGAATGTCCGGGTGAACCTCGGTGGGCCCGGGCAGGTAGAAGCGCCCGAACTCGGGTGTGGTCATCTCAACCTGCGTGTTTGGGCTGGGGGCGGCCGTCCATCAAGCGAATGTCGCTGGACTTCCGTATCGCGGCAACCCGGCGGCCGCGCCGAGATCAATCGAGATCCTTCCTGACCGCGTACTCGAGCGCGCGACGGCGGTACCAGCGGACCCCGAGAGCATCGCGCAGTCCTCGGGCCGCACGGTTCCACATCCCGTACTTGCTCTCACCATAGCGCCGCGCGCGATGCGACACGGGAAGCTCCAATACCGTGCCGCCCCGGGCACGGATCAACGTGGGCAGGAATCGGTGCATGCCGTTGAAGCGCGGGACCAACGCCAGTGCATCGCGCCGCATCACCTTGAGCGAGCATCCGGTGTCTCGCACCGTGTCTCCCGTGATCCAGTTGCGTGCCCGATTGGCGACACGACTCTGCAGGAGCTTCCAGGTGGAGTCCTCGCGCCGCTCGCGGTATCCCACGACTGCGGCGGCGGACGCGTGCGCTTCGAGCGCCCGGAGCAGCGTTATCGCATCGCGGGGATCGTTCTGGCCATCGGCGTCCATCGTGACGACCACATCGCCTCGCGCGGTGTCGAACCCCGCAGAGAACGCGGCGCTCTGCCCCGAGTTTCGCTCGAACGCAACGATGCGCAGCGCCGGATGCCGCACCACGAGCCGCTCGAGCGCCTCCAGTGAGCCGTCCGTCGAGCCGTCGTCCACCGCTACGATCTCGAACGGGATTTCGCGCAGCGCCGTGGCGATCTCGTCGAGCAGCGGGGCCAGGTTCTCCCGCTCGTTGTACACCGGCAACACTACTGAGATCACGAAGCGTTCACCTCTGCTGCGGGTAGGTGGGCGCCGCGCCGAGGCACACGGCGGGCAGGTGAACGTACGGTTCGCCGATGGGGGAATCAAGTTGACATGGGGACCCCGACAGCCGTTTATTCGCGGGGCTCCCCACTCGATGTTCCACACCCTGGGAGGAGGGGTTGGTCGTGCCTGATTCTCTCTCTCGTCGCGAATTCTTCGGAGCGGCTTCCGGTCTCGCCGCGGGCGCCGCACTCACTCCGGAGGTCCTGTCTGCCAAGAGCGCGCCGGCCGTCCACGTGCGCGCTCAGGCCAGCCCGGCAGCGGTGGGTTCCGCCAACGGCATTCGTGCCATGCAACTCGTCGGGGAGCTGCTCGACCAGGGCGTCGACACGCTCGACGCGGCGGTCGAGGGCGTGAAGATCCAGGAACTGGACCCCGCGGACACGTCCGTCGGATACGGCGGCCTGCCCAACGAGCACGGAGTCGTGCAGCTCGACGCGTCCTGCATGCACGGGCCCTCGCGCCGCGCCGGAGCCGTGGGAGCACTGGAGGGGATCAAGACGCCCAGCGTTGTCGCCAAGTACGTGCTGCTCTACACCGATCACATCATGCTAGTGGGGAAGGGCGCCAAGGAGTTCGCGCTGTCGTATGGATTCCAGGAGGAGGACCTGCTCACGGACAGGTCGCGTGAGGAGTGGCTCCGCTGGCGGGCGAACCGCGGCCCCGACGACGACTGGTTGAACATCCCCAAGGAGGAGGACCTCGAATTCGAGCGCCACGGAACGATCAACTGCAACGTCGTGAACGCGGCCGGTGACGTCTCGTCCGTCACGACCACCAGCGGCCTCGCCTGGAAGATCCCCGGAAGGGTGGGTGACTCTCCAATCATCGGTGCGGGACAGTACACGGACAATGAGATCGGCGCGGCCGGCTCCACGGGCCGCGGGGAATCCAACATCAAGGTGTGCGGTGCCTTCCTCACCGTGGAGTTCATGCGGCGCGGCATGTCCCCGACGGACGCCGCCCTCGAGACCCTGCGGCGCGTCGTGGCCGCCACTGAGCCACGCCTGCTGGACGATCAGGGCCGCCCGACGTTCGGCCTCAGCTTCTACGCCGTTAACAAGAGGGGAGAGTTCGGGGGCGCGTCCATCTGGAGCGGCACCTCGTCCGGGGCGATCCGACAGTACGCTGCGTACGACGGCCGCGACGCGGCGCTCCACGACTCGGCCTACCTGTTCGAACGGAGCCGGTGAGAAACATCGCCGCCGCCCTGATTCTCCTCGCCGTCTCGGCGGGCGCGGCTCGGGCCCAGTTGCCCAATCTGCCCACGTTCGGGCCGAGCTGGACGGACGTCTCGTATCCGAAGATCTACTACTCCAACCGCGACGGGTTCGCGCTCGGCCTCTACTACGCGCAGATCAAGCAGCTGGGGTACGACGACTGGGACGCACCGCCCGCGTATGCCAGCAAGCTCTCCTTCGACTTCTTCTTCGGGACCTCGGGGAGCAAGCAGTTCAATCTGGAGTGGCGCTCGCCAATGCTGGCGGACGGCTGGCGATTCGTGACGCAATTCCAGTGGGTGCGCCGCGGACGCGAGAACTACTTCGGCCTCGGCAACGACGCTCCGTACGATGAGGCCAACGTCACCGACCAGAACCCCGACTACTACCGTTCCAACAACAGGCGCGCCTTCGCTTATGGCGAGGTGCAGCGCCGTATCATCGGCCCGCTGCGCGCGCTGGTCGGGTTCAACGTCGAGGAGTGGCACATAGATACGCTGCCGGGCGAGAGTCAGCTCGCGCTGGACCGGCAGGCCGGCCTGGACCCGACGATCGGCGTTCCAACCGCGGACATGGCGGCGCGAGTCGGGCTGGTGCTCGACATGCGGGACGACGAGATCGCTCCCAGGAGAGGGCTCGTGCTCGAGGCCATCCTGGCCGGCGCGGACTCGACGATCGCCGGAGACCTGTCGTACACCAGACTCGTGCTGTCGGCGAAGGGCTACGTACCGATCGGCCCGAAGCTCGTGATCGCGGGGCGCATCGCGGCGCAGGCGATGAGCGGCAGCCCCAGGTTGGGCGATTACTACCGCTTCGAGCGCAGCGAGCGGCCCTTCGGCGCGTTCGGGGGCTCCTGGTCGCACCGAGGACTCTGGCGCTACCGCTTCCTCGACTCCAGCAAGCTCATAGGCAACCTGGACCTCCGCTACGATCTGCTGGCGCAACCGACCCTCTATCGGCTGACGCTGTTGGGCTTCCTCGACGCCGGCCGCGTCTTCCCGACGGACGACTTCAGGCTCACCACGGAGGACCTGAAGGTGGGCGGCGGATTGGGTCTGATGGCGCAGTTCTTCCGGGCGGCCATAGTCGGCTTCACGGTGGGCGCCGGACCCGACAAGAGCCTCCTCGCCCTCTTCTATACTGCCTGGACCTACTGAGGCGTGCGGCTGGCCAGCGGCGCCCCGCCGGTTAGATTTCGATGTGTAGGATAGACTCAACGCGGACGGTTGAACCGTTGCGAACCAACCATCTCTCCTTCGGTAGACTCCCCCGGCGCGCGCGCCCAGGAATCTTCGCGCCACCAAACGTGCCGCTGCTCTAGCGCCGGCACGCATTCCGGTCATACGCGTCCCTGTTCGGACGCCCTAGCAGCATCAGCGTGCCGTGACGCAACAGGCAGTGTTCGTCTCACGGATGCAAACAGTTGGCAAGGAGAGCGATATGGCCGAGGTCAGGGTACCAGCCGACCGGGTCTTCCCGATTCTGGAGAGCAACATCCTGGTGGATGGCTTTCACATAGTGATCGACCTGGAAAAATCGCACGGGTCTACCATCGTGGACGCGCTCGAAGGGAAAGAGTACCTGGATTGCTACACGTACTTCGCCACGCTGCCGATCGGGCACAACCACCCTCGGATGGAAGACAAGGGATTCCGAAAGTCCCTGATGACGGCGGCCCTTGCAAACCCGGCCAACAGCGACATCTACTCGGTTGAGTTCGCGGCTTTCATCGAGACCTTCAGGGAGATCGCCGTGCCGGATGAGTTCCGTTACCTGTTCTTCATCGCGGGAGGCGCGTTGGCCGTAGAGAACGCGATGAAGGCGGCGTTCGACTGGAAGGCACAACGGAACAGGGCAAGGGGGATCGAGGAGGGAGCAGACAAGATCCTGCACTTCCGCGAGGCGTTCCACGGTCGCAGCGGTTACACCCTTTCCGTGACCAACACGGAACCGCTCAAGACCCGCGACTTCCCCAAGTTCGACTGGCCCAGGGTGTCGAATCCCAAGCTGAGCTTTCCCGTCGACGAGGCCGCGGTGTCCAGGGCCGAAGACCAGTCCGTGAGCGAAATAGAGGCCGCGTTCGCCGCGGACCCGCACGGCATAGCAGGGATCCTCATCGAGCCCATCCAGTGCGAGGGCGGCGACAGCCACTTCCGGCCCGAGTTCTTCAAGCGGCTGCGCAGCCTGGCCGACGAACACGATGCCCTGCTGATCTTCGACGAGGTGCAGACCGGGTTGGGCGTGACCGGCACGATGTGGGCGTTCCAACAAGTGGGTATCACACCGGATCTCGTCTCGTTCGGCAAGAAGACGCAGGTGTGCGGCGTAATGAGCACGCGGCGGATAGATGAAGTGGAGAACAACGTCTTCCACCAATCGTCACGCATCAACTCCACGTGGGGCGGCAACCTGGTGGACATGGTCCGCTGCGCGCAGTACCTGCGCATCATACGAGACGAGAAGCTCGTGGAAAACGCGGCGCGCGTGGGCCGAGTCTTACTGGAGGGTCTGCAGCAGCTGCAGCAGGAGTTCCCGGTAATCACGAACGTTCGCGGCGCCGGCTTGCTGCTCGCCTTCGACCTGCCGGACGGAGATGCGCGCGACGCACTGCGGCAAAGCTGCTGGGAGGCCGGCTTCGCGACGCTGGCGTGTGGTCCGCGTTCGGTCCGGTTCCGACCCCCGCTCGTGTTCTCCGAAACGGACGCGAAGAAGGGGCTGGCAATCCTGAAGAGTGTGCTGCAGGAATCCTGACCGCAGCCTGAGCAAGGGGACGGGCAGGGGCGCCACGCGCACCCCTGCCCGTTTATCGAGAGACTCCACCCCCGCTTACTGGACTATTTCCAGAACCTCCCGCAGCATCGAGTGCCCGCCGTCCTGCACGTGCCAGCGCCGCATCTCCGCATAGAACTCACCCTTCTCCATCTTGCTCTTGTTGGCACCGGCCCACGCCTGAAGCTCGCTCGGGCGCGGTCCCCAGTGACCCAACTCGCGGAACTCGGCATCGAGCACTACAACAATGGGGATCGAGCGCGAGCCGTTGGTGAGGTAGTGATCCATCACCTCCGGGTTCTCGTCGCGGCGAATCAAGCGCAGCTCCATCCCGCCAGCCTCATCACACAGCTTGGCAAGAACCGGCATCGTGTTGGCCGCGTCCCAACACCAGTCTTCGCTTATCGCGAGGAAGTGGGCGCCCTGACCATGGGCCCGCGCTAGCTCGAGCGCCCAATCGGGAATGGTCGCCTTCTTGTAGATCCCTTCCCACAGCCCACGTAGATCCTGCACCTCGACAGCGAACGTGCCGTAGGGAATCGCTTCCTGCCACAGCCCGGGAAGATCGAGTCCACCGCCCGCCGTCACCGTGAAACCTCCTCGTAAACGCACGCCCCAAGCGAAAGATAGACAGCGAGGCGCAGAGGTGCTACAGTTGCGAGTGATGGCTCACCCTCAGAACACCCCGGACGCCGCTCCCCGGCGCAAGCGCGACCCCAAGGGTACGCGAGAGCGTCTTGTGCGCGCCGCGCTGGAGCTGTTCACCACCCAGGGTTACCACTCGAGCACCACGCCGCAGATCGCTCAGAGTGCGAAGGTGGCCGAAGGAACGATCTACCGGCACTTCGAGAGCAAAGAGCATTTGCTCAACGAGATCTACCGCGCTGCGGTGCGACTGCTGATCTCGCTGGTCAAGGAGGCTCCTACCGCCACCACGTGTCAGGAGCGGCTGCAGTATGTGGCGACGGCCTGGCGTGATCTCGCCGGGCGCGACGCCGCACTCATCAAGCTCGTCTTCCTCACTCGATTGGGCTCGCTCCTCGACGCAAAGAGTCGCGACACCCGTGTGGAGTTGCGCGACGAAGTCGCCAAGGTCATCGCGGCAGGCAAGTCCGTCGGTGAGGTCCGGGCCGGCACGGTGGAGGTGTGGACCGATGTGTGGCTCCAGCTCGTGACGCTCGCGCTGGACCGAGTCGCAAACGCGGAGTGGACCGTGCAGCACATCGGGCCGCAACAGGTTTTCGACGCCGCGTGGGACGCGATCCGGGCCAGGGAAGAAGGCCCCGGCGGCTCGCCGCGATCCATGTGACTGAGCCCGGCTCGCCAGGGCCTGGAACGGTCAGCCCGAGTCGCCTGTAGTACCTACGGCACCTAGACATCCATCCACGATCGCTTAGGTTCGAGCACTTCTTCACCTCGCAGGAGATCACCCAATGACGGATCCCGCGGCGATACAGGGTCGCGACGCCTGGGGCACTCGAGCCGGCTTCATCCTCGCCGCCGTCGGATCGGCGGTGGGCCTCGGCAACATGTGGCGCTTCTCCTACGTCGCAGCCGAGGGTGGAGGGGCGGCGTTCGTGCTGCTCTACCTCGTGTTCGTCGCGATCATCGGCGTGCCGCTGATGACATCCGAGTTCATCGTGGGTCGGATGTCGCAGGAGTCGCCCGTGGTGGCGGTGAAGCGCCTCGGCGGACCGGGTTGGGCGCCGTTGGGTTGGCTGTTCGTGCTTTGCGGGTTCGGAATACTGTCTTACTACTCGGTCATCGCCGGCTGGACGATGCGCTACGCGTTCGACGCCGTGCGTGGTGGCCTTCCCACTGATGCCAGCGCCTACTTCCAGTCGGTGGCATCCGGCTGGCCCGCCATCGCATCCCACCTGCTGTTCATGGTGCTCACCGTCGCGATCGTGGTGTTCGGCGTGAAGAAGGGGCTCGAGCGGGCAGCGCTCATCCTGATGCCGGTGCTGTTCTTGATCCTGGTGGGACTTGCCGCGTGGGCGACGAGCCTGGCCGGGGGCGGCGCGGGCTACGCCTACTACCTGCGTCCTCAGCTCGGAGAGTTGCTCGATCCCAACATCATCCGCCTCGCTGCTGGCCAGGCGTTCTTCTCGCTATCCTTGGGAATGGGCGCGCTGATGACGTATGCGTCCTACCTGCGCTCGAAGGAGAACCTGGCGAAGGAAGCTGCGACGGTGGCGCTGGCGGATTTCGGCGTCGCGTTCGTTGCCGGGCTCGTGATCTTCCCGATCATCTTCAACTTCGGCCTCGAGGCCACGATCGGCCTGGGCGGGGAGATCTCCGACAACACGGTGGGCACGCTGTTCATCGCCCTGCCTGCGGGACTGCAGAGCCTGGGAGGTCTTGGCGACGTCGTCGTGGGCGCGTTCTTCGTGATGCTCTTCTTCGCCGCCCTTACTTCGGGCATCTCGCTGCTCGAGGTAGTGGTGTCGGCGGTGATCGACGGCTGGGGCTGGCGCCGCAAGGACGCAGCGCTGGTCTTCGGCTTCCTCATCGCCATCGCCGGCATCCCGGCGGCTACGAACATCAATTTTCTGGGAGCCCTGGACACCTTCGTAGGCAACTTCCTGTTGATCCTGGGCGGGTTCTTCACAGCTATCCTGGTGGGCTACCGATTGATCGGGCCTGCGGATGCCGAGCTCGCGAACGGCATGGAGAACCCGCGGGCGCGCGCTGCCTGGGCGGTGTTCGTGCGCTACGTGGCACCGGTACTGCTGCTCGCGGTGCTCTACTTCATGATGCCGACGGCCTGGACCGCGTTCATCACGATCGTGACGTTCGGGAGGGGCTAGCAGGCGGTATAGCCGGCTAGTCGGAGTAGACTCCCTCCACCGCCGATTCCGGCGGCGGCATGTGGTGGTCACGGGAGGCCACCGCATCCTCCGCCGCCTGGTCTACTTCGGCCGTCACCTCTGCCTCGATTCCCTCCAGCTCTGCGGCGCTCGTCCCCGTGGCCTTGAGATACTCCTCGTACATCCCGATCGGGTCGCGCCTTCCCCAGTACTCGAACACTTCGGGCGCGATGATCTGCCGCGCCTCCTGCTCGTCGTGGGTGGCATGGCCGCCCATCCGGAACGTCTCGGTGTCGAGCATGACGGGGCCGTCACCCTCGCGACAGCGATCGGCAGCCAACCGGGTCGCCGCGTAGGCGTCCAGCACGTTGTTGCCGTCGAAGCTCCAGCCGTCGCAGCCGTAGGCCACCCGGACCTGGCTAAAGCCCGCGGGACGGTGGTGCTGTTCCACCAGCGTTCCCAGCGCCACCTGGTTGTTCTGAATCACGAAGACGACAGGGAGGCGCTGGACCGCCGCGAGGTTGAACGCTTCGTGCGTGGGACCAGACTTGACCGAACCGTCGCCGACCCAGGTGAGCGCAACCCGCGACTCCCCGCGCATCCGGAAGCTGAGCGCGATGCCCACCGTCACGGGTGGGATGTGCCCGATGGGAGACGTGGGCTGCAGCACTCGATGATCGAAGTCGCCGATGTGCCCGTCCCGGCCCCGCGAGGGAGCGTCGTAGGTGCCGAGATACCCCCGCAGCATGTCCGCCACGGGCATTCCCATCTCACAGCACGCTCCGGCGTTGCGGATCATCGGAGCTACGACGTCTGCCGCACGGTCCAGCGCGTGCACCGCGCCCACCGTGGCCGCCTCCTCTCCCGTGCCAAGCCACGCCTTCGAAATGACCCCCTGCTTCACCCACCGCTTGAGCATGACGTCGTGCAGGCGCGTGCGAACCATCCCGGCGTACAGGGCGAGCCGTGCTTCGGATCCGATGCCCTCGACGATGTCCCGCCGGTCGGAGTCGCCCTCCCACGCACGGGGGTACGCCTCGACCAGCGCCGGGTCCGGCTGCCAGTCCACGTACTCGGGCGGATCGAAAGCGGGAAACCGTTTCATGGGTGGCCTTGTTGCCTCCAGTATGAGTAGCGCCTAATATCCCCGACCACCCCGAGACGAGCAAGCCACATGCCATCACAGCCCTCCCGTACCCGAGCCGTTCGGCGGACCCACTGGACCACGGCCGCCACGGGCCTCATCGTCTTCGCCAGCGTGGGCCTCCTCGCGACGTCTCCGGTCGAGCGCTCGCAGGACGCCGTTGCCGATTCTCTCGTCGGACTCTGGATCGACTCCGCAGGCGGCATGGACGCCTACCGGGAGTTCGCGTCCGCCTCGTTCACGGTAACGACGATTCTCTTCGACACGCTCTCCGGACGAGTCAAGCGCACCCGCCCGCGCTACGTGTGGGTACGCAAGGGACCGCACGGAGAGGAGGCCCGCATCGAGCGGTGGGAGAGCCCCGGTCTCATCCAGCAGGGGTTCAACGGAAGAGACGCGGCGTGGGCCGCGCTCGATGGCGAGCTTCTCCCCGACAGTGCCAAGGACGCTCGCGAAGCCCTGTATGTCGCCCGTGACGTCTTCTACTGGTTCGGATTGCCGTTCAAGCTGACGGACCCGGGCGTCTACCTCTCATATCTGGGACTCCGCGAGCGGCCCGGTGGAGCCTGGAGCGGCGAGGACGAGCCCGCTCGGCTGTACCACGCGGTGGGCGTGTCTTTCGGGGCAGGGGTCGGGGAGCATCAGGACGTGTTCACGTACTACTTCCCTCCGGGCAGAGGCTTCCCGTACGAAGTGACGTACGTCGAGGAGGGCAAGACCGAGCTCAACCGGCTCCTGTGGGGCGCCACGGGATGGGCCGGCACGGATCCCGGCGGCGACTTCCGCTACCCCTACGTGGGCCGGCGCGACTGGATCACGGTATCGGGGAAGCGCACCAAGGCTCTGACCATCTCGGACGTCGTGATGAATCCGGAGGTGCTGCAAGACAGGTTCGAAGTGCCGTGAGGACGGATTACTGCAGCAGCGTCTCGAGGTGGGCCCGCCGCCCGGAGGCTTCCGCCAGCGCCTTGCCGAAATCGAGCGCGGTCGGGTAACGGTGGTCCGGGTCGCTCTCCAGCGACCTCATGATCACCACCTCGACCTTCTTGGGGAAATCGGGCAGGAACGTACGTAGCGGAGTGGGCTTGCCGCGCAGGCGCGCGATCATCATCTCCTGCGGCGTGCGGCCCTGGAACGGCAGCTTGCCCGTGTACATCTCGAAGCCAACGATTCCCAGGGCATAGACGTCGCTGCGCGCGTCCAGCGTCTTGCCGCGAATCTGCTCGGGGCTCATGAACTCCGGTGTCCCGAGAATGATGCCGGTGGCTGTCAGCTTCGCTATACCGGGGCCCGCCCTGTTCTCCTTGGCCAGTCCGAAATCCATGACGACGGCGTGGTCGCGCCCGTCGTCTCCGGGCACCAGCATGATGTTCTCCGGCTTGAGGTCGCGGTGCACGATGTTGAGCTGGTGCGCGTGATGCAGTCCAGCGCAGCACTCGACCAGGATTTCCAGACCATCCTCGACCTGCATCGGTCCGACCTTCACCTCCCGGTCCGACAGCAGCTCGCCCCTCAGATACGGCATCACGAGGTAGATGAGCCCGTCTTCCGTCTCGCCCAGCCGCATGATCTTGCAGGCGTTGGGGTGCTCGAGGCGCATGGCCAGTCCAGCCTCGCGTCGCAGCCGCTCCACCGAGCTGTCGTCCTTGCTGAGCTTCGGACTCAGCACCTTGATGGCGACGGAGTCTCCCCCGTTCACATCGTTGGCTTCGTAGACGAACGCCATCCCGCCTTCGCCCAGCTTCCGCCTGATGCGGTAGCGGCGATCCAGGATCTGGTCGGTGAGGCTGCCGGCCTTGCTCATGCTGGGGCCCGGCTTCGGCTTGGACGGCTTGCGAACCTCGGTCTTGGCGACCTCGCCGGAGGTCACGGCCCGACCACCCGAGCCCGCGACGTCCACCAAGGGACTGCCGTCCTTGGGACAGAAACGGGCCTCGCCCGCGTAGACCGTCTTGCACTTGGGGCAGCGTCGACTCATGAACGGACTAAGTTGCGTCCTTCGTGCTTGGCGCGATAGAGGGCCTCGTCGGCGAGGGCGATGACGCCGTCCGGGTCCACTGCGTCCCCGGGCGAGATTGAGGCAACCCCAATCGACACGGTGGCCTTGAGAGCCTCACTGGAGTCGGCGAAATCGTGGGCGGCGATCCGCTCCCGAATCCGCTCCGCGAACACCATGGCTCCCGGAAGAGACGTCTCCGGGAGGGTTATCACGAACTCCTCCCCGCCGTAGCGCGCCACCACGTCCACCGAGCGCACCTCTTGCCGCAGCATCTCGCCCAGCTGCTGCAGCACGCGGTCGCCCGCCAGGTGGCCTCTGGTGTCGTTGACCTCCTTGAACCGGTCGAGGTCGATCATCAGGACGCTCACGGCAAGCTCATAGCGCCGCATGCGGTCGAGCTCGTCCTCGAGTTTCTCCATGAGCGCGCGTCGATTGAGGCAGCCGGTGAGAGGATCGGTGGCCGCCAGCCACTGGTAGCGCTCCTTGTCCGATTGCGCCGTTTGCAGGGCGTACGCCCGCTCGATGGCGCTCACCGCGGTGCGGACCACGTTCGCGGCAAACTCCATGTCCTGCGGCGCGAGGGTGGGCGCCTCGTCCATGTTGCGCAGGAAGAACACGCCCGACTGCTCCTCGCGCAGCCCGAACGGCACGGCAATCACGCTGTGCGTCGCCACCTCGACTCCCTCCCGAGCCCAGCGCTCGCGCACCTCGGCGTACAGAGGATCAGTTTGCACGTCTGCCACCAGCACCGGCCGGTTGGCCCGCAGCGCCATGTTGATCTCGGGATACTTGTCGAGCTTGACCTCGAGATTCCGCAGCATCGGGCTCTCCGCCGCGACCACCACTCTTCCGAACGTGTCGCCGCGTTTGGCGAGCACCATCGAGCAGCGCGACACGTTGAGCACGTTGGCCACACGGCGGGTGAGCACGTGGTAGATCTCCTCCGGCGCGAGAGCGTCGGTCACCTCGTGCAGGATGTCCACCATCTCGGCCCGGATCGCAGCCTCCTCGGCGCGCCGCCTCGCCTCCGTTCGCGCCGACTGCAGGGCTTCGCCCTGGCGCAGCTGCGCCTCGACACGTGCGGTCAGCTCGCGCACCCTGAACGGCTTGGCGATGAAATCCGACGCACCCAGCCCGAGGGAGCGGACCGTGGCCTCCTCCGGCGCCATCGAGGAAATCATCAGCACCGGGAGATCCCTGAAGCGCTCGTCAGACCGTACTTCCTGCAGGAGCTGCAACCCGTCCACCTTCGGCATCATGATGTCCAGCATCAGGAGGTCGGGCTCCTCCTTCTCGATGAGCTGCAGCAGGCCCTGACCGTCGGGAACGGCCACGACATCGTACCCCTTGTCCTCGAGGATCATCGTGAGGGCCTCGAGAAGGGTCCGATCGTCGTCTGCTACGAGGATCTTGGCGGGCGCAGCCGTCGTGGGGAGGGTCACGAGCGAGCGAGTTCGTCAATGAGTGAGGGATCGACGTTACCGCCGCTCACCACCAGAACCGTCGGTCCAGCCGGCTCGAACGCGCCAGAGCGGAGCGCGGCGGTCGTAGCGGCGCCGGAGGGCTCGACCAGCTCGCCCTGCTCCCTGTGGAGCCACACGGTGGCCTCGGCAATGGCTCCGTCCGTGACCGCCACGGCATCCACGTGGCCCTTCAAATGCTCGAAGGTCAGCGTGCCTACCGACAGGGGAACGAGCCCGTCCGCGATACTGGACGTCTCGTCCAGCCGCACCGGGCTCCCGGCCGAAAGTGCCGCTCCCAGCGCCGCCGCGTTCTCGGGCTCGACTGCCGTGATTCGTACGTTCGGATTCAAGGCCTTCACCGCGGTCGTGATGCCTGCAATCAGCCCACCCCCGCCAACCGGCACCGTGATGTGCGCCACACTCGGCAATTCCTCCACGATCTCGAGGCCCACGGTACCCTGTCCCGCGATTATGTGGGGGTGTTCGAAGGGCGGAACCGGAGTGAGCCCCTGCTCCTCGGCGAGCTGCATCGCACGTGCGTAGCGATCCTCGGAGGTGGTCCCGGCGAACATGACCTCGCCACCCCAGCGCTCGACGCCCTCGATCTTCACCGCGGGCGCAGTCTCCGGCATCACGACGACCGCGCGCGCACCCACGCGTTGCGCGGCGAACGCCACGGCTTGCCCGTGGTTGCCGGAGGAATAGGTGATCACGCCTCGCTCGCGCACTTCAGGGGGCAGCTGCCTCACGAAGTTCCAGGCGCCGCGGAGCTTGAACGCCCCCGTGGGTTGTTCGCTCTCGAGCTTGAGGTAAACGGGAACGCCCGCGCTCTCCGAGAGGTCAGGCACGTGCTTCAGCGACGTGCGCACCGCCACTCCAGGCAGCCCGCGGGCGGCCTCGCGAACGTCCGCTAGGGAGACCCGGTTGCCGGGTTGGATCGCTACAGCTTCATCTCCCGCTGATTGCGCCCCTGGGCCACGACCTGGGCAGCGGGCTCCTCGGGGAGCGTTTCCTCATCATCCAACACCACGCGAGCCACATCTATGACGGTGTCGCCCCCATCCAGGTTCATCACCTTGACTCCCTGGGTGTTGCGCCCGATCACCCTGATGCCCTCGACGGGCACGCGAATGATCACGCCGTGGCGCGTCACCACCATGAGCTCGTCCTGCGGCAGCACCTCCTTGAGAGCCACCACGGAGCCCGTTCTCTCGCTTCGCTTCAGGGTGATGATGCCTTTGCCGCCGCGCTTCTGGACCCGGTAATCACCGAGCGGGGAGCGCTTGCCGAGGCCCTTCTCCGCCACGACCAGCAGCGTGGCTTCGCGCCGCACCACCACCATGCCGATCACGCGGTCGTCCTTCGCCAACTGGATGCCGCGCACTCCGGTGGTGGCCCGCCCCATCTCGCGGGCGTCCTTCTCGGAGAAGCGTATGCTCATGCCGTGGCTGGTCGCCAGCACGATGTCGTTGGTGCCATCGGTGAGCATCACTTCGATGAGCTCGTCACCCTTCTCTACGTTGATCGCGTTGATTCCGTTGGCGCGGGGGTTCCCGTACGAAGAGAGGACGGTCTTCTTCACCAGCCCCTTGGCCGTTGCGAAAATCAGATACTGGTCGTCGCTGAACTTCCGCACACCGACGAACGCGGCGATACGCTCCTCGGACTTGATCTGCAACAGGTTCACCACCGGTTTGCCGCGAGCCGCCCGCCCGCCCTGCGGAATGTCGTACACCTTGAGCCAGTAGACCTGGCCCGTGTCGGTGAAGAACAGCACGTAGTCGTGGGTGGAGGCGATGAACAGGTGCTCCACCCAATCGTCCTCCTTGGTTCCCATTCCGTTCAGGCCGCGGCCGCCGCGGCGCTGCTGCCGGTAGGTCGTGACTGGAATGCGCTTGATGTAGCCGGCGTGCGAGATGGTGACGACCATGTCCTCGTCTGCGATCAGGTCCTCCACCGAGAAGTCGCCTTCCTCGGCCACGATCTCCGTGCGCCGGTCGTCTCCGAACTTCTTCACCATCTCGTCCAGCTCGTCCTTGAGGATGCCGAGTCGCTTCTTCTTGGACGCCAGGATCGCCTTCAGCTTCTTGATCAGCTTGCGCAGCTCCTCGAGCTCCGCCTCGAGCTTGTCGATCTCGAGAGCGGTGAGCCGGGCTAGGCGCATGTTCAGAATGGCCTCGCTCTGCTTCTCGGAGAGCTCGAACCGCTTGCGCAACGCTGCATCCGCGGAGGCCACGTCCTTGGCCTTACGGATGATCTTCACGACCTCGTCGATGGCGTCGACGGCTATCTTGAGCCCCTCGAGGATGTGCTCACGCGCCTCAGCCTGGCCCAGGTCGTACTCCGTGCGCCGCGTGATGACCTGGTGGCGATGGTCGATGAAATGCCGCAGCAGCTGCTTGAGGTCGAGGACCTGCGGCTGACCGTCCACCAGGGCGAGCATGATCGCCCCGAAGGTGGTCTGCATCTGCGTGTGCTTGTAGAGCTGGTTGAGCACGACCTTGGGGTTGGCGTCGCGCTTCAACTCGATGACGACCCGCATCCCGTCCCGGTCCGACTCGTCGCGCATATCCGAGATGTCGGTCACCTTCTTGCGCCGCACGAGCTCCGCGATCTGCTCTATGAGCCGCGACTTGTTGACCTGGAACGGGATCTCAGTGATCACGATCCGTTCGCGGCCCGCCTTGGTCTCCTCAACGAACGCACGCGCGCGCATCACTATGCGGCCGCGGCCCGTCTCGTAGCAGTCGTTTACGCCATCCCGTCCGTAGATGAAGCCGCCGGTGGGGAAGTCCGGCCCCGTTACGTGCTGGCGCAGCGCCGCAACGTCACAGTCCGGCTCGTCGATCAGGTGCTTGGCCGCCGCGGCGACCTCCATGATGTTGTGAGGCGGGATGTTGGTGGCCATGCCGACCGCGATGCCCGACGAGCCGTTGATGAGCAGATTGGGGAGCCGTGACGGCAGCACCGTCGGCTCCTCCAAGCGGTCGTCGAAATTCGGCACCCACGCGACCGTGTTCTTCTCGATGTCATCCAGCATCGCGACGGCGAGCTGGGTGAGGCGAGCCTCGGTGTACCGATAGGCCGCTGCACTGTCGCCGTCGATCGATCCGAAGTTTCCCTGCCCGTCGACCAGCGGATAGCGCAGCGAGAAGTCCTGCACCATGCGCACGAGAGAGTCGTAAACCGCCATGTCGCCGTGCGGGTGGTACTTGCCCAGCACGTCTCCCACGACCGTCGCGCTCTTCTTGTACGGACGACCCGGTTGGAGCCCGAGCTCGTTCATCGCGTACAGGATGCGCCGGTGCACCGGCTTGAGCCCGTCCCTCACGTCGGGTAGGGCGCGCTGGACGATCACGCTCATCGAGTAATCGATGAACGAGTCCTTCATCTCATCCTCTATGAGACGCGGGAGGATGCGTTCGCGTTGATTGGGTGCCGTCATGTCTTTCCTGAAACGACTGAATAGGAAACGGGGCCGTGGAGACCCCGTTGGAGGTCCTTGGAATATACCTGGTTCATGGCCCCGAATCAACGGAGCCCTAGTGGTCTAACTGATTGTCGTCGAATGGGTTATGGAACTGAGCCACGGGACGCCGCCCCCGATGCCGACAACTCCCCGCCAACCCGCCCTCCGGGGGCCGGTCGGAGCCGTTAACAACCGGGTCGGACGATCCGTCTACTCATCAGAGGCCGCCGTTCACCGCGACTCCATACCCCATCGGGCCCTGGCCGGCGCAACCAACTCGACGCCGGGTGCATCTAACTTTTGGGAGAGTGAAGCTGGAGGAGAGTCGCCGCGGCGTTTCAAATCGAATCCAATCAGATGGGATTTCGTAGTGTAGCAGGAAGGGAGAGAGACAAATGGCACACGCGGCAGCGATTTCACATTGGGCGATCACCGGCCAGCGGCCGGGGCTGATCCCCCGCAACCTGCGCCAGGGCGGCCGGCCCTCCGGAGCGAGGACGGTGCGCACGCCGAGCGGGGTTGCCCTATTCGACGAGCTGGGGCACTACGTCGGCGAGGTGCCGGTCAGCGGCGCCGGCGCGTCGTTCGGACCCTTGGCCGAAACCGTCCTGCTCGAACGCGACGAAGGCTAACGACCCCACCCCCGCAACGCAGTCACACACCTCAAATCTCTACTACTATCTTCCCCATGTGTTTGGCCTGTTCCAGCCGACGCACGGCTTCGACCGCGTCGTCGAGGGGGTAGCTGGAGTCGACCAGCGGCCTGAGGTGGCCCTGGCCGAGGAGGCGCACGACCTCTCGATAGTCCCGCCAGCTTCCCATGGTCGAACCCATGATGGACCACTGGTACCAGAACATGCGGCGCACGTCTATGCTCACCTGGGGACCGGTGGTGGCCCCGCAACTCACGAGCCTGCCGCGCCGGTCCAGCAGCCGCAGTGAGCGCTCCCAGGTTGCCTCGCCGACGTTCTCTACGATCACGTCGGCTCCCCGCCTTCCCGTGAGCGCGCGAAACTCCTTCACTACGTCCTGGGTGGCATGGTTTACGGTCGCATCGGCACCCAGCTCCCGGGCGGTGGCGAGCTTATCGTCGCTCGAGGAGGTGACGACCACCTGGGCACCCATCAGTTTGGCTATCCGGAGCGCGGTGCTCGACACGCCGCCGCCCACTCCCCACACGAGTACCGTCTCACCGGCCCGCAGCTCGGCGCGCTTCACCAGCATGCGCCATGCCGTGAGCGTCACGAGAGAGAATGCGGCGGCCTCGGCCCACGTGAGCTCCGGTTCCGGAGCCGGTACCTGCACAACGTTCTGGTCGGGGACCACGATGTACTCGGCCATCGTTCCCGGCAGGTGCTCGCCCAGAAGCCCGTACGTCTCGCACAGCGAGTGCTCCCCCGACAGGCAGTACTCGCAGCGGTAACACGAGACGCCGGGGTTGAGCATCACGCGCTCTCCCGCAGTCAGATGCTCCACACCGTCTCCCACCGCTTCGACTACCCCAGCCCCATCGCCACCCAGAATGTGTGGGAACGATGGAGACAACCCGGGCATGCCACGCAGGGTCCAGAGATCGAGATGATTGAGCGACGCCGCCCGGAGGCGGACGAGAACGTCGTGCCGGCGCGTGACGGCGGGTTGGGGAACGTCGGCGACCTCCAACTGCGAGAGGTCCCCGTGCCCCCTCATCACAAGTGCTTTCATCGCTTTTCCGACTGATGTGAAGCGGGCGGCCACCTGGCCGCCCGCGGGTTGCTCACCGGCGGAACGCCGGACTCGCCTGTTGTTCGTTCTCGCCCGCCAGGGGCACCTCCACGGGCGCGCCCTCCCCGATGGGAAGCAGGATGATACGCTGCGCCATGCGTCCGCCGGACTCGGGCGTGGCCACCACTGCTGCGAGCATGTCGCCATCCCGGGACACCGCGAAGTTGGTGACGGTGAATTGCGGCTGCGTCAGCGCCGTCATCTCACCGTCCAACGCCATGCGCACGACTATCCGGGTCGTAGTCTGGCCGCGGCGGTCCTCCCGCACGAACGCCAGCGTCGAGTCGTCGATCCACGCTGGTACGTTCTCGTTGATGGGGGCTGCGGTGTTCGTGATGTTCCGCTGGTTCGAGCCGTCGAGGCCCATCAGGTAGACGTCGTAGTTCCCGTCCCTGGCCGACGTGAACGCGATCGTCTGACCGTCCGGCGACATCGCCGGCTGCAGGTTCACGACCTCTCCGGTCGTGAGCTGTCGTTGGTTCGAGCCGTCGGCGTTCATGATCCACACCTGGAGCGTCCCGCCAGCGTCCGAGTGGTAGGCAACCTGGCTGCCGTCGGCCGACCACGCCGGATCGCCCTCGTTGGCAGGCGTGGTGGTCAGGCGCCGCTCGTTCGTGCCGTCGGCGTCGATCACGTAAATGTCGAAGTTGCCCTCGCGATTGCCCACGAACGCGATGCGTGTTCCGTCGGGTGAATAGGAGGGAGAGAACTCCGCCGATGGGGTACGGGTGATGGCCTGCATCTGGCTCGGCGACGAGCGCTCGAACGCATAGATGTCGGCGTTGCCGCCCCGGTTGGACGCGATGAGCACTTCGCCCTGCACTATGACGGTCGCGGTGTCGGCGTTGCCCCACGGCGTCCGAGCCACGACGATGGCTCTGCCCACCGCCGCGGGCGTAAGGACCCCGTTCTCGTCCACCTGAGCCACCGCCGGGTCCAGCGATGCCCAGCTCACCTCGGCGGCCGGCGCCAGCGGCGCGCCCAGCTCATCGGCGTAGTTGGCTGACAGGGTGACGCGGTCGCCCATGCCCATCCCGACCCGGTCGGCCGTGAGCACGAGACCGGCCGCCACGACGTTGATGGTCCACGACTGCTCGAGGCCGCTCGGCCCGCGCACGCCGATCGTGGTGACGCCGATCCCCTTTCCGACCACCGCCGTGTCGGCGACGCTGTAGGTGGCGATCGTGGTGTCGCTGACCAGCCACACGATGGGCGCCTCCGGGACCGGAGTCCGATCGGCCGCCAGCGCCGTCGCCATGAAGGTCACCATCCCGCCCATCGGAACCATCACGGTGTCGCCGGCCGGCTTCCGAACCGAGATCTCATCCACTTCCCGGTGCACCATGACCTGTATGCGGTGCTCCTGGCCGAAGCCGGTGGCGCCGATCTCGGCGCGCCCATGCGAGATCGCCGTGGCGACTCCGAGCGGAGAGACCGTGACGATATTCGGGTTGCTCGTGGCCCACTGCAGAACCCGCGGATCCACCGGCCGGTTCTGCTGCGATGGCACGACAACTCGAACCGTGTCGGATATGGCGGGGGAGAGAGAGACCACCGGATCGCCGAAGGTCCACTCCGCGTCGGCGACCTGAACCTGCACACGGCGCTGCAGTCCGGAAGCGGTGGCGGCCTCGATCAGGCCGGTCCCCGGGGAAATACCCACCACTCGCCCGTTCGCATCCACGGTTGCCACGTCGGGCCGGAACGAGCGGAACGTGACCGTCTGGGAAGACGCCGCGCTCCCGTCGTCCTTCAGGAACAGGAGCCTGAGCTGGAGATCCTCGGCCGGGAAGAGGTAGAGCCGTGTCGGCTCGATCTGCAACACGGTTGCCGTCCCGATGCCCTGTGGGCCGGTCAGCGCGCCTCCGGTCACGGTGACCGTGACCGTCTTGGTCTGGTTGCCGGCCGAAACTTGTACTCGCGCCTCGCCGGGGCTCACGCCGATGAGGTTCGCCACGCCCGGCAGCGCCGCAACTTCCTCGATGGCCACTATGCCGACGGAGGAGCTGCTCCACCGGAAGCTGACGGACGCTATGTCGCCGTCTCCATCGTACGCGGTGGCCAAGACCTCGACCCGCTGCCCGACCGCCAGCGTCACTATGGAAGGCGCGACGTCCAGGTCCGCCACGGCCTGGGCCTCGGCCCGCGCAGACGCTACCGCCGCGAGGCCCGCCAGGATCAAAGCAGCCGCTCTTACTCGTCGAAGCATGCGCTCAGTACCCCTCAAACGCCCTAAGTGCTGTTCAGATTAGAAGATATGAAGCCAACGTAAGACTCGCCGTGGAGCGGTGTCAAGGAGAGAGGTCACACTGTGCCGGGCCGCCTCTTGCGCATCCCCTGCATGCGGAAAACGTTAATGTCGGATAGTCATTCACTGGAGGGAGCGCCAATGACGATGTCCGATCCCTATGGCGGCGGTCCCGGCGGACCGGGAATGTGGGATCCCATGCCACTGACCCCGCCGGCACAGCCGTCTTCAGAACCCAAGCCTGGTGAGCTCATCTGGTCACGACCGGAGCCGGTCGCGCCCGCTGGGGAGCCCGCCAAGCCGGCGGCCGAGAAGCCGGCCGTGAAGAAGGCCGCTCCCAAGAAACCGGCCAAGAAGAAGCCGGCAAGGAAGAAGGCCACGGCGAAGAAGAAAGCCAAGAAGCCCGCCAAGAAGAAGCCGGCAAGGAAGAAGGCCACGGCGAAGAAGAAAGCCAAGAAGAAGGCGGCCAAGAAGAAGACCGCAAAGCGCGCCAAGAAGGCCGCGAAGCGCGTGAAGAAGGCCGTTCGGAAGGCGAAGAAGCGGGTGAAGAAGGCGGTCCGCAAGGCGAAGAAACGCCTCAAGAAGGCCGCCGGGCGAAAGAAGAAGCGCTAGGCTACTTCAGGCCTGGCGTGAAGGATCCAGCCGCGCCAACGCGTGGGCGCAGTTGATCAGGGCGATGTGAGTCAGCCCCTGCGGGAAGTTGCCTAGGAACTTGCCCGTGGACGGGTCGATCTCCTCGGAGTAGAGCCCCACGTGATTGGCGCGGCTGAGCATCTGCTCGAAGATGCTCACCCCCGCCTCGTAGTCCCCGATCATCGCAAGCGCCTGAGCGAGCCAGAAGGTGCAGATCGAGAACGACCCCTCGGTGCCTTCGAGGCCATCCTCCGATCGGTAGCGGTACACCATCGTGCCGTCGGGCGTGGTGAGGTCTCGGGCAATCGCTCGCACCGTGCTCTGCACTCTCGGATCGCTACGGTGGAGGAAGTTGACCATCGGGATGACGAGGGCGGACGCGTCGAGATCGCTGCTCCCGAACGCCGCGACGAACGAGCCCATCTCATCGTTGTAGCCCTTCTGGATGATCTCGATCCGGCATGCGTCTGCTTCCCTGCGCCACCGAGCCACATCGCCTTCCAGGCCGTGTGCCTCGGCGAGCTTGATCCCACGGTCGAGCGCCACCCAGCACATCACCTTGCTCGACACGCTGTGGCTCAGCTCGTGGCGTACCTCCCAGATGCCCGAGTCCTTGCGGCGCCAATTGTACGAGACCCAGTCGACCAGCTCGTGCAAGGCGTGCCACGTACCCTCGGTCATCTCGAAGTACCGCGCCCAGAGGTACGCCGTCTCCAGCACTTCACCGTAGACGTCCAACTGCAGCTGGTCGGCGGCCCCGTTCCCGATCCGCACCGGCCGGGAGCCGCGGTAGCCCTCCAGGTGCCCCAACTCGATTTCGGTCAGGTCGCGCCGGCCGTCGATCCCGTACATGATCTGCAGGTGCGGCCGACCCTTGGTGCGGCACACCCGCTTCACGAACTGCATGAAATGATCGGCTTCCTCGTAGTGCCCCAGTACGTAGAAGGCGTGGAGCGTGAAGCACGTATCGCGCAGCCAGGTGAAGCGGTAGTCCCAGTTGCGCTCTCCCCCGAGCACCTCCGGAAGCGAGGTGGTGGGAGCTGCGACGATCGCGCCCGTGCGGGCGTAGCACATGAGCTTCAGCGTTATCGCCGAGCGCACGACGTGGTCCCGGTAGGGACCGGAGTAGCGCAGCCGTGCCACCCAACCGCGCCAGAAGGCCACCGTATCCGCCAAAGCGTCCTCGGTGAGGTAGTGCTCCACGGGGCGGACGTCGTCGTCGTCGTAGCGCAGCACGAACGCGAAAGAATCGCCCTCGCGGAGCGCGCACGTGGCTACTGCCGTTCCGCCCTCGATCCTCCAGTCGCAGTTCGCCGAGGTTGCCAGCGCCACAGCCTCGTCCACCCCATCTGTCGCGAGCACCCCGTGGCGGCGGCGGTACACCAGGGGCCGCGAGGCTCCGTAATCGAAGCCGGGCTGGAACTCCACCTCCACCTCCACCGCGCCGCGGGTGCACGTCACGTGCCGGTGGATCTCGAGCGGCCGGTACAGGGCGGGGCCGGCCACGGAGACCGGCATGAAGTCCGTCACCACCGCACTCCCGTCGGGCGACTCGAACTCCGTCTCCAGCACGCCGGTGCCCTGTGCGTAGCGCTGATCTCCCCGGGGCGCGCCCTTCACCCCCAGCCTGAACCGCCCGCCGCGCTCGTGGTCGAGGATCGCGCCGAACAGGCTGGGACCGTCGAACCGTGGGAAGCAGCACCAGTCGATCGAGCCGTCCACGCCCACGAGAGCGACCGTTCTCAGGTCACCGATGACACCGTAGTCGGCGATGTCGAGATAGGACATCCAGTGCTCTTCATGAAGCGCCGCCACGCCCTTGCATTCCCCTGCGTGGTGGCTACGTTCGACTCACTCTGGCCAGGAGCGACATAACATGAAGCGATGGCTCGTTGCAATAGTCGTCGTCGCGGCCTGCTATCCGGGCGCACCTTCTTCCGACCGTAGTCCCGCCGAAGCCACAGCCGCGGCAGAGGTGTTCATGAGCGCCTCAGCCGACGCGTGGAACCGGGGTGATCTCGAGGCGTTCGTGGACGACTACGCAAGGGACTCCACGACCACCTTCGTGGCCGGCGGTCGGGTACAATACGGCTGGGAGTGGATCAATGACAACTACAGCGGTTGGTGGGACCTCGGTTCGGAGCGCGATTCTCTCCGGTTCGAGGACGTCGCGGCGCGGTCGCTCGGGAGCGACTATCTGCTGACCACCGCCCGCTTCGTGCTGTTCCGCGGCGACTCGGTGACGGCGAGCGGTCCCTTCACGCTGGTGATGAAACGGATCGAAGGCGAGTGGAAGATCATTCATGATCAGACGGGAACAGATGGCTAGCACAGGGGCACGTCGCGGGACCGGTGTTCGGACCGCCTCCCGGCTTCTGAGATGGGTGGCACTGGGCGCCGTGATGGTGGTGGCTTGCAAGCCCGGCGAAGGGAAGACCGCGTACGTGGGCGCCGAGGTCTTCGACGGAACCGGGGCTCCGCTCCTGCTGGACGCCGTCATCCTGGTGGGCCTGGACGGACGTGTCGAGGCGATCGGCACGCCCGACCAGGTGCCGATACCGCGTGGCGCCACCGAGGTGCGGCTCGACGGCAAGTGGGTGATCCCCGGCTTGATAGACGCCCACACACACGCCGAGGCATGGACCTTGAGTCGGTTCGTCGCCTACGGCGTGACGAGCGTCCGCGACGTGGGCGGCCACCAGCAGACGGTCATGAACCTGCGCGACCAGGCGCTGTTGGGCGGTGTACTGGGGCCCCGGATGTACGTGTCGGGCGCGGTGATCGACGGACCATCCCCCACACGGGAGACGGCTACGTCGGTCCGCACTCCCACCGAGGCCAGGCGGGCCATAGACCAGCTCACACTACTCGAGGCAGCACAGGCCAAGATCTACACCAAGATGAACCGCCGCCTGTTGCGTCCGCTGATGGACGAGGCGGGAGTGCTCAACCTCCCGGTGACGGGACACCTCGGGAAGGTGGACGCGGTGACGGCGGCGCGGCTCGGTGTGAAGACGCTCGAGCACATCACCGGCGTGGTGGAGGCTGCCTCGGGCAGCCCCGGCCGGTACTACTCCGCACACGACAACTTCTTCCGCGGCTGGAACCTCGTCGAGCGCAGCTGGTCCCAGATCGACTCGGCCACATACGAGCGCACGGCGCGCAGGTTGATCGAGCTGGGGGTGCGAATAGTACCCACTCTGACCCTGCACGAGACCTGGGCGCACCTGCTCGATGGAGAATTCACCGAGCAGCTGGACCTGTCGGGTATGCCCGACTCGATCCGAGAGGCCTGGGACGTTCCCGGACTGGTGCGGCGCGCGGGAATCACGTCGGCCGATTTCCGGGCTTTCCGGCGCTCTCGGTTCGCGCAGGACCGGTTCGTTCGGATGTACCACCGGGGAGGCGGCATCGTCGCCGCCGGGAGTGACGCGCCGAATCAGCTGTTGGCACCGGGCGTCAGCCTGCACGACGAGATGGCGATGCTGGTGCGGGCAGGGCTCTTGCCGCGAGACGCACTGCTGGCGGCCACACGAAACGTGGCGACTCTGCTGGAGGCCGACTCGATCGGCGTGATTCGGGCGGGTGGTGTTGCCGACTTCGTAGTGCTGGACGCCAATCCGCTCGAGGACATTCAGAACACGAAGCGAATCAACCGGGTGGTGCTGCGAGGCACGGCGTACACGCCCGACGAGCTCAGGGAGGGGTGGCAGTGATGAGGACCGTTATCGCGCTCGTTTCTGCGCTCACGCTGACAGCGTGCGCGGGCGGCGACGCCGACAGGTACGACCTCGTGATACGCGGGGGATGGATCGTGGACGGAACCGGTAACCCGCGCTACCGAGGCGACGTCGCCGTGCGGGACGACCGGATCGTCGCGGTGGGCCGACTGGGCGACGTTCGTGCGCACCGCACTCTGGACGCCTCCGGCCTGATCGTTGCCCCCGGCTTCATCGACATGCTCGGGTGGTCCGAGCTGAAGACCCTGGCCGACGGCCGGGCAGCGAGCAAGATCTACCAGGGCATCACGACCGAGGTGACGGGCGAGGGCTCGTCCGTGGCGCCGCAGACCGAAGCCACCATCGCCGACGACGCGGAGTACCACGCATCGCTGGGAATCACGGTGGACTGGCGCGACTTCGACGGCTACTTCGACCGGCTCGAAGCATCGGGCTCCGCCATCAACGTGGCATCGCTCGTCGGCGCCACGCAGGTGCGGATGGTGGTGTTGGGGAGCGAGGACCGGGACCCGACGCCCGAAGAACTCGATCACATGGTGGCGCTGGTGGACACAGCGATGATGCAGGGTGCCCTCGGTATCTCGACGTCGCTCGTATACGCTCCCGCCTACTACGCCACGACAGACGAACTCATTGCGCTGGCCAGAGCGGCGAGCCGGCACGGGGGATTCTACGCCACGCACCTGCGCGACGAGGGCGTGCGCATAGACGAGGCGATCATCGAGGCGCTCGAGATCGCCGAGGCGGCCGACATACCGGTGGAGGTATGGCACCTCAAGCGCGCCGGACAGGAGAGCCACGGCACAATGCCGCGCATCCTGGCCAAGCTCGACTCAGCGCGCGCCGCAGGGATCGACATCACCGCCAACGTATACCCCTACCCCGCGTCGGCGACGTCGCTGGACGCGAGCATTCCCCAGTGGGCGCACGAGGGGGGCGACTCGGCGATGATCGCGCGGCTCGAGGATCCCGACCAGCGTCGGCGCATCCGGGCCGACATCCTCAACCCGCCCGGCGGAGTCGAGAGCTTCTTCCGCGGCGCGGGTGGCGCGAGCGGAGTGCTGGTCGCCGGCGTGATGGCCGACTCCCTCAAATACGTAGAGGGCAAGACGATCGCCGAGATCGCCGTGGAGTGGGGAGTGGACCCGCTCGACGCGGCGTTCGACCTGATCATCAAGGACAAGGGCCACACCGGCGCGATCTACTTCAGCATGAACGAGCGGGACGTGCGGTCCGCCATCGGACATTGGTGGGTCAGCTTCTGCACCGACTTCGGGGCGGTGGCTACCGACGGCATCCTCTCGGATGACAACGTCCACCCGCGGGTGTACGGCAGCTTCGCGCGCATCCTGGGGCACTACGTGCGCGAGCTCGGCATGCTCTCGCTGGAGCAGGCGATCCGAAAGATGACGTCGCAGCCGGCCCAGCGAGCCGGATTGCTGGAGCGCGGCATCCTGCGTCCCGGCATGGCCGCCGACATCGTGGTGTTCGACGCTGAGACCATCACGGACCGCGCCACGTTTCAGGAGCCGCACCAGTACTCGGAGGGTATGAAGTGGGTCGTCGTGAACGGGAAGCTGGTCCTCGACGAGGGCGAGCTGACCCGTGAGAGACCCGGACGCGGGCTCAGGGGACCGGGGTGGGTCGGGGAGTAGTCGCGCAGCATCGAGGGAGGAACGGCGGTCGTCAGGGGACGGAGCACTCCGTCCCCTATTCACAGGTTCCGGCTGAGCGTCTGTACGTGTCTTGCTGTAAACTGATAGCTGCGGCGGAGCTACCTGGTGAGGTCGCCCAATGCCCGGACGATCCACCACGCCCCGACCGCCAGGCTCGCGGCGGCCGTCACGACGGCGAGACCGCGCGCCAGGGCAGCCGAGGAAGCGGCACGGGCGGCAGCGACGGCTGCGAGAGCCGAGTAGGTTCCCATGGCGAGCACGGTGCCGAGCCCGAATGCGGCGAGGTAGCCGAGCGCCCCCCACGTGGTGGGCATGAGGGTCACTGGAATGAGGGCCACCACCGGGGCCGTTCCGGCGAGTCCGTGGATGGCCCCGACTATGGTCGAGAGGTGCCGGTGCCGCCGTGCGGGATCGCCATGCGCGTGGCTGTGGGGATGCTGCTTCGGGGCATGCGTATGCAGGTGAGCGTGCCCCCCGTGGTCGTGCGGCGCGTGCACGTGAAGGCGGCGGGAGGCACGCGCCGCCCAGACGCCGAGCAGCACGAGCATCACACCAACCGCGAGCTCGGCCCATCCTGTCACCGACTGGGGCACGGAGAGGCCCGACAGTACGAGAGCGCCGCCCACGATCAGGACTACGAGCGAGTGCCCCATGCCCCAGAGCACACCGAAGGAGACCGCCGAGCGGAAGTTGGGACGGTTGCCGATGAAGGCGCTCACCGCCACCATATGATCGACCTCGAGCGCGTGTGCGATCCCGAGCGAGAAGGCTGTGGTGTATGCGATCCACATAGCGCGTATTATAGCAGCATGAACAGGAGCACGAATGTCTGAAGCCCCGCGCGACCAGAGACCGCGCATCCGGCTCACGACGCTGTCACACGGCGCCGGTTGAGCCTGCAAGCTCAGCTCGTCTGAGCTGGCGCAGGTCCTGCGTCATCTGCCCGCGGTCGAGGACTCACGCGTCCTGGTGGCCGCGTTGAGCCGCGACGATGCGGCGGTCTTCCAGGCATCGGAGGACCGCGCGATCGTGGCGACGGTGGACTTTTTCACGCCAATCGTAGATGACGCGTACAGCTTCGGCGCAATTGCAGCCGCAAACGCGCTGAGCGATCTGTACGCTATGGGCGCCACGCCCCTGTTCGTGCTCAATCTGGTGGCGTGGCCGCGCGACGAGTCGATGTTGGAGCTGTTGGGTGAGACCGTTCGTGGCGGTGTGGACAAGGTGACCGAGGCCGGCGCATTCGTGCTCGGCGGGCACTCGATCGACGACAAGGAACCCAAGTTCGGGATGGTCGCCGTCGGTGAAGTCCATCCTGACCGCGTGATCACGAACGTCGGAGCCAGGCCCGGGGACCGCCTCGTGCTCACGAAGCCGATCGGCACCGGCATCCTGAGCACCGCGCTCAAGCGGGAGGCCGTCACCGAGCAGGAGATGGAGCCTGCGATTCGCTCGATGGCCACGCTGAACGCGGGAGGGATGAGCGCGATGCGCGCTGCGGGCGACGCGCTGCACGCAGCTACCGACGTCACCGGATTCGGCCTGATGGGCCACCTGCAGACGTTGATCGCTGCCAGCGGCGTTGGAGCCCGGGTCTTCTCGCGCGCAGTCCCGCTGTTCCCGCTCGCCGCCGAACGCGCGGCGGCCGGGGCCGTGCCCGGCGGCACCGAGCGCAATCTCGCGGAGGCGGGGAACTACACCGAGTGGCACTCCGGAGTGGACGCGGCGACGCGCATTCTGTTGGCCGACGCGCAGACCTCGGGCGGCCTTCTCATCGCGGTGGCACCAGAAGGACTCGACACCTTGCTGGACGCTCTCGAGGCCGGCGGCACTCCGGCAGCCGCGGTGATAGGAGAAATAACCGAATCAACGACGCCAGCCATCGAGGTGACCGACACCGATGCCTAAGAAGCCACTTCAGCTCGCCGTCGTTCACGCGGACGAGAGTTGTCTCCGCAACGGGCAGGAGGGCCCCAATCCCGGTGGCGCCGGATCGTTGATCGAGTTGCGCTCGCGCAAGCTGATCGTGCGGCGCGACGTCTTCATCTCTTCCCCCGACACGACCAACAACAGGATGGCTCTCGCGGGCGCGGTGGCCACGTTTGCGCTGCTCTCCCAGAAGGGCAACCGCTTCCGGGTCGTGTACGTCTCCGACTCCGAATACCTGATCAAGGGAATACGCGAGTGGGTCCCCGGCTGGCAGGCGCGCGGCTGGCGCCGCAAGGACGGCGAGATCCTGAATCTCGAGCTGTGGCAAAAGCTGGTGCAGGCCATCAAGGGACACGAGCCGCAGTGGGAGTGGGTCCGCGGGCACGCCGGTCATCCCAAGAACGAGTACGCCAACCACCTCGCGACGAGTACCGCCCGCGAGCAAGTTCACTCTCAGGGAGCAGTGCCGTCGCGGCTCGTCGAGTGGCTCGAGGAGCGCCGCTCCCGGGGCAAGTTCACCGACTACGATCCCGATGAGGCCTTTGCCGAACTGGAGTCCGAATTGAGTAGCCGCGTATGAGCGCGTTCAAGGACGGTGTGTCCGAAAACACGCATCCGCTGAACGTCCTGCCCGATGGAGATGAGCCGTCGATCGACCGCATCCCCCTCTACGAGGTGTACATGCGGATGGCCGAGGAGCTGGCGAAGCGATCCACCTGTGCGCGCCTCCAGGTCGGCACGGTGATCACCGACGCACGGCTCGAGAACGTGGTAGCGATCGGGTACAACGGCAACGCCAGGGGACTGCCCAACCGGTGCGACTCGACCGTTCCCGGCAGTTGTGGCTGCATCCACTCGGAGATCAACGCACTGGTCAAGGCGCCCGGCGGAATACGCGACAAGGTGGTATTCCTGACCGACAGTCCCTGCGTCGCCTGTGCGAAGGCCATGATCAACTCCGGCGTCACTCACGTCTTCTACCGCCGCAAGTACCGCGACCCCAGCGGGGTGGAGCTGCTCCAGCGAGCAGACGTCGCTCCCGTGCACTACGACCGCTGGGCCGGCGAGTGGCGCTGAGGCAACGGGAATGGATGACCTCGATCGCCTGTTCCGCTATCTCGTGAACCACTTGGCCAAGGACGCACCCGAGCGCCTCACGTCACCGTTCGAGGTGTCCGAGCTGTACCAGAGCATCGTGCCGTACCGGGGCCATCGGAAAGCGCTCAAGCTCGAGTCCATCGAGGACTACGAGATGGCCGTGCTGCGGCTGTTGTCGGGCGAGCGGGGTTATGCCTCGGTGGAGCCGGCCAACGTCCAGGAGGCGCTCTCGCTCGAGGCGGAATCGGTCAACCCCGACCCGGGTGCGTTCCGCGACTTCGCCGCCGCGACGGTGAGGCTGAACGCCGAGGGCATCCGCTCCGTGCTGGACGAAGAGGCAGCCTACGCGCCCCCGGGCCACGCCCCGCCCAACGAGAGCCGATTCGCGCCGCCGGAGCTGGACGTCGCGACACCGGAGGAGCTCTTCGCTCCAGCCGAGCCGGAAACGCCGGCCGCGGAGAGTCGGCGGCCGGCCGAGGCGGCGGCAGATCCGCCCGCGCAGCGAAAGCTCGTATTCGAGGCGGTGGAGGCGACCTGCCCGCACTGTTACGTGGAGCTGCCCGGTGGGCGGCGCGTGGTCTATTGCCCCTCCTGCGGACGACAGGTGGAGGAGGCGACCTGCCCCGCGTGCGGTGACGGCCTCGATCCGGGCTGGCGCTTCTGCGTCACCTGCGGGCACTCGGTAACCGGGTAGGAGCGGTGGCCCGCAGTTTCTCCGTCGCCACGATTGGAGGAGACGGGATCGGCCCCGAGGTAGTCGAGGCCGCGATCCCGGCCATCGAGCGCGCCGCCGCATCGAGCAACGCCACGCTGACTTGGGAGCGCCTGCCGTACGGGGCGGACCACTTCCTTGCCACCGGGGAGAGCCTGCCGGAGAGCGCCTTCGCCCACCTGCGTGACGACGTTGACACCATCATGCTCGGCGCCCTGGGCGATCCACGCGTGCCGGGCAACGAGCACGCGCGCGACATCCTGCTCGGACTGCGTCACAAGCTCGACCTGTACGTGAACTTCCGGCCCACCCGGACGCTTCATCCCGATCTCTGCCCGCTCAAGGGTGACCACCCCATAGACTTCGTGATCTTCCGCGAAAACACCGAGGGGTTCTACCTGGGCCGTGGCGACAGCCGCCACGAGGGCAGCGCCGACGAGGAGCAGATCGCACACGAGGTGCACACGGCGCCCAAGGTGTCGCGCATCCTCTACGCCGCCTTCGAGTGGGCGAGAGAGAACGGCAGGACCAGCGTCACGATGAGCGACAAGTCGAACGCCGTGCCGATGCACCGCCTGTGGCAGCGCCTGTTCGACGAGGTGGGCGCCGAGTTTCCCGAGATCGAGCGCGAGCACCGCTACGTGGATGTGCTGGCAATGGAACTCGTGCAGGCACCGCAGCGCTTTCAAGTCATCGTCACGAACAACCTCTTCGGCGACATCCTGTCCGACCTGGGCGCCGGCCTCGTGGGCGGGCTGGGCCTGGCGGCAAGCGCCAACCTCCACCCCGGGCGAGCAGGTTTGTTCGAGCCGGTGCACGGCTCCGCTCCGACGCTGGCGGGGAAGGGAGTCGCCAACCCGATGGCCGCAATCCTGACGGGAGCCCTGATGCTGGAGAGCCTGGGACTTGGGGAGGCCGCTCGCGCGGTGGAAGCTGCCGTGCGCGACGCCCTCGAGGAGGGGCAGACCACTCCCGACCTGGGCGGCAGCCGCTCCACCGCGGAAGTGGCGCGGTGGATAGCGGAGCGCCTTGGCTGAGGCGGTTATGTTCCCACCCCCTACTGATTCCCGTGCCTGGCAGGACCTCCCATGAAAACCCAAGGCAAGAACAGGGACATCGTCTTTCTTTCCGGCGTCCGAACGGGCTTCGGGAACTTCGGCGGTACGCTCAAGAGCCACTCCGCCACTCAGCTCGGGGCAATCGTCAGCGGTCACGCCATCGAGCGCTCCGGAGTGGAGCCTGAGCTCGTGAGCCACGTAGTGTTCGGCAACGCGCAGCAGACGTCGGCCGACGCCATATACTTGGCGCGCCACGTCGCACTCGAGGCCGGCGTTCCAGTCGAAGTCCCGGCGGTGACGGTGAACCGGCTGTGCGGCTCCGGCTTCGAATCCATCATACAGGGGGCGCAGCAGATCCTGCTCGACGAATCCCGCGTAGTGCTCGCCGGCGGGAGCGAGTCCATGAGTCAGGCGCCGCACGTGCTGCGCGGCGCTCGGTGGGGCTACCGGCTGGGGCCGACGCCGCCGCTGGAGGATTCACTGTGGGAGGCGCTCACGGATCCGGAGTGCGGGCTGTCGATGGCCGAGACCGCCGAGAACCTGGCCGAAACGTACGGCCTCTCGCGCAGGGAGGTGGACGAATACGCACTCCTTTCGCAGCAACGCGCCAAGCAGGCATGGGACGAAGGAGTGTTCGATCAGGAGGTGATCCCGGTAGCCGTGAAGGACCGCAGGACGGGACAGATCGCCGAATGGCGCGCCGACGAGCACATGCGCCCGGAGTCCACCCTCGATGATTTGCTTGCATTGCAGCCATATTTCAGGAAGGACGGCCTGGTGACGGCGGGCAACGCCTCGGGCATTTGCGACGGCGCCGCCGCCACGGTGGTCGCGGGCGAGGACTTCGCCGCGGAGCGGGGACTGAAGCCGCTGGGCCGCCTCGTGTCGTGGGGATTGGTGGGCGTGGACCCCGCGTACATGGGCATCGGTCCGGCCCCGGCGGCGCGGCAGGCACTCGCCAAAGCGGGGATGAAGCTCGATGATATGGACCTGGTCGAGGTCAACGAGGCCTTTGCGCCACAGTACGTAGCTGTGGAGAGGGAGCTCGGGCTCGACCGGGAGCGCACCAACGTGCACGGCGGCGCCATCGCCATCGGCCACCCGCTGGCGGCGAGCGGCGCTCGCATTACCATCCACCTGCTACACGCCCTGCGGCGCGCCGGCATGCAGTACGGGCTGGGCTCGGCATGTATCGGCGGCGGACAGGGCGCGGCGGTGATAGTCGAGGCTTTCTAGAGCCATGAGCGACCTCGTCCCTGGCACACGTATCGACCGGGGCGCGCTGGAGCGGATAATTCAGCGCGCAGCCGAACTCCAGGCTGGAGAGCGGGACATCGGTGAGGGGCTCACCGAGCGCGAGCTCATGCAGCTCGGTCAGGAGGTGGGCATCCCGCCGGGGCTGCTGCAGCAGGCGCTCATGGAGGAGCGCACGCGCGCTGTCGCCACGGTGGAGCCCGGCCTCACCGGCTGGCTTGCCGGCCCGGCCCGAATCGCTGCGCAGCGCACGATTCCGGGTGATTACCGGCAGGTGCGCAACGCTCTGAACAGCTGGATGACCGAGGGCGAGTTGCTGTCCGTGAAGCGTCGCTATCCGGAGCAGACGTCATGGGAGGCACGCCAGGACATGTTCTCGTCCATCAAGCGTGGGCTTCAGATGGGCGGCCGAGCGTACGAGCTGTCGCGCGCCAAGGAAATGGCGGGCCAGGTAGCGCCGTTGGAGGAGGGCCGCTGCCACGTGAGACTGGTGGCCGACCTCACCAACACCCGCAACAGCCATGTCGCGGGCGCCGCGACGCTGGCCGGCATAGGCGCGGCAGCGACGGTGGTCGGAGCCACGCTGGGTGTGATGCTCCCTGTGGCACTGGTGCCGGTCGTTCTCGGATCGCTGCTGGGCTTCGTCGCGGCGCGGCGGCGGCGCTCGCAGCTGGAGCGAGTACACGTCGCGATGGAGCAGGTGATCGACCGCCTCGAACACGGAGAGATAGACGCCAAGCCCAAGCTGCATGCGCCACGTCCGAGCGCGTTCATGCGCATTGCGGAGGAGATCAAGAAGTCTCTGGGCTCGTGAGCAAACGCGGCCTCAAACCCACAGTCACTGAACAGGGACCCTGACGATGCTACCTGATTCGGCCGTGCAATGGCATGCGGCGCTCAACGATCTGCCATCCATCCTATTCGTGCTCGCCGTGGCATTCGAGGTCGTCGGCGACATCACCAGGCGTGACTCGCTGCGCGCGACCGGCTTCTGGATGCTGGTGGTGGGCGCCGCCGGAGCTCTGCTGGCGGTGATCTCGGGTCTGGTCGCGGAAGAGGCGATCGAGCACGGAGGAAGCGTCCACCTCGTCATGGAACGCCACGAGACGCTCGCCATCACCTTCACTGTCGCGCTCGTGATCCTGGCTGCCTGGCGCATCTGGCGCCGCAACGGGATGAGCGGGAAGGAGCGGCCCGTTTACCTGACGATCGCCGCTCTGTGCGCGTTGGGGGTCATCTGGACCGCACACGTGGGTGGCACGATCGTCTTCGGATACGGCGGCGGCGTATCCACCCAGGTGCTGGAGGGCGCGCTAGCCGAGCGAGAGATGCCGCATGAACACGGGCCGGGAGAGGGGCACGAAGATGAGGAAGCGGACAGCACGGATACGACAGAAGCGGACGATGACGACCAGCAGTAGGATGCCGTGCGCGTACCTGTATCGCCTGGTCGGCGCAGGGGTCGTGATCGCAATCGCCGCGGCCTGCGCATCAGGGGGTGTGCGTCCGTTCTTCACGCCGCTCCCGGGGGCCTTGGTTGACACCGTCACGGCGGACCCCGCAGACGTGATCACCGAGGTGGCCGGACTCGTCGCGGCCGAGGGACTGGCCATCCGATGGAACAGCCCCGCCGAAGGGTACCTCGAGACCGAGTGGTACGACGTGGTGGCGCGGCGGACCGGTGGCGAGAACTCGCTCCAGCCCCAGAACGTCATCAAGCTACGGTTCTTCTCCGATCCGGTGAGGAATGGCGAGACACGGTTGACGTCGGAGGCCGTAACACGGCTCACCGTGGACCCGTCGATGCCGTCCAGGGAATCCGAGATCATGGTTCCGCCGGGACACACCGGTGAACAGATCCTGCGCCGAGTGACGGCCGGAGTCAGGTCCCGCTTCGGCACACCGGCCCCGTGATAGAAAGGACGACGGCCTCCACCGACGACCGCGCGTTCTGCGGCGTGATGCTCCCCAAGGTGTCGCGCACCTTCGCGATCTGTATCCGGCTCCTCCCCCGCGATCTCGAGCACCCCGTTCTGGTTGCGTACCTGCTGTGTCGGATCGCGGACACGATCGAGGATTCGACGACGCTGACCGCCACGGAGCAGGACCAGCTGTTCGCCCACTTCAGCAGCTGCCTCGACGAGGGCGGGCCGGACGCCGGGCCGCTGCGGGAGGCGTTCGCGGGCGGCGGCACTGACGAGGAGCTGCTCGCGCGAGAGGCCGACAAGGTGCTGCGCGAGTTCCGCGGGCTGCCATCAGGGCAGCGGGACGCGGTGCGCCCCTGGGTGCAGGAGATGTGCGCTGGAATGACGGAGTTCGCCCGCCGCGCCGAGGACACACCGGGCGCCCACCTGGAGGCGCTCGGCACGGTGGAAGAGCTGGACCGCTACTGCTACTACGTGGCCGGAACGGTGGGCCACCTGCTCACCGAGCTGTTCGCACTGCACGGCGGCACGGCCGGTACCGAGCGCCACGACCGGCTGCGTGAGCTGTCCGCGAGCTTCGGGCTCGGCCTGCAACTCACCAACATCATCAAGGACGTGGCCGACGACCGGGCGCGCGGCTGGAGCTTCGTGCCGCGCCAGCTCTGTGAGGTCGCCGGCATTCGACCGGAGGACCTGCAGGACGAGCGCTTCAGCGAGGCCGGCCGCAGCGTGATGTTGCTGCTGATAGACAAGGCCAAGGGACACCTGGACGACGCACTCGAGTACACGACTACGCTGCCGCGCGCGGAGTACGGCATTCGGCTGTTTTGCCTCACCTCGCTCTACTTCGCGGTGCGCACCCTGCATCTGGCGGAGCGGGACCGCCGGCTGCTCGACCCGCACAACAAGGTCAAGATCACCCGCGGCCAGGTCTACCGCACGATCGCGGTCACCCGTTTCGTGGCGCCCAGCAATCTGCTGGTCCGTGCCTACTTCCGCCGCCTGGCCGGCGCCGGATGGGATGAGCGGCACTCCGAGGCGAACGACTGATGACAAAGCTCCCGCAGCCGCCAAAGGCCTTTCGCGGCCTCTGGCTTACCGACCCGGCAGCGCGCGCCGCATACAGCGAGGGCGCCGGCCCCTATCGCATCATTCCCTCCGCCGTCGCGGTCCCCTCGGACCGGGACGACCTGCCGCGGTTGCTGGAGCACGTGCGCCAGCAGGGATTCGCGTTGGTGCCCCGCGCGGCCGGGAGCGGCATGCCGGGCGGCAACGTGGGGAGCGGCATCATGCTCGACCTGCAGCAGTTGGACCGCCCGTTGGCGGTCAGCGAGCGCGGCGTCGCGACGGCGGGAGCAGCGGTGACGTGGCAGTCACTGGACGAGGCGGCCGCGACCCAGGGAATGAGACTGCCGCCCGATCCCTCGAGCGGAGCGTTCTGCACGGTCGGTGGCATGGTCGCGACCAACGCTGCGGGCGCGCGCAGCGTCTGCTACGGTAGCATCCGGCGCTGGGTGCGCGGACTGGAATTGGTGACCACCGACGGGGAGTGCACGTGGCTGGCCCGTGGCGCGCCGGACAGCCCGGTTGCCGCCGCCGGCCGCACGCCGGAGTTCGGAGCAGTGCCGGCTTGGGTCGAGCGGTTCGAGAGCGACGCGGCCGGTCCGATCAGGAACGCGGCCGACCTGATACGGCGGCGTTTCCCACGCACCCGGAAGAACTCGGCCGGCTATGCCCTGGACGCGTACCTCGACACCGGTGATCTGCTGGACCTGGTGATCGGTTCGGAAGGTACGCTCGGCGTGATCACTCGAGTGGAGTTGGAGCTCGACGTCCGTCCCGGCGGGGTGGCAGGGCTGCTGCTCGGCATCGCCGATCTGGAGCAGCTGGGATCTCTGGTAGAGCGGCTGCTGCCACTCGAGCCGGCCGCGCTCGAGCTGTTGGACCGAACGTACCTCGACATCGCGGGGGAGCAGACCCGTGTCCCGCACGATGCCGCCGCGGTGCTGCTGGTGGACTTCGAGAGCGTAGATGCGCATGCGGTGCGCGGCACCGTCGAGGAGGCCGCTGCCGCGGCTCGTAACCTGACCTCGTTCGCCGAGAGCGCGCTGGATCCCGAGGAGCACGCCCGGCTCTGGGAACTGCGCCACGCCGCGAGCCCGGCGCTCGCCGCCCTGCCCGACACCAGGCGCTCGCTCCAGGTCATCGAGGACGGATGCGTGCCGCTGCCTGCGCTCGGTGAGTATCTGGCCGGTGTGCGCGCGGCCGCCAAGGAGCTCGACATCCAGGTCGTGGCCTTCGGCCATGCCGGCGACGGCCACCTCCACGTCAACGCCCTGGTGGACACGACCGCGCCGGACTTCGAGACGCGCCTGGCAGCCCTGTTCGACCGGGTGACCGACCTCGTGGTCACGCTCGGAGGCACTCCCAGCGGCGAGCACGGAGACGGCCGGTTGCGGGCCGGTACGCTGGAGCGAGTGTACGGAGCGGAGATCCTCGAGCTGTTCCACCGCGTGAAGCGGGCATTCGACCCGCTTGGCGTCATGAACCCGGGGGTGATCATCCCCGAGCCGGGCGCGGGACCGCTCGACGACCTCAAGGTAGGCGGCGACGCGGTCACCATTCCCGAGGCATTGGCCCAGGAGCTCAGAGACATCGAGCGCACGGGCGGGTGGGGCGTGTCGCGGTTGGAGTTGCCTGACGGCGGGGAATCGTCGTAAATAGAAGGACACGACTGGCAAAATGCGACAGTACCTCGACCTTCTACGGAACATCCTCGATGACGGCGCCCGGAAGCGGGACCGTACCGGTACCGGCACGCTCAGCGTGTTCGGTCACCAGATGCGGTTCGACCTGAACGCCGGCTTCCCGCTGCTCACGACGAAGAAGCTCCACCTCAAGTCCATCATCTACGAACTGCTGTGGTTCCTGAAGGGCGACACCAACGTCCGATACCTCAACGAACACGGAGTGAAGATCTGGGATGAGTGGGCCGATGAGGACGGCAACCTCGGGCCCGTGTACGGAGCCCAGTGGCGCTCCTGGCCAACTCCGGACGGAGGCCAGGTGGACCAGATCACCCACCTCGTGGACTTGATCCGCGACGATCCGGATTCCCGCCGCATGATGGTGTGCGCCTGGAACGTAGGTGAGTTGTCGCGCATGGCCCTGCCCCCGTGTCACGTCCTGTTCCAGTTCTACGTGGCCGACGGGAGGCTCTCGTGCCAGCTCTACCAGCGGAGCGCCGACACCTTCCTCGGCGTGCCGTTCAACATCGCCTCCTACTCGCTGCTCACCATGATGGTGGCCCAGGTCACCGGCCTCCGACTCGGCGAGTTCGTCCACACCTTCGGCGACGTGCACCTCTACACCAACCATCTGGAGCAGGCCAAGCTCCAGTTGAGCAGGGAGCCGCGTGGGATCCCGAGCATGCGACTCAACCCCGAGGTGTCCTCGCTGTTCGACTTCGAGTACGAGGACTTCACGCTGGAGGGCTACGACCCTCACCCCCACATCCCGGGAAAGGTCGCAGTCTGATCGTCTCACTCATCGCCGCCATGGCGGAGAACCGCGTGATCGGGGTCGACAACGCCCTCCCCTGGCGTCTGCCCTCCGACATGAGGCACTTCAAGGAGCTCACGCTCGGTCACACCGTGATCATGGGTCGGAAGACCTTTGACTCGATGGGCCAGCCGCTCGTCGAGCGCCGCAACGTGGTGATCAGCCGTGACCCCGACCTGGAGTACGGCGGCGCCGACGTCGTGTCGAGCCTCGATGATGCTCTCGGCCTCGCTGCGGGAGAGGACGAGGTCTTCGTGGCGGGCGGAGCCGAGATATACCGCATCGCGCTGTCTCGGGCAGATCGCATCTACCTGACCGTGGTCCACGCCGAGGTGGAGGGCGATACCCGCTTCCCCGAGTTCCACGTGGAGGAGTGGCGATTGGCCGAGGACGAGCGCCACGAAGCCGACGAGCGCCACGAGCACGCGTTCAGCTTTCGGCTCTACGTTCGCAGCGAGAGCGCTACCGAGTAGTCAGTCGCCCGCGCGAGTGCTCGCGACACCCTCACGAAACACGATTCGGAACTCACTTTGCTTGTGACACGCGACACATTCGTGCCGCGCCGAACTTTCGAACTTCAAAAAGTGAAAAAAGAGTATTGCATATCTCAACGGCATTTCGTATCGTGTTGCCCAACAACGAGTTTCGTTCGGAGTTAGATGCGCATAGGGCTCGCGTACAATCAACGACCAAGCGACGCCACCTGGAGCGGTGGTGCCGGTGGTCGAACCTCCCCCGAGCCGTCCGCGCCACGCGACGAGTACGTCGAGTGGGACGATCCGGAAACGATCGCGGCGGTGGGGGACGCCCTGCGTGTCTTCGGAGAGGTCGTCCCCCTCGAAGCCATCGACGACTTCCCGACCCGCCTGCGTGACGCGAAGGTCGACTTCCTCTTCAACATGGCAGAGGGCGTGAGCGGGCCGAACCGCGAATCGCACGTGCCGGCCATCGCGGAGTTCTTCGAAGTACCCTACCTCGGCAGCGACCCGCTCTCGCTGGCGCTCGCGCTTCACAAGGCACGCGCCAAGGAGGTCTTCGCCCAGCGCGGAGTTCCGACCGCGCCCGCTGTGCTGGTGGAGTCGGAGGCGGACCTGGAGCGGCTCAACGGCACGACCACCTATCCGCTGTTCCTGAAGCCGATCTGGGAGGGCTCCTCTAAAGGAATAGCGGAAGCGAGCCACGTGACCTCGCCCGCCGAGGCGCAGGAGCAAGCCCGGCATCTGCTCGCGACCTACAGCCAGCCGGTCCTGGCCGAGTCGTTCCTCCCCGGCGACGAGTTCACCGCCGCGGTGCTCGGCAACGGCGAGGAAGCCGCCGCGCTCCCGCTCATCCGCTACAAGTTCCACACGCTACCGGAAGGATCGCTCCCCATCATGGGGTACGAGGCAAAGTGGCTGTGGGACCAGCCCGACACCGAGTTCGACATCCTCGAGTGTCCGGCTGATGTGTCGGAGGAGCTGGCGGCGGCCCTGCGCAGCGCCGCGCTCGGCGCATATCACGCTCTGGGATGCCGCGACTGGGCGCGGGTCGATCTCCGCCTCGACGCCGAAGGCAGACCGCAAGTGCTGGAAGTGAATCCGCTGCCCGGCATTATGCCCGATCCCGGAGCGCACAGCTGCTTCCCGGCAGCGGCCGGCGTCATCGGGATGAGCTACGACGAACTGATCCAGGGCGTGACCCGCATCGCGTGGCGCCGCGCCACGGGAAGCGAGCTCCAGTGAGGATCGTCGTGCTGTACGACGGCGGAGCGGAGAACTGGAGTCCCGAGGACGTCCAGTCGGTCCTCGAGCCGGTGCGTGAGGTCAGCGCGGCGCTCCAGACGGCCGGACACGAGGTCACGAGGGTCCCCGTACACGCGAACCTCGAGTGGTTCGACCGCGTCCGCAGCGGCGTGGACCTCGTGTTCAACCTGTGCGAGGGAGTCGGCGGCGTCAGCCACTGGGAGTACAAGGTCGCGTCGGCCATCGAGCTGGCGGACGTTCCCTTCACCGGCGGGTCGGCGTGGATGATGACCGTCTGTCACCGCAAGCCGCTGCTCAATGCGGTACTGCGGGCGGCAGGACTCCCGATTCCTCTTTGGCACGTTCCGGACCACGAGCCGGTGCCCGACGACTTTCCGCTGCCAGCCATCGTGAAGCCCGCGGAGGAGGATGCGAGCGTCGGCATCGAGCAGTCGTCCATCGTCACGACCCGCGAGCAGCTCGTCGAGCGCGTGGCGTCCCACACCGAGGAGTACGGCAGCGTCGTCGTACAGCAGTACATCGAGGGCCGCGAGATCGCAGTGGCGTTCGTGGGCGAGACGGTACTGCCGCTCTCCGAAATCGACTTCGGGGGCATGCCCGAGGACGCGTGGCGCATCGTGTCGTTCGATGCCAAGTGGACTCCCGAGAGCCCGGAGTACTCCGGCACTCAGCCGGTGTGCCCCGCCCGGGTGGAGCAACCGCTGGCGGAGCGCATCGTGGAGGTGTCTCGTGCGGCGTGGACGGCGGTCGAGGGTTGCGGCTATGGGCGCGTGGACCTGCGGGTGGACGCCCAGGGCCGGCCCTGGATCCTCGAGGTCAATCCGAGTCCCGACATCTCGAGCGACGCGGGTCTGGTCAACATGTCACGCGCGTTCGGATGGTCATACGAGCAGCTGGTATCGCGCATAGTGGAAGTTGCGCTCGCTGAAGCCGAGCAGCCGCCGGCCAGCCCGGTGTTGGCTGGGACCGTGGGGGATCAGGTCGCATGAGCGCACGTGCTTCCACGGTAGCGCTGCGCGCGCCACGCGCCGCCGACCGGACCCGCGTGGCCGAGATGGTCGAGGCCACTGGGGTGTTCCGGCCGGACGAGGTGGACGTGGCGCTCGAAGTGTTCGACGACGCCGTCGCGCAGCCCGGAGCGGACTACTACGCGCTGGGGGCCTACGACGACGACCGCCTCGTCGGATACACGTGCTACGGGCCCACCCCGTGCACGGTCCACACGTGGGATCTGTACTGGATCGTGGTCGATCCGGCTGCTCAACGGCTGGGCGTGGGCCAGAGCCTGATGGCGGCGACGGAGGACGCGATTCAACGCAGCGGCGGCCGCCTGGTCGTGGTCGAGACTTCGTCCCGCGCCGACTACGGTCCGACGCGCGCCTTCTACGAGGCGCTGCGCTACGCCCGTGCCGGGCACATCCCGGAGTATTACGCCCCGGCGGACGACCTGATCGTCTTCACCAAGCAATTGGCTCCTCCCACGGAGACAGCGCCCCATGGCTGAATGGCAGAAGCTCCTCCACGAGCGCAGCGTGCGCTCCGTGAAGCAGCTCGTCGACAGGTTCGGACCGGAGCACTTTCCGGACCCCGAACGGCTGCAGGAGGCCATCGACAACTTCGAGCTGCGGATCTCGCCGGCCATGCTCGACCTCATCGAGGAACCCGGCGACGCGATCTGGAAGCAGTACGTCCCCGACCTGCAGGAGCTCGAGGTGGTGGACGGCGTGCTCGACAGCCTGAACGAGGATGCGGACAGCCCGGTACCCAACATCACGCACCGCTACCCCGATCGGGCGCTCTTCCTAGTCAGCCCGGTGTGCGCCGCCTACTGCCGGTTCTGCACGCGGCGCAGAAAGGTCGGAGATCCCGACAAGATCAGAATGTCCGAGTTGGAGAGCGCATTCCGCTACCTGGAGGAGCACGAGTCGATTCGCGACGTCATCCTCTCCGGCGGCGACCCGTTGATGCTCTCGGACCGGCGGCTCGATCAGATCCTCGGCAGGCTTCGCAAGATCCCGCACCTGGAAATCATCCGGATCGGGAGCCGGGTCCCGTGCCACCTGCCCGAGCGGATCACGCCCGAGCTGTGCAAGGTGCTGAAGAAGCATCACCCGCTCTATATCAACACGCACTTCAACCACCCGGCCGAAATGACGCCCAATGCGGTCAAGGGACTGGGCATGCTTGCGGACGCCGGCGTGCCGCTGGGCTGCCAGACGGTGCTGCTCGAGGGCGTAAACGACGACGTCGAGATCATGCGGGAGCTCATGCAGAGGCTCATCGCCGCTCGCGTCCGGCCCTATTACCTCTATATGTGCGACAACGTGGCGGGGGTGGAGCACTTCAAGACCAACGTCGAGAAGGGTCTGGAGATCGTTCAGGGCCTGCGTGGCTGGACCAGCGGCCTCGCGGTGCCCCACTTCGCGATCGACGCGCCGGGCGGCGGCGGCAAGGTGCCCCTGCTCCCACAGTACGTCGAGGAGATCACCGAAGACGAAGTGGTGCTGCGTAACTACCGCGGCGAGCGTTTCGTGTGGCGGCAGCCGCGCGAAGGCACCTTGGCAGCCGTCGGCGTGCACGAGCCCGAGTATGGAATGCTGCCGACGCTGGAGTCCGCCTCCCCGAGCCGGCCGGCGCGCTCCAAGGGCTCGGGCAACGGCGGCAAGCGCACCGCAAAGAAGAAGCGGGCCTAGGGGAGCACCCCAGGCCCGCTGGTCAGGCCGGCGCGAGGCTGCGCCGGCCTATTTCTTTTCCTCCTCCAGCTCCCTCTCGCGCTCCTCGCGCACCTTGTCGGCGGCCTCGGGCGGCACCGGCTGATAGCTGGAAAACTCCCAGTGGTACGTGCCTCGTCCGTGGGTCATCGAGTGAAGCTGCGTCGAGTAGCGGTACATCTCCGCCTGCGGTATGTAGGCATTCACCTTGGTGAGTCGCTTGTCCGGCTCGCTTCCCAGGATCTGCCCGCGCCTGGATGACAGGTCGCCCATCACCTCGCCGAGGTTGTCGTCAGGCGTCCACACCTCCACGTGGAGGATCGGCTCCAGCAGCACCGGCTTGGCCTTCTTCGCCACGCCCCTGAACGCCTGGATGCCGGCCATCTTGAACGCTTGCTCGCTCGAGTCGACGTCGTGGTACGATCCGTCGTAGCACTCCGCCTTGAAGTCGACCACCGGGAAGCCGGCGATCACACCGCGCGCTGCGGCCTCCTGGACTCCCTTGTTCACCGCCGGGATGTACTTGCTGGGAATCACACCGCCCTTGATCTTGTCGTCGAATTCGTAGCCGCCGCCGCGTGGCAGCGGCGAGATCCGGATCCAGCAGTCGCCGAACTGCCCACGCCCGCCGGTCTGCTTCTTGTGGCGGCCCTGTCCCTCTGCCTTCCCCTTGAACGTCTCGCGGTATGCGATCCGCGGCTTCCCGAGTTCGGCGTGCACGCCGAACTTCCGCTCCAGCCGCCCCACGATGATCTCCAAGTGCCGCTCTCCCCGTCCGCTGATCAACGTCTGTGACAGCTCCGGGTTGTAGGCGAACTGGAAGGTGGGATCCTCCTCGTGGAGCTTCTGCAACCCAGTGGAGAGCTTGTCCTCCTCACCGCGCTGTTTGACCTTCACCGAGAGAACGGTGAGCGGCTCCGGGAACGGGATCTTGGACAGCACCACCTGCTTGCCCTGCGTCGAGAGCGTGTCGTTGGTGTGCGTGTCCTTGAGCTTGGCAACCACCCCGATGTCGCCAACGTGGAGCACGGGCACCTCGCTGCGGTCCTTCCCCTGTGCGATGGAGAGGTGGTTGAGCTTCTCGGACAGGTCGCGCGGAGCGTTGTAGACCGAGGCCCCGTTTGAGATGCTGCCCGAGTGGACCCGAAAGAAGGTCACGTCGCCGACGTGCGGCTCCGACACCGTCTTGAAGACCTGGGCCACGAACGGCGCATCGTCCGACGCCGCGAGCTCGACCGGCTCAGCCTTGCCCCACGACTCGCCGACCGTCGCCGGGCGCTCGGTCGGGGCGGGCACCAACTCAACGAGCTTGGTGAGCAGGGCCCGCGTGCCGTACGTCAGGTGTCCCGATCCGCACAGCAGGGGGCATATCTCGCCCGCGGCCACGCCCTGTTTCATGGCGGCGATGGCCTCGTCACGAGTGATCTCCTCGCCGCCCAGGTAGCGCTCAAGGAGATCGTCGCTCGTCGTGGCGATGGTCTCCATCATCTCCTGGAGGTAGGTCTCGAAGCGCTCCTCGTACTCCGGCGGGATATCCGTCTCTTCGTACTCGCCCTTGGTCGTGCCCTTCTTGTACATGTGGCACTTCTTCGAGAACAGGTTGATGATCCCGTGGAAGTCATATCCCTCACCCACCGGGATCTCGATCGGGACGACCTTGGACGTGAGGTGCTCCTTGATGTCCCGATAGACCTTCTCGAAGTCCGCGTGCTCCTTGTCCAGGAGCGACATGAAGAAGAGCCGGGGAATCCCCCGCTGCTCGGCGAAGTCCCACACCTTCTCGGTACCGACCTCGACTCCAGCCGCCGCGCTCACGACCACCAGCGCCGCGTCCGCGGCGTAGACGCCCGCCATGGCATCCCCGATGAAATCGAGGTAACCGGGGGTGTCGATGAGGTTGATCTTGACCTTGTCCCACTCGGCGTGGGCGAGGGCGAGGCTGATGGAGTACTGCCGGTCGATTTCGTCGGGGGTGTAGTCGGTGAGCGCGGTCCCGTCTTCTACCCTTCCGTGCCGTGTGCTGCTCCCTGCCACGAACGCGAGTGCATCTACCAGGCTGGTCTTACCGCTCGCGCCGTGGCCCACCACAGCCACGTTCCGGATCGCATCTCCTTTATATACCTGCACGGCATCACCTCCTTCTCATGGGACCCGGAACATGACCAAGGGCCCAGGAGGCCGCAAGCCCACACAAAACCCGGTACTTTTCGACCCATGGATATCAAGAACGCCAACTGCATCGTGACGGGAGCGACCGAAGGAATCGGCCGTTCCATAGCCTTCGAGCTGGGGGCGAGAGGCGCCCAGCTCGCCGTATGTGCCCGCACGCCGGCCCGGCTGGAAACGCTGTTCGGTCAACTCGAGGAGCGAGGCATCGCCGCCGTGGGCGGGCCTTGCGACGTGGCTGACGAAGCCAGCGTGGCCGCGTTCGCCGCCATGGTCGAGGAGCGGATGGGACGAGTGGACGTGCTCGTCAACAACGCCGGCCTGGCCCATTTCGCCCCGGTGGCCCAGATGAGCGTCGAGCAGTTCGACGAGACGATGGCCGTCAACGTGCGCGGGGTCTTCCTGATGACGCAGGCGTTCCTGCCCGGAATGCTGGAGCGTGGCAGCGGGCACATCATCAACATCGCCAGCCTGGCCGGGCGGAATCCGGTCCCCGGCGGAGCCGCCTACGCGGCCTCGAAGCACGCCGTGCTGGGGTTCTCCAAATCCTTGTTCGGGGAGGTACGGAAGCGCGGCATCCGGGTGGTGGCAATCTGCCCCGGATCGGTCGTCACGCCGTTCTTCGACAAGTCGGGTGCCGCGATAGAGAACCCGGAGCGCAAGCTCCAGCCGGAGGACGTGGCCGCTACAGTGGTCGCGGCGCTGGAGCTGCCGGACAGAGCCCTCGTGTCGGAGCTCGACATCCGACCGACGAACCCGTAGGGCTCAGGCGACCCACACAGTCTTGATGTTCACGAACTCCCGGATCCCGAACGCCGCCAGCTCCCGGCCGTAGCCCGAGTCCTTGATGCCGCCGAACGGCAGCCTCGGGTCGGACCTCACGAACGAGTTCACGAAGCAGGCCCCCGCCTCGAGTTCCTCGGCGGCGATGCGCTCACCTCGCGCCACGTCGCGGGTGAACACCGCCGCGCCCAGCCCGAATGCGCTGTCGTTCGCGATGCGAACCGCGTCGGCTTCGTCGTCGGCCGCGATGATCGCGGCGACCGGCCCGAACATCTCCTCGTCGTGCGCCGGCATACCCGGCTCCACGTCGGCGAGCACCGTGGGAGGGTAGAAGGCGCCCGGCCCGGCCGGCACCTCTCCGCCCAGCAGCAGGCGCGCGCCGCGCTCGATCGAGCCGGCCACCTGGCGGTGCAGATCGTCGCGCAGATCCTCCCGCGCCTGCGGTCCCACGTCCACACCCTCCACCATCGGGTCACCCATCGTCCTGACCCGCATCTTCTCGACGTAGAGCCGCTCGAACTCCTCCCGCACCGGCTCCACGACGATGAAACGCTTCGCCGCGATGCAGCTCTGTCCGCTGTTGATGAGACGCGAGGTCACGCACGTATCGGCAGCCGCGTCCAGATCGGCGTCCTCCAGTATCACGTATGGATCGCTGCCGCCGAGCTCCAGCACAGTCTTCTTGAGCGCCGCCCCCGCCGCGGCCGCCACCGCCTGCCCCGCCGGGCCGCTCCCGGTCAACGTAACGGCCCTGACCTGAGGGGCCGAGATCACGGCGCCCACGCGAGACGAGCCGATTACGAGGTTGCGGAAGAGATCCGCGGGGAATCCGGCGTCACGGAACACCGACTCGATTGCGAGAGCGCATCCCATCACATTGGAGGAGTGCTTGAGGACGCCCGCGTTGCCCGCCATCAACCCGGGCGCCGCGAACCGGAATACCTGCCACAGCGGGAAGTTCCAGGGCATGACCGCGAGCACCACGCCCAGCGGCTGGTATGTGACGAAGCTCTTCGATGCATCGGTGGGAGTCTCGTCGGGGGCGAGGAACGCCTCGGCGTTGTCCGCATAGTAGTCGCACACCCAGGCGCACTTATCGACCTCCGCCCGGCCCTGTCCCAGCGGCTTCCCCATCTCCTCCGCCATGAGAATCGCGTAGGGCTTCGCTCTTTCCCGCAACACCTCAGCGGCCCGCCGCATCAGGGTCGCTCGCTCCCCGAAGCTGACCCGCCTCCACACCCCGAACGCCTCGTCCGCCCGCTCGAGGATGATCCTCAACTCCTCCGGCGAGGTCTCCTCGTAGCTCGCGATCCTCTCACCCGTAGTCGGGTTTATCGACTCGATCGCCATCGTCCCTCCTCACGAACACGCCGACTCGTTGCCACACCTCGCAATATACGCGCACGACTTCGGCCTTTGCTCGCGCGCGCCGCGCACGTTAATTAGGGAATCCACCGCACGCCCACGATGGTCCACCAGGAGGAGACGTGATCTTCAGGGACGGCCTTCTCGACGGTCGGGTCGCTCTCGTTACCGGAGGGGGAACCGGCATCGGATTCGGCATCGCCGAGGCGCTGGCGCGCTGCGGTGCGTCGGTGGCCATCGCGAGCCGCAAACCAGAGCACCTGGAGCCGGCGCTGGAGAAGCTGCGGGCGGCCGGCGCCAACGCGGTCGCCGTCGAGGCCAACGTACGCGAACCCGAATCCGTCGCCTCCATGGTCGAGCGCACCGTGGGGGAACTGGGCCGCCTCGACGTGCTGGTGAACAACGCGGCGGGGAACTTCTACGCACCCTCCGCCGAGCTGTCGGAGCGCGGGTGGCGCGCGGTGGTCGAGACCGATCTCTACGGCACGTTCTTCTGCTCGCAGGCGGCATATCCCGCCATGAAGGAGCAGGGTGGAGGGCGCATCATCTCGATCTCGATGACCCTGCATTACCGCGGATGGCCCCAGATGGCACACGCCACCGCGGCCAAGGCCGGCGTGGATGCGCTCACGCGAACGCTCGCGCTCGAGTGGGCGGCCGACGGAATCACTGTGAACGCGATAGCGCCGGGACCGATCCCCACAGAAGGAGCGAGCGCTGCCTTCGCGATGGGGGGCGCCGATACCGCTGCGATCGACGAGAAGATGCGGCGCTTCATCCCGCTGGGGCAGTGGGGCGAGCCCGAGGACGTCGCTAACCTCGCCGTGTACCTCGCGAGCCCGGGCGGTAAGTGGATCACAGGAGCGATCTTCGTAGTAGACGGGGGAAGCTCCCTGGCCAAGACCTGAACCGGAACCACCATGGATTCCCTGCCCGACCTGCCGACGCTGAGCGAAGGCCAGCTCGCGAAGTTCGAGAAGGAGTGGAACGCGCACCCTGGCATGCGCCACATGGGCGTGCGCATGGACTTCTCGTCGCCGGGCATCGTGCGGGCGGTGGTGGATCCGATCCGTGAGTTCCACCGTGGCGGGATGGGTACCGAGGCGGTGAACGGCGCAGTGATGGCCGGCGTGTTCGACCTGGTCATCGGCTTCTCCGGTTACGTCCACACCGGCGGCGGGCGAGTCGGAGTGGCTCAGCTGTCGATGCAGTATCTGCGTCCGGTGACGGGCGAGCGGTTCACTGCGGAGGCGCGTGTGGTCCGCTCGGGCAAGACGATCCTGTTCGCGGCGGCCGAGCTCAAGGACGAGCGCGGCAAGGTGTGCGCCCGCTGCGACGGAATGGTGTCGGTGCGCGGCGGTGAGATGCCGGCGCCGCCCGCCTTCTGACCGTGCCACCAAACCGACACTTCGAGGAATAGACGTGGAGCACCTACTCATCGGGCTCGCGAGCATCCTCGTACTGGGCGTCGGCGCCCAGTGGCTGGCCTGGCGACTGCGCTTGCCAGCCATCCTGCTGTTGCTCCTCGTCGGGTTCGTAGCCGGACCGGTGACGGGCTTCCTCGACCCCGACGCGCTGCTGGGCGACATACTGCTGCCAGTCGTGTCTCTCTCCGTCGCCGTAATCCTGTTCGAGGGCGGCCTCTCGCTCGACGTCGCGGAGCTGCGAGACATCGGCCGCGTGTTCCGGCGCCTGATGCTGGTCGGCATACCGGTTACCTGGCTCCTGGCCACCGCGTTCGCTTACCTCTTGCCCGGTCTCGAGCTCGAGCTGGCAATTCTGTTCGGGGCAATCCTGGTAGTCACCGGTCCCACCGTCATCATCCCGTTGCTGCGCCACATCAGGCCCAACGTGCGAGTCGGCTCGGCGGTCAAATGGGAGGGGATCGTAAACGATCCCATCGGTGCAATCCTCGCCGTTCTAGTGTTCGAGACGATCGTCGCCGGTGGGTTCGAACAGGGGATGATTGTCGGCGCGCTGGGCGCGCTCAAGGCCGCGGTGATCGGTGGCGGATTGGGACTCGCCGGAGCCGCCGTAGTCGTGTTGCTGCTCAAGCGCTACTGGATCCCGGATTACCTGCAGAGTCCGGTCGCGCTCACCGTCGTGATCGCCGTGTTCACCGCATCGAACCAGTTCCAGGCGGAGTCCGGCCTGCTTGCGGTGACCGTCATGGGCGCTGCCCTGGCGAGCCAGAACTTCGTGCCGGTGCGGCAGATCGTGGAGTTCAAGGAGAACCTCCGGGTGCTCCTGATCTCGATCCTGTTCATCATCCTGGCCGCGCGCCTGCCCCTGCGCGACCCGGATTACTGGAGTCCGGGGAGCCTCGCCTTCCTGGCTGCACTGATCCTCATAGTGCGCCCCGTCGCGATCGCGCTCTCCACCTGGCGCTCCAAGTTCAACTGGCGTGAGCGCGTCTTCCTCGCCTTCATGGCGCCGCGTGGGATCGTGGCTGCTGCGGTGGCATCGGTTTTCGCGATCGACCTCGTGGAGCACGGGAGCCCCGAGGCTGCGCGTTTGGTACCGCTGATGTTCCTGGTCATCGTCGGCACCGTGGGGTTCTACGGGATCGTGACACCGCTGCTCGCCCGCTGGCTCAAGGTGGCGACTCCCAACCCGCAGGGCATGCTGTTCGTGGGCGCGGCGCCGTGGGTGCGAGAGGCGGCCAAGCTGCTGCACGAGGAGGGAGTTCGCATCATTCTCGCCGACTCCAATTGGCGCAACGTTTCGGCGGCGCGCAGCAGCGGGCTGATGGCGCGGCACGCCAACGTGCTGACCGACCGGGCCCTGGAGCAGCTGGAACTGGAGCTGGACGGCGTGGGCCGACTGCTCGCCCTCACCCCAAACGACGAGGTGAATGCGCTCGCCACGCTTCACTTCGGGGACGTCTTCGACCGCTCGCAGATCTATCAGCTGCCGCCTCGCGGGAGCGACATGGACGAAGAGCAGCGGATTCCCCAAGACCTGCGCGGCCGCTTCCTGTTCCGCGCCGATACGACGTACGATTACCTGAGCTCACGGTTCCAGGCCGGAGCGGTCATCAAGAAGACGCCGCTCACCGACGAGTTCGACTTCGATGCGTTCACGGCTCACTACGGCGAGTCCGCGGTCCCGATGTTCGTGCTGAGCGAGACCGGTACGGTGACAGTCCTGGCGGCGGCGACCGCGCCGAAGCCGAAACCGGGCCAGGCAGTGATCAGCATGGTGGACGCCGGCGACCAGTAGGCTGCAGGGCTCCGCCGCGGAACATCCCGAACACTCACCCCGTTACCCACCTGAACCCAAGCGGTAGACCTCACGCAGGGCCAGGTGTACGATGTCCGCTCGCACTATCCGTTGGCTCCCCATCGCTCTATGCCTGCTCGTCACGCTGGCTCCGGCTGCCGCGGCACAGTACGGCGACGACTGGGACACCGACTTCACGAAGCACACCGTTCCCCTCGATGAGATCGTCTCTGGCGGACCTCCGAAGGACGGCATTCCGGCCATCGACCAGCCCCGGTTCGAGTCGGTGCGCGAGGCGGATCGTTGGCTCGGAGACCGCGAGCCTGTCGTAGTGGTTGCTCTCGGAGGCGAGGCACGGGCCTACCCGCTTCAGATCCTGATATGGCACGAGATCGTGAACGACGTAGTGGGAGGAGTTCCAGTCACGGTCACCTACTGTCCGCTGTGCAACACCGCCCTCGCGTTCGATCGCCGCTTCGACGGCCGGCTGCTCGACTTCGGCACCACGGGCCGCCTGCGGCACTCCGACCTGGTCATGTACGACCGCCAGACGGAAACGTGGTGGCAGCAGGCGACGGGCGAGGGGATAGTGGGACGGTATGCCGGCGAGCAGCTCACGTTCATCAGCGCTCCACTAGTGAGTTGGGAGACGTTCAAGCAGGCGCACGCCGAGGGCGAGGTGTTGTCGCGCGAGACGGGGCACAACCGTCCCTACGGGGACAATCCGTATCAGCGCTACGACCGGCCCAGCGGGTCGCCGTGGAAGCGCTTCTTCCGCCCGGACCCTGACGACCGTCTGCCGCCGATGGAGCGGGTGGTCGCGATAACGCTTGGCGGCGAGACCCGCGCATACCCGTTCACCGCGCTCGAGGAAAGACGCGTCGTGAACGACGAGATGGATGGAACGTCCCTGGCCATCTTCTGGGCTCCCGGCATGGCCAGCTCCGTGGACAGCCGCTCCATCGCCGAGGGTAGGGACGTCGGCGCGAGCGGAGTCTTCAGTCGCCGAGTGGGTTCCCGCACTCTGACGTTCGAGCCAGCCGGCGACGGCCTGTACCGTGACGAGCAAACCGGATCGACCTGGAACATTCTCGGCAAGGCCGTGCGGGGAGAACTCGAAGGCACCCAGCTGGATCCGATCGTGTACGGCAACCACTTCTGGTTTGCATGGGCCGTGTTCAAGCCGGAAACCAGGATCATGCGCTGAGCGTCTTAACTGGCGTGAACGCGCCGACCCCCAAGAGAACCGCACTCGCGCACGCTTTCGCGCTCGCGGCCTGGACGGCCACGTGCAGCAGCCCCCATGGGTCGCCGGCACCCGAACCCATGACCGAGAGCGCTCACTTCAGCGTTCTGTCGCGGGACAGCGCGATCACCGAGGCAGAGATCGCCGCCGGCCTCGAGATTGCCGAGCGGCAGTACGCTGCCCTCTCGGCGCTGCTGGGCGAAGAGCGCACCCCTCCGGGGAAGATCACGATCCTGCTCGAGGGTTACCGGGGCTCCTCCCAGGACACGATCGCCTGGGTCGACCAGGACGGCATCCACCTCTCGCGCGTCTCGGACCGAGACGGCGGATACTGGGGCTTCTTCGATCACGAGCTCGTACACGCCTTCCGGGTTCCCTACATCGCCGAGGGCCGAAAGCAGCGGTGGCCGCTCTTCATGTTCATCGAGGAGGGCGTCGCGGAGTACCTGGCGCTCGTATCGGATCCCGACCGTGAGGTCTTCTCCACGTTCGGCATCGAGCTGGACGTAGTAGCCGGTCACTGGGTAATCGTGGATCGCGACATTCCGATGGGCGCGCTCCGAGAGCGCCACGCCGAGCTCACCGGTCGCTGCTCCGCGCAGGCCTTCTCCCAGCGCGCCTCGTGGTTCCGCTACATCGAGCAAGAGTATGGGAGAGACAGGGCTCTGGCGGTTGCCTACGTGGACGTAGTCCCGACGTCGGAGGCAGTCGAGACGCTACTCGGAGTGGGTTACGAGGAGCTCGACGCACGGTGGAGAGTGTGGGCTGCCAAACGATATGCGGCGATCCCGGGGGCGGACGAACTGGCCTCGGCCTACCGCGAGCGTCTCGTCTCGAGCGGCCTGCGCTTGAGAGTGTGCCGGGCGGGGGTGGACTACTGAGCGTCCGCTTCCCGCTTCGCCTCCAGGTGGCGCAGCACCGCCTCATGCGCCTCTCTCACCTGGCCCACCAGCTCCGCTGCCGCCGCAACGTCTCCCTCCCGGGATGCCGTCTCCATCTGACCCAGCAGTGAGCCCAGTAGCTCTGCCCGAATCGTAAGCGCGGACGACTTGTAGGCGTGGGCCGCCTGTCTGATCAAAGCGGCGTCGCCGCCGCTCGCCGCGTCCTCGATGGCGCTCATCCGGCCGGGCGCGTCCTCTCCGAACACTGACAGCATCCGCGGAATCACCTCCTCGGCGCCGGCCTCCCGCATCATCTTCTCCAACCCGTCGAGATCGAGTGGTGGTCGAGGGACCCTCTTCCGTTTCTCCTCCTCCGCAATGCCCCAACCCTCGACGGCCGAGAACAACTCGTATGGCTTGAACGGTTTCACCACGTAGCGGTCCATCCCGGCATGACGACAGCGCTCGCGTTCCTCACTCGACGTATGAGCGGTCACGGCCACGATCGGGACGTCCGCGAACGCCGGGTCGGCGCGGATCTCCTCCGTCGCGGACACACCGTCCATCTGCGGCATCTCGATGTCCATCAGCACCACGTCCACGCCGCCGCCACGCACGGCATCGACCGCGGCGCGACCGTCCGCCACCACCCGCACGGTGTGCCCCCTGCGGCGCAGCATTGCCGCCGCCACTTCCTGATTCACCGGATTGTCTTCGGCGACGAGCACGTGTAGCCGCCGGCCCGCCTCCTCGATCGAATAGCGCGTGATGAGTCGCCCGGACCCCGCGGGCTCCTCGGCTCCACTCAACAGGGCAGCCGCGGCCTCGAGCAACTCCTCCCGGGCAGGGGGCTTTGGGAGGTAGGCCTCGATGCCCAGGTCACGGCAACGTTGAGCGTCCCCCCTCACGCCGGCCGAAGTGAGCATCATGATCTTGGTTTCCGCCAAGTTCGGATCCCCGCGAATCTCCTTCGCGGTCTCAAAGCCGTCCCTGCCGGGCATGTACGCATCAACGATGGCCAGTGAGTAGGCCCGCCCCCCTGCGCCGGCGCTGCGCAACGCGTCGAGGGCGGCATCGGCATCCGCCACTTCGTCCGCTTCCATTTGGGCGGCGCCGAGCATCTCGCGCACGATCCTCCGATGTGTGGGGTTGTCATCCACGATCAATGCGCGCGCGCCACTGAGCCTGCCGACGTCGCCGGAGAGGACCTGGGGCACCTGCGCCTCCACCGGGAAGGTCAGCGTGAAGCTGAACTCGCTTCCCTGCCCCTCCGTGCTGGAGGCCTCGATGTCACCTCCCATGAGGCGCACCAGCCGGCGGCTGATGGGGAGACCCAGGCCGGTGCCGCCGTAGCGCCGCGAGGTGCTGACGTCGGCCTGCGTGAAATCCTGGAATACGAACTCCAGCTTCTCGCGGGCAATGCCGATTCCCGTGTCACGCACGGCGAAGCGCACGGCAGCCCGGTCGTCGGTCAGGCTCTCGAGGGCCGCCGACACCACTACCTCACCCTCGTGGGTGAACTTGATGGCGTTGCCCACCAGGTTGGTGATCACCTGCCTGAGGCGAGCCGGATCGCCCCGCACGAGCCTGGGGACGTCCGGATGCACGTCGCACGCCAGGTCCACTCGGCTCTCGCTCGCACCCGGTGCCAGGAGCCGCACGACCAGGCTCAGAAGCGACGCCAGGTCGAACGTGACCTCCTCCAGCCGCACCTGTCCCGCCTCGATCCGGGAGTAATCGAGCACGTCGTTGATCACGGTGAGCAGCGACTCCGCAGCGCTGCGCGCGAGCTCCGCCAGGCGACGCTCCTCGCTCCCCAGCTCGCTCTCGAGCAGGAGCTCGAGCATCCCGAGCACACCGTTCATCGGCGTTCGAATCTCGTGGCTCGTGGCGGCGAGGAACGCGCTCTTGGCCTCAGCCGTCCGTTCCGCCGCCTCGCGCGCCTGCTCGAGGGCACCCCGGGCCGCGACTCTTTCCGACACGTCGCGCGCAATCCCCCTCGCCCCCACCACTTCGCCGTGCGAGTCGCGCACCGGAAGCGCCGCGACGCTGAGGTGCCGCTGCCGCCCGCTGGAGTCGCGATGCACCGTTTCGTAGTCGGTGGATCCGCCGCCCTCCATGACGTTGTTGAACGCCCTCATGTCCGCTTCCAGGTGCGAGGGGTCCACCCACTCCGAGAACGGCTTGCCCAACAAGTCCTGCGGCGCGACCCCGTAGATCCTGCGGCACGCATCGTTGAGGAACGTCCAATGCCCCTCTTCGTCCGTCTGCCACACCAGATCGGACGCCGACTCCACCAGCTCGCGGTACTGCTCCTCCGCCTCGCGCAGCGCATGCTCGATCTGCTTCTCCGCCGTAAGATCGTCGTACACCAGCAGCACCGCGTCGTGGGCCTCCTCACCGGCGGCGGCCGCCGAGAGGCGGACCGGAATCAGCCGGCCGTCGCGGTGCAGCCTTTCCACCTCGACCACCATCGGGCGGCCGCGACGCACGGCCTGGTCCAGCTCGCGGGCTGCCTCGCGGTCGGGCTCGGGCACGAGCAAGTCGGTGAGAAACTCACCCAGCACCTCGTCGGTAGCGTAGCCGAACAGGTGCTCGAAGGCGGGGTTCACGCCGAGCACTCGCCCCTCAGCGCTTACCGCGGCGATGGCGTCGGGCGCGCTGTTCACGAGGGCGTCGAGGAAGGTGCGGTCGCGTTCGGCATCCGCTTCCCGCACCGCTACGCGGGTCGCCACCTGCAGGCGCTGCAGCAGCGAAGAGTGGGAGCGGCGAAACAGTACGACCATCGTAGTCGCATATGCCCCGATCAGCGCGATCGCTACGAGCTGGAACCGGCTCTGCCCGCTCACTCCTACCGCCAGAGCGAGCGGCGCCAGCAGTACTCCCGCCAGACCGTAGAAGCTCTTGGGGTCGCCTATGAGAGTGACGGTCGCACCAGCCACGAGCCCGGCGAACACGACTATGAGGAGAGCCAGATACTGTGGCGGCAGGGCCGGCGCAATTATCACGGTCGCGGACGCCCAGGCGAGGCCGGTGACCCAGACCGCCCTGCGAATGGCGCGGGTCGTGAACTGCGGGCTAGAGCCGATCGCCGACATGTGCCGCGCCACCACCGCGCGCGACGCGCCGGCGGCGGCAACGATACCAGCCCACGGCAGCAGGACCTCGAGCGGGACCGCCCCCCAGGCGAGTGCGGTCACCACCAGAACCAGTACGAAGTGCGCCACGCCGGCGGCCGCGCTCTCCGCCACGAGCCGCGCAGTGAGCTCCCCGGCGAGCTCGTCCTCCACACGCCGCGCCGCCGCAAACTCGCGCGTCTCCTCGCCCGGCGCCCAGGCGAGCAGCGATGCCCGACTCCGCCTTCCGTCCGGCTCGGTCACTGCACGTCTCCCGTCAGTCCGTCGCGAAGATAGGGAACTGCCGGTGCCGACCGCCACCCCCGGTCCGCACTCCCCCTTGCCGGGCGTTCGATGCAGATTCCGTGGCACCTCCCGATTGCCCGAACTCGAGGAGCGTGAGCTCCCGAATCATCTCTCGGAGGACACATGAAGCGGACCCTTACGGCCTTCGCACTCTGGCTGCTCGTCACGCTGGGCCTGGCGCCCTTCGCAGCAGCACAGGAGGCGGAGTGCATTATCCCCGTAGCTCACAAGGTCGATGTAGCGGACGACTACCACGGCACAACGGTGGCCGATCCGTACCGCTGGCTCGAGGACCCGGATTCTCCTGAGTCCCGCACGTGGATCGAAGCGGAGAACTGTGTGACGTTCGCGCACCTCAAGTCCATCCCCGAGCGGGAGGCGCTCGAGGCGCGGCTCACCGAGCTGTGGGACTTCCCCCGCTACGGAGTCCCGTTCAGAGAGGGCAGCCGCTACTTCTTCTTCAAGAACGACGGACTGCAGAACCAGTCCGTGCTCTACATGCAGGACGCGCTGGACGCCGAGCCCGACGTGCTGCTCGACCCCAATACGTTTTCTGAAGACGGGACCGTGTCGCTGGCGGGAATGGCGTTCTCCGACGACGGCGGGACGCTCGCGTACGGCAAGGCCATCAGCGGTTCCGACTGGCGCGAGTTCTTCGTGCGCGACGTGGCGTCGGGCGAGGACCACCCGGACCACCTGCGCTGGATCAAGTTCTCCGGCGCCTCGTGGACACACGACAACGAGGGTTTCTTCTACAGCCGCTACCCGGCACCGGGCGGAGCCGATACGCTCCAGTCCACCAATCTCGACCAGAAACTCTATTACCACCGCCTCGGCACTGATCAATCCGAAGACGTGCTCGTCTACGAGCGACCCGATCAGCCGGAGTGGGGATTCAGCGGCGGCGTCACCGACGACGGACGCTACCTGATCACGCACGTATGGCACGGGACCGACGAGCGCAACAGAGTCTACTTCCAGGATCTGATGGACCCCGAAGCGCCGAGCTTCCAGGGTGCCATGGTCCAACTGCTCGATGACTTCGACGCGAGCTACTCGTTCGTGGACAACGACGGACCGGTCTTCTACTTCCACACGAACCTCGACGCCCCGCGTTACCGCCTCATCGCCATCGACATCACGCGTCCCGAGAGGGAGAACTGGCGGGAGATCATCCCCGAGCAGGAGGACGTGCTCAACTGGGTGACCGTCGTGCACAACACGTTCGTCGCCAACTACCTGCACGACGCACACACGAAGCTCGCGCTGTACGAAATGGACGGAGTACCGGCCGGGAATCTCGAGCTCCCCACAGTCGGCAGCGTGTTTTCAGTGAGCGGTAAGCGCGAGGACGACGAGATGTTCTACAACTTCACGTCGTTCCTCTACCCGCCCACCATCCTCAGGTACGACTTCCTCAGCGGTGAGTCGACGATCTTCAAGTCGCCCGAGGTGGATTTCGATCCCAGCGGCTACGAGACGAAGCAGGTCTTCTACGAGAGCAAGGACGGAACACGGATCCCCATGTTCATCACCCACAAGAAGGGGATCTCGCTGGACGGCTTCAACCCCACGTACCTGTACGCGTACGGCGGGTTCAACATCAGCATGCGGCCGAGCTTCTCGATCAGCAACATGGCGTGGCTGGAGCGCGGGGGCGTCTATGCGATGGCAAACCTGCGGGGCGGCGGCGAGTACGGTGAGGAGTGGCATCAGGCGGGGATGCTCCAGAACAAGCAGAACGTGTTCGATGACTTCATCGCCGCCGCGGAGTACCTGATCGAGGAGGGATACACCTCGACACCGAAGTTGGCCATAGGAGGCGGGTCCAACGGCGGGCTGCTGGTGGGAGCGGTGCTCAACCAACGGCCGGATCTGTTCGGCGCGGCGCTGCCCGCGGTCGGCGTCATGGACATGCTGCGCTTCCACAAGTTCACGATCGGTTGGGCCTGGGTCTCCGACTATGGGTCGCCCGACGACCCGGAGATGTTCCCCTATCTGCGAGCGTACTCGCCCTACCACAACATCACCGCGCAAGACTACCCCGCGGTCATGATCACTACCGCGGACCACGATGACCGGGTGGTACCGGGACACTCTTTCAAGTACGCGGCGCGGCTACAGGCGATGAACACCGGCACCCAGCCCGTGCTGATCCGGATCCAGACCAAAGCAGGACACGGCGGCGGCAAGCCCACGGCGATGGTCATCGAGGAGCAGGTCGACAAGTGGGCGTTCCTCATCGAGAACCTCGGTATGCGCGACATGGTGCCGTAGCGGTGGCGTCCGTTCGCTTCCTCGGTGCGGCCGGTACGGTGACGGGATCCAAGCATCTCGTCACCGCCGGCCAGCATCGCGTAATGCTGGACTGCGGTGTGTTCCAGGGACTCAAAGACCTCAGGCTGCGCAACTGGAACGACCCCCGTTTCGACCCGGAGCGCGTCGATGCTGTGGTGTTGAGCCACGCGCACATCGACCACTCGGGCTATCTGCCCGTGCTGGCGCGGCGCGGCTTTCGCGGCCCGGTCCACTGCACAGCGGCCACGGCCGACCTGTTGGGCATCCTGCTGCGCGACTCCGCCTATCTGCAGGAGGAGCAAGCCGAGCACGCGAACAGGCACGGCTACTCCAGGCACGAGCCGGCGTTGCCGCTGTTCACGATGGAGGACGCCGAAGCGGCGCTCGAGCTGGTGCAGGCCCACGCTTACCAGAGAGAGTTCGAGGTGGCCGACGGAGTGAAGGCGTGCCTGCGCACGGCGGGGCACATACTCGGGTCCGCCACGGTGCAGCTCGACATCGACGGCAAGCAGCCGCGCCGACTGGTCTTCTCCGGCGACCTCGGGCGCTGGGGCCGCCCAATCCTGCGCGACCCCGAGCCGGTGCGGGATGCCGACTGCCTGCTGATGGAGTGCACCTACGGCAACCGGATGCACGAGCGCGGCGCCGAGGCGGAGCTGGCTGAAGTGATCACTCGGTCCGCCGAGGATGGGCACGCGATTCTCATCCCCGCGTTCGCGGTGGGGCGCACGCAGGAGTTGCTGTGGCGGTTGCGCCAACTGGAGGACGAGAAGCGGATTCCCTCGCTTCCGGTCTACATCGATAGCCCCATGGCAATCGAGGTCACCGAGCTCTACCGGAAGCACACCGAGGAGCACGACCTCGACATGCAGCGACTGAAGGAGGCCGGCCAGCAGCCGCTTCGCCCGAGACAGTTCCACCTTGCCCGGGCCAGGGAGGAGTCCATCGCGCTCAACGATCTACGCGGTCCGGTGATCATCATCTCCGCCAGCGGCATGGCGACCGGCGGGCGGATTCTGCATCACATGAAGGTGAGGCTCCCGGAGCGTCGCACGACCGTCGTGCTCGTCGGGTTCCAGGCCGCCGGAACGCGAGGCCGGAGACTCCAGGAGGGAGTCCGCGAGATCCGCATCCACGGCCAGGAGTGGCCGGTGCGGGCTACGATCGAGACCATGAACGGCCTCTCGGCGCACGCGGACCAATCGGAGCTGCTGCGGTGGCTGAAGGGCTTCGACAGAGCGCCCAAGGGCACCTATCTGGTGCACGGGGAGCCGGGCAGCGCAAAGGCGCTCACCGCCGAGATCGAGACACAGCTGGGCTGGAATGTCAGGCCGGCGCGCGACGGCGAAAACGTGCCCATCGAGGCGTGAGCCGCGCGGGTTGACTAACCGATATTGCTATCCATTTATTGGGAATTGAGAGTACCGGACAAACAAAACCCCCGGTGCCCTCCCGTGCACCGGGGGTGGGGGACTTCCCTCCGAGATCTTGGTTCCAGCGGCACCGTTCGGGGGTGACGCAGGGTTCACCGAACTTCACATCGGATTACATGCTCAGCGATCCCGTTCGCCTTGCCTGCGGCCGATGCACGAACCCCTCAAAACCTCGGCGACGTCGCGAACGTCGGCCCCTCCCTCCTGGGGCGTTCCCGCAGCGGTCATCCTTGCGGACAACCGAGCGCAGACTACGCCGAGACTCATTAAGGAGCGGTGAATTCGCCTTGAACGCCACTTCACAGCCTCATTTTCGGGTTCTTGACGGGCCTCCGAGCGCTATTGTAGACTCGTCGGCGCCACGAGGGTGCGCGGCCGGATGGGGGCGACGCCCCCTCGGAGCAGCAACGAGCCAGGAGCCGAGTCGATGACGTGGAAACCGGTGGTGGCTGGAGTGGACGCCTCGCGCGAGGGCGCGCTGGCGGCCGCCATGGCCTGGGCAGTGGCCGACGCCGCTCAAGTGGCGTGCCGCCTGGTGCATGTGACGCGCCCTCTGCCGAGCGTTCCGGTCGGAGTGGACGCCGGCCAGGTGGCGGCCAGCGTGGAGTCCGAAGCGCGGCAGCGGGTAGCCGAAGCCCTCGAGGGGAACGCTCCGCCGGAGAGCCTCGACAAGATCGAAGTGCGGGAGGGAAACCCCGCCTGGGTGCTGGGCCAGGCGGTCCGCGAGGACGGGGCCGGACTCCTGGTGCTCGGCGGCAAGCACCACGCGGCACCCGTCAGGTGGTTCGGCGGCAGCACCGTGCACCACGCTGTGCGCACCATCGACGTGCCGCTTCTGGTGACGGCGGGCTGGCGCGGTCGCATCAGCCGGGTGCTGGCTGCCGCCGACCTCTCGGAGGCGGCGGCTCCCACGCTCGAGGCGGCCGCTCGCTTCGCCGCACTCTTCGGCGCGGAGCTTCGGGCGCTCCACGTAGTGGAGCCGTTCCCTCCCATCCCCGACGTGGCGGTTCAGATCGACGAACAGGAACACCTCCAGACGGCCGAGGCTGAGTTCGCGAGTACGGTCGCCCAGGCCGCGGGCGACGTGGCCGCCGAACCCCAGGTCCGCTGCGGAACGCCCAGCCGCACCATCTGCGACGAGGCTGGTGCATGGGACGCCGACATAGTGGTCGTCGGATCACACGGCAAGGGATGGGTGGATCGCGTGCTCCTGGGGAGCACCACGGAACGGCTGCTGGCCAGACTTCCCGCTTCGGTGCTGGTCGTGCCGGTCGGTGCAAGTGCCTGATACGTTCGTTGACGTGGTCAACATTACCGCTGGTGACGCGAGCTTGCGTCAAACGCTCGCGGCCGCCTCTTTATAGCCCTTCACCGGGACCGGGAAGAGCGGTGCTGTCGGGAGGATCGGAATGAAAGTTGCGGAACTGATGAAGACGGAGCTCGCGCTCGTGAACGAGGACGTGTCGGTGGCGGAAGCCATCGTGTCGCTCGCCGATGCACGCGTCCACGGCGTCCCGGTGGTAAACCGGCGGGGCCGCCTGGTCGGCGTGCTCTCCTCGAGCGACATCCTCCAGACCGCCGCCGAGGGCGAGGGCGAGCGACGCTTCGCAGAGCTCCAGGTGCGCGACATAATGACCACGCCACCGCAAACCGTAGGACCCAACGAAGACATCAAGCAGGCCGCTGAGCAGATGCTCGGGCTCGACGTGCACCGCCTGTTCGTAGAGGCTGACGGCGAGCTCGTCGGGGTCATCGCGCAGAGCGACATTGTCCGCGCGATCGCGACCGGCAAGCTATAGACGACCTCCTTCCCTCACGATCCAAGGAGCAGCACATGAGCGACCAGCCTCCCGAGGTCGGGAAGCACCCTCGCGGGACGATGGCCCTGGTAGGGCTTTACGGGGTCCTGTTCGTGATCGGGTGGTTCGCGATCTTCCTGCTCATCTATCTCCCCCGCGGCGCGGTAACGAGGTAGATGCCAATGCACGTAGACCTATACGAGAAGATCTGGATGTGGGGCGCGGGCGGCGTCATCGTCCTGTTTCTCGGGACGATCGGCATAGCCACCGTCTCACAGGGGCGCCTCCCGCCCAGTCACGTCGAAGTGATCGACCCACAGACCGTGTTCGCCGACGAGCGATTCGCGGAGCGTGGGGTGACGATCAATCCCGACGGCAGTGCGGTAGTGACCATGATCGCCATGATGTTCAACTTCCTGCCAAACGAAATCCGCGTGCCGGCGAACACCCCGGTGACGTTCCGGCTGGCAAGCCCGGACGTCGTGCACGGTTTTCAGATAGTCGGCACCAACGGCAACACGATGGTCGTGCCCGGCTACGTCAGCCAGTTCACCACGACGTTCGACACGCCTGGTGAGTACCTCATCACGTGCAACGAGTACTGCGGCCTCGGACACCACAACATGTCCGCCACGCTGATTGTGGAGGAGGGCACATGATCCACAATCGGCGACTCGCAACCGCAAACATCGGAGTGGCCATCGCCGCGTTCGGCGTCGCGACCTTCATGGCGTTGATGCAGAGCCTCTCGCGGGCGAGTCTCGACTTGCCGTGGCGCTCCGCAAGGATGTACTACCTCTCCGTGACCGGCCACGGCGTCCTGATGGCGATCGTGTTCACAACGTTCTTCATCATGGCCCTGGGGGTGGTGTTCACCACCAGCGCCCTGAACCGGCCGCTCAAGTGGCCGAAGGTCGGCTGGGTCGCGTTCTGGATCGCGGTTGTCGGCACTGCCATGACCACGTGGGCAATACTGTGGGGCAAGGCCACCGTCCTCTATACCTTCTATCCTCCGCTTCAGGCGCACTGGGCGTTCTACGTGGGCGCCACGCTGCTGGTCGTGGGGTCCTGGGTGTGGGGTGCAGCGGTGATTGCCACGTACCTGGCCTGGAAGAAGGAGAATCCAGGCAAACCCGTGCCGCTCGCGGTGTACGGGATACTCTCGACCATCATCGTGTGGTACCTGGCAACCATCGGCGTGGCGTCGGAGATGCTGTTCCTGCTGATCCCGTGGTCGCTGGGCCTGAAAGAGACAGTGGACCCGCTGCTGGCGCGGATGCTGTTCTGGTTCTTCGGGCACCCGCTGGTCTACTTCTGGCTGCTGCCGGCGTACGTCGTGTGGTACGCGGTGGTGCCGCGAGAGGCTGGGGGCAAGCTGTTCAGCGATCCACTCGCGCGGATGGTGTTCGCCTTGTTCATCATCCTTTCCACGCCCGTGGGTTTCCACCACCAGTTCATGGACCCCGGGATCTCAGCAGGATGGAAGATGGCGCACACGATCGCGACCTTTGCCATCCTGTTCCCCAGCCTCGTTACCGCCTTTACCGTCACCGCGTCGCTCGAAGTGGCGGGCCGCATGCGGGGAGCAAAGGGGTGGTTCGACTGGATCTGGAAGCTCCCGTGGAACAACCCACTAGTGGCGTCGGTGCTGCTCAGCATGATCCTGTTCGCAGTGGGAGGCTTCGGCGGAGCGATCAACGCCGCGTTCGGGATGAATGCTGTCGTGCACAACACGGCCTGGATTCAGGGGCACTTCCACCTCACCGTGGGAACGGCGGTAGCGCTCACGTTCATGGGCACCGCCTACTGGCTGGTGCCGAAGCTGGTCGGCCGTGACCTGGAACTCTCGCTGCTGGCCAAGTGGCAGCCCTACCTGTGGTTCCTCGGGATGTTGCTGTTCTCGATCTCAAACCACATCACGGGTCTGATGGGCATGCCGCGGCGCGTCTACGAGGCGGGCTACGGCGGCAGCGAGATCGCCGCACAATGGTCGGGGCTCACCCTGGTGTCGGCGGTCGGGGGCATCCTGCTGTTCGTCAGCGCGTCGTTCTTCCTGCTGTGCATGCTGGGCACGGTTCTGGCCGGACGAAAGGCCGAGCAGCCAGAGTTGAGGTTTGCCGATGCGCTCGAGGGAGAGCCCACGCGAGTGTTGGTGTTCGACCGCATCTGGGCCTGGGTCGTCGTGGCGGTCATTTTGGTGGCTATTGCATACGCGTATCCGCTAGCCGACCATCTGGCGATGGAGCGGTTCGGCAGTCCGGGCTTCAAGCCCTTCTAGTGACGCGGGGTGTGCAATGTGAAAGGGGGCGCTGCAAGGCGCCCCCTTTTTTTCCACGTCGGGCGTGCGCGCTGCCTACAGGTACTGTTGGAAGAGGACCATTCCGATGAGCGTCACCGACACTAGCAGCGCGACCCTGGGCCGCCTGCCCTCCTCGAACGCCTCGGGCAACAGCTCCACGAACACCATGAACACCATCGCCCCGGCGGCAAAGCCGATGCCATAGGGAAGCACGCGTGCGAACGCACCCACCAGCAGGAATGCCGGTACCGCCATGAGGGGCTGGGGGAGCGAGGATACTATGCTCCAACCGGCGCACGCGGCCACCGAGGTGCCGCGCGGCCTGAGCACCGCGCTGATCGCGAGGCCCTCGGGGACGTTGTGCACCGCGATCGCCACTACGATGGCCACGGCCAGCGTCATCCCGCCGCCGAACGCCACTCCCACCGCCACACCCTCGGCAAAGGAGTGTACGGTCATCACGACGAGCACCAGGATCATGCGGCGCGCCCCAGCCCCTCGCACAACGCCGAACTCCAGTTCGCGCCCTTGCAGGAACATCTGCGTCAACAGGATGAAGAGCACGCCGCTCACAGCGCCAATGATGGTCTGCCACGCACCGAAGCTGGTTCCTTCCGCCACGAGCCCGAAACTCGCGCCCAGCATCAGCCCCGACGCGACCGCGTTCGAGTAGGCCGTTATGCGGGGAGAGACCGCGCGCACGAAAGCAAACGGCAGCGCGCCCAAACCGGTTGCGAGTGCAGTGATCAACCCGTACAGGAAGACGAGCAGCACGGGAGACATGTCGCCGACCATCACATCGCCCCGCTACTCAGCAGCACTACTATTCCCATCGCGACGATCGTGACGAGGGCGATGCTGGTCGGGCCGGCCTGCCTGTAGCACTCCGGCAACAGTTCGGCCATCACGAGGTAAACCAGCGCACCCACCGCGAAGCCGAGTGCCCAGGGAAACACGGTCGGCGCCGCCACTACGATGGCGAACGTCACCACCGCGAGCAGCACCTGGCTCACGTTGGTCGCCACCGCGAGACCGGCGGCGTCCCTGTGGCGCACGCCCCGGCTCGTGAGGATCGAGCACAGCACCGTGCCCTCGGGGATGTTGTGCACCGCGATCGCGAGCGCCATGAAGATGCCGAAGGGAACGTTGACTGCCATCGCCACGCCGATCGCGATCCCCTCGGCGGCCGAGTGATGCGCTCCGATCAGCAGCACCTTGTATCCGTAGGCCTCACCGGTCTCCGCCAACCGGTTCAGATCGAGCTCGGCCGTACCCGATACCCAGTGCGTCCAGTACACGAAACCGATCCCCAGGAGAGCGCCCGCCGCACCGGAGAGAGCGACCCGGTCCACCCCGCCCACGAGCAGCGCGTATGCCGCTCCCAGCATCAGGCCTGCCGCCAGCGCGTTGGCCCAACCGATGCCCACTACCGGGAGCCGCGCGCGCACCAGCAGAGGCAGGACGCCGAGCGCAGCGGCAGCGGCCGCCAGCGAAGAGTAGAGGAGAACGGTGAGAGTCGGGTCCAAGCCGGTCCCTCGAGAGGGGTACGGGGGACATTACCGCCGTGCCGCCGGGCGCGACAGTACCGCGGCGCTGGCAGCACGTGTCCCCTTCCACGGGGGCCCTGCCCGGCATAGCTTGTTTCACGTATGCCGCATTCCTCCCGGGCGGAAGAACACGAGATCTGGCAGCGGGTCGAGCGCCTGTCCCAGGCCGCCATCCGGATCACATCCGAGCACGAGCTGGACCGCGTGCTCCAGGAAGTGGTCGACTCGGCCCGATTCGTGATCGGCGCCAAGTTTGCCGCGTTGGGCATTCTCGACGCCACCGGCAGTGAGCTGGAGACGTTCGTCGCCAGCGGCATGCCGGCGGAAGCCCACTCACAGATCGGCGAGCTGCCTCGCGGCCGCGGCGTGCTGGGCGCTCTGATCCGGGAACCCAAGCCGCTTCGCGTGCGCGACGTGACGCGCGATCCGCGCGCCTTCGGATTCCCCGAGCATCACCCTCACATGCAGTCGTTCCTCGGCGTGCCGATCGTTGGGCGCACCGAGACGATCGGCAATCTGTACATGGCCGAGAAGGCGGACGGCCCCGAGTTCACCGAGGAGGACCAGGGCTTCGCCGTTCGGCTGGCTGCACATGCGGCAGTGGCAGTACAGAACGCGCGCGCGTTCGCGGAACGGGAGGAGCTGCTCCGTCAGCTGCGCCAGCTGCATCACTCACGCGAGCGCTTCTTCGCGATGACCAACCACGAGCTGCGCAATGCGCTCACCGCGGTGCACGGCTGGACCGAATTGTGGATCCGTAAGACTGCGCCGGAGACTCCGCGGGCTGCGCTCGAGGTGCAGGAATCGGCCGAGCGCGCACTGACGCTGCTCGAGGACCTGCTCGATCTGTCGCGTCTGGACGCGGACAAGCTCGAGCCGGTCATCAAGGAGACCGACGCGTGGACTATCGTGCGAGAGTCGGTGGCCACGGTGGAGCCGGCGGCGGAGCGGCGCGGCATCGAGATACACCTGTCGGGACCGGATGGAGCGGTCGAGTGCAACACCGACCCGCAGCGGGTGCGGCAGATACTCATCAACCTGTTGACCAACGCGGTGCGCCACAGCCCCGTCGACGATGCGATCGACGTCGAGCTGCGCGTGGCCGACGGCACGTTGCGGTTCGACGTAGTGGATCACGGCGAGGGCATCGAGCCGGAGCTGCAGTCGTCGATCTTCGAGGCCTTCGAACGCGCCGGACGTCAGACGGAGCGCGGCACCGGGCTCGGGTTGGCGCTGTCACGCAAGCTCGCCAGGTTGCTCGACGGCGAGCTCAACGTAGAGAGTCAAATAGGCAAGGGAGCGCGCTTTATCTTGCGCATTCCACGGCGACCAGAAGCATCCTAAAGAGGCGTTAACCTTCGATTAAACAACCAATTAGCCCTTTTCCTTAGGGTTGTCCACATGCGGATCCTCGTAGTCGAAGACGACCGCAAGGTCGCTGGTTTCATCGAAATGGGTCTCCGGGAGGAGGGCTACGCGGTGGACGTCGCCAAGGACGGCGAGGAAGCCACCGTGTTTGCGCACATCAACGACTACGATGCGATCCTGCTCGACCTCATGCTGCCCAAGAAGAACGGGCTGCAAGTGGCCTCTGAGTTGAGACGCGAGGGCCGCAACACACCGATCCTGATGCTGACCGCCCGGGACGCGTCGGAGGACGTGGTGCGCGGGCTCGACGCGGGAGCAGACGACTATCTCACCAAGCCGTTCAAGTTCGACGAGCTGTTGGCGCGGCTGCGAGCCCTGGTGCGCCGTGGAGGGGCCGCCAGACTCGACAGGCTGTCGTTCGGTCCGCTCGAACTCGACCGCCTCAAGCACAAGGCGTGGGCCGGCGAGGTACTGCTCGATCTGACGCCGCGCGAGTTCCAGTTGCTCGAGCACTTCATGCTGCACCCCGAAGACGTAGTGCGCCGCACCGAGCTGCTCGAGAAGGTGTGGGACATGCACTTCGATCCGGAGAGCAACGTGGTGGACGTCCACGTCGGCAACCTGCGCCGCAAGCTCCGGGAGGCCGACTTCGACGGACTCATCCAGACGGTCCGCGGCGTGGGGTTCTGCCTGAAGCTGTCCGGTAGCGAAAAGGCCTGATGTACTCTCTGCGCCGCACGCTCGCCGTGCGGTTCTCCATCACCATCTTCATCGCTCTCCTGTTCATCGCGGTATGGGCATACCTCGGAGCGCAGCGGATTCTGCGCGAGGAGCTCGATCGCGGTCTCGCCGCGGTCGCGCAGCTCGAGTTCGCCGTCATCGGCGCCGGATTCCCGATCGCGTTGCATGCAGAGCCGTCCGATCTCGACGGGTTCATAGACGTGGTGAACCGGTTCGTGATCGTGCGCGACGTGGACACGAACGTGCTCGCGGTGAACACACCGCTCGCCAACAACGTCCCCCTCGAGGCAGAGAGTTTCCAGCAGGCTCTGCGCGGCAGCCAGATATGGACGACGCAGGACTGGGGCGATGACCAGATTCGCTCGTACTACGGTTCGGTGGATCTCAGCCGCAACCGCGGTCAGGTCGTGGTTCAGGTCGCCGCCTCGCTGCAGCCGCTGTCGGCCGCCAATCGCGAGGTGCTTTTCCTGCTACTCGGCACCGTATTGCTCGGCACCGCGGCCAGCGCGTTGGGAGCGGGGTGGCTCGCTTCGTCCAGCGTCACTCCAGTCGACGAGATCACGCAACAGGCCCAGGGCATCCAGCCGGGAATGGTGGGACAGCGCATAACGGAGCACGCCGACATCGATGAGTTTGCTGGGCTCGTCAGAGTGCTGAACGGAATGCTGGAGCGCCTCGACCGGACTTTCGAGACGCAGCGAAGGATGATCGCCGACGCCGGACACGACCTGCGGACGCCGCTCACCGCGATGCAGGGCGAGATCGAGGTCACACTACGCGGGGAGCGCAGTCCGGTGGAATACAAGGCGACACTCTCCTCCGTGCTGGAGGAGGTGGATCACCTCGTGTCCATCAGCGACTCGCTGGTGCTGCTCGCGCGACTCGACGCCGGTGCGCTCTCACCCGAGCGCATCGAGCGCGACGTAGCCGACCTGGTGCAACGCTCGGTGCTCAGGGCACAGGCGCGAGCCGAGGGCGACAGGAACATCACGTTCGCTGGACCCGACGGCGGCGGAGCGACGGGCGCAGTCGATGCCAAGATGCTCACCGTCGCAGTGGACCACCTGCTCGACAACGCGATCAAGCACACCCCAGATGGCACCGACGTGCACATCAGGGTGGCTGCCCGCGATGGCGAACTCACGATCACGGTCGAGGACGACGGTCCCGGCCTGTCCGAGGAAACGCTGTCACACTTATTTGAACGTTTCTATCGGACTGACGCGGCCCGCGCCCGCACGGGCGCCGCCGGATTGGGGCTCACCATAGTCGCAGCCATCGTGAGCGCCCACTCCGGGAAGATTCGGGCAGACGCCAGCGATCGCGGCGGCCTCAGGGTCAGCATCGAGATACCTCGCGAGGCGCCGATTGCCTAGGCGGCTGGTCAGAGATCTTCACACTCGGCCCACTCCTTCTTCACCCCCGGTTCCGGCTCCCTTCACACACCAGTTCCGAAGTTGCCTTCAGGTGGAACGGGCCGGGAGAGTAGCATGCACGCCAACGTGGGAAGGGTGGATGGGTGCATCCGGGGATGCCTCGCAGTGGCCTTCCTGATCACCGCAGTCGTGTTGAACGAGCAACTATTGATCTCGCTGGTTGCAGCGCTCGCCGCACTCCTGCTCGCCGCCACCGTACTCACGCACCACTGCCCGCTGTACGATCTGCTGAAGCTCAACACCCGCGCGCACCGGTCACAGCCGCATTAGTCGCGCTGGCGCAGGCGGACTCGCCGAGCGAGATTCCCGGATCACAACCGATGCACACAGCGGGAGGTTGGCGCATGCGGTACTCGACTGCCGGGGTGGCGCTCGTCGCGCTCGGCCTGGTGTTCACTGCGCCGGCGGCACGGGCGCAAGAAGAGCTGCCTGACGGCGTAACGGAAGAGATGATCGCCAGCGGCAAGGCCGTGTACGGCGGCGCGGGAATCTGCATGGTTTGTCACGGCCCGAATGGCGCGGGCGTCGCGAACCTGGGCGCCGATCTCACGGACGACGAGTGGCTCCACAGCGAGGGCACCTACGAGGGCATCCTCGAGACGATCAAGGTGGGGGTTCCGGCCGACGAGTCGTCCAACGGCAGCGTAATGCCGCCCAAGGGGGGCGCGAGCATCTCGGACGACCAGGTGAAGGCTGTTGCCGCGTACGTCTGGAGCCTGAGCCGGTAGCCCGGCAGCCGAGGACATAGCACAGCAAAGGGGTCGGGGATCTACTCCCGACCCCCTTCACTTCCCCGTCCGCCAGCATAGCTTTGTAGCCGGTCGTGCCGCGCATGCGCCGAGGGAACACGGTTCCCCGGAGACGTGGCGCAACGGTTCATGCTAGAGAGATCAACAACGTGAGGAGTGAGAAGACGATGAAGGCTAGGCACAGTGCTTTTTTGATGCTCCTGGCCATGGCCGCTGGTTGCGGCGGTGGCGAGGGAGCCCCGGCGCAGGCGGCCGGTGAAGAGGCCGGCGAGATGGCGGCGGCCGAGACGGCGATGGCGATGGAAGCTCCGACTGGCGAAGTGAACGCAGAGCTCGCGGCTCAGGGCGAGAACCTGTTCCAGACCAAGGGCTGTGTGGGCTGCCACACGATGGGCGGCGGCCGGTTGACCGGCCCCGACCTCGACGGCGTCACCGAGCGGCGCGAGTTCAACTGGGTGATGGCCATGGTGCTGCGCCCCGACTCGATGCTGCAGAACGACGACGTGGCGAAGGAGCTCCTGGCAGAGTACATGACGCCGATGGTGAACATGGGCGTCACGCAGGAAGAGGCGCTCGCGATCTACGAGTATATGCGCCAGTAACCGGTAGCCGCCCCTGGGTTCTGGGGGGCTGTAGTACAATCAGACGCTCGGTGGTTCCCCCGGTGGGTGGCGAACGTCACCCGCCGGTGGGGAGCCGCCGAGCGTCTGCGCTTTCCCTTCCCTCGCAGCTCAGCCGCAAGGGATCGATGTCTCGCCCGGCCCCAGGCTGCCCCCGTCCAACACGTCCCCGACGGTGGTATCGGTGAAGAAGCGCTGCACGTGATCCGCGCACTCTTTCCAGCGGTGGTGCACGGGACAGGGATCGCTCTCGGAGCACTCGGGCCGCCCCAGCAGGCAGCGGCGGCGCTCGCCGATCTGGTCGAACAACGTCACGATCTGCAGCAGCGATAGGTCGCCTGGCTCCACCGCGAGCTGGAACCCACCGTTCTTGCCGCGCGTGGACTTGAGGATGCCGGCCCGGACCAGGTCGTGGAGGATCTTCCCCAGGTAGTTGCGGGGCACGCTTACAGACGCGGCCAGGTCGCTGGCCCTGACCGGTGCGTGATTGGGCTGCCGGGAGAGACAGACCACGGCGCGCAGGGCGTACTCAGCGGTTCCCGACAGCATATCTGAGGCTCCGAGGGGCGGGGGTTGCAGCCCCCTGTCTTGGGCTTATATTCACGACATCTTTATGATAATATCGTATTATCGCGGAGACAAGTAGACCCCGACGGAGCCCATCCCCGCGGTGTCTGCTCAGCGTAAGCAATCTTGTAACAGTCACTTACACGTTCCAGGGGGGATTCGACACATGCGTTCCAAACGCTATCTCTGGGCCCTGTCATTCACCGCTTTGGTGGCGGTGGCAGTGGTCGTGGGACTCGGTTCCTGCGCGGGCCCCGGTGGCAGCGCCGATGTGGGCGCCATCGCGCGCGAGCGCGGCCTTACCGAGGCCGACGTCGTCGCCGCCGTCAAGACGTACCAGCCGACCGGGCAGTTCGACGAGTACATCATGTTCGGCTCGGGCGGCCACTCGGGCCAGGTCCTCGTGATCGGTGTCCCGTCGATGCGCCTGCTCAAGGTCATCGCCGCATTCACGCCCGAGCCGTGGCAGGGCTTCGGTTACGGCTCCGAGGAGCACAAGGAGCTGTTGGCGGGCGCCAGCATGGCCGGACACGAACTCTCGTGGGGTGACAGCCACCACCCAGCGCTGTCCGAGACCGACGGCGACTACGATGGCGAGTTCCTCTTCATCAACGACAAGGCCAACCCACGCATCGCGGTGATCGACCTGCGTGACTTCGAGACCAAGCAGATCGTCACGAACGAGAACATGGGCACCAACCATGGCGGCGCCTTCGTCACTCCCAACACGGAGTACGTGATCGAGGCGGCCCAGTACTCGATACCACTGTGGACGGACTACGCAGACGAGAGCCGCTACGAGGAGGACTACCGCGGTCTCGTGACGCTGTGGAAGTTCGACCGCGACGCCGGCCGGATCAACGAGAGCCAGAGCTTCTCAATCGAGCTGCCGCCGTACTGGCACGACCTGTCAGACGCTGGCAAGGGCCCGTCGTTCGGCTGGGCGTTCCTCAACTCGTTCAACAGCGAGATGGCCACCGGCGGCGTCGAGGACGGGAATCCGCCGTTCGAGAGCGGCGCATCCCAGAACGACATGGATTACATGCACATCCTCGACTGGGAGAAGGCGGCCGAGGTCGCAGCCACGCGCGGCATGACCCGCACCCGGAACGGGCGCAGGATCATCCCCATCCAGACGGCGATCGAGCAGGGCATTCTCTACCTCGTGCCCGAGCCCAAGAGCCCGCACGGAGCGGACGTCACCCCCGACGGCGGAACCATCGTCGTGTCGGGCAAGCTCGACCCGCATGTGACGCTCTACTCCTGGGAGAAGATGAAAGCGGCGATCGACGCAGGCTCGTTCGCCGGCCACGACGCTTACGGTGTACCGATCCTCGACTTCGCCTCGGTGATCGACGGCCAGCTCGAGGTGGGACTCGGGCCGCTCCACACGCAGTTCGACGACAAGGGCTGCGCCTACACTTCGATCTTCCTCGACACCAAGGTCACCAAGTGGTGCTTCGACCCGCTGGAGGTAGTGGACGACATCGGCGTGCACTACAACGTCGGCCACCTGGCCGTGGCGGAGGGCGACACCAAGTCGCCGGACGGCAAGTACCTCGTGGCAATGAACAAGTGGTCGCTGGACCGGTTCAACGAGGTCGGGCCGCTGCTGCCGCAGAACTTCCAGCTGATCGACATTGACGGCGATGAGATGCAGCTGCTCTACGACATGCCGATCGGCATTGGCGAGCCGCACTACGCCCAGATCATCAAGGCCGACAAGCTCGAGCCGTTCCGGGTGTATCCGGAGGTCGGGTGGAGCCCCGGCACGATGTCTCCGTCGAGCGACGCCGTGCTGGCCGGACAGGAAGGCGTGACGCGCAGGGGCAACACCGTCACCGTGCAGATGACTGCAATCCGCAGCCACTTCACACCCGAGTACATAAGGGTGCGGGAAGGTGACCGCGTCATCATCCACGTCACCAACGTCGAGCAGGCGTTCGACGCCACCCACGGCCTGGGCATCGCCAAGTACAACATCAATCTCAGCATCGAGCCGGGCGAGGCACAGACCGTCGAGTTCGTGGCGGACAAGGCGGGAGTCTTCCCGTTCTACTGCACCGAGTTCTGCTCCGCACTCCACCTGGAGATGATGGGCTACCTCCTCGTAGAGCCTCGCGGGTAGTTTCCTACCCATGGGCATTCCCCTCCGTCCGTTGCGGGCGGGGGGGATGCCCCGAGGCATCCTCACAACCGCTAGCCCATCGAGATTCTAATGGACAGAGTAACGGCGTTCTTCCAGGGTGACCTGTCCCGCAGGAGCCGTGTGCTCATGTTGGTCACCGCACTTCTACTGGTGCCCTGTATTTTCCTGCCGACGTGGACGATCCAGCTGAAGGCGCCGCAGTATCCCGACGGACTCCAGATCCAGATCTATCCGAACACCGTGGCAGGAGACGTGGGCGAGGTGAATCTCCTCAACCACTACATCGGGATGCACGAGATCGAGGCGGATGAGTTTCCGGAATTCCGCTTCATCCCGTTCTTCATCCTGCGTTTCCTGATGTTCGCCATGCTCACCGCGCTGGTCGGCCGCATGGCGATAGCCGCCATCGGATGGATAGACTTCGTGGTCTTCGGCGCCGTGATGCTCTACACCCTGCAGCACTGGTTATTCCAATACGGCCACGACCTGTCGCCCGAGGCGCCGCTCAATATCGCCCCGTTCACGCCCCACTTCATCGGCCCGACCACGGTGGGACAGTTCACCGTGGCCAGCTGGCCGGCCCTGGGTGCGATCATCATGGGTATCGCGGGGGCAGCGGGTCCCGTCGTCGTGTTTCTCGAGTGGCGCCGCATGAAGAGAACGCCGGCAGAGTGATAGCCGGCGCCGCGCTGCTCCTCGCCCTCCAGACGACCCAGCTGGTCGTCGGAGCGGGCGGCACCCACGGCTCGATCCGGGAGGCGCTCGCCGCGGCAGGGCCCGGCGATACCGTACGCGTCACCGCCGGCGTGTACCACGAGCACCCGGTCATCGACAAGCCCGTCGTTCTGCTCGGGGAGCCGGGCGCGATCCTCGACGGAGACGGACGCGGCATCGTGCTGTTGGTGAGGGCACCCGCCGTCATCCGGGGATTCACCATCCGCGGCTCGGGCTCCGACCAATCCCGCGAGAACGCCGGCATCCTGGCGACCGAGGCGCCCGGCATCGTCATCGAGGACTGTCGTTTCGAGGACGTGCTGTTCGGCATCTACCTGAAGCAGAGCCACGACGCCGTCATCCGTGGCAACACGATCGAGGGCAAGAACCTGGCGATGCCGTTGAGGGGCGATGGCATACGCCTGTGGTACAGTCACAATGGCCTCATAGTCGGCAACGACCTCAGCCGCGTGCGCGACCTGGTGATCTGGTTCGCCAACGGTACCGAGGTGCGAGACAACCGGGTGAGCGACTCGCGCTACGGCGTGCACTACATGTACAGCGACCACAACCGGTTCGAGGGCAACCAGTTCCGGGCGAACCACGTGGGCGCGTTCATCATGTACTCCAACGACATCGTGTTCGAGGGCAATCTGTTCGCCGAGGCGCGAGGCACGACGGGTCGTGGCCTGGGGATTTCGATAGACAACTCGCCCACCAGCGAGAACGTGGAGAACGTCTTCCGCGACAATGTGATCGCGTACAACGACGTCGGCATATGGATGCTCCCGTCGGTCCACTCGAACCGTTTCGAGGGCAATCAGCTGGTGGACAACGTAGTACCGGTGGGCGTATCCGGAGGCGGCACCGCTACCAAGAACCTGTGGCACGGCAACTACTGGTCCGAGTACGCCGGATTCGACGCTAATCGGGACGGAAGCGGCGACACGCCGTTCGTGTTCGAGCGCCTGTCCGACGATCTGATGGCCAAGAACCAGGCGTTGCAAGTCTTCAACCTGAGCCTGGGTGTATCCGCGCTCAACACGCTGAGCCGCGTGTTCCCGCTGCTCAACCCGGAGCCGATCGTGATCGACTCGGCGCCGCGGATAATCCGGGACGACGCTGAGGCGGGAGAAGCCGGCGAGAGCCCAAGCAGCCGCGGGGCTGCATTGGGCTTCCTCGCGGTCGGGCTGCTCGCGCTCTTCACCGTGCCGCGGCTGCGCAGGCCGCTGAAGAGGCGCGCGTGATCAGGGCGAGCGGACTCGGCAAGCGCTACGGCGAGCACGTCATACTGAGCGGGCTGGACCTCGCCATCGAGCGGGGCGAGCGCGTAGCGCTGCTCGGGCTCAACGGCGCGGGCAAGACCACCTTCATGCGCTGCCTCCTGGGACTGTTGCCCTTCGACGGCAAGCTCGAGATCGCGGGGCTGGACGTACGCGCGAAGGGCCGCGAGGCTCGTGGCCGGCTAGGCTACGTGCCGCAGCGCGCACCCCACTTCGACGGCACCCTTGCTGAGGTCGTGGATTTCTTCACGCGCCTGCGCGAGGTGGAACTCCCCGCAGTCGAGCGGCGGCTCGCCGCGCTGGGCCTCTCGCTCGGCGAACACGGTGAGAAGCCGGTGCGCGCCCTCTCGGGCGGCATGCTCCAGAAGGTGCTGCTCGCGCTCGCCCTCGGCGCCGAGGTGCCGCTGCTTCTGTTGGACGAGCCGACGGCCAACCTCGACCATCAGGCGCGGCGCGAGTTCCTGCGCGCGCTCAAGGAAGTGAACGGGGAGACGACCATACTGCTCGCCTCGCACCGCTTCGCGGACGTGGAGGCAGTGGCGGATCGGATCCTGGTGCTGCACGGCGGTCGCATCGCGTTCGACGGCCAGGTGAAGGAACTGCGCGAGAGGGTAGAGGACGCCGTCACTCTGTGGCTCGAGGTGCCGCCCTCGCTCAGAGACAAGGCTCAGCGGCAACTCGAGGCCGACTCCCGGCTCTCCACCGTGCGCGCCAACGGCGCGGCGCTCGGGGTACGCGCTGATCATGCGGCCCGCGCCGACGTGCTGGTAGCCTTGAGGGACGCGGTGCTCGAGGGGGTGCTCGGGCTCGAACCGGAGGAACAGTCGTGATCGCGCGCGCAGCCCTTTTCGTGCAGCGCGAGCTCGCGGGCTCGCTACGCGCGCGCTGGTTCCTCGCCTATTCGGCTGTGTTCCTCGCGGGTGGCCTGCTGCTCGCCGTGTTCGGAATGGGCGACACCACGATCTACGGCTACCGCGGGTTCGCCAAGGCCTTCACGGGTCTGGTGCATCTAGCGCTGCTGTTCGTTCCTCTGCTGGCGCTGTTTCCCGCGGCGGCATCCATCGCCGAGGATCGGGAGAGCGGTGCGCTCGAGTACGTGCTGGCACAACCAGTGACGTTCGGCGAGGTGTACGCCGGCAAGCTGGGAGGAGTGAGCGTCGCGATCCTGCTCTCGCTGACGGTGGGGTTCGGGGTAGCCGGTGCTGTTGCCGTGCTGCGCGGTGTGCCGCCGGGGCTCATCGCGATGCTGTACGGCTACGTCGTGCTGCTCGCGCTCGTGTTCGTGGCGCTCGGGCTCTGCTTCTCCACTATCACCAACTCCCGCGCGCGAGCGATGACGCTGGGGATCCTGGTGTGGCTGGCACTGGTAGCGCTCGGCACACTCGGTATCATGGTCGCCTTCGTGCGCTGGGGCTTCCCCGAGCAGGTGCTCGTGTGGTGGTCGCTCCTCAACCCGGTCGAAGCGTTCCGCATGGGAGTGGTCGGCGCGCTCGACGCCGACCTCTCTCTGCTGGGCCCGGTGGGCGCCAAGATCGTCGAGCGGTTCGGGGCGGGAGGCACGATGGCACTCGCGGCCGCTTCCATGGCCGCCTGGGTGGCGGTGCCAGCGCTAGTGGGCTGGAGGGTATTCCGCCACCGTGGATAGGGACGGCTCTCTTTATTAGCTTCGTAGCGTACCCCGCGGAGCTCGCAACATGTCCCTATTCGTGCTCGCGGTCGGCGTTCTCATCACCGCCGGCTCCTTGGTCTTGATCGTCGCGCCCGGCGTGCTCAAGGGCATCCTCTCAGTATTTCTCGACAAGAACTGGATACGGGTCGCCGCGGTGGCCCGGATCGGCATCGGCGTGCTGTTCATCTTCGCCGCACCTGACACGCGCTTTCCCGGCTACATAATGGGCGCCGGGGTCGTCATCCTTCTGGCCGGCCTCACACTCGCCTTCATGGGATCGGCACGCACAAAGGCGTTCGTGGAGTGGTGGATGGCTCAGTCGAACACAGTAATGAGACTCGTCGCCGTCGCCGGCATTCTGTTCGGAGCATCCTGCATCTGGGCGGCCATATGAAAGCGACCAACGTGTTGATGGATGAGCACCGCGTCATCGAGCGCGTGCTCGGTGCTCTCGAGAACGCTGCCCAGCGGCTGGACGAGGGTGGCTCGGTACGCCCGGGCTTCTTCCTCGACGCAGCGGAGTTCATCCGCGGGTTCGCCGACGGGCGCCACCACATCAAGGAGGAGCGCGTCCTGTTCACGGTGATGGCCGGATGCGGCGTCGAGGTTCACGGCGGTCCGATCGGTGTGATGCTGGACGAGCACGAGCAGGCGCGCACCTATACCCGCGCCATGGGCGAAGCCGCGCAGAAGCTCGATGCCGGAGACGAGTCGGCTGCGAAGGCGGTGGTGCGCAGCGCGCAGAACTACTGTGCCTTGCTGCGCGAGCACATCGCCAAGGAAGACAACATCCTGTTCCCGATGGCCGACGACGTGATCCCGGAAGACCAGCTGCCCAAGCTGGAGCAGCAGTTCGACGAAGCGGAGCGGGAGCACGCCAACCAGGACGCCGCGGACTACATCGCGCTGGCCGCCCGGCTGGAGCAGGAGGCGGCGGGCTGATTCGGGGCGGGGGCCGATTCGAAACCCCCGGCCTCACCGGCAAATGCCCCAATTTCCTTGGCTTCTAAACCCCTGGACAACCCCACGATACATATGTATATTGCCATACTGATATTAACATTCACTGACTCTCGCGGAACGAGACCAAGTGCCGAGATACGACTACATATGCCTGGACTGCGGTGAACAGTTCGAGATCCGCATGTCCATGGCTGACTACTCAGAGGGCGCGAAGCCCAGCTGCGAAGCGTGCGGCTCCGACAGAGCAGCGCGGACGTTCGCATCCATTGGGGTGATGACCGGCTCGCGCGGCGGCGCGTCCTTCGCGTCGGGGTGCGGACCGACCGGCTTTACCTGAGGCGTCTGACTCAGCCGCCCAGGTCTGGGCGGGAATCTCCCGCAGAAGAAAGACGGGCCAGCCCACCGGGTTGGCCCGTTTCTTCTGTTCCCACCGCTTCTTGCACCGCAGCGACCTTCCCCCTCACTTACCTGTCTAACGGTAAGTTCACACCTAACCCTCATTGGGAGCATCACGATGCGCGTCGCTCTAATCCTTGCCCTGTTGGCGGCCCCGTTCTTCGCCTCGCCGAGCACACTGCACGCGAACGACACCGCCGCCATCGCTACAGCCGACTCCGATAGCATGAGCGCCGCGCGACGCACGGTGGTTGCCGCCAGGCTCTATGCAGCGGTGCGGATGTACTTCGCGCACTGGTACGACGTTCCGGACCTGGACTTCGACGAGGCTTTCGCTGCCTACGTGGAGGAGGCCACTGCCGCTCCAGATCGGCGGGCCTTCACGCTGGCGTCACTCGCGCTGCTCACGCAGCTCGGAAACAGCCACACCGGCTTTCGGGACGGTACTCTGTTCGACGATGCCGGCCGTCTGCACGGCTTCTCGGTGCGCCACATAGGAGAAGAGTGGGTCGTAGTGAAAAGTGCACGCGAAGGCGTGCGACCGGGTGACGTGATCAGCTCCATCGATGGCCAGCCCATCGAGAGCTTCTACTCAGGGGCAGCCCGCTACATCTCCGCCTCGACGGAGCGGCACCGGCGCTGGCGCCTGTTCGACCGCTGGTACCGCTTCCTCTTCCCGCTGCGCTATACACTCACGATGGCCGACGGCCGTGAAGTCGTAATCGATCGAAGCGGCAAAGCCGAGCGCGATGAGCTCGCAACCGAGGGACGCTGGCTTCAGGACGGACGCGTCGCGTACATCCAGGTCCCGTCCTGGAACGGCAGCCAGTTCCAGGAGCGGGCACTGGAGCTACTCGAGGAGTACGCCGGAGCCGCAGCACTTGTGGTCGACGTTCGGGACAACGGCGGCGGGAGCACACCCGTCAGCTTCATCAGCGCGCTGATGGAGCGCCCCTGGCGCTGGTGGGCCGAGTCCACCCCAATGCACCTCGCGCTGTTCTCGTATTACGCCGCGCGCGAGCGTTCCGGATTCAGCGACTTCGCGCGACCTCAGATGTCATGGCCCGCCTCAACGCAGGACGGCGACTCGACGTTCACCGGACGATTGATGATCCTGGTGAACGAAGGCTGCCATTCGGCGTGCGAGGACTTCGTGATGCCGTTCAAGGACAACGGCAGGGCCACACTCGTGGGCGAGGCGACCGCGGGCAGCACGGGGCAGCCCTTCTACGCGGACATCGGAGACCGGATGGGCTTCGCCGTTGGTGCCAAGCGAGAGTACTTCCCGGACGGCTCGCAGTTCGAGGGAGTGGGAGTGATGCCCGACATTCGCGTGTTGCCAACTCGGACACAACTGCAAGCGGGGCGCGACGCGGTGCTGGAGCGCGCGCTGGAGGAGATCGCTTCGGAAGCTCGCTAACCGCCGAGGCCGGCTTGACGTCCTCTTGACGCAGAGGCGGGAGCTTGCGCCCGCATCAACCGAGAGCGCGCAATGCCGACCATCCGGAGCAGCCTCATCATCGCACTCGCAACCGCGTGCTGCGCGGCCTGCGACATCTCGGGCCCCTCCACCGTGCTCACGGTGTCAGTCACTACGCACGGACCCGAGCCCGATGCGCTCTACGGGGTGCACATCGGCGGGATCACGAACGTCGGGTTCGACGAGAATGGAAGGTTGATCCTCCCACCCAAGCCGGTGGAGCCCAACGGTAGCGTGAGTTGGGATGTGCTGGGCGGTGATTATCCCGTCTCACTGGGTGCATACGAGAGAGATTCGCTGGGAGGCGAGCGTTTCGGCAACGAGTGGTGGCCCGAGAACTGCAAGATCGAAGGGGACCCCGACCGCACTGTCCACGTCGTCGAAGGATTAACCGCTACGGTGGACTTCACCGTGAGCTGCAGCTGAGCCCTATCCGGTAACCAGCCTCCACACCTGCGTCACCAGGAACGTCACTACGAAACCCATCACCAGCGGCAGGAACGTCGCGACCGTGGTCCACCGCGCGCTCCGCGTCTCCTTGTAGATGGTGTAGATCGTGGTGGAGCACGGATTGTGGAGCAGGCTGAACAGCATGAGGTTGATGGCGGTGAGCAACGTCCATCCGCTCGCCCGCAGCAGGTCACCCGTCTGCCCCATCGAGTCCAGCTCGAACATCACCCCGGCGCCCTCACCCACTCCCGCCGCGCCGAGCGTCAAGACGGTCAACATCAGGACGGTGGGTATCACGATCTCGTTGGCCGGGATCGCCACCACGTAGGCGAGCAGTATGACTCCGTTCAAGCCCACAAGCAGCCCGAACGGGTTCAGCCAATCCATCGCATGAGCGGCTACACTGGTTCCGCCGACGTTCACGTTGGAGATGAGCCAGATGACCGCGCCCGCGGGGATCGCGAAGAGCACGGCACGCCACAGCACGATGAGCGTGCGGTCGATGAGCGAGGTGTAGAGCGTCTGCCACACGCGTGGCGGCCGGTAGGGAGGCAGCTCCAGGCTGAACGTGGTGGCCTCGCCGGCCAACACTGTGCGCGACAGCATCCAGGACGCGAGGAACATCGCACCAATACCGAGCAGCGCGACCGCCACGACAGCCGAGGCTGAGACCAATCCCGCCAGGTGAGCCGGCGCCAGGGTGCCGATGAAGATGCTCGCTATCAGGATCTGCGTGGGCCAACGGCCGTTGCACAACGAGAAGTTGTTCGTGATGATCGCTATCATCCGCTCGCGCGGACTGTCGATCACCCGGGTGGCTACGACGCCCGCCGCGTTGCACCCGAAGCCCATGCACATCGTGAGCGCCTGTTTGCCGTGGGCGCCGGCCTTTCGGAACAGGGCATCCAGGTTGAACGCGACGCGCGGCAGGTAGCCGAAGTCCTCAAGCAGAGTGAACACAGGGAAGAAGATCGCCATCGGCGGGAGCATGACGGCGATAACCCACGCCGTGGCGAGGTAGACCCCGTCCAGCAGGAACCCACTGAGCCACCACGGCGTCCCGATGCTAACGGCGAAACCGGTCAGCACCAGGTGCAGTTTGTCTATCAGCAGCCATGCGAGGAAGCGCGACGGGTAGTTGGCGCCGGCGATCGTGATCCAGAAGACCGCAGTCAGGATAGCCAGCATGAGCGGGAAGCCGAGCCAGCGGCTGGTGAGCAGCCGGTCGAGCGTGCGGTCCAAATCAAACTTGACCCGCTTCACCCCGCGCACCTGGCTCGCCGCGGCGATCCGTTGCGCTTCCGTGTACATGCTCTCGGTGAGACGGTCGTGGAAGTTGGGACTCAGCGTCCACCTGAGCCGCGACGCCGTCTCCAGAATGCTGCGCGCGCCCGCCACCGCGACGGCCGACGGAGCTGCGTCTTCCTCCTCGCCGTCGAACGAGCCCCCGGCCAGCTTCCCCAGGTCTCCCGAGCGCGTGGCTTCTTCAACGCGTTCGTCGGCGTTGAGCAGCCTGAGCCCCACCCAGCGCGCGTTGGGCAGCTCGGGGTATGCCGCCTCGATTGGCTCGACCAGCGCGCCCACCGCCGCCTCGACCTCGGCTGGGTGGCTCTCGATCCGGTGGGGATTGGTCTGTGTCTCGCCGGTCGCCACACCGTGGACGGCCTCTAGCAGCTCCGGTATTCCATCACCCCTGCGCGCCACCGTAGGCACCACCGGAACGCCCAGCTGCGCGGCCAACTCGTCCACGTCTATCCCGATGCCGTGACGCCGCGCCTCGTCCATGAGGTTGAGACATACCACCACGCGGTCGGTGATCTCCAGGATCTGAAGCACGAGGTTGAGGTTTCGCTCCAACCTGGTGGCGTCCACCACGACAACGGTCACGTCGGGCTGCCCGAACAAGACGAAGTCGCGCGCCACTTCTTCGTCGGCGCTCCCCGCCTGGAGGCTGTACGTGCCGGGAAGGTCGATCAGCTTGACGCGCTGGCCCTCGAGATCGAACGCGCCCTCGGCGCGCGCCACAGTCTTGCCGGGCCAGTTGCCGGTGTGCTGGCGCAGACCGGTGAGCGCGTTGAAGACGGTGCTCTTGCCGGTGTTGGGATTTCCAGCGAGCGCCACGAGGTAATCCCACCGGTCCATCTTCACGCCGAGCTGCACCAGGGTAGAGGCGCGGTGCGCGGAGCAGCCGACGCAGGGAGCCGAGGCCACCGCGGTCATCTCAGCTCACCTCCGCCACGACCTTGCGGTCCACCCGAACCCACTCGGCCTGCTTTCGGCGCAGCGCGATGAGTGCGCCGCGCACGCGGTAGGCGACCGGATCGTTGAGCGCGCCCCTCAGCTCGGCGGTAACGACCGTGCCCGGCACCAGACCCAGGTCGAGCAGCCGCCTACGCTGCGGTCCCTGGCAGGCGGGCGCGATGCCGACGACCGCCGCAGACTCGCCGGGTGTGAGCGAAGAGAGAGTCTCGAACGGGCCGCGGCTCTCCTCGGTTCGGCGCGGAAGCGTCACCGTCACGTTCATCGCCATCACGGGCTCGATGACGTGCTCCTCTCCCTCCGCCGCAAAACGGATGCGATCGGGCCGCGCCTCGAGCAGCTCCACCTGCGCGCCCGGAGCGAGCCCCATCGCTACGAGCTGCTCGTAGACCTCCCGCGGCTCGTCCTCGAGGTGAACGACGGACGCCGACTGCCCGGGCGCAAGCGCCGAGAGCGCAACGCCCGATTGGGGCGGCAACTCCCCGGTGGCCGTGGGTATCGGATCGCCGTGCGGGTCGTAGCGCGGGTGTCCCATACGAGACGCCAGCCGCTCCACTGCATCGTCGGTGAGGAGGTGCTCGCGCTGCTCCGCTTCGTCGTGCCAGTCTGCCGGCGGCACTCCGGTGCGGTCGGCCAGGTAGCGCTCCCACATCCGGTGGCTGCGCAGCACGCGCAGCGCTTCGCCCCGACCGACGTCGCTGAGGGTGAGCCCGCCGTCCTCGCTGCGCACGAGGCCGAGTGCCTCGAGCCGCGCGACGAGCTGCATGGTGCGGCTGCGCTTGAGCTGCAGCATGCCCGCCAGGCTCTCGACCGTGCAGGGCCGGCCGAAGTACTCGGCGTCGTAAAGCCGCTTGAGGGCATCCTCGATGCGGGCCCGCTGGGTGAGCCGCACGAGCTTGATGAGGTGTGCGGCGACCCCGCGCCTGGGCCAGAAGAAGAGCACCAGGCACAGGACCAGCAGGGCGAAGATCAGCAGCGCGAGAGCGGGATTCACCATTTAATTAGTCTCGCCTAACGATTCTCGTGCAGCCGTAAGGCGTTGGTGGAAAAGGAGTTCATCACCTCGGCACCCTCCACGAGAACCCGGCGCCAACGAACCAGGCGTCGGCGTCCTTGTCGAGCCCGACTCCGGCTCGGGCATCGAGCTGCAGGTTGCGGCGCGCCAGGAAGGTGAGCCCGCCATCCAGGGAGGCCACCGACACCGCGTCGTCCGAAAGGGCGAGCGCGCCAAACGCCTCGGCGAATGCGCCGAACCTCTCACTCAGGGCAAAGCCGAAGGCCAGAGTGTAGATCCCCTCCAATTGGGTACTCGTCTCACCCGTCACGGCTTCGACGCTGAGCCACCTAAGGCCGATGTTGTATCCGATCCCGACCACACTGCTCGCCTCGTGCGACGCCGCAACACGGACGGTCGGATCCACGCGCTCGGGGCCCAGCTCTTCGGCCGCGGTGGGAAGAACGACGGCCCCGAGCAGCGCCAGCGTCGGGGTCCACCCCTCCCCCTCGTTGAACTGGTACTTGGCACCGAGCCTCAAGGGACCCACGCCCGAGCTTGTCTCGGCTCCGCTCGAATCCGCGACCTCGCGGTGGCGCCATCCCCCGAACCCGAGGCGGGCCTCCAGCCCGGGCAACGCTCCGATCCGGATCAGCGTGCCCGGCACCTGATGGGTCTGCCGCTTGCTGCCGTCCCGGTCGGCGTTCACGAACCCCCAGCCCAATTCGAGCTGGACGTAGCCCGGGTTCACCGAGATCGGGGATTCGGTCTCGTCGGGACGGTCGGTGATTATCTCGCCCGGATCCTGGGCGCGGGCGCTCGGCGCCCCGGCCAGGACCAGCAGTAACAGGAAGCTCGCCCGCCCCCGCCACGCGCACGGGGGCGCGGCTGCAGGAAGACGCACCTCGGACCTCGTTGTTAGCGTACGCAAATAATATTATTAGGTGGAGCGAATCCCGCAACCCCTGAGGCCGTCCGGCCCCACATCCTCCCGCTCGCTGGGCCCCGCGTCTGCCCGAACCCGAGCCCCGGCTCTATCTTCCCTTTAACGGGCACCGGCGGCGGAGGCAAAGTGGAACCCTACAGGATCAAGACGGTCGAATCGATACCGTTCACGACCCGGACAGAGCGCGAGGCCGCGCTCCTGGAATCGGGCTACAACGTCTTCAGCATCCCATCTGATCTGATCACGATAGACCTGCTAACCGACTCCGGCACTTCGGCGATGTCGGACAAACAGTGGGCCGCGCTGATGACGGGCGACGAGTCGTACGCGGGGAGCCGCAACTACTTCCGGTTCGAGGAGACGGTCCGCCGCATCACAGGCTACCAGCACATCATCCCGACGCACCAGGGACGCGTCGCCGAGAACCTGTTGTTCACAACGGTCGTCAAAGAGGGCGATCACATACCCAACAACATCCACTTCGACACCACGCAGGCGAACATCGAGCACAACGGCGGCGTCGCAGTGAACTGCGTGATCGACGAAGCGTACGACCCCGTGAAGGAAGTGCCCTACAAGGGCGACATGGACATCGCCAAGCTGGACAAGGTCCTGGCCGATGTGGGGCGGGAGCGGATCCCGCTCGTGCTGCTCACGATCACGAACAACTCGGGCGGTGGCCAGCCAGTGAGCCTGGAGAACGCGCGCGAAGTGTCAGAGTGGTGCCGCAAGCACCGGATACCGTTCATCTACGACGCCTGCCGCTTCGCGGAGAACGCCTACTTCAACAAGGTGCGCAGCAACCTCGACGAGGGCATACCGGAGATAGCGCGAGCGTTCTTCGAGTTGGCGGACGGCTGCACGATGTCGGCCAAGAAGGACGCGCTCGTGAACATGGGTGGCTGGCTCGCGCTCAACAACGACGAGCTCTCCGAGAAAATCACCAACATGTTGATCCTCATCGAGGGCTTTCCGACGTACGGCGGCCTGGCGGGGCGTGATCTGGAAGCGATCGCGCAGGGATTAGAGGAAGTGCTCGAAGAGCGCTACCTGGCGCACCGCATCGGTCAGATGCAGGAGTTCGGCGGCGCTCTGGTGGACGCTGGAGTGCCGATCGTGCTGCCGGTGGGCGGCCACGCGGTTTACCTCGACGCGAAGCGGTTCCTGCCGCACATCCCGCAGGAGCAGTTCCCCGCGCAGGCGCTCACCTGCGCGCTGTACCTGGAGGGCGGGATTCGCGGTGTGGAGATCGGCGGGCTCATGTTCGCCGCCGACGGGCAGTGGCCCGAGCTGGAGCTGGTGCGGCTGGCGGTCCCGCGGCGCGTCTACACGAAGAGCCACCTCGACCACGTGGTGGACGTGTGCGCCAAGCTGTACCGCGAGCGCGAGTCGATCTCGGGACTCCGGATCACCTTCGAGGCACCCGTGCTGAGGCACTTCACCGCCAGGCTGGAACCGGTAGCCTAGCGGCTCCCAACAGACACTCTCCGCGCCCAGGAGTCACCATGCTCAAGGAATTCAAAGAGTTCGCGATGCGGGGGAACGTGATCGACATGGCCGTCGGTATCATCATCGGCGGCGCGTTCGGCACGATCGTCAAGTCGCTCGTGTCCGACGTCATCATGCCGCCGATCGGGTTGCTGCTCGGAAACGTCGATTTCTCCAATCTCTTCCTGACGATCCAGGGAGGCGATCCCGCGGGGCCGTACGCGACCGTCGCCGACGCCCAGGCGGCCGGCGCGGTCACGATCAACTACGGCATGTTCACCGACAATTTAGTGAGCTTCCTGATCGTGGCGTTCGCCGTCTTCCTTCTGGTGCGCGGCATCAACCAGCTGAACCGCAAGGAGGAGGCCGCGCCGCCTCCGCCTGACAAGAAGGAATGCCCCTATTGCATAACGAAGGTGGCGATCAAGGCGACGCGCTGCCCGCACTGCACCTCGGAACTCCAAGCCGCCTGAGGCACGCAACAAGCTAGAGGCCGAAGCCCCGCCCCAGTCGCTCGGGTGGGGCTTCATCGTGCGGTCCGTCGCGGTCGAACCGCTTGAGGAACTCCTCGGTGAAGTCCACGCCCTCTTCGCTCTCGCGCACGAGCAGCGCGCGCATCTCATCCAACTCCCGCTGCGCCACCTCTGCGGCCGGCGTTCCCTCGAAACGCTCGCACAAGAGCTTGAGCTCGGGAATCGCCTTCCTGGGTGTGCGTAGCTTGCGGACGTAGATGTTGACTATCTCCTGCGTGGCGATGAGCGCCTGACCTGCGGTGAGGCGAGCCTCGTCACGGGCGCGCGTGTACCACTGGATGGCCTCCTCCGGCTTGCCCAGGTGCTCGAGGCTCAGCCGCGCGAGCTGGAAGTACGGCTCCGGGTCATCCGGGTTCTCGGTCAGGTGCACCTCGTACGCGGCCGCCGCGTCCTCGTGCTTGTCCTGCATCACGAGTGCCGCTGCCTTGGAGTACTCGCGGCGGCGCGGCGTGGATTCGCCCGATGGGTTGTAGACGGTCTGCGCCACCCGGGCAGCCCTGCGGGTGATGAACAGGCTGCCGTAGTAGACCCCGCCGAACCCGATGGCCAATCCCAGAAACAGACCCAGCATCGGGGGGATACCGACCTTCACGGCGATCACCGAACCGATCGGAAGGCCACCGAAAATCCCTACGAACGAGGCCCAAACGAGGGCTTTGAGGCGAATGGCGCGGTCGCCCGCGTCCACGTCTTTGAGTCGTTTCGGCATTAGCTGGTCCCGTGGTCCTCAGCGGCTCGCCCGGCCAGTCACCTCCGCGGTCCTAGTACAATTGCATCGAGTACTGCACGCCCGCAATCAGCGTGAAGTCCACTTCGAGCTGCGGGCCGTCGAGCTTCTGGTAGACCGGCAGCAAACCCTCCACCGCGAGCCTCAATCCCTTGAAGGGTCCACTGGTGATGTCCGTGTTGAGCCCGAGTCCCAGGTCCACACCGGCTGCTGCGATGCAAGCTGCCGGGAGCTAACTTCCAGTAATGCGACCGCGCTGGCCGAGGGTGAGAGCGCATGTGAGCTTGCTTGCGTTGCAGCCTCTGCCGCCTCGCAAGCAGCGATGTCATGTGCAACCGAATGGTGGGGACAGCGAACGATACACATAGCCTGGGCGCGCGCCCGCGGCGAAGAGTAAGCTTCAGGCGAGCGCGAACACGCAGAAGCGGATCCGGAAGTGGGGCGCACGGTCGTCCTAGGCCCTGAATCAGGGCAGTCTACGCCTGAGCATGGGCATTCCGCAACTGGAGGACCGACACTGGTTCGACTCATCATCAGCCTACTGATCCCGCAGGCCGTTGGCATCCTGTCGGGCCTTGCCACCGCTCGCGGAGTCAGGGAGTGGTACCCGGCGCTGGAGAAGCCGGCCTTCACACCCCCCTCATGGCTCTTCGCGCCGGTTTGGACTGTTCTCTATGCGATGATGGGGATCGCTCTCTACCTCGTGTGGCGGGAAGGGACGGACCGACCCGAAGTCAGGATCGCGCTCGCAGCATTCGCTGCTCAGTTGGTGCTGAACGCGCTCTGGTCGTTCCTGTTCTTCGCGGCGCGGGCGCCGGGCGTGGCCTTTGCCGAGATTGTCCTGCTCTGGCTGGCGATCGGGGCGACTATCGTTCTGTTCTACGTGGCGTCGCGGCCGGCCGCTGCACTACTCGTTCCGTATTGGGCGTGGGTGAGCTTCGCTGCGGCGCTGAACTTCGAGCTCTGGCGGCTGAACGCATGAGGAGGAGATATCGTCCGATGACTACGAGGTTGCCGGTTCTCCTGGTTCTGTTCGTGGCCGTACCAGTAGCGTCACTTGCCGGTCAACTCAACAGCATGCCGGTACACTTCTCGCCCAAGGGCGGCACCGGATTCACTCTATACGGTGACTTCGGCAAGGGCATGAACGACGAGTCCGGCAAGAACACCGCCTTTGGGGCGCGCGCGGTGCTCGGCGTCTCGGCCATTTCGCTGGGCGTGGGCATCGGGACGGTGAACGCCGGAATCGGGGATTTGGACGAGAACAGCTTCCAGTGGATGGGAATGGCCGCGTTCAGGATCTTCGGCGGAGGAGTCCTGCCCGTCGCGCTCAACGTGCAGGCGGGCTACGGCCGCCTGGCGCCGAGCGATACGGCGTCCGAGGTACACGTCCCCGTGGGCGTCGGCGTGTCAGTGAGCCCGCCAATCCCCGGGTTTACGCTCGAGCTCTGGGGCGCCCCCCGATTCAACGTGCGCAAGGTGAAGCTGAACGATGCCACCGAGACGCAGACCGGCTTCGGGATCTCAGCCGGAATCAACGTTGCCTTCTCGATCGGACTCGGCGGCTACGTTGCGCTGGACTGGGCAAACCTCAGCGACGAGTCGGATGGAGACTTCCCACTCATCGGACGCTCACCCACGGTCCTGGGCGTGGGGCTCAGCTTCAACATCAAAATGCCGGGGCTCTAGGCAGTAAGAAGGAAGGCGTTGATATGAGTGCTTCGAGAACATCACTAAACGGACAGTTGATGGTGGTCTCCAAAGGGAGCTCGCCCGCAGCTGATCCGCAGAGTCTTTAGGTGGCGCGTCCGCCGTTCATAATGGAGAATCATGATGAATGTGCCCACCCGCCTCGAGCTTGTCGACTTTCGCATCACAGCGTGGATGGCTCGGAACGGAGTGACGATTACGCGGCTTGCCCTCGGTATTGTCTTTGTGTGGTTCGGTGCCATCAAGTTAGTACCGGGATGGAGTCCTGCGGCTGATCTCGCGGCGCACACGATTGAACGCCTCACTCTAGGCGTCGTTGCGCCATCTCTAGCGTTACCGCTCCTTGCCGTGTGGGAGACGCTCATTGGCATAGGGCTGATCACGGGCAAGTTGCTGCGCGTGACACTCTTGCTGCTGTTCATCCAAATGCCCGGCACCATGCTCCCGCTGGTCTTCTTCCCCTCGGAGACTTTTGCGGCGTTCCCCTATTCGCCGACGCTGGAAGGTCAGTATATCATCAAGAATCTTGTGCTGGTGGGTGCGGCCATCGTCGTGGGCTCGACCGTGCGTGGAGGAGAGCTGCAGGTGCCGCCGCCCGAGGCTTCGAAGGAGCCTGCTACCTAACACGCGTATCGAGCTGCGGAGTGGTTATGCAGACCTCGCAAGCAACAGAGGTAGTCGGATGGCACTGAAGGAATGGGGCTGGGATGACCGTTGGGCAGAACAAGCTGCGCAGCTAGGTGCCGATTCCTCAAAGGCCGCCCGCATCGTAGGCCAAGACCGAGCGAGTTGGACCGTACGGACGCATTCGGGCCCACAACCTGCTAGAATCCCGTCGGCTTCGTACCGAGGCTGCACCCCCGTAGTCGGCGACTGGGTCATCGTCGAAGCGGGTCCTATGCCAACCGATCCGTGGTCTATACTGGCTGTGTTTCCTCGCCGGTCTTGGATATCAAGAGGTGTGGCAGGAACCGGTCATTCAGAACAGGTGCTGGCGGCAAATGTGGACAAGGTCTGGGTCGTACACGGCCTCGATTTGGATTTCAACCCGCGGCGTTTTGAGCGCTATCTGGCGGTGGTGTGGGACAGCGGTGCCTCTCCGGAAATCATTCTCACCAAGTCGGATTTGGCGGACGACCTGCAAGCCTGGATATCGCAGGTTGAGACCGTCTCCGTCGGTGTGCCAATCAGGGTCGTGAGCGCCAGGGATAGTGAGAGCGTTCAAGTCCTCAGAGACTCTCTGAACCCGGGTTCCACTGTCTCCCTTCTCGGACCATCGGGCGTCGGAAAGTCGACATTGGTCAATCTGCTCTCCCAAGCAACAGTTGCCGAGACGGGTGACGTACGCAGCAGTGATCGAAAGGGACGCCACGTCACGACCCGACGTGACCTGTACAGGATTCCTGGTGGGGCACTCCTCCTTGACACGCCTGGTATGAGAGAATTGCGCGTATGGGTGTTGGAGGAGGGATTGGACCACGCTTTCCCAGACATCGCGGAGCTTTCCCGTAGTTGTCGGTTCCGCGATTGCCGACACGAGGGAGAACCAGACTGCGCGGTCCAGGAAGCGTTAGAGAGTGGGGACTTGGACCCAGAGCGCTTGAGCAGCTTCAAGAAACTGCGGGCTGAAGCCGCTTATGAGACGCGGAAGACCGATCCCCGCGCTCGCGCGGCGGCCGTCTCTGAGTGGAAGACCGCAATTAAAACGCTGAAACATCATCCGAAATACAAGGACCGCAGCTGAGGTCGGCCTTCAACTACGAGTGCAAGGTTGCGCGATGCCCTTGAGCTCTTCATAGCCGCGCCGCAGGTTATGCCCCATCCGTTAGACGTCACCCCGGGAGCTGACAATGGACCTCCAACTCGAGGGTCAAAACTGCATCGTAATTGGCGGGAGCCGTAGTATCGGCCGCGCGATTGCGCTCGGCCTGGCGTCTGAAGGGGCCAACGTCGCGATCTGCGCGCGCAACGAGGAAGCGTTGCGAGAGGCCGAGTTGGAAATCTCGAAGAAGGGAGTGCGCGCCTATGCGCACGTGTGCGACGTGGCCGACTCGGCGGCCCTAGCGGGGTTCCTCGAGGATGCGCGGCAGGCCCTCGGCGGCGTGCACATTCTCGTTCACAACGCCTCGGCGCTCGCTGTCGGGCCTGATCTCAGCGACTGGGAAGCGAGCCTGCAGGTGGATCTGATGGCAGCGGTGCATGCCTGCGAGCAGGTCATACCGTGGATGGCGGATGCCGGTGGCGGCAGCATTCTGTTTGTTTCGTCGATCTCTGGGTTGGAAGCGGACCCGGCGCCGGACTTCGGATACACGGCCGCCAAGGCGGCCCTCATCGCCCACGCGAAGAAACTCGCCGTCATGCACGCTGGGCTCGGCATTCGAGTCAATGCCATCGCGCCCGGTTCCACCGAGTCCCCGGGGGGCATCTGGTCGATGATCAAGGAACAGCAACCGGATCTGTACGAGAGTGTGCGTGAATCGATCCCGTGGGGGAGGCACGGTACGCCGGACGAGGTGGCGAACGTTGCGGTCTTCCTCGTGTCGCCACGCGCCAGCTGGGTCACGGGAGAGTGCGTCTCCGTAGACGGCGGGCAACACCGCGGAATGCGGTGAGGACTTGGGCGGCAACCTGGAGGACCAAGGGGTGACCGAAGCCAACCCCCAAGGGCCAATGGCAACGCACGAGGAGTGAACAATGAAGAAGTTCATGATTCTGCATTTTGGATTCGAGAAACCCACGCCCGAGATCATGGAGGCCTGGGGAAAGTGGTTCGAATCCATCGCCGACAAGCAGATCGACCAGGGCGGCTTCAGCGGTGGGCGCGAGATCTCCAAGAGCGGAACCAGGGACCTGCCGTGGGACATGGAGTCCATCACCGGCTACAACATCATAGAAGCCAAAGACCTCGACGTGGCGGAGGAGATCGCACAGGGCAATCCATATATCGCGAGCGTCAGGGTGTATGAAATCAGGCCAATGTAGGAGTTGAAGCCGGTTCAGTGGAATAGAGATGGACGTTGAATGATGCGCGCCGTCTAACCCGCGGACCGCATTCGCTGATTACGATCGTAAGGAGTAGATCATGGACCTCGGCACATTCTCGGTCAGCTTGGCAGTGAAGGACATCGGAGCGTCAAGGGAATTCTACGAGAAGCTCGGCTTCGAAGTCTTCGCTGGAGATGCTTCGCAGAACTGGCTGATAATGAAGAATGGCGATCACGCGATCGGGCTCTTTCAGGGGATGTTCGACAGGAACACCCTCACGTTCAATCCTGGCTGGGATAGCAACGCCCGTGAGCTTGATAGCTACACAGACGTGCGCGAGCTGCAGCGTCAACTCAAGGCGGGGGGCGTGGAGTTGTTGAGCGAAGCGGACGAGACCACTTCCGGGCCAGCCAGTCTCATGGTAATGGACCCGGATGGAAACCCGATCCTCTTCGATCAGCACGTCTGATCGTTAGGAGGATGGCCTCCTAAGCGCCGAGCCTTCGGGTCCCTCGAATGCGGGCTGGGGCCTCGAACTCGTGTGGTTGCTACGGCAGCCAACGAATTGAGCCAAGAGATGGACGATCCGAAGCCGGGCTTCAGGTGGCCGGTCGCTGCGGCCGCACGAATCGCTGCGCCGGCGGAGAAGGTGTGGGAGGCCATCTCGATGCCGGGGAATCTCGAGCCGTGCCACCCGTTCTGTGCCAATAACCCTGTGGACGTATGGCCTGGAGAGGCATCCCGAGACGAGGTTCACTACCTCAACGGGGTGGTCTTCGAGCGGCGGTTTCGTCGGTGGATCGACGGGGTAGGCTATGACCTCGAGATAGGTAGGCGTGGTGGCAGGACTTCGTTCGTCTCCTGGCGGATCCTCTCGAATGCGGGAGGCGAATCCACGCTGCGAATTGCGGTGTACCCCCACGTGCTGCAATCAGTGCCAGTGGTGATTCGTTGGCTTCCACATTGGCTGCGCCTTCGTCCAATGCTCGCGAAGTACCTGTCATCGGTGGTGCGAGGCTTCGACTGGTACGTGACGCGGGGCGAGCCGGTGCCCCGGAATCAGTTCGGATCTCATCCCTGGTTTTCCTAGTCGAGTTGCGAGAATTCTTGGAACCAGTAGCGGTGGGGAGGCAACAATGAGGCCGATTGCTTGCGTATTGACCACCATTCTCGTGCTGTCCGTACCTGGCACGGGGACCGCGCAGGTCCCGAGCAGCGAGCCAGCCGTCACAACCCCTCTTTGGCTCGCAGGGTGCTGGGAGATGAGCGACGGCGACTTGGTGATCGAAGAGCAATGGATGGCGGTGCGCGGCCGCTCGATGCTGGGGATGAGCCGCACGGTCAAGGGAGATCGTCTGGTAGGCTACGAGTTGGTTCTGCTCCGCGAGGAAGGAACTGGCTGGGTATACGAAGCGCACCCGTCCGGGCAATCGACGGCCAGCTTCAGATCATCGGCGGTCACCGACACGAGCATCACGTTCTCCAATCCTGATCACGACTTCCCGCAAACCATCACGTATCTGAGGACTCGTCCAGATTCGCTGTTGGCCCGCATCGCCGGGGGAGAGGGTGACCAGTTTCGGCAAGTCGAGTTCCCGTATCAGCGTGTTCCTTGCTCGGAGAGTAGTTAGTTGTCAAGCCGCTTTCACTCGCGGTCATCACAGCCCTGCACCACACCGCTTGCAGTGCCTTGCATCATCGTCATGTCCCGCAGCACCACATTCTGAACAGACTCGCTCGCTCTCCACCTGACGCGTCACCTTCCCCAGTTCGACCGTGACGATCCCAGTCGGCACGGCAATGATCGCGTAGCCCATTATCATCACGACGGCAGCCAGAGCCTGACCCATGTTGGTCTGCGGTGCAATGTCACCGTAGCCGACGGTCGTGAGCGTCACGATGGCCCAGTAGATGCTGCGAGGTATGCTCGTGAAGCCGTTCACTCCGCCCTCGATCAGATACATCATCGAACCGAGGATGACGACCAACGCTAGAATGGTCGCCACGAACACCGTGATCTTGTCTCGAGACTGTATGAGCGCTCGCATCAGTACACGGGACTCGGAGACGTGGTGTGCCAGCTTGAGGATACGGAACACGCGCAGCAGCCGTAGCGCACGGACCGAAAGCAGCGCCTGGCCACCCGGTAGTATGAGGCTCAGGTATGTAGGCAGGATTGCCAACAGGTCGACCACCCCGAAGAAGCTCCGCGCGTAGCGAGCAGGATTCGGGGAGCACCAGAGGCGCAAGAAGTACTCGACCGTGAACACGATTGTGAAACCCCATTCCATGGCACGGAGAACCGCTCCGTACTCCGCACGGATGGACTGCACGCTCTCGAGCATCACGACGATCACACTGGCTATGATCGACACGATGAGCGCCACATCGAACGCGCGGCCCATCGGCGTATGGTGCCCGAAGATGATCTCGTACGTGCGCTGCCGGGCGGTCATGGGGGCTCTCGAATCCTGGGGCATTTGGGCTCCTGGGGAATCGTCCGTGTGGAGGAATATCGGCTACCGCCCTCCTAGCTCCAACCGTCATCGTGGTGGTGGCCTTCGAGGCCCACTCGAGCTAGCCGAAGACCAGCGAAGCGGTAGTTTATCAGACGTCTCCTACAGCCTCCCAGAGGAGCGATCGAGGAAAAGCAGAGCGGACCCCAAGTCGTTGAGGTCCCCAACGAGGATCCCGCCAGGAGGACAATCCATGGCTCCCCGAGTCGCCGGACTAGCGTTCGCCGCATGCGTGCTGCTTGGCTGTGTGGAGACGAACACGGCTGAGTTGGAGCGCAACAAGGATCTCGTGCGTCGCAATGCCGAGGCCCTCAACAACCGCGACGTCACTGAAGTAGAAGCGACGATGGCCGCAGATCTGGTCCGTCACAGTCAGGCAACACCGGAACTCGAGATTCGGAGTCTGGAACAATTCAAGGAGTTCCTGCAGGAAGACTGGGCGACGTTTCCCGACAGTCGGATCACGATCACCCACCTGGTGGCGGAAGGAGACCTGGTGGCCATCTGGGGCACGTATGCCGGCACTCAGCAGGGCCAGATGGGCCCGTTCCCGGCAACGGGAAACCGGATGGAGCTGGACATTGCCGGAGTATTCCGCATCGAGGACGACAAGATCGCCGAGATCTGGGTGACGTGGGACAACGTGGCCGGCTTGGCGCAACTCGGTCTCATGCCGCCACCGCCGAGCCCCTGAACGTGAGTCTCCTCTCTCTCTCGGGCCTGGTCCTTCTACTTCACACGCTTGCGGCGGTACAGCAGGGCACGGTCGTTCACGTCCCGGTGGGCGAGATCCCCACGATCGACGGAACGATTCATGCCGCTGAGTGGGAGGACGCAATACGACTTCCGCTGATTGGTGGGGAAGGACTCTACTTGAAGCGTGCAGACCGGCACTTGTACATCGCGATTCGAGGAGCCGGCGGCGGTTTCGGCTCGGTGTGCCTGGGCAATGCGGACAGCATCCGCGTGCTTCATGCGTCCACGGGGTTGATCACTGCGTCGTATGAGCGCGTTGGTGAGACCTGGCAACTCGTGCACGGCTTCCGCGGCCCGCACCAAGCAAACGGCGACCGGTTCGCCCGAGGAGACGTCGGCCAGACGGGGGCATACAGGGTGGCTCAACTGGAGCAGTTCGGTTGGGTCGCGAACGTAGTGGACGTGGGCCCAGGTTCGGACATGGAGTTCCAGGTCGAGCTCAACACAGCAACGGGCTCAGGGATCCGTATGTCGGTGGTCTTCCTGCAGGCCCGCGCCTCAACGCGTCTCGCCCGCGCGCCCGCTGGGCTGGCAGACGCATCGCTCGACACGGAACTCGTCGCGGGCTCGGCAAATGAGGGCTTGTTGTTCTCACCGGAGAGTTGGCTCGAGCTGCGCTTTTAGAGTTTCACTTCTACCCTATTGCGGAGACTCCGTAATGCAACTGCTGAGATTGTACGCTGCCGTATCCACCGCACTCCTGGTCGTATTGCTCGTCGCGGCGTTTTCCAATGGGAGGTCACAAGATGTTTTCGACGAGATCACGGTCAAGAGGATCAACGTGTTGGACTCCGCCGGTCGAACCCGAGTAATCCTGGCTGGAAGCTTTCCGCCGCGCCGCGCCGACCTCGGAGGACTGCTGTTCATTAACGAGGACGGCCATGAAGCCGGCGGATTGGTATATACGGGCACACGCGACGAGGACGGACAGATTCAAGCGGGAGCAATCCTGACCTTCGACCAGTATCGGAACGACCAGATCGTCGCGCTTCATTACAGACACTCAGGCGACCGCAAGAGCCAGGGACTGACGATTCAGGAGCGTCCCGACACCCTCACCGACCTCGTTAAGGAAGCCTACCGAGCCATCGAGACAGCCCCCACGGCTGCAGCCCGCGATTCGCTTACGAAGTACTATCTGGCGCTGATTCCCCGTGAAGACTTGGTGTCACGCCGCCTGTTCGTCGGACGCAACGTCTCTCGTTCGTCCATAGTGACACTTTCCGATGCCGCTGGCAGGCCGCGGCTCGCCCTCGAGGTCGACAGCCTCGGCAACGCGAGCATCACCTTCCTGGACGAGTCGGGCGATCCGATTCGGACGATCACGCCGTGATTCTGGGAACGTGACGTTCTCATGAGGCATAAACCAGAGGTTTAATCATGCGCTTGCTCATAATTGGTCTGTTCCTGGCTTCGCCCCTCCACGCACAGAGGCCTGCCGCGTTTACCGATCCCGACAGGGCCGATAAGGTGGCAACGACTGCGGCGACCGTGGAGCAGATTTTCAGGGAATACTCGGAAGAGCGCCACATGCCCGGCTTCGCATATGGCGTAGTGCTCGACGGGGAGCTGGTCTACTCCGGCAGCTTCGGGCTCGCGAACCTGGAAGAGGAGACTCCGGCAACCACGAATTCCCTCTTCCGCATCGCATCGATGAGCAAGAGCTTCACGGCACTCGCCATTTTGCAGCTGCGGGATGAAGGAAGACTCGACCTCGATGACCCGGCCTCGAAGTACCTGCCAGAGATGAAGGCGCTGACTTACCTCACGACGGATGCGCCCGAGATCACAGTCCGCCACCTGCTCACGCACTCCGGCGGATTCCCCGAGGACAACCCCTGGGGCGACCGGCAGCTCGCCGATTCGGATGAGGAGTTGATGGACCTCATCTCGGGTGGCGTCTCGTTCTCCAACGTACCCGGGGTCGAGTACGAGTACAGCAACCTCGGATTCGCGTTGCTCGGGCAGATCGTCCAGGCGGTATCGGGGATGGGTTTTCAGGATTACACGAGAGAGCACATCTTCGACCCGCTCGGAATGAGCAACACCGTTTGGGAGTACGAGAACGCGACCCCGGCTCAACTCGCGCTCGGGTACGACTGGGTGGACGATGCGTGGGTTAACATCCCGCTGGAGCACCACGGCTCGTTCGGCGCGATGGGCGGACTCATCACTTCCATCGAGGACTTCACTGCATACGTAGCGCTGCATCTCTCGGCCTGGCCGCCCCGGAGTGACCCGGATACTGGCCCACTGAAGCGAAGCTCGCTACGGGAGATGCACCATCCCTGGAACTTCGCGTACGTGCTGTCCGGCACTCCTTCTCCAGACGGTGGCGCCTGTCCGTCGGCTCGAGCCTACGCCTACGGGCTCGTATGGGCCGAGGATTGCGACGGGAAGGTGGCGATCGGCCACAGCGGTGGTCTGCCGGGATTCGGGAGTAACTGGACGATGTTGCCTGATTACGGGCTCGCTGTGATGTCCTTCGACAATCGCACGTATGGTGGCACCAGCACGGTCAACACTGCCGTTCTCGACACAATACTCGTGCTGGCCGGACTCGAGCCCCGTACGCTTCCGGTGTCCGACATCCTCGAGCAGAGGAAGAACGAGCTAGTTGCGCTGCTGCCGAATTGGGAGGGGGCCGAGAGTTCTGGGCTGTTCGCCGACAACTTCTTCCTGGACTACCGGTTGAGTGACGTTGTGAGGGGAACGAGGGAACTGTTCGAGGAAGCCGGTGAGATCACCGCGGTCGGCGAGGTGGTCCCCGAGAATCAGCTACGTGGTACCTTCGTGCTCGAGGGGGAGAGCAAGAACATCCAGGTCTTCTTCACGCTGACACCGGAGAAGAGCCCGCTGATACAGCAGGTGCGGATGAGAACCAGGGACAAGTAGCCATTCACAGATACAAGGAGGCGACAATGGCTGGCTCAAAGGACGCTGCCACGGTCGGCATCGGGTTCGGTACGGCGCTCGCAATCACGATCTCGTGGACCGCCAACAAGTCGATCATCTGGGCGATCATTCACGGTGTCTTCTCGTGGTTCTACGTGATCTACTACGCGATCCGATATCAGTAGGCTGGCGGTTCCGGCATCAGGAGAAGCGAGAACATGCATTCACGGTACAAGCCGGCGATCCTCGGCGCGATCGCGATCCACGTGCTCTGTACAGGTCCGGTTGCCGCGCAGGAACCAAGACAGGCTCCCGTACCGAAGGACACGATCGACGGCTGGATGATCGAGCTGTCGAATTGGGGCAGGTGGGGCGCCGACGACCAGCTCGGGACTCTAAACCTGATCACTCCCGAAAAGCGCGCGGCGGCAGCTCGGCTCGTCGAGACCGGCAATGTCATCTCGCTGGCGCGCCCACTGCCGGGCGACACTGCAGGTCCGGACAACGATGTGATCGGGTATCAGTTGAGAAAGGGCGCAGGTGGAGCCGTCGACAGTTATGCGATCGACTACCACGGGTACGCCTTCACCCATATCGATGCACTCGCTCACATGTTCGTCGACGGCAAGCTCTACAACGGTGCGGCGGCCGACGATTTCACTTCGACCGGGGCGGGCTCGATGGGAATCGACGCGATGGCGCAGGGTATCGTCACGCGAGCGGTCCTCGTTGATGTTCCACGGCTCGAGGGAGTGCCGTACCTGGAGCCCGGGGCCGTGATAACCGTGGCCGATCTGGAAGAGTGGGAGACGCAGACGGGCATCCGGATTGGCTCCGGCGACGCGCTGCTGTTGTCCACCGGCCGGTGGCGCCGCGTCGCCGAAGTCGGACCATGGCAGGCAGGTAGTGGTCTCGCAGGGCTCCCGCCATCCGCCGCGCACTGGCTCAGAGAGCGCGACGTCGCCGTACTTGGGTGTGATTGCGTGAGTGATCGTCTCCCGTCCACGGTCGAGGGCATGGGGTTCCCACTCCACAAGCTGGCGCTCATAGCATTGGGAATGCCGATACTGGACAACCTGGACCTGACAGCCGCAGCCGCCGAAGCGGCAATGCTTCAGCGTTGGGAGTTCCTCCTCGTCGTCGCGCCCCTTTCAGTGGTTGGTGGCACCGGATCGCCGGTTACTCCACTGGCGGTGTTTTGAACGCACGAGGCCCCTTGCTGCTTCCGTTACTCTCGTCGCCGTGCGATCGTTGACCATGGCCCCGGATCATCCTCTCCCGTTTCGGCTCAGAGTCCCCGGCGAGGAAACGCTCGACTCGCGAGGCGTCAGGTCGATCTCGTACAAGCTGGACGGACTGTTGGACTTGAAGGATGACATTCTGGCGTTCGAATGGGCGGCGACGCGGCACACGCAGCGGCTCTCATTCGAGGGCGTGAAGGACGAGGTTGACGAATCGCCCGTGGGGGCGGTCGAGATTCCACGGGACTGGATCACGCGCGCGCAGGTCCGTGGTGGATGGTGGGCTCCCCGCCTGCGTCTGTTTGCTCGGCGAATAGACGCGTTCGACGGCATTCCAGGCGCCCGTCCAGGAAAGCTCGTCCTCCGCATCCAACGCAACCATCGGCGTGATGCGCGCGCGATGGCGGAGGCAATCGTCCGAGGTAGCTAGAGATGCTGCAACGAGCCACGATCCTTCTGACTGTCGCGCTCGCGGTGGTCTGTAGCCCGTCCGCCGCCCAGACCGCGCGGGTTTCGGAAGAGACTCGAGTCATCACGACATATCCCTTCTCTGAGCCCAACCCGATTCCCATCCTGACGCGTGACTCCCGCTTGTACCCGTATCACTCGTTCGAGGGATACGCCAAGGACGGAGTTCCACGGGAATGGAAGGTGATTCGCCTCGAGAACGATCTCATCGAGATCTTCGTGCTCCCCGAGGCGGGCGGCAAGGTGTGGGGTGCGGTCGTGAAGAGCACGGGCCACGAGTTCATCTATCGCAACGAGGTGATGAAGTTTCGAAACATCGCGCTGCGCGGTCCGTGGACATCGGGAGGGATCGAGTTCAACTTCGGCGTGATCGGACACACGCCCTCCACCGCCACTCCGGTGGACTACGTCACACGGGAGAACGCCGACGGAAGCGTGAGCTGCATCGTGGGGGCGATGGACTTGCCGTCCCGAACGCACTGGCGCGTCGAGATCCGCCTGCCGCGCGACCGCGCGTACTTCGAGACTAACGTCCTCTGGTACAATCCCACTCCGCTCGAGCACCCTTACTACAACTGGATGACGGCCGCGGCCTTCGCGCGCAACGACCTCGAGATGTTCATTCCCGGCAACGCCTTCCTGCAGCACTCGGGGGCGAGACGTTCTTGGCCGGTGGACAGCATGGGCCGCTACCTGCCCGACTATGCCAACAACACGTTCGCGGGCCACAAGTCCTACCACGTGGTCGGTGAGCTGAACGACTTCTTCGGCGGCTATTATCACGACGACGAATACGGTTTCGGTCACTGGTCGCGCTATGAGGAGATGCCGGGCCAGAAACTCTGGCTCTGGGCTCTTTCTCGCGAAGGGGGCGTGTGGGAGGAGCTGCTCACTGACACCGACGGGCAGTACGTGGAGTACCAGGCGGGGCGGCTGTTCGTGCAGTACGCACCTGGCAACGACGTGAATCCCATCAAACAGGCCGGGTTCGATCCCGGGGCGGCCGACCGCTGGACCGAAACCTGGTTCCCGGTGGAGGGCCTCGGGGGACTCACCGACGTATCGCGCGAAGGTGCGATGCACGTGCGGCACGAGGGCGAGCGCCTCACTGTGAGCGTGCACGCGTTCGGGAACGTCGTGGACACCTTGCGAATCTCGTCAGGCGATCATGTCGTCGCTTCCATCCCGATCACGTTCGTGGCCCTGGAGCCGGTCGAGCGAACCGTGGATCTCGCTGCAGGCAGTGCCTATCGGATCGAACTTCCGGCGCTCCGCATCGATTACTCCTCGGATGCGGGCACGCGAGCGCTGGCGAGGCCGTTTGCTACCGACCCGTCCGTTATCGAGCAGACTCCGGCCGCCGACCGGTGGATTGCGGAGGCGCGCGAGTTGGCCAAGGGTCGCCGCTACGCCCCAGCCCGTACTCTGTTCGAGCAAGCCTTGGCGGAGGAGCCGTGGAACCGAGCCGCGCTGCTTGGGCTCGCAGACCTGGAGTACCGAAGCGCCCGGTACGAGCAGGGGCTGGCGTTTGTGACCCCGGCTCTGGAGCTGGACGCCTACGACGCCGCGGCGAATTTCACCGCCGGTAACCTCTACCGCGCCCTGGGTCGTACAACCGACGCGCGCGAGGCGTACGGCTGGGCGGTGCGGTCGATGGCGTACAGATCGGTCGCTTACGTACAGCTCGCCGAGCTCGCGTTCCACTCCGGTGATTACCCTGAGGCGGTACGCTACGCGCAGTTCGCCCTCGACTACGATCGCTACAACCTGCCGGCGCGGCAGGTGCTCGCCATGGTCGGCCGCAAGCAGGGAGATCAGGACCTGGTGGCTTCGATGCGCCAGGAGCTCTTCGGCATCGACCCGCTGCATCACTTCGCGGCCGCGGAGGTCTTTCTCGCCACACCTGGTTCAGCGTCGGCGGAGGCACTCACCGCAACGCTCCGCAGCGAGTACCCCGACCAGACCGTGCTGGAACTCGCAATCGACTACGTTCGAAGGGGAGCGACAACGGACGCGGCTCGGATGCTCGACCTCGGTACGGAAGTCTCGTCAAACCCCCTGCTGCGGGCCTGGCGTGGGTATCTGGACGGGGATGCGTCACTGCTGGCCGGTGGCGCCGACCCGAGGCTGGTCTTCCCGTTTCGCCGCGAGACGCTTCCCGTATTGCGCTGGGCCGCGGAACGAGACGGCCATTGGTCGTGGAATTATTTGCTGGCGCTCAACCTGTGGGCACTGAATCGGGAGGAGGAAGCCGCCGCGCTGCTCGTTGCCCTGGGAGATCAACCCGACTTCGCTCCCTTGTACGTGGCGCGCGCGTACTTGCTCAATTCCACTTCAGGGCAGGATCCAGAAGCAGACCTTCGTCGAGCCGTGCAATTGGACAATTCGGATCGGACCATCCGCATTCGCTTGGTCCGCTACCTTCAGGACACGGCTCGATGGGAAGATGCCCTGGTAGAGTCCGCTGCCGGTCAGGTGCTGTTCCCCGATGATTTCAATCTGGCTCTACTGCACGTGCGGTCGCTGAACGAGCTGGGACGCTCGCGCGAGGCGCTCGATATTCTGAACTCCACCCACGTGCTCCCATCCGAGAACGCACGCACGAGCCACCGCATGTACGAGCAGGCCCACACCCTGGCCGCTCTGGGCGCCATGGAGCGTGGCGCGTTCGCGGATGCGCAGGTGCACCTACAGGCAGCCCTCGACTGGCCGGAGCATCTCGGTCAGGGTAGGCCGTACGACCCCGACGAGCGGCTGGTGCGCTACCTGTTGGGAGTGGTCGCCGGGCAGCTCGGCGAAGTCGACGAGGCCGGCTTGGCGTTCGAGGCCGTAGTGGACGCCTCGAACCTCACGGGCGCTAGCCTGACCGCACTTGACCTTCTCGCGATTCCGTCGCTCGCGGCGCTGGGCCGGACCGACGCATTCCGCCCGCCCACGTACGACCCCGATGCTAAGGTGGGCGCATTTGCGGCGGGGATGACCCGTGCGTTGGCAGCCGGAGAGAACGCACGCGACACCGTACAACGACTTGCCGCCGAGTACCCCGACCTGTTCGCTGATCTCGACGGCCGGATTCTCCTTCAAGCCCTGTTGATGACGCCATGAAGCCCGCTCGCTACGCACCTCATGCTGGCATCGCCGCACTCGTGTTCGTGCTCACCTCATGTGGGTCCGAGGGGGGCGAGCCGTACCGCGCACCGGAGATTCCCAATGTCGTGGACGACGTGGTCTTCGAAACCGGAAGCTGGGAACCGCACCTCGCCGCGGGAGACAGGGGATCCTCCTGGGGTAACCACCGCGCCGTCGTGGTCCTCGACAGCGCAGACGGCGACGCTGTCGTGGTCACCATCCCCTGGCGGCGCCGCGACCGCGACCCGGCAGCAAAGTCCATCGTGGTGGTGGACGCGGCGTCGGGCGAAGCCGTCCCGAACGCACTCGCATTGAGGATCGAGAACGAATCGGGCGACGTGGTGTTCCAATCCAATCCGGGGTCATCAACGTACTACGTCTACTACATGCCGTGGGAGTCCACCGGGGGTTATTACCCGCGCATCACCTACCCCAAGTTCTCCTCAGTGACGGACCCGCGCTGGGAGCGGCGCGTGCGCTCGGCGGACGTGGCGACCCTGCCGCGAGCGCGCACCACACACATACAGTCGGTGAACGCGTTCCACAGCTTCTTCCCGATGGAGGTGATTGCCAGCAACTCCGAGGCCGCCGCCTTCATGTCCGCTGCGGCGAATGGTTGGGCTCTCGTACCGGAGCACCGAGACTACCCCGTCCGCATGCGTCACTTCCTGCCGTACCACTGGATCGAGCGCGGACAAGAGCGCGAGTTCAGTGGCCAGGCACTTCAGGGTGAGCACTTCACCTTCCAGCTCGCCCTCGTCGCCGGCGGCACCGCGCTCGAGGACGTGCGCGTCACATTTGACCGGTTTCCGGCGCCACTAGACGAGGCACTCGCCTGCCTCAACTGCGGCGGCATCGACGAGAAGGGCGAGTCGTTCGTGACCGATCTGTCGGTGCCGGCCGGCACCGTGCAGCCGCTCTGGATCGGGCTCGCCGTACCGGACGACCAACGCCCCGGTGCGTACGAAGGGGACGTGACCGTATCGACGGCTGACGGCAGCAGCAAGAGGGTGCGGGTCACGATCGACGTCCAACCCGAGCGCGCCGCCAACCACGGATACGACACGCCCGAGCTGATGGCGCGGCTCGCCTGGCTGAATTCCACGGTCGGTACCGATCCCGACTTCATCATCGCGCCGTTCGAGCCAGTGCACATAAACGGACACTCGCTTCGCATTCTCGGCCGCACGGTGGAGCTGGGTGCGTCCGGGCTGCCGGATCAGCTGTTCAGCTACTTCAGCCCCGAGCTGACTCATCTCGAAGACACACCGCAACCGGTACTCGCGCTCCCCATCCGACTTTCGATCATCATTGACGGGCGACCGGAGGCGCTCCAAGCGGCGGACTATCGAGTGCTACAGGAGGCTCGTGGTCGCGCCGCATGGTCGGTCGAGAGTCGCTCCCAGCGGGTGGCTATGCGCGTGGAAGGCGCTTTGGAGTACGATGGGATGCTCGACTATCGCGTCACCGTACAGGCGTTGCGCGATATCGCTGTGGACGACATCACCCTTCCCATCTCGCTCCAGCCGGAGACCGCCGAGTACATTCTCGGGCTCGGCTTCCGCGGGGGAAAGCGGCCTTCCCAAGTCGATTGGACGTGGCAGGTCGAGAACCACCAGGAAGGCGTCTGGCTGGGGGGCGTGAACGCGGGTCTCCAATACGTACTCCGCGACGATTTCTACGTACGCCCACTCAATACGAACTTCTACCAGAATCAACCGCTGCGCATGCCGGAATCCTGGTTCAACGGCGGCCGCGGCGGTATTCGCATCGCCACCGGCGAAGACGCGGTCACCGCCATCAACTACTCCGGCGCCCGACGGATTGCCGCGGGCGACACGCTGCAGTTCAACGTCCGCTTCCTGCTCACGCCGTTCAAGCTGATCGACACCGAGACCCACTTCCGCACGCGCTTCGTGCATCGCTACGTGCCGGTGGACTCCGTCGTCGCGTGGGGCGGCACGGTCGTGAATATCCACCACGCCAACGAGATCAATCCATACATCAACTACCCGTTCTTCAACCTGGACTTGCAGACGGCGTATATCGAGGAGGCACACGACAAGGGCATCAAGGTCAAGCTCTACAATACGATTCGCGAGCTGACCTATCGTGCTCACGAGCTGTTCGCTCTGCGCAGCCTCGGTGACGAGATCCTGAACGGCGGCGAGGGTGGGGGACACTCCTGGATGCAGGAGCACCTGGAGAGCGACTACCACTCGGCGTGGCATGCCTGGCGCGTAGACGACGCAGCGATGTTGAACAAGGGCACGTCACGCTGGACCAACTACTACATCGAGGGATTGGCGTGGTTGGCTGCGAACCAGCACATCGACGGGCTGTACCTCGACGACATCGCGTTCAGCCGTGAGACAGTGAAGCGCATGATATCCGTCCTCCACGAGCACCGCGACGAGGTGGTCATCGATCTACACTCCGCCAACCAGTACAACCCCCGTGACGGTCACATCAACAGCGCCATGTTGTACATGGAGCACTTTCCGTATATCTCGCGCCTCTGGTTCGGGGAGTACTTCGAGTACGACCGCGACGAAGACTACTGGATGACCGAAGTCTCTGGGCTGCCGTTTGGCTTGATGGGTGAGATGCTTCAGGACGGAGGGCACCCGTATCGGGGAATGCTTTACGGCATGACCGCGCGCATGTACGGAAGCGTGGATCCCCGTCCCGTGTGGCGAATGATGAACGACTTCGGCATCGCCGAGAGCCGGATGCTGGGGTATTGGCTGGACAGCTCGCCGGTCACTACGGATCACCCCCGGGTGCTGGCCACCACCTATGTGGGCCCCGATGGATTTCTGATCGCTCTTGCTTCGTGGGCGGACGAGGACGAGACCGTAAGCCTGACGCTCGATCCGGAAGTGTTGGGCGACCTGTCCGGGATGCAGGCGCATGCGCCGGCCGTCGAGGGGCTCCAGGCCGCAGCCGAGATCGACCTGTCACGCGTACCGATCCCCGCCAACCAGGGGCTGTTCGTGATCATCGAACGGTAGCTGAGCCTGCCTCGGATGGGCGAGAAGAGTAAAGGAGTGCTTCAGATGCCAAATGAGAAGCGTCCCGTTGCATACTGGATTATCTGCTCGTTCCTCGCGCTCTCGGTGATTCTGTTTCTGCTGGGGCAGACTACATCTCTCTTTGCATACGACTTTGCCGTCCGAATCGGCCTGCAGGAATCCGTTGAAGAGGTTTCCGAGTTCGGGGTCGAGGTGAATCGAGCTTTCGGCGCCGGGGACACTCTCATCTTGATCCCGTTGATGATCGTCTCCCTGGTTGGACTGGTCCTGAAGAAGCGTTGGGCCCTGCTTGCCACAGCCGGCGCAATGGGCATTTCAGCATACTGGGCCGTTACGGTCGCAGCGATGTTCGTGTTCTTGCCGGGGGCCCCGGGTTACCAACTGGTGCCTGGACCGGAATATTGGCTGTTCCTCGGAGCTCATATAGCGTTCGGCATCTGGGGACTTCCGTACCTGGCACTCCGAGGCGATAGACTGCTTCCGACGCATCGTGAATCCGAAGCATGACGGAACGTGGAGGCCCGGAAATGAAAGATCCTCGACTTCGTGAGATCCTGAACCTCCTCGACCCTCCGGCCGGTAAGCGTCTGTGGTATGGCGGCGCCGGCGTGACCGGATCGCTTCGGGGTATCACTCCCAAACAGGCGGCATGGAGGCCTGCGCCCAAGCGCAATTCCATCTGGGCGTTGACGCTACACCTGGCGTACTGGAAATACGCCGTGCGTCGGATCATCGACGATCTCCCTCAGGGAGGCTTTCCTCGCTCGCCGGCAAATTGGCCTGCCGTCCCCAAGCCAGCCGAAGCGAAGCACTGGAAGGCGGATCGCGCACTGCTACGCTCCGAGCACGAGCAGTTGCTCGATACGGTAAAGGCGCTCGAACCGAGCCGGCTGGACGACCTGGCACAGAACAGCGGAACCTACCGTGTGGCCGACCTCCTGTTCGGCATCGTGAGCCACGATCTCTATCACGTCGGGCAGATTCAGATACTCAAGCGCCTATACGGGAGCCGTCGTGGCCACCCGAAGTGACACTCCGGCGGGGATCACGGTCCGGCCGGTGGAGCCTGGTGACGCGGGTACCTGGCTCCGAATGCGTCTTGCCCTTTGGCCCGACGTCGGCAAGGTATCGGTGGGCGCTCGTTGCCGCCGCGGAGGTCTGGGGCCGCTCGCAAAGGTGTGGGGAGTTCGCCTCCGATGCTCATCCCGACAACGACGCGAGCGCCGCGGCGCACATGGCCGCAGGTTTTGCCGACGCCCGCTTGGTTCGGTGCTTTCGGAAGGATCTGTGAGATGAAGAGACACACTTCAATCATGCATATCGCGACCATCGTGCTGCTGTTCATCTTCGCACACGTGGGAACTGCAGTGGCACAAGTTGATGACGAGTCTGTGGCCATCGAGCGCACGGTGCTCGACTATGTGGACGGCTGGTGGAGCGGCGACGTTGCCCGAATGCAGCGGAGCCTCCACCCCGACCTCGTGAAGAGAATCGTATTCACTCACGACGCCACCGGCCGGAGCATGATGAACTCGACTACCAAGAACGACATGGTCGAGTACACGAGAGCCGGCGGTGGGAGCACCTCACCCGACGACAAGGGCGAGGTCGATGTGTCAATCACCCGCGTCGATGGCGACATTGCGACCGTGGTGGCCACGTCCGCCAAGTACGTGGACTACCTCCACCTAGCGAAGTGGAACGGCAGTTGGGTGATCGTGAACGTGTTGTGGGGAGGGAGGTAGGGGTGATAGGCCCGCGCCTTGCCCTGCCAGCACTCCTGCTTTTCGTTCTCCCCCTCGTTCAAGGCAGTGAGCGGACGTCCGAAGACCGCGTCACCATCCACCGCGACGAGTGGGGGGTGCCCCACATCTTCGGCCCAACCGATGCGAGCGTCGTCTTTGGGGCGGCCTATGCGCAGGCGGAGGACAACTGGTGGCAGGTGGAGGACAACTTCGTGCGTGCGATCGGTCGTGGGGCGGAGCTCTACGGGGAAGAGGCTCTGCTCGACGATTACCTCGCACGTGGGCTGGAAATACCGCGTCGCTCCAGGGAAGAGTACCGGCGCGCCCCCGAGCGAATGCGCGTACTATACGATGCGTACGCAGCGGGGTTCAACCACTTCCTGGAAACGCATCCCGACGTCGAGCGCCGGATTCTGGATCGCGTGGAGCCGTGGCATACACTCGCGCTGATCCGCTTCAAGTACCACCACAACGAGTACCTCCGCTACGCCGGGCTGCGGCGAGGACACAGTGAACCGGTCTTGGAGCAGGCGCGTATTGATGCTTCGGGAGAAGGTGACGCGAGTGAGCTCGGCGCTGCGGGCTCGCTGCCATCTCTGGCCTGGCCCTCTGAAGTCCTCTCGCCGAACGGAGAGCCCGCCCGCGGGTCCAACGAGTGGGCCGTAGCCGGTTCCCGTACCGCGAGCGGGAATCCGATGCTGCTGATCAACCCGCACGTCTCCTTCTTCGGGCTCTCCACCTACACAGAGGTCCATCTTCACAGCGATGAGGGCCTCGTCTTCTCCGGCCTCACCAGGTTTGGGTTCATGCTCCCCTACATGGGAAACAGCGCACACCTGGGATGGGCGTACACCGACAACTACGGCGACCACGGAGACCTTTATTTCGAGGAGCTGAATGCGAACGGCGACTCCTATCGTTACGGTGAGAGCTGGAGGGATCTGACGACGTGGACAGAGACTATCTACGTGCTCACTGGCGATGCCCTCGCTCCGCGCGAGTACCGCTTCACCAAGACCCATCACGGGCCCATCCTCGGCTTCACCGATGACGGCCGACCGCTCGCCGTCCGGCTGGCCAAGCTGGACGAGGGCGGCTGGTTCGTACAGTGGTACGGGATGATGCGGGCGCGTTCGCTAGAGGAGTGGCGAACCGCGATCGCGCTGCTCAACGTCCCATACATGAACACGATGTACGCCGACCGGGACGGCAACATCCTCTACATCTACAACCACGCGATTCCGCGCCGATCTCTGGAGTACGACTGGTCTCGACCAGTGGACGGAACCGACCCGGGAACCGAGTGGCAGGGTTATCACCCGCTGGAGGAGCTGCCGCAGTTCCTGAACCCGGAGGCGGGGTACCTGCAGAACACGAACTCGACTCCGTTCATGGCAACCGACGGCATCGAGGTGGGGCCCGAGGACTTCCCCGAGTACATGGTGGGCAAAGAGACCGACAACAGGCGGGCCAGGAACTCGAGGCGCGTGCTACAGGAGCTGAACGACCTCACGCTGGATGACTTCGCGCTCGCAGTCCTCGACACGCGTCTGATCGCGGCCGATGAGTGGCTGGACGACCTGTTCTCGGCTTTCGAACGAGTACAGCGAGATGACCCGGGGCGTGCAGCCCGTTTGGCCGGCCCGATCGCGGCATTGCGCAGTTGGGATCGGCATGCAGCGAAGGCATCCGTGCCAACGACGCTCTTCGTGTTGTGGGCCGACACGGTGAACCCCGATCGCAACCAGCGGCCGGAGCAATGGATCGATGCTTTTGCCCGGGTTGTGGGACTCCTCGAACGGGATTGGGGCACGTGGGAAGTGCCCTGGGGAGAGATCAACCGCATCCAGCGACCCGATGCAGGCGGACTCCTGCCCTTCGACGACGACCTCCCGAGCCTGCCGGTGGCGGGAGCCCCGGGGTGGCTCGGCTCCGTGTTCACTTTTCACTCGGGCAAGGCCGGTGGCACGAAGCGACAATACGGCCAGCACGGGAACTCGTTCGTGAAGGTGGTTGAGTTTACGCCGGACGTCCGAGCACGGTCGGTCTTTGTCTTCGGGCAGAGCGGCGATCCCGGGTCACCACACTACTTCGATCAAGCCGAGGTGTACTCGGCCAGTCGGTTCAAACCGGCCTGGTTCTCGCGCGAGGAGGTCGAGGCGCACGCAGAGCGGACGTACCAACTGGAGTTCAGATAGGCAATGACTCAGATAGACCCCCTCCCGTTTCGGCTCCGGGTTCCGGGCCAGGACCTTCTCGATTCCGAGGGCGTTTCGACAATCAGATACCGATTGCAGGGACTCCTGCACTTGGAGGACGAGAAGCTCACCCTGGAGTGGACCGCGACGCGAAAGACCCAGCGCGTCGACGGCTCGGGCGTCAACACCGACGTAGACCGCTCCCCCATCGGTACCCTCGAGGTTCCGGTGGACTGGATCACAAGCGCACGCCTGCGTGGCGGGTGGTTGTGGCCGCGTCTGGAACTCAGGGCACGGAGCCTCGATGCCTTCGACAGCCTCCCGCGCAGTCGGCCCGGCGTGGTCACGCTCAAGATCCGCCGGCGGGATCGCGAGCACGCCAGGAACCTGGTCGCGGCGATCGAAAGCAGGCGCGGCGCGGGCGCCCTCCCAGGAGGAAATGCCCCACCCCGTCTCGGAGAATGAGGACGCTCGAGCGTCGTAGCACGCGAGTGACCGCGCGAGCGTCAACAGTCGTGGTGGCGCTGGCGGCTGGTGCGCTGCTTCCCAACATCCGCCCAGCATACGCACAGGACTCCTGCTCAGTGGGCAGGCCAATCCCGGCATACGCGCACAACGACTACGAGAACGAGCGCCCTCTCTACGACGCGCTCGCCATGGGGTATCAGGGGGTGGAGGCCGACTACCATCTCGTGCGGGGCGAGCTGCTGGTGGCTCATGATCTACACCAGGTACGACCGGGGCGTACTCTCCAGGCTCTCTACTTGGAGCCCCTACGTAAGTGGGTCGAGCAATGTGGGACCGTGCTGCGGGGCAACCGACCGTTCCTGCTCAACATCGAAGCCAAGACTGAGGGCATCGACGCCTATTGGGCTCTGGTCAGGGTGTTGAGTCAGTACCGCGACATGATCACTGTTGTGCGCGATGGGGTGCAGCACACTGGACCTGTCCAAGTGGTCCTGGTCGGCTGGTATCCACCTCTGGACGAGCTGGCCGTGGAGCCGGAGCGGCTCGTGGCCGTCCAATGGATCGTTGACGACGGATCGCTATACACTCCAACGGTACCTGCTCACCTCGTACGGCTCGTCACTCTTGATTATGGAAAGGCGATCGGGTGGTCCGGGAGGGGTGATCCCCCTCGCGACGCTGAGACCTCGCTGACTCGCCTGATACAAGAGCGGGACGAGGTAGCCGGACGCATGGCGCGGGTGCACGCCGCGCTTGTTCACCCGGAAGTCTACCGGCTGATACTGGAGGCTGGCGTCGATCTCATTGGTACGAAGGACCTGAGTGCAACACTCAAACTCCTCGAGGACATGCAGTGAGCCAGCTCATCCTCTCCGGCGTCCTCATAACGCTCGCGCTCGCCTTCTACTCCCTGGGCGTGTGGGCAGAGCGGATCGCCCGCTACCTGAAGCCCTGGCACGTGGTAGCATTCTGGACCGGTTTCGTCTTCGACGCATCGGGCACATTGGTCATGCACCGTATGGCGCAAGGGCCGTTCGATCCGACGGAGTCGCACACGCTCACCGGCCAGATAGCCCTGTGGCTTATGCTGGCCCACGCGATCTGGGCAACCTCGGTGGCGCGAAGGGGGAGCGAGGAAGCGCGGCGGGGCTTTCACCGATACAGCCTGGTCGTCTGGCTGATCTGGCTCATACCCTACTTCGGCGGCATGTACCTGGGTATGAGTGGGTAGGTCGAAGCGCATGAGCACCGACTTCTCGAATGTCTACGAAGACGAGGCGCGTGCCGACGCCTACGCAAACCTCGAGTTTCCCGGTACGTACTATCTGGCCTACCGCGACCTGCCCGCGATCATCCGTGGCCACGTTCGGGGTACGAGAGCCCTGGATTTCGGGTGCGGCGCGGGACGGTCCACCCGTTTCCTTCGAGACCTGGGCTTCGACGTCGTGGGCGTAGACGTATCGGAGCAGATGCTCGAACGGGCGAGGAAGCGGGACCCTGAGGGCGACTATCGCCTGGTCCCGGACGGGGACCTCAGCGAGCTGGCGGGAGCCGCTTTCGACCTCGTGTTGGCCGCCTTCACATTCGACAACGTCCCCACGAGAGACAAGAAGATCGCTATCCTCGGCTCGCTGGGGGGCCTGTTGGAGAATCGGGGGCGCATCGTGAATTTGGTCTCCTCCCCGGAGATCTACGTGAACGAGTGGGCATCCTTCTCCACGAAGGACTTTCCGGAGAACCGACGCGCCGAGAACGGCGACAAGGTCCTGATCGTGATGCGCGACGTGGAGGACAGGCGGCCGGTCGAGGACATCCTCTGGACGGATGAGGGCTACAGGAGCGTGTATGAGCATGCCGGGCTCGAACCGCTCGAGCTCTACAAACCGTTGGGAGGAGAAGACGAGCCACACGCGTGGGTGAGCGAGACGTCGATATCGCCCTGGTCGATCTACGTCTTGAAACGGGGTCGCTAGCCGGATCACGGCACCTCACGAGCACCACCTTCGCCTCGCATTACCCACCTTCGAGCGGCCAAGCTAGGTTTCTTAATCGCCACTCAGAGGTGCCATCCGCCATGCGTCGTATCCTGCTCGCTACAGCACTCCTGCTCGGCCCGGTCACGCTCGCTCATGCCCAGGACTACCCGACCTTCACTCGCGCTGACACGCTGCGGGGCTCGTTCACCACGCCCGGGCGCGTGTGGTGGGACGTGACGTTCTACGATCTACACGTCGCCATCCAGCCTGCTGACAGCAGCATCGCCGGATACAACGCCATCACGTACAGGGTCCTGCAGCCGTCCCGAGAGATGCAGATAGACCTCTTCGAGCCGCTCGAGGTGGACAGCATCCTGCAGGACGGCACCGCCGTTCCGTTCCGTCGCGAAGGGAACGCCTTCTTCGCGGAGTTCGCGGACCCGCAGACGGCAGGCGCGATCAAGACGATAACGGTCTACTACCACGGCAAACCTCATGCGGCAGTGCGCCCACCGTGGGACGGCGGGTTCAGCTGGGCCACCGACAGCCTTGGCAGGCCGTTCGTCGTGACCACGGGCCAGGGAATAGGCGCCAGCATCTGGTGGCCCAACAAGGACACGCAGGCCGACGAGCCCGACAGTCAGCGCGTTGCAATCACCGTTCCGGACCCATTGACAAACGTCTCCAACGGGAGGCGGCGCAGCATGACGCGCAACGGCGACGGCACCACGACCTACGAGTGGTTCGTCACCAATCCGATCAACAACTACCTGATCGTCGTGAACGCGGCGAACTACGAGCACTTCAGCGACGTGTACGAGGGTGAGAAGGGAGAGCTGACGCTGGAGTACTGGCCGCTCGACTACAACCTCGAGGCCGCCAAGAGGCAGTTCGTCCAGGTGAACACCACACTGCGCTGCTTCGAACACTGGTTCGGACCGTATCCCTGGTACGAGGACGGATTCCAGCTCGTCGAGGTGCCACACAACGGCATGGAGCATCAGAGCGCCATCGCATACGGCAACCCGTACTCGAACGGGTATCAGAACGTCGACCTGTCGGGCACCGGTCTCGGACTGGAGTGGGATTTCATCATCGTGCACGAGACCGCGCACGAGTGGTGGGGCAACAACATCACCACGAAGGACCTCGCCGACATGTGGGTGCACGAGAGCTTCGGCAACTACTCGGAGAACCTCTACACCGAGTGCCTTTTCGGGAAAGAGGCCGGCGCGCGCTACGTGATCGGAACGCGCCGCGGGATCCAGAACGATCGGCCGATTATCCCGCCCTACAATGTCAACGCCTCCGGTTCCGGCGACATGTATCCCAAGGGCGGCAACATGCTGCACACGATCCGTCAGATCGTGGACGACGACGAGAAGTGGCGCGGCATCTTGCGCGGTTTGAACAAAACCTTTTGGCACCAGACCGTGATGGGTTGGCAGGTAGAGGAATATCTGATCGAGCACACCGGAGTGGACCTCAGCAAGGTCTTCGACCAGTACCTCCGGACCACGATGATCCCCGAGCTCGAGTACCGCATCGAGGGGAACGAGCTCTCATACCGCTGGGGGAACGTCGTGCCCGGCTTCGGCATGCAGGTCGGTGCCATGCTGTCCGAATCCGACTTCACGGTGATTCACCCCACGGAGGAGTGGCAGACCACGACGGTCAGCGTGAGCCCAGCAGCGTTCGAGGTGGATCCGGATTATTACGTGATGGCGCGGGACCTCGGAGCCGGCGCGGACGGGCAGTAGCAACACCCACATGCGTCGTTCAGAGACGGTCGCAAGCATCACGAAGCCCTAAGGGAGGAGTATGGCCAAGCCGCTTGGACAGAGACTACATGACATCAAGGTGGAACTCGAGAGGGTCGAAAAGGAGCTCGGAGAGGGGACCATGGCACCCGGCGACCTGCAGGACTTCAAGCTGGTCGTGGACCATGTGCGCCTCAGTGTATGGGCTCTCATCTCGGCGGGGTGGTCCGACGAGTACAAAGACCTAGGTGCGCCTCAGACGAAACAGATCATTGCACGTTTTCGCCTTCAGCGGGGGGAAGACATCTGCCGCGCCGTGGTAAAGGACATCGAAGGCGGAGTCATTCCCGCTAGCTCCTCGGATCTCGAGCGTTTCCACTCGACGCTGCAAGCCACCGTCGAGCAGACGGGGCGCGCACTAGGCCGGGGCGACAACTAAGCGGTCTCGACCTGACTGGCGATGGAGGCGAGAGTGCTCGATGAGCTGTTGGAAGCCTGGCGCACCAACAATCGCATCAACCTGTTCTTGATAGACAAGATCAGCGCTGCGGGGATGAAGTGTACCCTCTCCAAGCACGGCGGCCGTGACGTGGCACGCCAGTTCGCCCATCTCCACAACGTGCGAGTGTGGCACCTGGAGAGGCGGGCCAAAGACCTGGTCGGTGAGTTGGTCGTATTCGAAACGAAGCTCACCCCGTCCAAAGCGAAGCTGAAGAAAGCGCTCCTGGCGTCCGCGAGCGCCGTAGAGTCATTTCTAGAGGGTGTACTGGCTAGAGCACCCAAGCGGCGCGGCATGAAGAAAGGCGTGTTCACCACGTTGGGTTACTTCATCGCGCACGAGAGCCATCACAGGGGGAGCATACTGCTCACGCTGAAGGAATGTGGCCACAAGCTCCCACAGAATGACCAGTACGCCATATGGGACTGGGACCGGATTTGAGGGAGGCGAGTTAAGCGAATGCGGCCCGTGCACCTGATCGGCCTGTTCCTCTGGCGCGGAGGAATCCTGCTCGCCGCGGTCGCCGCAGCCATCGAGGCCATGCGGCTCCTGTTGATGTTCGTGGATCTCCCCCCCGAACTGGAACTGGGCATAGCTTTCGTATTGGCGGGCCTGGCTCTGGTGCTGGTATCTCTGGTACTGGAGCGCCTGCGTGACCTTCGATCGGAGGGGCCACTGCGCGAATGATCCGCCTCGTTCGAATCGTCGGCTTTCTGCTCATCGGGTCCGGCGCCGTCATGCTGCTCGTGTGGGCGATCGAGCCGTTGCGGTTCCTGTGGCCCTGGTTCCGCGCACTTCCGTTGCCGATCCAGATCGGTATGACTGCTGCGGCATTGGGCCTTCTTCTGCTCCTAGGCACCGTAATCTGGGAGCGCCTCGAGGATCGCGACAAGGACAGCGGCCTCCTCGACGAGTTCTGACTTTCATCGCCCGTTGAAGGGCAATAACCAGGAGACACCGAAATGATCGTCGTGACCACCGATTTCGTCCCGGGCCAGCAGGTGAGCAAGGCCCTGGGGCTGGTGCGGGGAAGCACGATTCGAGCGAAGCACATCGGCAAGGACATCATGGCCGGGTTGCGCACGCTCGTGGGCGGGGAGATCAAGGAGTACTCGGAGATGCTGGTGGAGGCCCGAGCCGAGAGCCTGCGCCGCATGGAGCAGCAGGCGGAGCAGCTCGGGGCGGACGCGGTCATCAACGTCCGGTTCGTGACCTCGCAGGTGATGTCGGGAGCCGCCGAGCTTCTCAGCTACGGCACAGCGGTGAAACTCTAACAAAGGAGAATCGGTTGTCAGCGTTCGTTATCGTAGACATTCAGATCACCGACCCCGTCCAGTACGAGGAGTACAAGAAGCTCGCCGCCCCGACCGTAGGTGCGTACGACGGGAAGTACGTGGTACGGGGAGGTAGGGCGGAGCTGCTCGAGGGCGACCGTACCCCGGGACGGGTGGTCGTGCTCGAGTTCCCATCGTTCGATCGCGCCAAGGAGTGGTGGGGATCGGAGGAGTATGCCGAAGCCAAGGCGCTGCGCCACGCGTCCGCACTCAGCGAGATGACCCTCGTTGACGGCGTCTGAGCGCAGGAGGGGAATCGGGATGCGCGCCGCTTTGTGCGCTGTGTGCCTAGGGGTGCTGGCTGCGAATCCCGCAGCCGCGCAGCTCGTGGACACCGTGCTGGTCGGGAGCCCCTCCCTCCGCGGCGCTAGCCTTCCCCTCGGCATGGAGACCGTCGAGAGCTTCAGTATCTCGGAGGGCAACTGGACGCGGATCAGCAGCACGAGCCGCACGATCTCACGCGGGATGGAAGGCGATGTCGAGACGTACGTCATCGCCACGACCCACGTGTCGTCATCCGGAAACACAACGACCGCGACGATCGTCGTGCGTGCGGAGGACCTCGCCCTCGTTCATCACAAGGTGAAGGCCAGAACCGATTCCACGGCCCTGTCGGCCAACGCCGGTTACATCACGGGCTGGGTCGTACTCTCGGGACAGCCGGCACGGCTGCTAAACCAGACACTCGATGGACCGGTTTTCCCGATCGAGGGGCAGATGCCGTGGCTCCTCCCTCTGCTGCCGTTCCACGACCGCTACGTAGCCGAGGTTCCGCGCTTCTCACCGTGGTTCGGCGGTGAGGTCTGGAGCCCGGTCGACGTACTGGCTACGGAGGCAATTGATTACGAAGGCACGCTGCTCGAGTGCTGGAAGGTCGACACCGGGGAGCTCGGGCCGCCTGGCTACCGCGCGATCCGGTGGATCGACAAGTCGAGCCGCCGCATCATCCGGACCGTGCTCAAGGGACTGCCCGCTCAGCCCGAGTACTGGACCCTCGCGCGATGACCGGGGCCACCTCGGACCTTCAACGCATCCCGGGCGTCGGCCCGAGCATCGCCAAAGACCTGCGCGAGCTCGGCGTTCACCACGTCGAGGACCTCCGCAACGCCGACCCACAAGGTCTTTTCGAGCAGCTGCGCGCGCTTCGCGGCGGGTACATGGACCGCTGCGTGCTCTACGTTTTTCGTTGCGCCGTTTACTTCGCCAGCAACGACGAGCACGACCCCGAGCTGCTGAAGTGGTGGAGCTGGAAGGACGATGGCAAGGCCAATCCATAGGAGCCGCTCGGTGTGAGCACGGTTCAGTTCGACTTGGCGGTCGCTGTTGCGATCTGGCCCGCCGGGTTCGCGGTGTTCGGTCGGTTCATCGCACCGCGCTGGAAGGTCTTTGGGAAGCTGGTCTTCTACCTGGCTGTGGCCGCGCTGCTGTCTGCCTGGCTGGGGCATTGGTCCCTGATCTGGATAGTCGGCCATCAGCTCCTCGGCGTCGCGGGACACATCTGGTGGTGTCGTCGGAACGAGATCAACTGGCTCAACTGCACGCCGCGGGACAGGTACCTGGAGCTTCGGCCATGGGCTGCCGGTGACGGTTTCGCCGGCGGGAAGGGGTGATGAGATGATACGGTGGACGAAGTGCGCGGTCTTGATCGGCATGGTGTCTGCGCTCGGGGCCTGCGCCGACGACGAGTGCGAGGCGGTCGCCTGCACGATGGAGTTTCGAACCTTCTCGGTCGCCGTGGTGAACGATGCCGGGGAGCCGGTCGCCGGCCTCGAACCAGTCGTTACTCTGGTACGGACCGGCGCGGAGCTGGATTTCTCCAATGCAGGACCAGGGGATCCGGAGAATGGTGTCTACATGGTAATGACTGACGGTCATGGTGCCCTGATCGAGCAGGACGAAGAAGCCGTTCGATTCACTGCCACGACGGGTGGGCTCTCCGCCACCGGTGACTTCGCCTTCGGAATGACGATGTGCCGCTGCCACGTCGAGCAAGTGTCGGGACCCGACACTCTCGTGATGCGGTGAGACTCGTCTTCAACAAGTAGCTGAAGAGTCGGCCGCCGCAGTTGGGTGGCCGCACGGGGGCGTTGGTTCCGACATGGCACTTTCTGACGCCGACAAGCTCACGTTGCTCCGCACAGCGAGGCAGACCCTCGAGGATCATCTCGACGACGGGCGCGCGCCGAACTGCGAGACCGACAACCCCGCCCTGCTAGAGCACCGCGCCACCTTCGTCACGCTGCGCCAGCACGAGACTGGTGATCTCAGAGGCTGCCGCGGTGAGACTGTCGCGCGTCAGCCGCTCATCGAGTCGGTCGCGCACATGGCGATAGCGTCCGCCACCGACGACCCCCGCTTCCCTCCGGTGGCGTTGGGCGAGGTTCCCTCACTGCACATCGAGATCAGTGCGCTGACGCCGCTCGCGCCCATAGAGGCCGAGGACGTGGAGGTCGGGCGGCATGGCCTGCTCATCAGCAGGGATCAGCACTCCGGGCTGCTGCTTCCCCAGGTGCCGGTGGATCACGGCTGGAACAAGGATGAGTTCCTGGACTGGGTGTGCCGCAAGGCCGGCCTTCCGGACGGTGCCTGGCGCTCCACGGACGCCGACTTGTACGGGTTCGAGTGTGAGATATGGGAGGAAGACGAGGGTCCGGAGGCGCGGACTCCATGACCTTGGCATATTAAGAACCAATGGCCGACATGATCGACCACCTCTCGGTGGGGGTGTCCGACCTGGAGCGGGGGCGACGGTTCTACGACGCCGCAATGGCCCCACTGGGCTACCGCAGGGTCAACGACAAGGTCCGCTCGAGCGGCTACGGTCCCGACGAGAATCAGGACGACTTCTACATCGTGCTCGTGAGTAGCGAAGGGTCGACCGTCCCCGGCTCCCACGTGGCACTCAAGGCGAACACCAGGGCCGCGGTAGACGGCTTTCACTCCGCTGCGTTGGCCGAGGGCGGAGCGGACGACGGCTCGCCCGGCATCTGGAAGCGCTACCACGAGAACTACTACGCAGCATACATCCTCGATCCGGACGGCAACCGCATCGAAGCGGTGTGCCACACCCCGGAGTAGACCGGCCGGCGTGGAAACCGAGTTCAGCAGCGGCGCAGCGGCGATGGACGCATTCGACCGCACCGTGGAGTGGTTCGACAAGTATCTGCAGGAAGAAGTCCGGCCCGTTCCCTAGCGAAGACTAGGCTGCGGCAGCTGACCCTGGACCGTCGTGTGGCTCGGGCCACGCCGCCAGGGCGTGAGCCAGCTGTCGCTGCGGACTCCTGATCTCGAGCTCGGAGTAGTACTCACCGCGGTCCACCAGCTCGCCCAGCAGCACCGCTACCATCGCCCAGCCCGGTATGTCCCCAGCCGCAATCCAGGTCGCGGCGGGGACCCCGAATCCAAGCAGCACGCGCACGACACTCCCGACGGGCCGGGCAGGCAGCCCGGCGCGCATCAATTGCAGCTTGCGCCGCGTGTAGAGTGCGAGCTTCACGAAACCGACCAATCCCACCAACGCGGGGCTCACCGAGAGCACCCCGGCCAAATACAGTCCGGTGAGCAATGCGTTCCCGGAGTGCGGAACGGTTATCCCCGGACGCTCGGTGACGCCGTACACCATGTCGATGCTCACGAGCGCGAACAGGCCGACTGCCGTCGCGAGCCATCCGACCGCGTCCTGCTGCGGCAACCAGGCTAGGTATGCTGCTCCACATGCACCGAACGCCCCCACGCCCACGATCTCCCGCGAGAGCCAGGATGTCCTGACGCCCAGCGTGGCGCGCCAGGCCCGTAGCGGCTTGCCAAGGTGCAACGTGCTCAGGCCAAGGCCCGCGACGGCAATGCCCAGAAACAGAACCGGGCTCACTGTCCTGTCTCCCATCGAGGCAGCCATCACCAATCCGAACAGAATGGAAACCAGGAACGTGAACAGCGCGAGGGACCACTCCGAGCGCAGCGTGATGCGAGACGCAGTGGCCTGTGCCGGCGGAGGCACGCTCGCTCCACTTGCCGCTCCGAACCCAACCGGGGCACCGCCCTCCCGCCAAGGGATGATCCTGATTGCCGGCTCGAGTTCTGTCTGCGGAAAGCCGGCTGCGTCGTTCGTAATCTCTTCTTCCGTCAGGCGCTCGAACTTGAGCGCTCCCGTCGGACACAGTGCGGCACAGGCAGGTTGCCCGCCTTCCCTGATGCGCTCCACGCAGAACGTACACTTGGTGATCACGCCACTCGCGGCATCGAAACACGGCGCGTCGTAGGGGCATGCCCACGTGCAGTAGCGACAGCCGATGCACTTCGCGTCGTCCACGAGCACCGCCCCGGTCATCCCGTCCTTCTCGTACGCCTGCGCCGGGCACGCCGTGAGGCACGCCGGTTCGGCACAGTGGTTGCACGCCAGTGAGAGATGGAATACAGGGGCGGCTGGTTCGTGGCGCGGGTTGAACGTGTGAATCGAACGCCAGCTCTGGTCCAGCGCGAGGCCGTTCTCTATGGTGCACGCGAGGCGGCACGCGTGACACCCGGTACAGCGGTTCTGATCGAAGACGAAGCTATACCGCATCACGTACCGTTGAGATCTCCACCAGCGCGTCGTGGAACGCCGCGCCGTGGCCCATGTCGGTCTCCCGCCCGCGGGAGCAGAAGTTCACCGTGCCCCCCTCGGTGATCCACCAGCCGTTCGTCACCGCCACGCAGCCCCGCTTGATGCCCGGGTCCAGCCGGGCCTCGACTTCCATGCGCCCTCGATCGTTGAACACCGCGATGCGACTGCCGTCCACTATGCCACGCGCGGCTGCATCAGCAGGATGCACCTGAGCAAACGGCGCAGCACCGAACTGTCGGATCATCTCGAGGTTGTTGAACTGCGAGTGGATCCGGTTCTTGGTATTCGGCGTCATCAGGTAGAGAGGATACTTCGAGGCGCTGCTCCCGCCCGACCTCACCGATTCCTCCGGCTCACCGTACGACGGCAGGCGATCCACCCCCCAACGCTCGGTGGCCTCGTCGGAAAGCAACTCGATCTTCCCCGACCGTGTGGGGAACACGAAGTCGGAGAACGCCACCTCCTGGCTTCCGGGAGCCAGCACCGGACCCTCCCGCAGGCGTTCCAGGCTCAGCTCCGGAAACGGCTCCAGCTTCCGCGCGAGAAACTCCTCCACTTCGGAATCCGACGGTCCGGGGATATCGGCGACTGGATCCATCCCGAGGTGCCGGCCCAACAGGTGGTAGATCTCCGACTCCGGCCTAACCTCACCTGGAGGATCGATCACCTTCTGTTTCAGCTGTATGTAGGGATGCCAGTAGGCGCCAATTACGTCCGACTGCTCGAACATAGTCTTGGCCGGAAGAACGATGTCCGCCTCCCGAGCCGTATCGGTCAGGAACTGGTCCACGACGACACGAAACTCGAGCGCGCGAAACGCCTCCAGCACCGTGTTCGTCTCGGGGTTCTGCGTGACCGGATTGCCGCGCTCGACCCAGGCCATGCGAAGCGGCGGGTCGTGTGTGGCGAGCATGTCCTGGCCCAGCCGGGCCGTGGAAATCGACACCCGAACCACCCCGTCCGGTTTCTCCGGGGGGAAGCACGCGATCGGATCCCTGACTTCGTCGAAGACGTGGCTCTGCAGGTTGGCATACACCCACCCGGCGCCCGGCTTGCCGATGTTGCCCGTGATCACGAGCAATGCCAGCATCGCCCGCATCGCCTGGCCGCTGTTCGTGTAGCGCTGCATTCCATAGCCCGGCGAAATCGTGACCGTCCCCGAGGTGCCGATCAACTCCGCCAGCTCGAGGATGCCCCGCTCCGGCACGTCGGTGATCGCCGCGGCCCACTCGGGCGTGCAGCCACGCACACTCGCAGCGAACTCGTCGAAGCCCAACACGTGTTGTGCCGTGAACTCACGGTCCACCCATCCACGCCGCACCAACACATGCGCCACCGCGAGCGCCAGAGCTCCATCCGTGCCCGGCCGGGGCTGAAGGAACAGCGCCGCGCCCTCCGCACTCTGTGTACGCCGCGGATCGATCACGACCAGTCTCCCGCCACGCTCCAACGCGTTCTGGACGAACGGCATCTGATGGATGTTCGTCTCCGCCGCGTTCTTCCCCCAGAGTATCACGAGCTTCGCGTTGGACAGGTCCCACGGAACGCTGTGCTTGTTGTCGCCGAGTGTGAGGCGAGTTGCCTCGAGTCCCGCCGGCCAGCAGAGGTCGCCATACGTCGTGGTACAGCCGCCGAAGGAGCGCCAGAAGCTCATGCCGCAGCCGTTGAGGACGCCCTTGGTGCCGCTCGCCGCATAGTACAGGACGCTCTGGGCCCCGCTCTCCTTGCGGATGCCGACCAGCCGCTCCGCTATCGTCTCCATCGCATCACCCCAGGAGACTCGCTCGAACTCACCGGTACCGGGGCGGCGTCTGAGCGGGTGCAGGATCCTATCGGGGTGGTACACCCGCTCGTAGTAGCTGAGACCCTTGAGGCACACTCCGTCGGGCGTGGCCTGGTTGTGCGGGTGCGGTTCTATGCGGCGCAGGCGGCCATCCTCCACTTGCACTCGCATCGAGCACGTGGAGTAACAGTTGCGCGGACACGCGGTGGTGAAGAAGGGCATCGGCCCCCCTATCGTCGCCGGGCCAGCCCCGGGACGTCAAGCCGCGCTCACCGAGCCGTAGGTGGCATGACACCCCGCACAGACCGCGACTGCACGCTCTCGAGTATTTGAGCCACGGTCGGAAAAAGCCGACCAAACGCGTCGAAAACCGCGTTGAATCATCGGTCACAACTGGTGATATTTTGTGGACCTCCCAAACCAAGGAGGCTACATGTTTGGTGACTCTCTGGGCGCGTCCATTTGGTGCGGCATCGTGGCGCTGGTGATCGGGGCAGCGGCCCTATTCATCGAGCCCGTACTGGGTATCGTAGTGCTGGCCCTTGGCGCTGCGTGGTATGCCCGGGCATGCTACCGTGACTATCACGAGGCCCCAAATCTGAAGTAGTTGAGCCGCATAGACGCGCAAGGAACAAAGGGGCCCTGGCAGACGCCGGGGCCCCTTGCCATTGTTCGGGACCCACCCAACGGAGCCCAGACATGTTGAGAACCGTCGGCGGCGTGATCCTAGGCTACATAGCGATGGCGGCAGTCGTGTTCGTGAGCTTCACGCTGATCTACCTCTTGATCGGACCCGATCGAGCCTACCAGCCCGGGAGTTTCGAGGTATCCGGCCTGTGGGTCGTCATCAGCTTCGTACTCGGATTCGTTGCGGCGCTACTGGGCGGATGGGTTTGCGTGCTGATTGCCAGAAACCAATTGGGTCCCCAGATCCTGGCGGGGGCGATCCTGGTGTTCGGCCTCATGCTGGCCTTCATGGAGCCCGGCGCGCCGGCCGATGTGCCGGCGGTGCGCGACGCCTCGGTGGGTGTGATGGACGCCATGCGACACTCGCAGAATCCGGCGTGGATCAACTTCGCCAACCCGTTCGTCGCGGTCGTCGGGATCCTGCTCGGAGCGAACCTGTTCGGTAAGAAGGAGCCGGAACCAGTACTGGAGATCTGACCGATGATCGACATCCCAACACTCTGGCTCCCCATCCTGCTGTCGGGCGTCTTCGTATGGATCGCGAGCCTCATCGTCTGGGCCGTCTTGCCGTATCACCGGTCGGACTACAGAAAGATCCCCGACGAAGAGGCGTTGCGTACGGCGCTCCAACCCCAGGATCTCCCGCCTGGCCAGTACAACGTCCCACACCTCGTGTCACGCAGTGAGTTGGGGGAGCCCGAGGGCCAGGCCAAGTTCACGGCCGGGCCCGTCGCCTTCATCACGGTCCTTCCCCGGCGTGTCCCGAGCACCACGAGGGGACTCGTCACATCGTTCGTGTACTACCTGCTGATGAGCGCGGCCGTCGCGTACGTGGCATCCCGCACGCTCGTCGCCGAGACTCCCGCTTATCTGGTGCTTCAGGTGACCGGGACCGTTGCGTGGCTGGGTTACGGCACCGCCGTCGTGACGGATGCGGTCTGGTTCGGACGTCCGTGGAAGTCGGTACTCAAGACGCTGCTGGACGCGTTCATCTTCGGGTTGGTGACCGGGGGCGTGTTCGTGTGGCTGTGGCCGCGGTGATGGCAGACCGCAGAACAAACGTCGGAGGAATTTCGGTGAAGACAATGAACGCGCGCATACGCACTCGCTACGTTCGCTGGTCCTTCCTGTCCCTCGCCATTCTGTTGGCCACACCACTCGCGGCTCAGACGCGAGCGGCGTACTCGTCCAGGCCGGCAGCCGACAGATACGCCGACGCCATCGAGCGCGCGCGTATCATCATGCAGGCCGTGAGCGACCGGGCTGAGGCTCCGGGAATCTCCGCCGCGGTTGGGGTGAACGGCGAGGTGATCTGGGCGGAGGGGTTCGGCCTGGCCGACCTCGAGCACGGCATCGGCGTGTGGCCCGAGACGAAGTTCCGCATCGGCAGCGTCTCCAAGCCCTATACGGCCGCGGCCGTGGGTCTCCTCGTTCAGCAAGGCCGGCTCGACCTCGACGCTCCGGTTCAGCAATACGTTCCCACGTTCCCTGAGAAGCGCTGGCCCGTCACGACACGGAAGCTCGCCGGTCACCTCGCCGGCGTGAGGCACTACGACGGAGATGAATTCCTGAGCGCCAAGCAGTACGCGACGGTTCTCGAGGGACTGGAGATCTTCCAGGAGGACACTTTGCTGTTCGAGCCGGGCACGCGGTACTCCTACTCCAGCTACGCCTGGAACCTCATCAGTGCCGTGGTCGAAGGTGCGTCGGGTCAGCAGTTCCTGCCGTACATGCAGGAAATGGTGTTCGACCCCATAGGAATGACCAACACGGTTGCCGACTACAACGACAGCATCATACCGCACCGCGCACGACCCTACATGACCACGCCGAGCGGCGTCGTGAACGCTCCCTACGTGGACAACAGCTACAAGTGGGCCGGCGGAGGGTTCCTCTCCACACCCACCGACATGGTGCGGTTCGGGATGGCACACCTCGGAGGTGAGTTCCTGTCCGACGAGACGCTGGAGACGCTGTGGACGACGCAGCGCACGAATGACGGAGACGAAACGGGATACGGCGTCGGGTGGTCGGTAGCAACGGACCGTGCGGGCCGCAGGTTGGTGTCCCACGGAGGCGGCTCCATCGGCGGCACTACGTTCCTGCTGCTGTTCCCGGACGACGGCGTAGTCGTCTCGATCGTGGGCAACGCTCGCGCGCCGATGACCCCCGGTCTCGCCTGGACCCTGGCGGAGCCGTTCCTGGCGCAGACTTCAGCCGTACCCGACACGTCGGCCCCCGACCTCGCCGGAATGTGGAGCTGCAGCCTGGTCCGCCGTGGTGAAGAGGTGGCAACCGCTTCCATGGCTTTCGGGGAAGGGCCTGGTGGACGGATCGGGATCGAGGACGAGGCTTTTCAGGTCCTGTACAAGACGGGCAACAACAGTAGCGCTCGCTTGATCGGGGTGGCTGGCGACGGAGGCACCTTGAACTTCTGGCTCGACCTGACGGACAGCGGAGCGGAGGGGGATTGGCTCGGCAGCGGAACGAGCGGTGGCGATCTCACTTGCAGCCGCCAGTAGAATCAGCCGAACACGAGTGAGAGACGCGCTTCACGGAAGGGTCGGGATATGGGAGTGAAGGAGGAGCTTCGTCCGGTAGACAACCTCCTGATCATCTTCAACGTCTGCTTCGGCGTCCTCTGGCTGACTGCGCTGGGCCGGGAACCCGCTGCACCCTGGATGGTCCTGGCCCACGTGGGCTCCATCGCTCTGTCCCTGCTCTCGGCACGACCCGAAGCCCGAGCCTCGGCGCTCGGACGCGTCGTGCGCGAGCTCTACCCGATAGTGCTGATCTCTCTCTACTGGCTGGAAATGGGGTTGGTGCGACACACGTTTCACAGCCACACGTTCGACGCGCCGGTGGCCGCGGCTGACCTGTGGTTGTTCGGCCAGCACCTTCAGGAGGTGTGGCTGCCGGCGATGCCGCAGCTGTGGTTCAGCGAGCTGATGTTCGCGGCATACTGGATCTACTACCCAATGGTGTTCCTGACTCCGCTGATTCTCCTCCTGCGCAAGCGACCGAAAACGACATACGTAGTCTTCGTCATCACGCTGGCATACGTAGCTTGCTATGCGTGGTACGCTATTCTCCCGGTGGACGGGCCCAGTCACACGATGACGCGGTTCGCCGGCCCGCACACCGAGGGCTTCTTCTACCAGCTCGTCATGTCCGGAACGCACGCGGCAGACTCGATGGGAACGGCATTCCCGAGTTCCCACGTGGTTGGGGCGGTCGCGATCGCGCTCGTGGCATTCAAGTGGTTTTCCCGCACCTGGGCCGTGCTCTTCGGGCTGGGTGCCCTCGGGGTCGTCCTTTCGACGGTGTACACGCAGGGCCACTTCGCGATCGACTCGCTGGCCGGTGTCATATTCGCCGCCGTGGTAACGCTGCTGCTGGCGCCGGTGCTCGACCGGTGTCTATCCTGGACTCGGAGACCCCTCAGTCCCTACATTGCCGGGACCGACACTACGGAGTCGTGACGCCAATGAAGAGAGCCCTCCTGTACGGGAGTCTCGCAGCACTTACCCTGATCGCCTGCTTCGACTCCGGACTCGGCACCGGCGGTGGCACCCCGGGTGCGGGGGGCTTCAGCCCCCGCTACACCGTGACGTACTCAGCCACCGCCACCGGTGACGGCACGATTGCCGAGCTTCGCTACATCGATCCAGATGGCGTTCAGGTAATCGTGCTGGACCCGATCCTGCCGTTCTCGCTCGAGTTCCAGATGGGCTCCGGCGACGCCGTCGGAATGGTCGCCACCGGTGACGTCACAACGGGCGCCCTTCAGATTCGGGTCGAGACCGCCCGCACGAGCGGCGATACGCCGGGGACCGACGAGCGTGACAGCTGCGACTCAGACGGCACGTTCATCATCTGCGAGCTGTCAATCCCGTCGCGGACTCTGTAGCGGGATTCAAAGGCGTCTCACCCAACACGGGGCGGGCAGCCCTCTAGTCCCTCCTGCTCGATACCTCGACAATTCCCGACAGATCGTGGGGCTTGTTCCGCCTGCCCCAACTTGTTTCGTTTCATTCCAGACGGAGTGGGATCATGGGTGAGACGACGAAGAAGATGAACCTCTTCGAGCGCTACCTCTCGCTGTGGGTCGCCGGCAGCATGGTGCTCGGTGTAGCGGTTGGAAAGCTGCTTCCCGGTTTCGTGGCCGTGCTCCGCGACCTCGAGTTCGGGGAGGGAAGCCACATCAACATCCCGATAGCGGTGTTGATCTGGCTCATGATCTACCCGATGATGCTCAAGATCGACTTCACGTCGATCAAGAACGTGGGGAGGCGGCCGCGAGGTTTGTTCGTCACGCTGTTCGTGAACTGGCTCGTCAAACCGTTCTCGATGGCGTTCTTCGGCTGGCTCTTCTTCAAACACCTGTTCCTTCCGCTCATCGGCCCCGAGCTGGCCAGCCAGTACATAGCCGGGGTGATCATCCTGGCCGCCGCCCCGTGCACTGCGATGGTGTTCGTCTGGTCGTACCTGTCCGACGGCGACCCCGCCTACACACTGGTACAGGTGTCGGTCAACGATCTCATCATGCTGCTCGCGTTCGCGCCCATCGTGAAGCTGCTGGTGACCGGTGCGTCGGGCCTGGAAGTACCGTTTCAGGTGCTCCTGTACTCCGTAGTCATCTTCGTCGTCATCCCTCTGGCGGCGGGTTCGCTGAGCCGACGGGTCCTGATCGCGCGCAAGGGACTCGAGTGGTTCAACGACCGTTACGTGGCGCGCTTCGCCCCCGTCACGGTACTGGCCCTGCTCGCCACGCTGGTGCTGATCTTCGCGTTCCAGGCCGAGAACATCACGACGCGCTGGTTCCACGTCGTGTTGATCGCGATCCCGATTCTGATTCAGGTCTACTTCAACTCTTCGCTTACCTACGGCCTGATGAAGTTCTTCCGGGTGCCATATGCAGTTGCCGCGCCGGGTGCGCTCATCGGAGCGTCCAACTTCTTCGAGCTGGCGGTTGCAACGGCGATCGCCCTCTACGGGCCGGGATCGGGCGCCGCGTTGGCAACCGTGGTGGGAGTGCTGGTCGAGGTACCCGTGATGCTCTCGGTGTGCCGCGTCTGCGTGGCGACGAAGCACTGGTTCGAGCCGGAGCCTGCCTAGGGATTCTGCCGGGAGAGAGCCAGCTCCACCTGCACGCCGACATGATCCGATAGGTGCGCGCCCGCGTCGTCGATGACGGTGCGGGCGTTCTTCACCTCCCAAGCACTTGCCGACCCCGATCGCACCAGCACGTAGTCGTAGCGGGCGTCTTTTCGGGTTTCCTGGTACGGGAGGGCCGCGTAGCGGTTGCGGCTGGGAACCCACGTCGCCGTGCGCTCGGGCGGCGTCGGGTTGGGCGGGAGCGGATCTTTGAAGCCCGCGTCGATCAAGGCAGCGTACTCTGGCGTCAGTGGGTTTTCGGCACCCGCCGGCTTCGGGTAGCCGACGGTCGGCGAGGTGTTGAAGTCCCCTGCCAGCACTACGGGGTTCCCGTTCGCCTCCTGGTTCAGGATCTCCAGAAGCGGTGCAAGCTGGGTACAGCGCACGCGAGCGTCCTTCGGCTTGGTACCGGCGTAGAGGTGGGTCGTGAACAGCGTCACCTGCCCAAGGGGCGTTTCGAAGTGCACGATCATCGCCCCCTTGCGGCCGACTCGCTCATCCGGCTTCCAGCCTACACCAGCAGGGTGCGGTACGAAGCGGCTGCCTGCTATCGGCAGGCGCGAGAGCACCAACAATCCTCCCGACACGTCGATTGGCACGAGCCCCAGGATGCGCCGGGAGCGCACCGCCTCGGGCGTCGTAACGTAGGGCGGACACAGCTCGCGCACGACTCGCCGCCGCGCTCGCACGTCGAACATCTCCTGCAGCACGATCACGTCCGCGTCCAGCGCGGCGAGCGCCTGCGGCAATTGCCCCAGGCGGCGGCGCTTCCGCTGCGACGGGATGCTGATCGGCAACGCCCAGGCGTTGAACGTGACGATACGGAGAGAGAGGGACGTCGACATGACCGCGAACGATAACATGTCGAGGATAGTAGCGGAGGTGCGGGACGGCAAAGCCGAGCCCCGCGAGAGCGGGGCTTTCTGCCAGAGGCGCCGGGCGGACTCGAACCGCCGAATGGAGGTTTTGCAGACCTCTGCCTTACCACTTGGCTACGGCGCCGGATCGAACGTGAAAAGTCACACCGGACGGCCCCTTTCTCAAGCGGCCGCTCGCGCACCTCAACTGCCCACCCCTTGGCTGTGACCGGGAGAGTTACGCTTCGAACGGCGTATCCAGGACGGCCCTCACTCCACGGACCAGATCGGAGAGGTTCCACGGCTTGCGCAGCAGCGGTACGTCCGCGTCGGTTTGGCCGCGCGCCTGGGCTTCGGCGCCGGCGTAGCCGGTCGTGAACAGGAATTTGACCGTGTTACCGGAGAGCCGCAGCGCGTCGCGCAGCTGGTAGCCGTTCATTCGGGGCATCACGATGTCCGACACGACGATCTCCACCGGCTCAGCACTCGCCTCGAGCGCCTCGAGCGCCTCTTGTCCGTCCCCGGCCATGATGACGCGGTAGCCGAACCGCTCCAGGATCCGTTTCCCCGTCTCCCGGAGGCGCTCCTCGTCCTCCACCAGGAGCACGAGTTCGGAGCCGCGCGGGAGTTCCTCGGCCGCTTCGCGCGGTATCGGTATGCCCGGCGAGGAGATGCGCGCGAGCGGGAAGTACAGTTTGACGGTCGTTCCCTCGGCCTTGGCACTCTCCACTTCGATGAACCCGCCCTGCTGCGTCATGAGGCCGTAGATCATCGCCATGCCGAGCCCGGTGCCCATTCCCGGCGGCTTGGTCGTGAAGAACGGCTCGAACGCGCGCTCCTTCACGTCTTCGTCCATCCCCATGCCGGAGTCACTCACGAGAACGCAGACGTACTCGCCGGGCGCGGCGTCGGGATGGACCAGGCAGAAGGCGGCGTCAACCTCGGCGCGGGACAGCTCGATGCGAAGCACGCCGCCTTCGGGCATCGCATCGCGCGCGTTGGTGGCGAGGTTGATGAGGATCTGCTCCACGGCAGTCTTGTCGGCGTTGGCCCTCTCCCTGCCGTCACCGATGTCCAGCTCGATCCGGATGCTCTCCGGGATGAGCCGCCGCAGCACGTCCTCGAGATCCGAGATGACTCCCGCCAGGTCAATTGGCTTGAGGCTGAGGTCCTGCTGCCGGCCGAAGCTGAGCAGCTTCTTCACTAGATCGCGCGCCTTCATGCTGGCGCCCTCGAGCACGTGCAGCTCCTCCTGCAGGTGCTCGCTCTCCGGCGGCAGGGAATGCTCGACCAACTCGGCGTTGGCCAGGATCACCGTCAGCAGGTTGTTGAAGTCGTGCGCGATCCCGCCGGCCAGCCGCCCCAGCGCCTCCATTTTCTGCGCCTGCCTGAGCTGTGCTTCGAGCTGCATCCGCTCGCCCTCTGTGCGTTCCCGCTCGGCAATCTCGTCCCGCAACCGGGCGTTGGCGTCGGACAGCTCGGTAGTCCGCTCGGCGACGCGCCGGTCCAACTCGTCGTAGGCCCTGCGCAATTCCTCTTCGGCCGTCTTGCGCTCGGTGATGTCCTCGCAGGTGGTCACCACCGCCACGGCTTCGCCGTCACCGCCAAGCACGATGTCGGAGTGGAGCCACACCGGGAACTCGCTGCCGTCCTTACGGATGTTGACGCTCTCCCGTTGCCAGCTGGAGAGGATGCGGAGTTGGTCGCGGTTGAGTGGGCGCCGGTTGGCTTTCGGACAGAACAGGGCCACGTCGTTTCCGATCAGCTCGTCCACGCCGTACCCGTGCAGCCCGGCGTCAGCCGGATTGCTGTACATGATCTTGCCGTTGGCGTCGGTGATGGTGACCCCGAGCTGCATCGTCTCGAGGGCTTTCTCCAACTGCCTGAGCCAGGTCTCGGCGCCCTGCCGGGCGGCCGCCTCGAAGTCCACCTTGGCGCGGAGCTCCGCCAGAAGCGCGCGCGGGTCGGCCCGGTTGGGGGTCCAGTCCGACTTCCCCGCCGTTGAGCGGCTCTCCTGATTCTCAGTCTCGGGTTTGGCGGTGGGCTCGGTCATACCTGTCCGTCAAGCGTCGTGGACGCTGCTCCGACGCATACACTGGTCCCGGAAACGAGGCCAGGATGTGAGCGCCCTCACGTCAGGCTTCTCACGCCGGGCTCGGCAACGTCCATCCAGTCTAATCCGCCCCCGTCACACCGGCGTCACCGAATTGCGACTCGCCTCCTCCAGAATCACTCCGGCAGAAACCGCTTCGGGAACTTGGCAATCACCGTGTACGCGGGATCCACGATGTTGGCCACCGTGTTCTCGGCCACCTGGCCAAGCAGCTCGTACGCGTCCCACCTCCCGAAGCCGTACTCTCCCAGCCATTCGGCCAGCTCCACGTGGGCCAGCCGGAAGGCGTCGATCAGGGGACGCGCGCTCCCCGCCACCATGATGTACTCGTCGTCCTCGAGCCGGGGCCAATCGATCGTCTTGTTCTTGATGACGTCGATCACCAGCACCACGTCAGCCGAGGTCTCGAGGCCCGTACCGGCCACCTCGCCCTCGCCCTGCCGGGCGTGCACGTCGCCGAAATAGAAGTATGCGCCGTCGTGGAAGACGGGCAGGTATACGGTCGTGCCCTCACGCACCTCGGGCGCGTCCATGTTGCCGCCGAAGTCGCCGGGCCACAGCCCACCGAACGCCTCCTCGCCGCGCGGCGCCACGGCCACCCGTCCCAGCATCGGCTGGAGATCGATCTCGATCTCACTCATGCGGCTGTCCTGCAGCTCGGTCTTGGCCGTCATGCGATCGCGGTCCATCCGCCACACGTAGCGCCGCGGTGGAATGGGGTCGTTCAGCAGCCGCACCCGAGCGTCGGTGGCGAGCCCCCCGAAGTCCGAGTACAGCTGCGCGCCGGCGATGTCGTGATTGAGCGTGATCTTCACGATTCTCACGACGAGAACGTCGTTCGTGGTGACGCCCTCGACGTAGATCGGGCCCACTTCGCCGGGGAAGGTGCCGCCCTCTTCCGTGTAGTAGGCGTCGAAGTGTGTGTTGGAAATGAGCACGGTGCCGGGCCGCACGGTGAGCACCGGCTCGCGCACCGCGAATGTCCTGAACTGCTCGGTGGGCTCGAAGCGAACAGTGTCCTGCGCGGCGAGCTCGGTGCCGAGAAGTCCGGCGAGCCCGATTAGCGCGATCAGCGAGCGGGATCGCATACGTGCCTCCGATTGTGGGGGACGGGACAACTCGAATCTGCCCTCTGGTAGTGCCGCCCGGAAGGTGGGGGTTGCGTCGCGTGCTGCGCGACGCACAACGTGCAGCATGTGCGGCCGCTTCTCCCAAGCTCAAATTGCCGAGCTAGACCGCGAGGTCTTCAAGCTCTTGTCGGCCCCCGCGTTCGAGCCGCGCTACAACCTCGCTCCGACGGATGACGCGGCAGTGGTGCGCGAGTCCCCGAGCGGGGGGCGTGAGCTGGTCCAGCTGCGCTGGGGGCTAATCCCCTCCTGGGCCAAGGACCCGTCTATCGGGGTCCGCATGATCAACGCTCGCGCCGAGACGGTCGCCGAGAAGCCCGCTTTCAAGGACGCCTACCGCATGCGTCGCTGCCTCGTCCCCGCGGACGGGTTCTACGAGTGGCAGAAGATGGCGAGCGGGAAGCAGCCGTACTTCGTGCGGGTTGATGGCGGCAGCATCTTCACGTTCGCCGGTCTGTGGGAGCGCTGGTGGGACCGCACGACACGAGACGAGCGGAAGACGTTCACGATCATCACGACCGAGCCCAACGAATTGCTGGCACCGATCCACAACCGCATGCCGGTGATCGTCGGGCCCGCGGATCGCGACCGCTGGCTCGATCCCGAGAACGAGGATGCCACCGACCTCGCCGAAATCCTCGCTCCCTTCCCTCCCGAGCGCATGAGCGCCTATCCTGTCAGCAGATACGTGAGCAAGCCGGGCAACGAAGGGCCCGAGTGCGTGGAGCCGGTCGAGCTGTGAGCCCCTCCGTCGCCGAAGCGTCGGCATTGCTCGAGGGATTCGATCCAGGAGAGAGCGCGCGAGCCGTCAGCAGCGTGCACCGCATGCGTGAGTTGCTCGAGCGCACGTTCGAGCCCTTCCTCCGCACCAGCTTCGATCCGGGCCACGTCACCGCAAGCGCCGTCGTGCTCTCCTCCGACCGGAAAAGTGTCCTGCTGGTGTACCACCAGCGCCTCGAGCGGTGGCTCCAGCCGGGCGGGCACGTGGAGCCGGGCGACGCGAGCCTCGTCGCCGCGGCGAGTCGCGAGGTGGTCGAGGAGACGGGACTCAGCGTCGAGGGCGGTGCGGCACGGCTGGTGAGCGTGGACGTTCACGAGATCCCGGCCGCGCGTGGCGAGCCGCTCCACTACCACCACGACTTCATGTTCAGTCTGACGCTCGACGCCCGGCTCGAGAGTGCTGCTCCCGAGGGACGGGTGATGTGGTGCGCGGTGGCAGAGTTGGGGAGCTACGGTGTCGACGAGCCGTTGATCGGAGGGGTGGAGCGGGCAATCAGAACGGAAACGCCCTCCCGAAGCTGATCGCCCAGCGGTTCCCCTCGCAGGATCCCTCGGAGGCTGGGACACACCCCTCTCCGAATCTCCACGACAGATCGAGCCGCCCGACATTCGCCGCGGTTCCGCGCGTGCCGCCGAACCGAATGCCGACACCCACGTTGCCGCCCGCCCTCGCCGCCTCGGTGTCGTACCAGGCGCCGCCGTAGTCTAGGAAGCCAGCGAATCCCAGCCCCATGAACCCGAACAGCTCGTCTATGAGAAAGACGCGCTGCTCCAGCGTGCCCCAGGCCATACGGTTGCCGGTGAACGCGTGAGCCGGAAAGGCGCGGGGCCCGAACACTATCCCCAGGTCGAACTCGAACCCGGGGATGTTGTTCTTCATCGCGCCCGTCTCGACGTGCAGCACGGTGGAGGTCTTGCGGATGAACTGGCCCACCAACGTGCCGGTGACCACGACCCTGCCCGAATCGAGACCCGCGGACGTGTACAGCCCGTTCGCCGCCACCGTCGCCCAGCCGAACATCGGGCCCAGCGAGCCTCCGGCGCGCGCCTCGACCACCGGCCCGAACCCAGTCCGGGGATAGCCGAACGCGTCCGGGGCGAGCCACGCGCCCAGGAGTAGGTGGGTGCTGAGGTCCACGTCCACGGGCCGTGCGAAGCCGTTGTAGTGGGTGACGACTATGTAGCGCGGGTCGAGAAAGTTGCCCCAAGCCCCAACGGCGGCCATGAGGGTGTCGGGCGCGGCCTCGGGATATACCGTGATCGCTTCACTCTTGATGGCCGCCGCCACTCCCAGGCGCAGAAAGCCGCGCACGTCAGCGGTCGTGGCGATGCCACCCCACGCCATATGCCGGATTCCCTGCCTGCGCCACGTCTCGGACGAATCGCCGTCGCGGAACTGGAGAATGCGCTGGTTCCCCGCGTTGCCCTCCATATCGAACCCCCAGCGGTCGGGGTTGGCGCGGAACGGCACTCCGAGGTTCCAGCCGCCGAAACTCCCGTCGCTCAGGGCCTCGTAGAAGCCGCCGACCCCGGCGCGCGTGCCGGCGAT